>CACZFM010000006.1 GCA_902780495.1 uncultured Bacteroidales bacterium
ATTGAGAATAATGATTTAGTGTTCGCTTCATAAAACTAAAATCTTAAAATTTGACACTTTTTATTCGTTTTATGAGTAAACCTATTTCAGTATAAGACATTAGCTGCGGATAAGCTGACGATAAGCTGACGATAAGCCGACGATAAGCCGACGATATCAACCACTCTTGCGCGAACAAAAAAAATAAAAACGTCCCTAAACCTCCCAAAATAAGATTTCTACCACTTTTGCACATTTTTATTTGCATATTCGAAAATTTTGTTGTACCTTTGTCCTCTCAAATCAAATCCGTAACTATGACAGCGAACTCTTCCTCCCGTTTATACGTACGCAAAGCCTCGGCAGGCAGCGGAAAAACCTATACTCTTGCCGCACATTACATCGCCCTACTGATGCACGGCGTATCCTACCGTCAGATACTGGCAGTGACGTTCACCAACAAAGCCACCGCCGAAATGAAAGAACGCATATTGACTTATTTGCACGCTATTGCTCGCGAAGTGGAGAAGAGTGAGACGCAGGATTTTCTGCGCCGCGTAAGCGATATATACGCTGAACTGGGCTACGGCAAACTGCCCAATCCACAAATATGCCAACAGAAAGCGGAAGAACTATACAAAGACATCCTGTCAAACTACGACCGCATGGCCGTGACAACCATAGACACTTTTTTCCAACAACTCCTTGCCGGTATGGTTCTGACCCTGGACGGCGCAGTGGGTTACAGCGTGGAAATAGACAGCGATATGGTGATAACTAATGCGGTAGGGCAACTGCTGACCAATGATGCCCAAGACCCCACCCTTTGCCGGCATATCACCGACTACATGAAAACGCGTATGGCTGATGACAAGAACTGGAACATCCGCAGCGGACTGATTGCCATCGCCAAAGAACTATACACCGAATTGCTGCAGGAGAAAAAAGAACAAGTGGTGACCGATCCGATGCGACTGGAGCAATTCAAGAAAGGTCTCCACCAACTGCTGCAAAAGCAAAAAGAGACCGATGAACTGCGCGCCCTGTTGCAAAAAGCCCAACAATGGGACGAGAAGAGTTTCTCTCGCGGAAAAGACATCATCAGCCACTTAGACAACTACCGAAGAACTTTAGACAATACTCTGGAAAAGAAAGAGATAGCGTTCAATCCGTTTACCGAAAACCAGACAAAAAACATACGCATAGAAGAGAATTTCCAATCCTTCTACAAAGGCAGTGACCGGCAACAGGCTTACGCAATGATGAACCGCATTGTAGACTTGGCGCAAAACCTCCGTGCCGCACGGCTGCGCGAAGAACTGCTGACCCAACATCTGAGTGATTTGGTGCTGATACAATATCTCCGGGATGCCATCAACAACGTACTGCAAGAGAACAACAGCCGTCTGCTGGCCGAAACAGCCTGCACGCTTGCCCAAGCCCTGCGCCCGGGCGATGCAGATTTCATTCTCGAAAAAGCCGGCATCCGCTATCAGCATGTGATGATAGACGAATTCCAAGACACCAGTACACTGCAATGGGAAAACTTCCGCCATCTGGTGGAAGAGATACTCGGCAACGGCGGCAGCACACTGATAGTGGGCGATGTGAAACAGAGTATCTACCGATGGCGCAACGGCAACTGGGAAATCATGCAAGGACTGCAAGGAAATCCGTCCATCAAACCGCTGGTGCGCAACTTCCGTTCGCGCAAAGAAATAGTAGGCTTCAACCTCCGTCTGTTCGACTATCTATGCAAAAAAGAGGAAGACCCGCGCATAAAAGATATCTACAACGAAGGTTTCACAGAAAAACGACTGGAGGAATACTATGTGAACGGCAAACACGACGGAGGGTATGTGCAACTGCATTTCTATCCGTCCGCCTATAACGGTGAAGGCAAACACCAAGCGCGCGCACTGATACTCTCCGACATGTTCCGCACCATGAACCGGCTGCTGAAACAAGGAGAAAAAGCCGGCAGTATGCTTATCCTCATTCGTAATCACAAAGAGATAGAGGAAATACTGGATGCGTTTGAACATCTGCCCGAAAGTGCAGATTTTCACGAACTCAAACAGACACATATCGTATCCAACGACTGCTTCTGCCTGGAATACAGCCAATCGGTGAACATCATCATCCAAGCCCTGCGATACTTGCATAACGATGATGCCATCGCACAAGAATATCTGTTGCAAAGGCGCCCCGACAAAACACCGGAAGACCTGAAACGGCTGAACGAGAAAGATTTGCCACTGAACGATTTGGTAGAAGCCATCATACAACAATATCTGATTGGCGAAAACGGAGAAACAGACGGTAAGGATATGGCATACCTGTGCAGTTTCAAAGACAGCCTGAAACGATATGTGGGGCTGCATGGCTCAGACCTGCCGAGTTTCCTGCAATACTGGGACGACAAACTGCGGCAAAGTACCATCCCTTCCGTGGAAGGAAACGACATACGCATTATGACCATCCATGCTTCCAAAGGCTTGGAAAGCGACAACCTGTTCATTCCTTTTGCCGACTGGAAGATGGAAGAAGATAAACAAAACAGCAAACTATGGTGCGAAGTGCCCGAACTGCCCGCCGAAAACGGTCAATCTGCCCTACTGCCCGTCAGCAAACAGAAATCCATGCAAGAAGCAGGTTTTACGGAATATGAGCAGGAACATAAAATGGAACGCATCGACAACCTGAATCTGCTGTATGTAGCCCTGACACGCGCCGCAGACCGACTGTATGTCTATTCAGACGTTGAATCCACCAAAGATAAAGATAAAGACAAAGACCGTAAGACCTATCATGTGGGACAACTGATGGCAGAATATACCGAGGCAATCGAGCCCCTGCAAAAAGCCATTGACAGCAAAGAGTTTAACAATCCCGCAAACTGCGTGGAAAGAACATACGGGCAAGAAATATACCCGATAGCCCCGTCCGAGAAAAAAGAGAAAATAAGTGCGCCTTTCCGCTTCACGAAAGCCGAGACACTGGAAGCGCACTATCACTCCGGCACTTCACATATCACATTCCGCCAATCAGGCGATGCCCGTAAATACACGGAGACAGTGGCAGAAAACAGCCGGCAAGTGATGGACAGGCAATCGTTCGGAACAATGTGCCACGACATACTCGCCACCTTGGGACTATTCGCCACTACAGAAAAAGCCATTGAGGCCGTCCGAATAGCCGTGGCAGATTTCTATCAACAGGGGAAAATACCCAATGAAGCCGTGCGGAAAGAGATAGAAACCATTCTTGTGCGCACCGTTAGTGCCGAAGAAATGCGCCCGTGGTTCACCGGTGACGGAGAAGTGTGGTGCGAACAAGCCGTGCTATACCCCCACCCCAAAAGTCATCAGCCGGAAGAAAGACGCATGGACCGCGTGCGCATAAACGGAACAAAAGCAGCCGTACTGGACTATAAATTCGGCGAAGAGGAAAAAAGTTACTATCAGCAAGTGAAAGAATATATGTATATCCTGCGCCAAATGGGCTATGAACATGTGGAGGGCAAACTATGGATTGCCAATGAAAACAAACTGCAGGAAGTAAACGCATGATGACAAAAAGCCGTATGAACAAGACATTTCTTCAACAAGTGACCGACCAACTTCTCGACCAATTCGGTTGGAATGGGCTGAAAAACATAACTATTGTGTTTCCCATGCATCGTGCAGGGCTGTTCATCAAACAAGCACTGGAACAACGGATGATGCAAGAAAGCATTTCGTATCCGGTGTTGCTTCCTGAAATGCTGACGATAGATGAACTGGCAGACAAATACAGCACTCTTCGACCCGAAGAAGAAATACGGGCGGTTTGCCGCCTTTACACATGCTACCGCGACAAAACGACTACACGGCTGGATATTGATTCTTTCTACGGATGGGGTCTGCAACTACTGAAAGACTTTTCGGCGGCAGATATGGCCTTGCTGGACAGCGAGAAACTAATTCGCCATGTGTCAGAAGCCGGCGAACTGGACAATTCAGGCGTGGACAAAGATGTGGCGGAACGGCTGAACAAACTGCTTGGCAACAACGGAGAAAACGGCTCCGTTCGGAAATACTACCAAGACCTGTGGAAACAACTGCCGGAAATCTATACCGCCTTCCGCACCTCGCAACAGGCAGAAGGGTTCGGCACACGCGGTGCGATTACACGGCAAGTGGTAGAAAACTTTGATGCACTGGTGAAAAACATAGAAGGCAAAACCTTTGCTTTTGTGGGATTCAACTACCTGCTAAAAGCGGAATATGCCCTTATGGAGCGTTTCCTGCAACGAGAACAAGCAATCTTTTTCTGGGATTACGACCCGACGTTCGATGTGGATGAGAAAGTGTATGGGTTTATTCAAACCTATATGCAGAAATTTCCCAATGCCCTCATCCAACCAAACGAAACGAATAAAAAACCGGAACTGAATATTGTGGCGTGCCAATCATCGGAAGCACAAGCACAATATGTGCATGAGTGGTTGCAAAAATACCATAAGGCAGGAGACAAAACTGCCGTTGTCATTACCGATGAATCAATGCTGGAACAAGTGGTGTATGCTCTGCCTGACGGAGAACAATTCCAAAAAGCGAATATCACCAAAGGCTATCCACTGAAAGAGACCCGTATCTATGCAGCCGTTACCGAATGGCTAACTCAGCCGGAGAACGAAAATCCGGATTGCATCATTCAGTTGGGCAACCTTATCGAAACAATGGCAGAACGCTTTATGCCCCAACAATGCACGGAAGAAGAAAACTGGCACGATATACTGAGCATCGAAGCATACTACCAAACAATGACCCGACTCCGCAAACTGAAAACACTTCTGGAGGACAAGGAAAATGTTCGTTCGCTTGTGCAAAAGCCCAAGACCTTGCGCAACTTAGTAAAACGCAACTTGGAAAGTGTGCTTATACCATTTCACGGGGAACCCATCACAGACATACAAATTATCGGTGTATTGGAAACACGCCTATTGGATTTTGACAATGTGCTGATTCTGAACGCAGAAGAAGGCATCGTACCCGGAACAGGGCATGATAATAGTTTTATCCCATACGACATAAGGCGCATTCACCAAATGCAAACCAGAGAAGAAGAAAGCAAGATTTATGCCTATAACTTCTTCCGTCTTCTCAGGAGGGGCAAACATGTAACAATGACATTCTCGGATGCCTTTACCAAAGATGGCAAGAAATCTATGTCACGATTCTTAATGCAATTGCTGACGACCCCTTCTTATGCCAAACAGATAAGCACATACCGTCTTATGGAACGGGCAGAACGAAATGCCGCAGAATATCAGCAGAGAGAGAGTCTTGCCGAAATTCCGGTTTCTCTTTCCCCATCCGCCATCTGCGATTACATAGAGTGTGAGCGAGAATTCTATCTTAAACATATCCTCAAAATCCAAGAGCCGGAACAGGAATCAGATATGTACCAACCCAATACCTTCGGAACATTGGTACATGGCACATTGGAACAAGTATATCGGAACATAACGAAAAAACAGGAACACACACCCGCACACATCACGATTACCAAAGAAGATATTCAAACTTTTCTGGACGACACGCCGAACGGGCTTAAAAATGCTCTCAATGCCGCCTATAAAGAAGCAGAGGAGAGTTATCGTTCACATCATCCGAAATGCCAAACGACTCCCTACATAAGCGAAAAACACGAGCCGGAGAATGTTGTCATTCTTGAGATGGTTACACGCGTGTTGCAACGCGATATGGCAACAGCCCCATTGACAATCATAGGCATGGAAAAATGGGTGGAGAAAGATGGCTTACATGGCCGTATTGACCGACTTGATATAATTACAGAACAAGGGAGAAACTATTTGCGTATTCTTGACTACAAAACAGGCGGGTATAACAAAGAAAAATTGTCCGCAGACAGCATCTCCACTCTCTTTACCAAGCCGGAGAAACGCTTTATATTACAGACCTTGCTCTACTGCAAAATGGTCAGCGACAGCGGTTTGAACACAGAAGAACTGCCTCTCATGCCACAGTTACTCTTTCCTCGTTCAATAGACGGAGACCCACATATTTTCATAGACAAACGACCGGTAACCGACTACGCGGATTGTCAAGATGAATTTGAATCACGATTGGCTGATTTGTTGAAAGAGATACGTGCAAAAAAAGAATTCGCACCTGCCCCAAAAGACAAGTGCGAAAATTCAAAGTGCTACTGCCCGTTCCATCTGCTTTGTGGAAGGAAAAAGGCAGATTTTACATTTTGACTTTATTTAGCAACATTTATTGCACGGACTTCACGAATAACAGTCACTTTTATTTGGCCGGGATAGGTCATCTCGTCTTGAATACGTTTCGCCAAATCAAAGCTCAACAATTCGGTGTCCTTATCAGAAATCTTGTCGGCCCCCACAATAACGCGTAATTCACGTCCGGCTTGCAAAGCATAGGTTTTGGTTACTCCGGGGAACGACATTGCCATATTCTCCAAATCATTCAGACGCTTTACATACGTCTCCACGATTTCACGTCTAGCACCGGGACGCGCACCCGAAATGGCATCACACGCCTGCACAATCGGTGCAATCAGAGTATCCATCTCTATTTCATCGTGGTGTGCACCGACAGCATTGCAAATATCAGGTTTCTCTCCATACTTTTCGCATATCTTCATACCAAGAGCTGCATGTGCCAATTCCTCCTCATTCTCTGCCACTTTACCAATGTCATGCAACAAACCGGCACGGCGCGCACGTTTGGGATTCAGACCCAATTCAGAAGCCATAACGGCACACAGATTGGCTGTTTCACGCGAGTGCTGTAACAAGTTTTGTCCATACGATGAGCGGTATTTCATCTTTCCTACCAGGCGAATCAATTCCGGATGCAAGCCATGAACGCCCAAGTCAATTGTTGTACGTTTACCCGTTTCAATAATCTCATCCTCCACCTGCTTAGTAACTTTAGCAACGACTTCCTCAATACGTGCCGGATGGATTCGACCGTCCTGCACCAGTTGGTGCAACGACAAGCGGGCAATTTCGCGACGAATAGGATCATAGCCGGAGATTGTGATTGCTTCCGGTGTATCATCCACAATGATTTCAACACCCGTGGCCGCCTCCAAAGCACGGATATTACGTCCTTCGCGGCCTATCACACGACCTTTCACCTCATCATTATCAATATGGAATACCGACACAGCATTCTCTGCCGTTGTTTCACTGGCTACACGCTGAATGGTACGAATAACTATCTTCTTTGCCTCTTTATTGGCTGTCAGACGGGCATCTTCCATAATGTCATTGATGTACGCCATTGCGTTGGTCTTCGCTTCATCTTTCAGAGCCTCTACAAGTTGCATCTTCGCCTCTTCAGCTGAAATGCCCGATACTTTCTCCAATTGTTGTTCTGCTTGTTTGTGCAGACGCTCTATCTCTTGTCGCTTGAAATCAATGGCTTTCTGTTGCTGTTCCAACTGCTGACCACGCTGATTAAGTTCGTTTTGGGCACGTTGCAGTTCGCCTTGACGAGAATTGAGTTGTTGTTCGCGTTGCTGTAATTGCTGTTCACGCTGTTGTTTACGTTGCTCATCCTGGCGCAATTGGTTATCATGTTCCAACTTGAGAGCAATGAATTTTTCTTTTGCTTCTACAATCTTGTTCTTTTTGATTATTTCTGCTTCCTGCTCGGCTTTCTTCAAAAGTCCCATACTGGTATAACGAAAGACAAAATAACAAAATCCTGCTCCCGCAGCGAGAGCCGTTATTCCGATCAGGATTGCAACTAATAATGATACTGATGGCATATTGATTTACGTTTTTGTTGTTTATTAATGTTCTTTATTGTTCTGTGTTATCTAATTTATTGCGTATGATTGATGCAAGTTCATCCAATTTCGTTTCGACAGGTTCCAGGCTTTTTTTTCGGAAATCATCTTCCAGATTCACAGCCATGTGCAGAGCCACATGCAACCATAATTGTTCTGCCGTCAAACGGGAATATTTTTTGCGGTAAGTGCTGTATACTTCCTGCAAAGCCGTAGCGGCTCGTCTATACACAGGTTCCTTACTCGCGGGAACATGCATGGATATGGAGTGTGCATCCAATCGCAGTACGATATGTTGTGTATCTTCCTGCATTATTCTTTCCGAAGTATCTCTATTGCTTTATCTACCTGCTGAATGAGATAGGTCAGTTGTTGCTTGGCTCTGTCCCGTTGGTCTTTGTCACCCAACATGGATGCCGCTGTTTGAAGGCGGTTATAATTGGTGCGAAGTGTTTGCAATTCAGCATGTGAACGCAGTATCTCCTCACGCTGCTGTCGGTTTTCCGATTTGAGCGTTTGGAGTTCTTGCTGCAAACTATCGTAACGGGCGATTAGTTGACAAATACTATCTTCCAGAGAAGCAAGCGAATTCATTAGAATGCGTAACTGACACCCAAGCCAAGATTAGCCAAGAACTGAACGCGCTCAACCGGATTGTTCCCGTCTTTATCGGCAATCTTCAAACCATTGATATACTTGAGATTCGTTGTCAAAGTAACATTGAGGCACTTCAGTAATTGATAGGATATCAACACATTCCAATCCACATCAAAGTTTCCGAAACGGCGATTGTTATCACGATAGCCGAGATAGACTGCATTCTCAAAATCATAGCCACGATCCTCCATTTGTTTCTCAGAATAGATACCTGTCACTGGCGTTTCCGCAGAGGCATCACTATATTCGTACAATTTTGTCTTATCCCACGCATAAGGCGTAAAAATAGTAACATCGGTGATAATCTTGAGGTCCTTGTAACTCCAGTTGGCAGAGCCTTTCAGCGTCAAACCAAGTTCTGCACGGGCATTCTGATACTTCTTCGTATAGCCTTCTTCTCCGTTGTCATCATAACGCCATACGCCGTAAGCCTCCTGCAGCGATTGGCGCAAGCCACCGTTTTCAACGGGATAGTTTTCCTCAAAACGCTCTTGCATCTTATCGCTCACATAAGCCGTAGTAATACGTCCGGCAACGGGAGAAAGATACAGCGAAAAGATGCTGTTGGGCTTCCAATCAAGACCGACGGAAATATCGGTATAGGAAGGAGCAAGTATATTACTCAACACAGGGTTGAAATCTGCCGTTCCGGTATATTTGCGACCAAGGTCAAATTGCGTTTGGAAACCGGCGTTAACGGTCAAATACCATTTGGGTTTGAATGCCCAACCGAATTTGGTATTGAACTTCAGGTGGTCGGAGGCTTTTTGCAGTTTGTCATATTTCTGATCGACATAACTCAATCCGTATTCCACATCCAAATCTGTATCCCAACTCATGGAATTTTTGTCATATAAGCAACGCACTTTACCAAACACATTGCCCGTGATATTATTCTTTCCACCCGCTGACCAGTTTACCATACCGGTCGCATTGGCATTCAAGCCTACTATACCCGACCACTTCCAGTCTTTTTGAACCTCTGTAGCAGCCTCTTCGGCACTCATCGTAAGGAAACCGAGCAGAAGAACGCCTAATAATAATGATTTCTTATTCATAATGTTTAAGATGTTTTATTTGTATATTGTTTCAGTTGATTTATTCTGTTTGCTTTTCGCATAAATCTTAATATTGTGCCGCATCGTATATTTGGTCTGCCACTTCGCTACCTGCCAGTTTCTCAATCAGGCAGAACGCAAAATCGGCACTCAGGCCGGGACCTTTTGCGGTAATCACATTCTTGGACTCTACCACCAGACCACCGACATAACTTTCACCAAGATATTTCTCAAATCCCGGATAGCAGGTGGCTTGTTTTCCGTCTAAGATTCCCAGTTTCCCCAAAACGGAAGGAGCCGCACAGATGGCTGCAATAAGTTTGTTCTCTTTGTTATGCTTGCGCAGTAGTTCGCACAGTGCTACGGAAGCGTCCAGATGGGTCTGCCCGCCGGGCAGTATCAATGTTTCGGCATCCGAAAAATCCACATCTTCTATTCTGGCATCTGCCTGGATGGCAACATTGTGTGCGCCTTCTACCATAGAAAGGCCTGTCACACTCACAGTCGTCAAAGGGATGGATGCACGGCGAAGCAAATCAATAGTGGTGATAGCCTCAATTTCCTCAAAACCATTGTCAAGAAACAAGTAATTCATAAAATAATGGATACTGATCTATATTAAACTTAAAGAGTTAATTGATTCTGTTTTGTTAGTTAAACTTGAATTTATACGTGATTGTCCCGAACTGCTGATTGGGTCGGTCAACCATATCAAACTCTGCCTTCTTTGCAGCACGTACGGCCAGTTGGCGGGTCGTTTCGTCAGAGATGGTTGTTCCTGCTCCCACTTTGGCGCTGACCACCTTGCCGTTGGCATCCACAATGATATTCACCACCACGATGCCTTCTTGGCTGAAATTCTGCGACGGACGGGGCAACGAGCCTTTCAGTCGACGGCCGTTCAGGCTCCATTCGTTACCGCCGCTGTTTCCGTGGCCGAGAGGATTGCCTTTCGTGCCGGACGATGCGGATTCGGCCGTACCATTTCCGCCTTCGGGATTATCTGTATTGCCGAACAATGCGCCCATCTTGGCGGCATTGTCAATAGCGGCCTGCTGTTTGGCTCGTTCGGCGGCTTCCGCGCGTTCACGCGCCTCTTGTTCGGCTCTCAAGCGGGCCTGTTCTTCGCGTTGTCTGCGACGTTCTTCCGCCAAAGCTTCTTCGCGGGCACGGCGTTCTTTCTCTTGCTGCAAACGCAATTGGGCAGCCGACTCGTCTTCCTGCGTCATAAGCGAATTATCCGATGGCGCAGATGACGAAGCGGGAGCGGCCGTTTGCTCCGGGGCAGCAGCCACTTGTTGATGTTCCGGAACGCCTCCGCCTGTCTCACCGTCACCGAACGATATCTCAATGCCCTCGTCTTCCTGCAGAACAGGCACATCTATATAGATGAACCACAAGCAGAGAAAGCCAAGCAGCATCACAACCGTTGTAATGACAGAAGCCTCTGTATGAGATTGGGTCTCGGGTTTCATTTCTTAGTCGCTACTACCAGTTTCATCTTATGCTCGTTTGCGATATCCAGCACGCGGACCACTTCCTTGTAGGAAATATCTTCATCTGCATGCAATGCAATATACATGGTCGAATCCTGCTGTTGTACCGAACTGAGGTACAGTTCCAGGTCTTCAGCATCTATCGACAACGGTTTCTCGCGGCCTAACGCCACCGAATAACCGCCCAGATTATCTATAAACACTTTCGCAACCACCTGTTTGGTGTTGGTTTTCGCGCGAGCTTGAGGCAAATTGATTTTGATGTCGTTTGGCGATGACATGGTGCTTGCCATTACAAAGAACAGCAGCAGCAGGAAGATAAGGTCTGTCATCGACGACATCGAGAAGGTCGCCTCCACCCTGTTTCGTCTTTTCAGTGCCATAATGCGGAGGTATATACCTTATGCAGGCTCATTCAACAAATCCATAAATTCCATCGTACGGCCTTCCAACTGCCTTACTACGCTGTCAATGCGGGCCACCAGGAAGTTATATGCGAACATCGCCAGAATACCCACTATCAGACCACCGATAGTCGTTACCATGGCCTGATACATACCTGTACTCAGCGCACTCATTTCTATCACACCGCTTGCATTCTGCGACATGTTGTAGAACGTCTGAACCATACCCAGCACCGTTCCAAGGAATCCGAGCATCGGGGCACCGCCGGAGATGGTGGCCATGATTACAAGACCTTTCTCCAGTTTGGCAATCTCCAGATTACCTACGTTCTCAATGGCCACTTGCACATCTTGCATCGGGCGACCGATACGGGTAATACCCTTCTCCACCATACGGGCGGCAGGAGTATTGGTCTGTTGGCACAAATTCCTTGCAGAATCGATTTTGCCTTCGTGGATATAGTCTTTGATGCGGTCCATAAACGACTTGTCTTCATTCTTGGCTTTGCGCAATATCACCAGCCGTTCTACGAACAGATAGATAGCACCGGCCAACATGATAGCGAGGATAATCATTATCCACCCGCCGTATGATGCCATGGTCCAGAGATTCATTGATTCCTGTACAGTTTCTTCCACTGTCGTCACTTGCTCCATCGTGGGAGCCAAGGTGTCTACTTGCAATAACATATTCGTTTCTATTTTACTTGTTACTATTCCTTATTATAATATCAAACATTGTTTATACCGCCGTATTGTGTCTTCCAGCCCGTAATACAGCGCATCGGCAATCAGTGCCTGACCGATACTCACTTCCGCTGTCCACGGGAAGGCGGTAATGAATGCGTGCAAATTCTGCAGGTTCAGGTCATGACCGGCATTCAGGCCGAGGCCTATCTCCTGTGCTTTTTCGGCAGCGGCACGATACATCTCTATCGCGTGCTTCGGGTCTTCCGGGTATATTTCCGCATACGGACCTGTGTACAATTCCACCCTGTCCGCACCGGCACGCTTGGCATATTCCACCATTTCGGGGTCAGGATCCACAAAGATGCTCACGCGTATGCCTGCACTCTTGAACTTGCGCACCAATGTGGTCAGTTTGGCAAGATGGGTCTTTGTGTCCCAACCGTGGTTACTCGTCAACTGGCTCTCGGCATCGGGAACCAATGTCACCTGATGGGGCTTTACATCCAGCACCAAATCCACAAACGGAGGCTGCGGATTGCCTTCTATATTGAACTCTGTGGTTATCAACTCACGTATCGCATAAACATCTGTTCTGCGGATATGCCGCTCATCGGGACGCGGATGAACCGTTATGCCTTCCGCACCGTATGCCTGGGCCATCTTTGCAAAATGCTCCACATCGGGAACATTGCCGCCGCGTGCATTACGCAGTGTGGCCACCTTGTTGATATTGACACTTAATCTTGTCATACTGATATATGCCTTTTCACGCCGCAAAGTTACTACTTTTTTTTCGAATACACAACAATTTCGCAAAAAAATTTGTCCGTATGACGTTTTTTTATTACCTTTGCAGCCTGAATTGAAAAGTTTCGACCTTATGACTATTTCTATATTCGGAAATGCAATGAAATCGCAGACCCTTCAGGAGGTACAGCATTTGCTTGAGTTTATGAAGGAACGCGATGTGAATGTGCTTCTCTCGCAGGAGTTGCGGCAGGAATTGAACTTGAGGCAATACGACAGTTATCCGCGTGAGGATGAAGACAATCCCAACGACCTGGAACCGGTCGATTTCGCCCTTTCGGTCGGGGGAGACGGAACGTTTCTTACCACGGCGGCTTCTATCGGCAATCGGAATGTGCCCATTCTCGGCATCAATTGCGGGCGATTGGGGTTCCTTGCGGATGTACAGACCCAGCATGTGGACCGCATCATGGACCAGCTTATTCGCGGGGATTATACCATTGAGCAGCGCAAATTGCTCAATGTCACTTGCTCGGAGGACGGGCATATCCTTGCCCCGAATGCGCTGAACGAAGTGGCGGTGATGAAGCAGGGACTGAGTTCTATGATTACCATTGAAACGCGCCTGAACGGTGAAATGCTGCAAACGTACGAAGCCGATGGCCTTATCTTTGCCACGCCTACGGGCAGTACGGCGTATAACCTCAGTGTCGGCGGACCTATTATGATGCCGCAGGCAAGCGGTATTCTCATCTCGCCTATCGCCTCCCACAGCCTCAACGACCGCCCGATTGTGATTCCTGACGACTGGAAAATCGATATTCGCATCCACAGCCGCAACGGAAGTTACCTGATGAGTGTCGATGGACGAAGCCAGATTTTCAACGACACGACCACGCTGCATATTGAGAAAGCCGCATACACCGTCAAGGTCGTGCAGATTGGTGAGAACAGTTTCATTCACTCGCTCCGTGCAAAACTCAATTGGGGCATATGATATATAGCGTGGATGTTCGAATAATTATTGGGTTATTATTGGGTTATTATTGAGTTATTATTGAGTTATTAATAGGTTATTGACAGGTTGTTGACATGATCTTAAGCTATCTCACATGGAACGTTGACCCGTACATAGTACATTGGGGAGAGACGGGAGGCATACGTTGGTACGGACTGCTTTGGGCGGTCGGTTTGTATTTGGCGTACCTTATCCAGGTTAAACTATACACGCACGAAAAGTGCCCGAAAGAATGGCCGGACAAAATCTTTATGTGGATGACTATCGGCGTTATTGTCGGTGCGCGGATAGGACATTGCTGGTTCTATGAATGGCATCTGACCAACGACCCGATACAAATCTTCGGATGGACTATCAACTACCGGAATCCTTATATTGAAAACCCGTTTGCTTTGCTGCGCATTTGGGAAGGAGGACTCAGCAGCCACGGTGGGGCGATTGGTCTGATTATCGCCGCATGGCTCTTAAATCGCTATCATTTTTCCAAAGAAGACCCGAAGCGGAACACCGACCTTATCTGGATTTTCGACCGCCTTGTGATTGGCGTCTGCATCACGGCAACCCTCATTCGCCTCGGAAACCTCATGAACTCGGAAATCTACGGCAATCCCACATCCTTGCCATGGGGATTCATTTTTGTCCGGGACGGGCAAACAGAGCCTTGTCATCCCACGCAAATCTACGAAATGCTCTATTGCATTGTCGCGTTCATTGTCACATGGCTGATGTACTGGAAGGGAAAGTGTTACGAAAAACGGGGACTCATTTTCGGTACATTCCTTTTGATTATATTCGGCACACGCTTTGTGCTGGAGTTTATCAAGCTTGACCAAGAGGCTTTCGAAAGCAACCTTTTCCTCAACATGGGGCAGTTGCTTAGTATTCCGTTTATTCTTTGGGGACTTTATTTAATTATCCGTGCATGCAAAAAATCCTGTTAGTCATCTGTCTCTTTGTGTCGGGAATGGCGCTTGCCGTCAATGACACTATTTACGACACCATTGTTGTTACCCATCCCGTGGACACCCTGCGGGTGGAAGCCGCTGTCACTTCATCCGACCTGTTGCTGTTGGATTTGCTTTCTCAGCAAACGCTGAACAAGCGCGAACAAGATTCCTTACGGCAGATAGAGGATTCCTTGCGGCTGGTGGCAGAAGCACTGCGCCGGGACTCTCTCTTGCAGGAACTCAACCGACGGGATGCCGAACTGGTGGCGCTCATCAAAAGCATACAGGATAGTTTGCAACTGATACACGATTCCATCAATATCCTGAGAGCGGATGAAATCGCACGGCAGGCGTATGAAGACTCCGTACGAATTGCCACCTTGCGCATGGATTCCATCACAAAAGCAATATCCCAACTCAAAGAAACACCCGGTATAAAGATGACGCGCTCACTCATAAGCGATCCCGAAGAAGATTTGAAGGAGATGAAAGCGCAGAAGAAAAACATCTTCAACCCGTGGCGAAAAGAAGCGAATATCCAATTGCAGTTCTCGCAAAGTTACATCAGTCCCAACTGGTATCAGGGTGGCACAAAACTGAATATCATGTTGTTGGGTATTGCCAAAGGAACCATCAACTACCGTAAGAACCGTATTTCGTGGGAAAACCTTGCGGAATGGCGTGCCGGCGTTGTAAATGCCCCGAACGATACGTTGCGTACGTTCAATGTCAACGATGACCAGTTCCGCTTTTACACCAAGTTTGGCTATAGCTTGGTCAAAACGCTCTATCTCTCTACTTCTGCCGAAGTGAAAATGCCCTTCTTCAATACCTGGAATGCCAATCAAAGTGTGATGAAGACGACCTTTATGACTCCTACCCGCTTCAACATGGGTTTGGGTCTTGACTATCAACCTGTCTCCGGCTTGAGTATTGCGCTGTCACCGGCAACCTACCAGATGCTGTATGCATTGCGGATAGATGACAAAGTGAACGAAGAATCTTTTGGTCTGAAAAAGGATACGCACATCATGCATGATGGCGGTAGCAGCCTTCGCGTCAAGTGGAAATGGGTGCCTGTTCGTGAAGTGGTGCTGGAAACGGAATTGTATGCTTTCACCAACTACGAGAAACACCACGAAGTAAATCTGACGGTAGATTGTACATTCATCATCAACCGTTTCCTTACTACTCGCGTGTCATTGCATCCCAGATACAACACAATGGAGGATAAGAAGAAAATCCAATTCAAGGAGTTAGTCTCTATTGGTTTCGCCCATAAGTTCAGATAACGCATTCCATCGGAGTACGGCATCATGCCCGTATTTCCATATGTTTTTGCGTATCTTCCACATAGGGTTCTCTTCGCCCAAACGTGTCTTGCTGTAAAATTTGTCGGCGTAGCAGATTATCTTCTCCTCAAGACTTTCGGGACAATAGTCTTTCACAGGAATGGGCAAATCTTCACGTATCACTTGCTCCATCGTTATTCCTGTACCTGTGTGCCGTTCCGCCACCCTTGCATGAAGTTCAAGCCCCTCACTGCGAAGAAGTTCGGCACCCAGAAAACCGTGTTCAATATACCGATGCTCACCCATACAAAGAATTTTGGGGGCATTACAGAAAATGATACCTATATCATGCAGCATGGCTGCTTCTTCCACAAACGTGCGGTCAACATCCCATTCCGGATGTGCATCGACAATGCATAGCGAACGGTCGGCAACCTGACGACTGTGTTGCAGTAAAATATCCTTCAGTTCCGGTGAAGATGCATAGTATTTGTCAATCAGTTCTAAGACCATTCAACAACGATTTACTATCCATTCTCTTTTTACCGGGCAGTTGCAATTCCAGCAATTCCACATAGCCATCCTGACACGATACGATGATATGCCCGTGGCGGGGACCTTGTTCACTGACGGCGACGCGATATACTTTCACGTTCTCATACGTAGTTTCTCCCAACTGCAGGTTGCACCACGCGGCAGGATAAGGGCTCAATCCCCGCACAAAATTACGGATCTCCTCGGCCTTACGGGTAAAGTCAATCTCGCAAGTCTCTTTGAATATCTTGGGCGCAGGGAGCAATTCACCGCACTCCGGCTGCGGAGTTGCAGGAACAGGCACTCCTTCTCGGTCACACTTGGCAATCAGTTCGGCGGTACGGAGCGTAAAGCCGGCACTGGCATCCATCAGTCGGTCATGCACATCGCCCACGGTATCTTCTTCGCCTATCGGCATCGTTTCCTGCAAGAGGATATTGCCTGTGTCTATCTCATGCTTCAGCAAGAAAGATGTGAGTCCTGTCTGTTTGTCACCGTTAATCACAGCCCAGTTAATAGGTGCCGCACCTCTGTATTGGGGAAGCAACGAGGCATGGACATTGAACGTACCCAGACGCGGCATTGCCCACACCACTTCAGGAAGCATACGGAAGGCTGTCACCACCTGAAGGTCTGCCTTATAGGAACGCAACGCTTCCACAAAGGCTTCGTCTTTCAGTTTCTCAGGCTGCAGTATCGGAAGCCCTACCTCCAACGCATATTCCTTGACCGGAGAGAATTGCAATTTGTGTCCGCGCCCTGCCGGTTTGTCTGGCATAGTGACAACAGCCACCACCTCACAGCCTATTTCCCGTCCATGCTCCACTAATGCTCTGAGTCCTGCCACGGCAAACTCAGGCGTTCCCATATATACGATACGCAATGGCACTCCTATAATCCCTTTCCGTGACACTGTTTGAATTTCTTACCGCTGCCGCACGGACATGGGTCGTTCGGACGAGGTTTCTTTTCCACTGTGATAGGCATCGGCTTCTGCATCTCACGGGTGTCGCGTCCTGCAGCTGCAGCCTGCCCACTCTGTTGGGCGGCACGCTGTACGGCATCTTTTTGCGTACGGTAACGCGAGTAATCCTGATGGCGTTCCTGGGCGGCCTGCTGCACATTCTGAGGCTGCTGCTGAGGCAACTGTCCGCGCATCAGTATGGCAATGGTGCGACGGTTGAACGAATCCAACATCTGACGGAAGATGTTAAAGCTCTCCAGCTTGTAGATAAGGAGCGGGTCTTTCTGCTCATAGCTGGCATTCTGCACCGATTGTTTCAGGTCATCCAATTGGCGGAGATGCTCTTTCCATTCGTCATCTATCACATACAGCACCATCCGCTTCTCAAATTCCTTCACCACCTCTTTGCTGTTCGTTTCCGCAGCACGGCGCAGATTGACGGATATATTATACACTTTCTTGCCGTCGGTGATAGGAATGAGGATGTTCTCATACATGGAGCCTTTGTCTTCATATACGCGCTGGATAACGGGATTAGCCTGCTGCACCATCTTATCCATACGGCGTTTGAAAGTTTCTATCGCGGTCTCTGCCAGATTCTCGGACAGCGTACTCTCTTTGCCGGCACGGAACTCTTCCTCACTGAACGGCAGTTCCATCGCAAATGTCTGCATCACCTCGAAGCGCAGGCCTTCATAGTCCATCGTTTGACGGGCATCAGCCACCAGCGACTCGGCTGTATCGAAAATCATGTTCGTGATATCCACGCCTATACGTTCACCCATCAGGGCGTGATGACGTTTGGCATAAATAACGTTACGCTGCTGGTTCATCACGTCATCATATTCGATGAGGCGCTTACGGATACCGAAGTTGTTCTCTTCCACTTTCTTCTGCGCTTTCTCTACGTTGCTGGAGATCATGGAATGCTCAATGGCTTCACCTTCCGCCCAGCCCATACGGTCCATCAAGCCCGCAATACGGTCGGAGCCGAACATACGCATCAGGTCGTCTTCCAGAGAGATGAAGAACACACTGGAACCCGGGTCACCCTGACGACCGGAACGGCCGCGCAACTGTCTGTCCACGCGACGGCTCTCATGGCGTTCTGTACCCAATATGGCAAGACCGCCTGCATCTTTCACTTCCTGTGTCAGCTTGATATCCGTACCACGACCCGCCATGTTGGTAGCGATAGTCACTACGCCCGGACGGCCTGCCTCTGCCACCACCATTGCTTCCTGTTGGTGCAACTTGGCATTCAGCACGTTATGTTTTATCTTGCGCAGAGTCAGCATCTTACTCAGCAACTCCGATATTTCCACGCTAGTAGTACCCACCAATACGGGGCGGCCTGCCTGAACCAGACGCTGTATCTCGTCTATCACGGCATTGTATTTCTCACGCTTGGTGCGATAGATACGGTCGTTCATGTCCTGGCGGGCGATAGGACGGTTGGTGGGAATGATTACCACATCCAGTTTGTAGATATTCCAGAACTCACCTGCTTCCGTTTCGGCAGTACCGGTCATACCTGCCAGTTTCTTGTACATACGGAAATAGTTCTGCAGCGTGATGGTGGCAAATGTCTGCGTGGCACCTTCCACTTTCACATTCTCCTTTGCCTCTACCGCTTGGTGCAGGCCGTCACTCCAACGGCGTCCTTCCATGATACGGCCGGTCTGCTCATCTACAATCTTCACCTCGTTGTTGTCGATGATGTAATCTACATCCTTCTCAAACAGCGTATAGGCTTTCAATAGTTGGTGGACAGTATGCACACGCTCGGACTTGACGGAGTAGTTCGTCATTATTTCGTCTTTGCGTTGCTGCTTTTCTTCCTGAGAAAGGTTTTCTTTTTCCAGTTCCGCTATCTCGCTTCCCACATCGGGAAGAACGAAGAACTGCGGGTCATCGGTATTGCCTGTCAGGGTGTCTATGCCCTTGTCAGTAAGTTCTATCGATTTGTTCTTTTCATCAATAACGAAGTAGAGTTCATCGGTTGCCACATGCATGTTTTTCTCATTCTCTTGCATGTAGAACTCTTCCGTCTTCTGCAGGCGCACTTTCACGCCTTGTTCACTAAGGTATTTGATAAGCGCTTTCGACTTCGGCATTCCCTTATACACGCGGAACAATGCCAATTCGCCTTCTTCGCGCACCTTGGGGTCATCGCTCGGCATCTTGGCTTTCGCCTCTGCCAGCAGTTTGGTGGTGAGGGTGGTCTGTGTACGCACCAGCAACTCCACGCGATGTTTGTACTCGTCAAACATCTGGTCTTCGCCTTTGGGTATCGGACCGCTGATGATGAGCGGTGTACGGGCATCGTCTATCAGCACGGAGTCCACCTCGTCCACAATGGCATAGTTATGTCCGCGCTGAACCAAATCCATCGGAGAGATAGCCATATTGTCGCGCAGGTAGTCAAAGCCGAACTCGTTGTTCGTACCGAACGTGATGTCTGCCGCATAGGCTTTCCGGCGGTCGTCCGAGTTGGGTTTGTGCTTGTCGATACAATCCACTGTCAAACCATGGAACATATAGAGCGGACCCATCCACTCCGAGTCACGTTTGGCGAGGTAATCGTTCACCGTCACCACGTGTACGCCTTCATGCGTCATGGCGTTGAGGAAGACGGGCAGGGTCGCTACCAAGGTCTTACCTTCACCGGTGGCCATCTCTGCTATCTTGCCTTGGTGGAGCACAACGCCGCCAATGAGTTGCACATCGTAGTGCACCATATCCCATGTCACTTCGTTGCCGCCGGCGGTCCAATGGTTGAAATATACTGCCTCATTGCCGTCTATCTCCACGAAGTCAAAGCGAGGGTCGGCAGCCAAGTTGCGGTCCATATCATTGGCGGTAACGCGCACTTCGCTGTTCTCTGCAAAGCGGCGGGCTGTGGATTTCACAATGGCAAACACTTCGGGAAGAATCTCCATCAGCACCTCTTTGTAGGTATTTTGGATGGTTTTGCCGAGTTCGTCTATCTCGTCATACACTTTTTCGCGTTTGTCGATATCCAGTTCCTCTATGCCTGCTTTCAGGGTGGCAATACGGGCACGCGGGTCGCTCACACTATCCTGTATCTTTTGCATGAGCGCAGCGGAACGGGCACGCAGGGCATCGTTGTCCAATGCGTCTATTTCGGGATAGACGGCCTTGATTTGTTCCACAACCGGCATTATCTCACGCATATCGCGTTGCGATTTATTGCCAAACAATTTGCTTATAAAACTGATAAAACTCATATCTTTTGTTCTTTCTGATTACGTAGTTTACGCGGGTCCAACCCAAAAACGCGACAAAGGTACAACAAATATTTGGAATATGCAAATAAAAACGCGCAAAAGTCGCAGAAAGCTTGTTTTTGAAGACTCGGCACGTTTTTATTTACTGTTCGCACAAGGGTGCGAACGTACTTTCGGCGGGTCCCTGCGCTCTAAAAGCAGCAGGGAGGGCCGAAATTACTACAAATATACATTTTGCATACTCCTGTAACAGACCTGAGTGGTAACGGAGTGATAAGGTAGGCACCCTCAAAAGAGAGGCCGTTTACTTGCGACCTACGAGCGACCTACGGGACAGATACGGGACGATAATAACTCCCACCATCCGGCACTTGTATTGTTCTCTTAACTACCGACACGACTACCGACATTTTCCATTGGATGCCGCTACTCGCATCGGTTACAAATCAGTTCCTGAGCGGTTCCTGATAGGTTTACGTTCATTTCAACTTCGTATCCGGGTGCCGTCAAAAGTGTATTTCGCACATGGCACTTTGACACTTTGGCACTTTCGTTTTTATGTATAACGAACTGAAACAAAGAGCGTTCCGGCAGAAAGTGCCAAAGTGCCACATCTTTTTTATTATACCTTCTTTGCACGAAAACTTATTTTATAGCAGCACGTTCTTTGAGGTGTTGCTCTTTTCGTTCGGCACGGTTGCGTTTGATGGTGGTATAATAACAGAAACCTGCCATCGGATGCCGCCATTCTTCGTCTTCGATACGCTCCCACTCTGCATTCTCTTTTCTGCGGGTTTTGAGTTCTTGACACCAGAAACAGATGTCTGATAAAAGTCGTTTTGTGTATTTGAACATAATTGTCGATTATTTGAGTTTCAGATATAATTGGTATACTATTAACAAGCAAGAATTGATAAGGATAGAGAAGTACTTGTGGCGAATGCCGAGATGAGCCATTTTGCTCCATCCGTAGGCGTATTTATACATGCATGAATCATTATAAATGGCGCGGCGATTAACTTGCGTGTCAATACGCTTATAGAACCGGACAATCTCTGCGGGTGTTTTCAGTTTGAACAAGCGTTTGAGCGACATGGTCACATTGTGGATGGATCCTTCAAGAACTCCGTCTGCAAACCGCTGGAGGCCATCATCCGTGCGTTTGTGCAAATCGATATCTTGTTGGATTATGGTGTAGAATGCCCGCATACGCAAACCTAAAAGGAAGTAGTCTGCCGTGTTCTTGTAGTTTGTGCAATGTGTTGTAGAGCCCTCGCGATAATAGGCGAGATATCCAAGTTCTGGAGAATATGCCATCCGTTGCGCATAATAAAGATGAACAGCGACAAAGTCTGAATCTTCATAAAGAACATTTTCTCTAAAAGGATAGTTTGATTGACTGAGGAAATCCCTGCTATATACATATGCGACAGGCCCAGAACACCAATATGGATGTTTGAGTTGCATCTCCACACCGGAGAAAACTTGGTTCTCCTTGAATGATAGTTTATCTGCTTCGGCCGTTATGACTCCATGTTCATTAGCACGTCCATAGTGGAATGCCGTCATGTCTGTATTCTGCTCTTTTGCCAAGCGGATTGCGGCAACAATGCCTTCTGCTACCGCATCATCGCTATCTACAAAGCAGATGTATTCGCCTTTCGCAACGGACATGCCTCTATTGCGTGCGGCTCCTTGACGGTTGTTCTTTGATTGACGTAAGAGCGTAATGTTCGGATATCGCAATTGATATTCTGTAACAATATTGCAGGTGTTATCCGTGCTGCAATCATCCACAAAAATCACCTCAAACTCAGACGGATTGAGCGACAGCGCATAGATACTATCCAAGCACCGTTTTACCGTGTGAGCGGAATTATAGGAGGGTATAATGAAAGAGACTAACATTTTGTATCAAGCACATTTTGTTTGACTATCTCGTTAAATGCCTTACGTGAGAAATGGGCTTTCATTGTCGAATAGGCTTTTGTTGCAATGTCATGATTTTGCTTCTCGTTATTCAAAAGCGCAACTATTTTCTCAGCAAAAGCGGTATCATCCTCGGCGATTAAGATTTCTTTATTATCAGCAAAATACTCGCTGAAACCGCGTACACCATAAGTGGTTGTAACACATGGACGCCGCATTTGCATTGCTTCTAATACTTTGATGTTTGTACCAGCCCCTCCATAAATAGGAACTACTACTGCATGGGCTTCTTGATACTCGTTTTGCAAGTCGTCCACAAAACCCATATATTTCACGCCCTCTATCTTGCTCCACTTATCCAGGTATGCTTGTTGATTGCAACCTCCCACCAAATGCAACTCTACAGCAGGAATTTGTTGACGTATCAAAGGAAATACATTATTTACGAACTTGTCCACACCTTGCGCATTAGGGCCATAACTCATGTTACCAACAAACAACAGTCGTGGTGTCGTTTGTACATATTTAACGAGGGGCAAATCATATTCGTAGAACGGAATATTGGGCAAGTATGCAGAGTTCTTGTATTTTGCTTGTACGGGATTTGCATAAAACGTAAACCGGCAAGCACGCTGGATTTTATCCACTACTTTCTCAATAATGGCAACGCGATAGCGATGGTACATTCTATTACGCCAAGTGCGAGAGGTGCGTGCAGCCGTTCGCTCTACGTCACAAGGATTATCGTCCACATCAATCACTAACTTGTCTGCAAAATCCAACAAACCGCACATCATTGCTTCCGGAATATAACGGCAGACTATCAAATCATAATGCTTTTGTGCTATAAAGTCCATGACAATCTCGGTACATTGTTTGTTCTTTGGGAACATAGCATATGGATTGAGAGGAGTGAGCATCCTTAGGAATTTTATTACTCGTCCTTCTTTCTGACCTATTCGAGGAGCAGAGTCAGAATATAATACCGTACAATCCTCACGACTGGATGTTACTCCATCAACAAATGAAATTACATCTACATGCCCTAACAGAGTGCAAGCCTCAAAGAGCAAATTGGTCCGCTGCGTTGAGCCCCAGCCGGTTCCATCCAACGGATTGAACGAGGGAGATACAAATAAGATGTTCATATAGCTCTTTATATTAGTATTCCAAAATGTCTTTCCAAACTACCGATTAACCACAACACGTACTTATCAAAACGACCATGAGAATAACCATCTTGCCATTGATTCAAGATGTCTTCTCTTATTTGCTCGTTGTCAAGATTCGCTATTCGGTATCTTGATATATGAGAAGCATAGGCTAGATACTTTTCTACACTATTCAAATGGTGCTTTGAAGCGATATATTCGTACACGCGTCTGTCTTCTTTAGCGGTTATTCCTTTGGATAATTTTGTCCCCGTAACGGACTTTACACTTTGGCGCCAGAAGGCAAGATTCTTATTTACTTTGACTACATTTCCACAAGCTGCGACTTCACTCCAAAATTGGTAATCGCCAGTACTTTGATAGGTTTGATAGGCATTAGAGACAAAAGGTAATACGGATCTTTTAAAGATAGCTCCGCTTGCATTGTGTATATCACAGAAACGAGCCATTCTTCTCCGCACAAAGCGTTTTCCGTTATAGTTTCTATTCTTCCATTCCTTGGATTGCGAGATGATATTGTTCTCTTCGTCGCACATTATATAATTACTATGCGCGACAACCACATCTTTGTGTTTCAGGCATTCGTTCATTAATTGTTCTAGAAAATCATTTGTGCAGTAGTCATCGCTTTCAGCGATCCAGATCCATTCACCCTTTGCTATGTTGAATCCCCTTTCCCACTGTTTAAACGTTGAACCGGAATTTGTCTCGTTCACGACAATCTGTGACAAATGAGGATTGTCTTTATAGCGATTGATAACATCCAAACTATTATCCGTTGATTTATCATCGAGGATAATCACCTCGAAGTTCGGGTAAGTCTGATCGAAGACACTATTCAACCGCTGCTCCAAATATTGAGCATGGTTGAAATTTGGGATTATAACTGATACTAATGCGTCCATAGTGTATTTTATTTGTTTCGACTTTTCTGTCGTTTTCTGATTTCTAACAATATTTGGATTGGAATATATAGCAAAATATTAATAACGAACGAGCATATTCCAAACACATGTAACCAAAATACCGAATGATTCATCTTGCAAATTTTAACCCATATTTCAGAGTGATACCCATATTGATGTTTTGATCGTTTTCGGCAGAAGTTCCTAATTCCCTCCATTAACCCAACTTTCACAAGTTTCTTTTTTGCAACACTAGGTATATTATCATGATATGTGATTCTGAAATGTTTTGTATTGCGAACATCTTCTCCTTCCGGCAAAAAATAGTTAATGGGAATATCGTGTTTCCACAAACAATATATATACGAAAATTGGTCTCTAAATGAGTAATTTAGTATCCATTCCCACCAGAGTTCATCAACATTTTTCATTTGTTTAGTGTGAATACGAAAAATAATGCCATTTTCAGTAAGCCCAAAATGTTCCGGAAATCCCTTTTCGTATAAAACATTCATTTGTTGAATAGCATTGACATCATTTTCAAATCCCATGGCGCACATATCAAATGAATGACGATAAACACAATCACGCCCGGTAGCTAAAAGTTTTATGCCTGCATATTCTATTTGTTGTTCGTATAATTTTATTACTCTATCATACACCCATTGATCTGCTATTTGAATATTAGCGTCAATATACAATGACGCTTCGTACTCAGCAAGCATCGTTTCCGGATGAGTTTTTGGGAATCTTGATATTCGTTTATTATCGTTTGTTGTAACGCCATCAGGTTGAGGTATCGAACGAACATGCCAGATTCCTATAGTATCTTCTCTAAAATCATTTGAGAATAAGACATAATCAAAACGCGAATCCACAACCAGTGGCTGTTGAATATCATCATATCCACCAGTTAGCACAGTATATACTACTAATTTCTTTTTCATTATAGTTTTAACTTTTCGCCATAAATTGCATCATATTTATCGGGGTAAAATCGATCCAAACCTCCACCATTATAGAATGTAATCTCTCCTATTTTAGCCTCCCCATCAATATCATAGAAATCTACTCTTACAAACTTGCATAATGATGCTATCTCCTTTCCTATACGTAACATCTCTTCATATTTTGGGGGACGAGGGACATTGGATGTGTTAGAGTTTTCGTTATACAAGATAGGATTGGTGTAAACAAATGGTAGCCTATTCCAGTTCTCGTCATACGTGCAACGATCTTGAGATTCATTGTTCCAATATGTCACATTGGTAAACCAATATTCACCATTTCCATAGAATAATTTTATATCCGTAGGAAGATTACCATTTTTAGTTCGACATAATGGTTCTACCATTATTACTCGTTGCTTGATGTTCTTATACGGCCATTCTCTATCATAGTAATAATAATTTGTTTGTAACGCTCTCTTCAGATTAGTTACTACATACCCCCAATCATACTGCTTACCATCCTTGTCATAAAATAATAGAGAATTCTTATTATAACATAAAAATACCGACCCCGAATCATGATTACACTTAATGGCAAATTGATTAGGGAGTGCGTCTCTATCTATCTCATCAACGCATGTAAATGTGTATATATTTGGCACTATATATTGTTCTCCAAAGCGTTTTTTAAACCATTCTTTTAATTTATGTTTGTCTGCGAGAATAGTATAGAGAGGATTGTGATCGTACAATTTTAACCACATCATCTTTTCCGCGACTGTTTGTGGACTGGTGATGTTTAAACGCTTTCCCATGCATTTTTCATACCGAAGTTCAACAAACCATCTGTCAGGCATCCACCATCTACCATGGCGATATTTTAGCATTTTATTTGCAATATATCTCTCTAAACGATTCATATGATTATTTTAATTTTTGATAATACCATTCACATGCGTGTGCAAACCCTTGCAACGCGCTAAATTGAGGATTATAGCCCAAAATGCGTTGTGCCTTGATGATTGATGCCTGACTATGAGGTATATCACCGGCGCGATTCTCTCGATAAATCGGTTCAACTGCTGCGATCTGTGGATCATATTTAGAAAGATTCACTCGTAAGCAATGAAACAAGTCATTCAGCGTTGTATTACCTCCATAAGCGACATTAAACACTAAATCCACAGGAGCATTTTGCGGGAGATTCATGTTATATAATGAAGCACGCTCAACTATCTCATCGTGAGAAACAGTTGCGGCCAACTCATTTGCTTGGATGACATTGTCTATATATGTAAAGTCACGAGAATAAGAACCATCGCCATTGATGTATGGAGACTCGTGATTAATAAGTGCTTTCACCCACAAAGGAATTACCGCTGCATACGCGCCATTTGGATCTTGACGGCGACCGAACACATTAAAATACCGCAAGCCGATTGTTTCTATTCCATACAACGAGGTAAATACATTAGCATATAGTTCATTAACAAACTTCGTGATTGCATATGGTGACAATGGGCGACCAATATTATGCTCTATCTTCGGTAACTCCTTGCTATCACCGTAAGTGGATGACGAGGCTGCATATACAAACCTCTTCACTTTTTCATCTCGTGCAGCCACGAGCATATTGAGAAAGCCGCAAATATTTGTAGAGTTGGTCGTAATGGGATCATTGATACTTCGTGGTACCGAACCCAACGCAGCTTCATGCAGAACTACATCGCAACTCTTTACAGATTCACGACATGTTTCTAGATCGCGTATGTCACCTTTTGTAAACTTGAAGTTGGGTTTCTCCATTAATGGTTCAATGTTATGCATAAATCCTGTACTCAGATTATCCAAGCATACCACATCATAGTTATTTCTTACAAAATGTTCGCAGAGGTTGCTTCCTATAAAGCCAGCTCCGCCTGTAATTAACATCTTCATATATTACGAGTTATATAATTGTTCCACTTCTTGTATGACATTTGAGACTTCAAAACTCTTTATATCGCTTTGAGGTATTCCGTCAAACATATTATTGAGGATTTTTTCTGCCCATGCTTCTGCCCCATCATCTAAATCCATTTGAATTGCTTTCTGCGAGACTATTGCTTCTTTGGTAATCGCTGATGAAGCTATACACTTTAGTCCGGATGCTTGCGCTTCTATCAACGCATTTGGCATTCCCTCTAACAATGAAGGGAATACAAATACATCCATGGCGCGAAGGAGCACATTAACATCCGTGCGAGCGGATAAAATCAAATATCTATTAGTAAGTCCATAATTGTTGATTTTATCAACTATCTCACTAAAGTCCCCATAACCTATCATTAACAAATAAGCGTTCGGATTATGTAAGGCGACATGATAGAATACATCAACCAAGAAGGATTGGTTTTTGATATAGAAACATCTTCCCGTATGTCCCAAGACAAAGGCATCTTTAGGAATGCCTAACTGCGTGCGCATCTGCTCTTTATCGGTTGATGATGCCGGTTGAAACTTTTCCAGATCAATCACATTGTGGATAATCAACGTATTGGATATTCCGAACAAAGCATTCAGGGCATCGCGCATTTGAGAGTGTAGCGCTATAAATTGCAAGCCATTATGTTTGAGCAAATATTTAGCAGCATCAAATTCGGCGCTGTCAATTATTGTGTTATAGTTAAAATATCTATCCGGAGTGCTTGCACAACGATAGAAAATTTTAACTCCTTGTAATTGATCTGCTATAGGCACAATATAATGCAACATTTTCATGTGAACATGAATAATGTCCGGCTTAAGAGAAAGAATTCTTTTCTGAATATACCAGAAGTCATATTTATCTCGTTTATCCACAGGAATTACTGTTCGCTGCAATCTGTTAAGCACTTTGCAAATAAAATTCCGTTTGGGGACGAACGGTGTATATATAGGTACTTTATGCCCGAAAAGTATATTGGCATTTGCGGAAGTAATATCTATTGTTTCCGATAATATAATGCACTTGAACTTAGAATTGTCCAAGTTTAGCATATAATTTTTCAGTTGAGTCTCAGCGCCTCCGTCTGCTATGCTATTAATCAGCTGTATTACTTTTATCTTTTTGTTCATAATACGCTTTTAGGGTACAATCTACATAACCTTTTTTGGATACGTATTCAAACAATTCTTTCATCGTATCATACTCTTTCTCTATTGCATTCTCGTCTACAAAATACGGACTGCCTCCCGGCATTAACTCTGACGAATGAACCATAAACATCAAATAGTCTTGTCTCGAGAAGAGATCTACATAATCAACCAATCTCTTCATTTGTTTTAAAGATGATGTTGCTGGTCTAAGCCATACAGGATACCCTCGTAAGAAAGTTTTTATGATTCGCTTCAGTTTTTGCTCTCCTTTCCAGCGTCCCGTTCGAATAGTCATTGGAACCTCTAAAATGCCACTTTTCCATTGCGGATTGTGAGGTATATGTGTGTAATCTGCCCCTCCTTTGGTAGCGCCTATTGTACTTGACCAATCCACCCCTGGACAATAAGAGCAATCCACCTTTATTCCTATTTCGTTGAGCACATTGAAATACACATCATTCATTGCCCACTTCCCTGCTCTATGCGAGACAGGAGTAACTCCAAAATTCTCTTTGATTATATTTTGCGTAACCAATAATTTCTCTTTAATTATCTGTTCCGGAAACTCATACAGATACGCATGTGCATATTTTTCTCCTCCAAGTGGATAGTACGGAGGATTGTTCCATCCATGAACATGCAGTCCTATCTCGCATTGATTTGCCAGCAACCATTGTTTTGCTTCCGCAGCAAAATCCAAATCACATGCCATCTCATAGTTCGTTAGATATATTGGTTTGAATCCGTACTCGTTGCACAGATTCTGGAATCGCGGAAGAAAGTACGTATTACGGGTGGTAATCGGTTCGCCACGATGCGATGCCCAAAGATTATCACCTTCCGTATCTACTGTTATGATAAAGTACTTTTTACCCACTTATGTATCTTTATTCTATTTTTTTATTATACACGTAAACATAGACAATGGCGAAAGCGATTGTCTTTGAGATGATTAGGCAAAAAGAGAATGGGATAAATTAAAAAACGCGGATTCCCTTTTTTGCTTATCCGCCATTTGAGGTCCTAGGAAAACCTGTTATCTCGAATAAGCAAAGCAGAAACCCACGCTGTGTATATACGGGACTACACGCGTATATTAAAGTACGCGCGAGTGTATTACACACCCATGAGCATCTACTGCGCCTTGTTTTCGAAGATAACTATTTGAAGTTTCCTAGGTTTCAAATGGTCAAAAACAAGCGTTAGTAAACGCCATTAAATATGTCTGCTCCCTCACCCTGTGACATCAATGCAGACACCCCAGCGTGAGTTTGCGGGTGCAAAGGTACTGAAAATTTTTGGAGTGCGCAAATTTATTTGTAGTTTTTTGCAGATTTAGAAAGAATCTGCAAAAAAGATAAAGAAAACTGCCACATCATGTAGCAGTTTTCAATTTGTGAGACGGCCTCACATTTAACGTCCGTGAGAGAGGACGAGATTACATCTTGCTCAGCAGTTCATCTGTAGTCTGCTCCAGTTTTACAAAGCCAAACCATTTCTTTCCAAGGTCTTTGATTGATGCACCGATAAGGTATACGGTATCATCGATGCATAAGAATCTATCATGTGAGCGGTCAAACTGCTCCACCTCAATCGGTGCGTATTGCGCATTGTGCTTGTCGAAATCAAGCGACAATTGCCGCGATATGGTTTTGGTATAGACTTTTGCAGATACGCCTTTTGCTCGCTTATCCATCATCTTCAACACGCTATCATCCACATAATTATCAATCAGCACAATGCGCTTTTTGGCTTCACGAATACGGTCATTGACAAACGTATAGGCATCGAAAATTTGTCCATCATAGAAGATGCCCTTTTCCTGTTTCTCAGAATTGTCATCCAAGCGGCGGAACACCTCATTTAACTTTTTATTGTTCTCCACGACTTGAGCGAATAATTCTGCTTGACTGGCGTTGAGTGCCAATTGGTTACGTTCCATTACTTCCAAACGTTGGAATACTTGCGCGTGCGAACCGATAAAATGACGCATGGCATTGAACGCACGCATTATTTGAATATTGGTTGCAATAGCCATCGGCGAACGAAGTACACCACTCAACATGGCGATTCCGTTTTCGGTGAAGGCGTATGGTAGATATTTCAAATGCTTCCCGCGCATGTCTGTAGTCACATTTTGTGACCTTAAACTATCACCCTCATTTTCTATGGTCGCAAATTGCGACCTTAAAACTTCATATTCCTCTTTGGTAAGTTGGAACATAAAGTCATCAGGGAAACGCTCCATATTACGTTTTACTTGTTCGTTCAAACGTTTTGTATCAACCCCATACAAACGCGCCAGATCACGGTCAAGCATGATTTGTTTGCCACGGACGGTAAGAATAAGACTCTCGATTTGTTTCATCGGTTGAACGGTTGCCGAGTCCACTTTTGCTATTTCATTCTTTTTTGCCATAATCCAAAATTCCGCCTGCAAAGGTAGTAAAAATTCTTGAATTGTGCAAATTTATTTGTGGTTTTTTGCTAAATCAGAGGGAATCTGCAAAAAAAGGAGGAAGGAAGTTGAAGGTTGAAGGTTTAACGTTTAAGGTTTAGCGTTTAAGGTTGAAAGACCGGCGTAATATGCAGGGGCAAGGGACAAAAAAATCGAGATACCGAGAATGAACCGAGAACGAACCGAGAAAAAACAAGCACGGCGGAAGGCCGTGCTTGTCGGATATTGCGTAAAGGGCGGGATTATTCATCCTCTTCTGCAGCCTCCAAAGCCGCCTGACGGGCAGCCTGAATGGCAGCATACTCCTCTGCATTATGTACAACCACTTTCTGGAACTCACGCAGACCCGTACCTGCAGGAATAAGATTACCGCAGATAACGTTCTCCTTCATGCCATCGAGATAGTCAACACGTCCACGGATAGCGGATTCGTTGAGCACCTTGGTAGTTTCCTGGAAGGAAGCCGCCGACATAAAGGACTTGGTTCCCAGAGCAGCACGGGTGATACCCTGCAGCACTTGGCGTGCGGTAGCGCACTCGGCGTCACGCGCCACAACCAATTTCTTGTCGCGACGACGGAGACCGGAGTTCTCGTCATGCAGACGGCGGGCAGTGATAATCTGGCCGGCACGCAGCACATCGCTGTCTCCGGCATCCGTAACCACTTTCTTGCCCCAGATACGGTCGTTCTCCTCCAAGAAGTCGAGTTTATCAACCACTTCACCCTCCAGATAACGGGTGTCACCTGCTTCCAGGATTTCCACCTTACGCATCATCTGACGGACGATAATCTCGAAGTGCTTGTCGTTAATCTCCACGCCTTGCAGACGATAAACGGACTGCGCCTCATTGACGATATAATCCTGAACGGCAGTGGGTCCCTGGATAGCGAGGATGTCATCCGGCGTGATAGCACCATCGGACAACGCCACACCTGCACGTACATAGTCGCCTTCCTGCACCAAGATTTGCTTGGAGAGAGGAATGAGGTATGTCTTTGCTTCGCCCGTACGGCTGGTGACAGTGATTTCACGGTTACCGCGTTTGATCTTACCATAGGTTACCTCACCATCAATTTCGCTGACAATAGCGGGGTTGGACGGGTTACGTGCCTCGAAGAGCTCAGTAACACGAGGCAGACCACCGGTGATATCACCGGCAGTACCCATAGCACGGGATTGCGTATAGAGGCTGTCACCGACCTTAACCATCTCGCCATCGGCATGTACAAGCATGGCCTTAACGGGCAGGTTGTAGGAACGGATGATATTGCCTTCGGCATCCATGATATGTGCCATCGGCATCTTGGTCTTATCGCGGTTTTCGGTGATATACATCTCCTTCTTACCAATCTGGTTGTTGGTTTCGGTCTTGGCAGTAACGCCCTCGATGACATCCTGATAGCGCAATGTACCTGCGTTCTCGATAATCATAGAAACCTTGTAGGGGTCCCATTCGCAAACGACGGTATCCTTATCATAGGTTTCGCCCGGAGTAACAAAGAGTTTAGAAGCGTACTTGATGTTATAGTTCGCCAATACGACACCTGTTTCGGGATCTACCAAACGCATATCGTTGAGACGGCTAACCACGATAACATCACCCTCTTCGGTAGTGATGGTGCGCAGTTCGTCAATCTCTACGCGTCCTGCACGCGGCAATACATAGGTGTTCTGCGAAGCCGTGTTACCAGCCACACCACCGGAGTGGAAGGTACGGAGGGTCAACTGTGTACCGGGTTCACCGATAGCCTGTGCGGCAATCACGCCGACCGCTTCACCGCGCTGTACCATCTGACGGGTAGCGAGGTTACGTCCATAGCACTTGGCGCATACGCCGTGCTTGGCCTCACACGTGAGAACCGAACGAATCTCAACTTCCTCAATACCGGCAGCTACGATGGCTTCAACCTGCTGTTCGCGAATTTCCTGACCGGATTCCACGATAAGGTTGCCTTCGGCATCGCGTATATCGTGTACGGAGACACGTCCCAAGATGCGCTGCTCCAAGGTAGCAACAACACGGTTGTCCTGTTTGATGGCACGTGCCATAAGTCCGCGAAGAGTACCGCAGTCATCCTCGGTGATAATCACATCGTGGCTGACGTCAACCAGACGGCGGGTGAGGTAACCTGCATCGGCAGTCTTCAAGGCCGTATCCGCAAGACCCTTACGGGCACCGTGAGTAGAGATGAAGTACTCCTGCACGCTCAATCCCTCCTTAAAGTTCGAAAGAATCGGGTTTTCAATGGTCTGACGACCCTCGGCAGCACCGGCTTTCTGCGGTTTAGCCATCAAGCCACGCATACCTGCCAACTGCTTAATCTGCTGTTCGGAACCACGGGCACCGGAATCCATCATCATGAAGACGGAGTTGAATCCCTGGTCAGCTTCCTTCATGTGCTTCATAAGCACTTCAGAAACCTTGGCATCCACCTTGTTCCAAGCATTTACGACGTTGTTATAACGCTCATCGTCACCCATCAAACCGTTGTTGTAGTTCTCGGTAATAACCTCAACTTCGGCATTACCCTGCGCCACAAGTTCCTGTTTCTCTTCCGGAATGATGATATCGTTCAGGTTGAAACTCAGACCGCCCAGGAAGGCCATCTTATAACCGAGGTTCTTGATATCGTCCAAGAACTGCGCCGTACGCGCTACTCCGCAAGTCTTGATGACCTTGGAGATAATCTTCTTTACGGCACCCTTTGCCATGGTGACATTCTGGAAACCAACCTCTGCCGGCATGAACTCATTGACCATGATACGTCCGGGCGTGGTCTCAACCAGTTTGCCATTGATACGCACCTTGATATTGGCGTGAATATCCACGCGTCCTTCGTTCAGCGCGATAGTGGATTCTTCGGGGCTGTAGAACACAAGTCCTTCACCCTTGACACCGGTACGCGGTTTGGTGATGTAATACAAACCGAGAATCATATCCTGCGAAGGCACGGTGATAGGATTACCGTTGGCCGGATCCAGAATATTGTGCGAGCCCAGCATCAGCAATTGTGCTTCCAAAACGGCTTCGTTGCTCAAAGGCAAGTGTACTGCCATCTGGTCACCATCGAAGTCGGCGTTAAATCCGGCACAAGCCAGAGGGTGCAACTGAATGGCTTTACCCTCAATCATACGGGGTTGGAACGCCAAGATACCATGACGGTGCAGCGTCGGGGCACGGTTCAAAAGCACAGGATGTCCTTCCATCACATGCTCCAGAATCTCCCAGATAATCGCATCCTTACGGTCGATAATCTTCTTTGCAGACTTTACCGTTTTAACGATTCCGCGCTCAATAAGTTTGCGGATGATAAACGGTTTGTAGAGTTCGGCAGCCATATCCTTAGGCAGACCGCACTCGTGCATTTTCAACTCAGGACCAACAACGATAACCGAACGGGCAGAATAGTCCACACGCTTACCCAACAAGTTCTGACGGAAACGTCCCTGCTTACCTTTCAACGAATCGGAGAGAGATTTAAGCGGACGGTTGGCATCGGACTTGATGGCCGTTGTTTTACGAGAGTTATCAAACAAACCATCCACAGCTTCCTGCAACATACGTTTTTCGTTACGCAAGATGACATCAGGAGCCTTAATCTCAATGAGACGTTTGAGACGGTTGTTACGTATAATCACACGACGATAGAGGTCGTTGAGGTCGGAGGTAGCGAAACGTCCACCATCCAGCGGCACCAAAGGACGCAGTTCGGGCGGCGTTACAGGAATAACCTGCAGCACCATCCACTCCGGACGGTTCTTTCCCTTACCGGAACGGAAAGCCTCGACAATCTGCAAGCGTTTGAGAGCCTCCTGTTTGCGCTGTTGCGAACCATCTTTGTCCGCCATGGCACGCAAATCGTAAGAGAGCTGATCCAAATCAATCTTGCTCAGCATATCATAGATGGCTTCCGCACCCATTTTGCAGATGAACTTATCGGGATTCTCATCCTCCAGTTCATCGTTCCCTTCGGGAAGGCGTTTGATGAGTTCTTCGTACTGATCCTCATCAAGAAGCATCTTGTCTTCTACGATTTCATCGTCCAGTTGCAGACCGGCTAAAACACCCGCCTGAAGGATGATGTACTTCTCGTAGTAAATGACTGAATCCAATTTCTTGGTAGGAATACCCAGCAGCGCAGCCATCTTGCTCGGCAAGGAACGGAGATACCAGGTATGCGCCACCGGCACCACCAGTTTGATGTGTCCCATGCGTTCGCGACGAACCTTTTTCTCTGTCACTTCCACACCACAACGTTCGCAAACGATGCCTTTGTAACGAATGCGTTTGTACTTTCCGCAATGGCATTCGTAGTCCTTGGTAGGGCCAAAGATGCGCTCGCAGAACAAACCGTCACGTTCGGGCTTGTAAGTACGATAGTTGATTGTTTCCGGTTTCAATACCTCACCACTGGAGTTCTGCATAATCTCATCAGGAGATGCCAGACCGATGGTTATCTTGGTAAAACCGGTTCGTTTAGTTGTATTATTATCTTTATTGTTTGCCATAATTCTTGAAATTTATCTAGCCCAACCAGGGCTCCAGTTGTTCTAGTTTTATTCCATTGTGATGGACAGAGCCAAACCTTGTAATTCGTGTAACAATACGTTGAGAGACTCAGGCAATCCCGGAGTCGGGAACGGTTCGCCCTTTACGATAGCTTCGTAGGTGCGTGCACGTCCGGTGACATCATCGGACTTGACAGTCAGAATCTCTTGCAGTACATGAGCGGCGCCGTGTGCTTCAAGCGCCCAAACCTCCATTTCTCCGAAACGCTGGCCACCGAACTGCGCTTTACCACCCAGAGGTTGCTGGGTAATGAGGCTGTACGGGCCTATAGAACGAGCGTGCATCTTGTCGTCCACCATGTGACCAAGCTTCATGAAGTAGGTGACACCGACGGTTGCCATCTGGTCGAATGGTTCACCCGTTCCACCATCGTACAACTGCGTCTTACCAGCGCGAGGCAGTCCGGCCTTGTCGGTCCACTCGTTCAGGTTATCCAGCGTGCACCCATCGAAGATAGGCGTTGCAAACTTGACACCCAACTCATGACCTGCCCAACCAAGCACGGCCTCGAAAATCTGACCGATATTCATTCGGGAAGGCACACCCAGCGGGTTCAGCACGATATCCACAGGCGTTCCATCTGCCAAGAAAGGCATATCCTCCATACGGACAATCTTGGAAACAATACCCTTGTTACCGTGACGACCGGCCATCTTGTCACCCACACGAATCTTACGACGTTTCGCTACATAAACTTTTGCCATCTGCAGAATGCCATTAGGCAGTTCGTCACCGATGGTGAGGTTGTATTTGTCGCGTTTAAGAGCCGCATCCAAATCCTTGAGGTGAATCATATAGTTGACTACGCATTGGCGCACCAATTCGTTGCGATGCGCATCTGCCGTCCAATCCTCCAACATAACAGTCTGGTAATCAATCTGCGCCAGACGTTCGCGTGAGAAGACCGTTCCCTTCGGGATAAGTTCTGTACCAAGCAAATCAAAGACACCACGCGACTGACGGTTCTTGAGAAGAGCCGCCAACTTATCCAACAAGCGCAGACGCAGTGCTTCTGCATTCTGCTGGAAAGTGACATCCATCTTGGCCAGCGTTTCCTTATCCTCCATTTTCTGCTTGCGATCCTTGTTGGCCTTGGTGTAGAGACGGCGGTCAATAATCGTTCCGCTAAGCGAAGGAGTGGCCTTCAAAGAGGCATCTTTCACATCGCCCGCCTTATCACCGAAGATAGCCTTGAGAAGTTTCTCTTCCGGAGAAGGATCGGACTCACCTTTTGGTGTAATCTTACCGATAAGAATATCACCCGGCTCAATATGGGCACCGATACGAATGATACCGTTTTCGTCCAAATCCTTTGTAGCCTCTTCGCTGACATTCGGGATATCGGATGTGAACTCTTCGGCACCACGTTTGGTTTCACGCACTTCGAGCAACTGCTCAACAACATGAACAGAAGTAAACATATCCTCACGAACGATGCGCTCTGACAGAACGATAGCATCCTCGTAGTTGTAACCTTTCCAAGGAATGTAAGCCACTTTCAGGTTCTTACCAAGTGCCAATTCACCACCTTCCGTAGAGTAACCTTCCGTCATAATCTGACCGGCTTCCACTTTGTCTCCCTTGCGCACTACAGGACGAAGGTCGATAGTAGTATTCTGGTTGGTTTTCTGGAATTTGGGCAGCAAATACTCTTTTTCTGCAGGGTCGAAAGAAACAAACTCTTCGTCCTCCGTACGGTCGTAACGAACACGAATACGGTCAGCATCTACGTAGATGACTTCACCGGAACCTTCTGCCACGATTTGCGTGCGAGAGTCACGAATCAACTGTCCCTCGATACCCGTACCAACGATAGGAGCCTCCGGGCGCAGCAAAGGTACACCCTGACGCATCATGTTGGAACCCATCAACGCGCGGTTGGCATCATCATGCTCCAAGAAAGGAATAAGCGCAGCGGCAATGGAGGCAATCTGCGAAGGAGAAACGTCCATGGCATCCACCTTTTCGGGAGATACCATCGGGAAATCCGCCTCATAACGGGCTTTCACCCTGCTATTGATGAAACGGCCGTTCTCATCCAGAGGTGCATTACCTTGAGCCACCGTCATGTTTTCTTCATCTTCGGCAGTGAGGTACATCACCTCGTCATTCTTCAGATTAACAACACCGTTGGTGGCCTTACGATAAGGCGTCTCGATGAAACCGAGGTTGTTAATCTTAGCATAGATACACAACGAAGAAATCAAACCGATGTTCGGTCCTTCCGGTGTTTCAATCGGGCAAAGACGACCATAATGGGTATAGTGCACGTCGCGCACCTCAAATCCGGCACGGTCACGGCTCAAACCGCCAGGACCGAGGGCAGAAAGACGGCGCTTGTGTGTAATCTCTGCCAACGGGTTCTGTTGGTCCATAAACTGACTGAGTGCATTCGTACCAAAATACGAATTAACTACAGAAGAAATGGCCTTTGCATTGATAAGTTCAATCGGTGAGAACACCTCATTATCGCGTACGTTCATGCGCTCACGCACCGTGCGGGACATACGAGCCAAACCGATATTGAATTGGTTGTACAACTGCTCACCTACCGTACGAACGCGACGATTTGACAAGTGGTCGATATCATCCACCTCAGCATTAGAGTTGATGAGTTGCACAAGATATTTGATAATCTCAATCATATCCTTGGAAGTAAGCACACGCGTATCTTCCGGGATATTCATGTTCAGTTTGCGATTAATGCGATAACGACCTACATCGCCCAAGTCGTATCGTTTTTCAGAGAAGAAGAGGTTCTGAATCATCTCGCGTGCCGTGGCATCGTCAGCAGGCTCTGCATTACGCAACTGGCGATAGATATACAACACAGCTTCCTTCTCGGTGTGAGCAGGGTCTTTCTGCAAAGTGTTGAAGATGATGGAGAAGTCTTCCTCGTGCGCTCCTTCTTTGTGAAGCAAGATTGTTTTTGCGCCTGATTCCAGAATACGCTCCACCAGTTCGGGAGTCAATATGGATTCACGCTCAACTACAATCTCATTACGCTCAATGGAAACAACCTCACCCGTATCTTCATCCGCGAAATCCTCGTGCCAACTGTGCTGCACATTTCCTGCCAAGGTGCGGCCAACCACCGCATCCAGATTCTCCTTTGTGCACTTGATTTCTTCCGCCAGACCGAAGCAGTCCAGAATATCCTTATCGGATTCGAAACCGATAGCGCGGAGCAACGTGGTTACGGGTAATTTCTTCTTACGGTCAATGTAAGCATACATCACCTTGTTGATATCCGTTGCGAACTCAATCCACGATCCGCGGAACGGGATAATACGAGCCGAATAGAGTTTTGTTCCGTTGGAGTGCATCGTTGTTCCGAAGAACACACCGGGCGAGCGGTGCAATTGGGTGACGATAACACGTTCTGCACCATTGATAACAAAGGTACCTTTGTCCGTCATGTAAGGAATACCGCCAAGATAAACATCCTGAATTACGGTGTCAAAATCCTCATGGTCGGGATCGGTGCAATACAACTTGAGTTTCGCTTTCAATGGAACCGCGTAGGTCAGACCGCGACGCAAGCATTCCTCAATGGAATAGCGCGGATGCTCCACATAATAGTCAAGAAACTCAAGGATAAAATTGTTGCGAGTATCCGCAATAGGAAAGTTTTCCGAGAATACACGGAACAAGCCTTCTTTGCGGCGCTGCTCCGGTGTGGATTCCATTTGGACGAACTCACGGAACGACTTTAATTGAATGTCCAAAAAGTCAGGATACGGAAAATGCTGCTGCATTGCCGAAAAGTTGACTCTTTGCGTTTTTGTGGTTGTAGCCATTAGAATTTATGTTGTTTTTGTAAAAATAGCAAGTTTTTTACCAAATTTTTAACACAATTAAGGTTTTGCTTCTTTTGAGAGAAAAAGGTTTAGACCCCCGTAAAGGGATCTAAACCTGATACCACACAGGTGGTATTGGGAATTGGTATTACTTCAGTTCTACCTCTGCACCAACTTCTTCGAGGGCTTTCTTAAGAGCCTCAGCGGCTGCTTTGTCAAGACCTTCCTTAACGGTTGCAGGAGCGGCGTCAACGATGTCCTTAGCCTCTTTCAAGCCGAGACCGGTTTGCTCTTTCACAGCCTTAACGACCTGAAGTTTCTGAGCACCAGCGCTCTTGAGCACTACATCGAACGAAGTTTTCTCTTCTGCAGCAGCAGCTTCGCCAGCGGCGGGAGCAGCAGCAACAGCAACAGCAGCAGCTGCGGGCTCAATGCCGTATTCCTCTTTGAGGACTTGAGCGAGTTCATTAACTTCCTTAACAGTAAGGTTTACCAATTGTTCAGCAATAGCTTTTACGTCTGCCATAGTTGTAATATTTAAATAGATTTTTGTTTTTACGTTTATTTTTTGCCGTCACCCTCTCTATAGGGTCTCAAGCGGTTTTTGCCGTATTACTCGGCTCTTTCACCCAGAGTTTTGAGAACTCCGTGGATGGTGGTACCTCCGGATTGGAGTGCGCTGACAACGTTCTTAGCAGGCGACTGCAAGAGAGCGATGATGTCGGCGATGAGTTCGTTTTTGGATTTGATTGTAGTGAGGAATTCGAGGTTCTGTGCACCCATGTAGATTGTTTCTTCCACATAAGCAGCCTTCAATTCGGGCTTAACATCCTCTTTTCCCTTTTCTGCTTTCTTGATTTCCTTGATAAGTCTGGCAGGTGCATTACCGGTGTTGCTGAGCATCAGCGCGGTATTGCCTTTCAGAGCTTCGCAGATTTGCAAATCAATTCCTTTAGCCTCCAGAGCTTTGCGGAGCAGCGTGTTCTTGGCAACAATCAGTTTGATGTCGTTTTTGAAGCACTGACGGCGCAGTTGGCTGGTTTTCTCTGCATTGAGTCCCTCAATGGATGTGAGGTAGAAATGCGAGTACTGACCCAAGGTCTCTTGGAGTTCTACGATAATAGCATTTTTATCTTCCTTTTTCATGATGATTCCTTGGTTAAATTATTCAACTGTTTTGGGGTCAATCTTGATACCCTGACTCATTGTACTGGAGAGATAAATGCTTTTGATATACGTACCCTTGCTTGCAGCCGGTTTCAGTTTGATGATGGTCTGAATGAATTCAGCCGCATTCTGAGCGATGGCTTCAGGCGTGAAGGATACCTTACCGATAGAAGTGTGGACGATACCGAATTTGTCAACTTTGAAGTCAATTTTACCTTGCTTCACTTCCTTGACAGCCTTGGCAACATCCATGGTAACGGTACCACTCTTGGGGTTAGGCATCAAGCCACGGGGACCCAGCACGCGACCGAGAGCACCAATCTTACCCATATACTGAGGTTGTGTGATCATTACGTCGAAGTCGGTCCATCCGCCTTTGATTTTCTCTACAAATTCGTCGAGACCAACATAGTCAGCACCTGCTTCTTTTGCAGCGGCCTCCAAGTCGGAACCAACGAGAGCGAGAACGCGAGTAACTTTACCTGTTCCGTTAGGCAGGGATACGACACCGCGCACCATTTGGTTTGCCTTACGAGGATCAACACCGAGGCGGACATCAATATCCACGCTGGCGTCGAACTTTGTGGTAGTGATTTCTTTCACAAGTGCACTTGCCTCCGCAAGTGTATAGAGCTTACCTGCTTCAATCTTCTCAGCAGCAAGCTTTTGATTTTTTGTCAATTTTGCCATAATACTTCGAAGATTAGATTATTTAACGGTAATACCCATACTGCGTGCAGTTCCCTTAACCATTTTAACAGCAGATTCGATGGTGAAGCAGTTGAGGTCCACCATTTTGTCGGCTGCGATGGCTTGGCACTGTTCCTCTGTGATGGAAGCCACTTTCTTACGGTTAGGTTCGGCCGAACCGCCCTTTACCTTAGCAGCTTCGATGAGCTGAACAGCCACAGGGGGTGTCTTAACGATGAAATCGAAAGACTTGTCGCTGTAGACAGTAATCACTACTGGCAGGACTTTACCTGCCTTTTCTTGCGTTCTGGCATTAAACTGTTTGCAAAACTCCATGATGTTCACACCCTTGGAACCGAGAGCGGGTCCTACGGGAGGAGCAGGATTGGCAGCGCCACCTTTGATTTGGAGTTTGATAAATCCAGCAATTTCTTTTGCCATAATGTTTTGTTTGTTTTGTTAATAGTTTTGGCGATGCGTACGTTACGGAAGTAACTCTCGCCGGTTGATGATTAAACTATCGAGTAGTGCAAACGGCCCGTAACACTGCCTTCTACTCTTTCTCTACTTGGTTGTAACCCAGTTCAAGCGGTGTTTTCCGGTCGAAGATAGTCACTTCCACCTTCAGTTTGTGCTTGTCCTGCATGACATCAAGGATAATTCCGTTGAATCCGTTGAACGGACCATCAACGACTTTCACTTTTTCCCCTGCGATGAATATGTCATCCAATTGCAGGTTCTGTTCGTCCTCGCTTGCTTTTCCCACGAGGCGATTGATTTCGGCCTGCGAAACGACCTGCGCTTTGCTTTTGGTCTTTCCGTCAGAAACGAAACCAAGCACATTGGGGATGTTGCGAATCATAGGATAACTTTCGTCACACAAGTTGCACTCCACCAACACATAGCCCGGCAACATATTACGCTCCTTGACGGTGCGTTTTCCGTTGCGCAGGACCATCACTTTCTCTGTAGGAATCAACACTTGCGAAACATACTCACGGAAGAGCGACGAGGTAACCAAAGCTCCGTCGATATACTCCTTCACTTTGTTTTCCTTGCCACTGATTGCACGGAGTGCGTACCATTTAAAATTACTGTCTGCCATTTCATTCCTAATTTTAAACAATCAACAATGCGTTAGAACAGACCGTAAATAAAGGTCATCAGGTTTTCGAAGCACCAGTCCATCAGCCATACGATGAGGGCGAGGATAATGGAAGCGACCAGCACCACCACCGCACTTTGCGCCAACTCTTTACGAGTAGGCCAGCTGACTTTCTGTACCAATTCCGTGTACGATTCCTTGATATTTTCTACCAGTTTCATATTAAGTAGAGTTATATTATTATTCTTACTAGTTTTATATTCGGGTTTGTTATTACCGCTACCAAACTAACCTCGATTTCCGCCCAATTACACGAAGAGAGGCGTCATCGACGTCAGATGGAAGCTATGTAGTAACATTTTAGCACGGAAGGCAGGAATCGAACCCACATTAACGGTTTTGGAGACCGCTCTCCTACCATTGGAGGACTTCCGTAGAAAATCGGGCGCGTGCGCCCGATTTTTACAGGACTATCGGTAGATTAGTCAAGGATGGCAGTGATCTGACCCGAACCAACGGTACGTCCACCTTCACGGATAGCGAAGCGGAGACCTTCAGAGCAAGCTACGGGATAGATGAGCTTAACTTTGATTTCGAGGTTATCGCCAGGCATTACCATTTCAGTTCCTTCCGGCAGAGTGATTTCACCGGTAACGTCCATTGTACGGATGTAGAACTGAGGACGATAGTGGTTGTGGAACGGAGTGTGACGTCCACCTTCCTCTTTCTTCAGGATATAAACAGAAGCCTTGAACTCTTCGTGAGGTTTAACAACACCCGGGTGGGTGATAACCATACCACGCTTAACTTCGTCTTTGTCGATACCACGGAGGAGCAGACCTACGTTATCACCAGCTTCACCTTGGTCAAGGAGTTTGCGGAACATTTCCACGCCGGTAACAACAGATTTCTTACCTTCTGCACCGAGACCGATGAGCTGAACTTCGTCACCAACTTTGATGATACCGGTTTCGATACGACCTGTAGCAACGGTACCACGACCAGTGATGGAGAATACGTCCTCAACAGGCATCAAGAAGGGTTTATCAACGGCACGTGTGGGCAGTTGGATCCAGTTATCAACAGCATCCATCAACTCCATAACCTTGTCTTCCCATTCAGGAACACCATTCAGTGCGCCGAGAGCGGAACCACGGATAACGGGAGTGTTGTCACCGTCAAACTCATAGAAGGAGAGGAGTTCGCGCATTTCCATTTCAACGAGGTCGAGCATTTCGGCATCGTCAACCATGTCGCACTTGTTCATGAACACAACCAGACGGGGCACGTTCACTTGGCGAGCCAAGAGGATGTGCTCACGGGTTTGAGGCATAGGACCATCCGTAGCAGCAACTACGATGATAGCACCGTCCATCTGAGCGGCACCAGTTACCATGTTCTTCACATAGTCAGCGTGACCCGGGCAGTCAACGTGCGCATAGTGGCGGTTAGCAGTCTGATACTCAACGTGAGCGGTGTTGATGGTGATACCACGCTCTTTTTCTTCAGGAGCGTTGTCGATGGAGTCGAACGAGCGAACTTCCGAAAGACCTCTCTTAGCCAGCACGGTGGTAATAGCAGCGGTCAAAGTGGTTTTACCGTGGTCAACGTGACCAATAGTACCAATGTTTACGTGTGGTTTCGAACGGTCAAATTTCTCTTTTGCCATAGTAGTAATTTTTTATTAACGTTAATAATACTAAGTGTATTGTTTTGATTTTTCGTTTTTTACGTACAACGAAAAGAAGGTTTCCCTCCATTTTTTGTTGTATTCTGGAGCTGCTTCCGAGAGTTGAACTCGGGACCTCATCCTTACCAAGGATGCGCTCTACCACTGAGCTAAAGCAGCAAACTGCCTTTCGGCAATTATTGCCTTGATTCATTCCTTTTGAGCGGAAAACGGGACTCAAACCCGCGACCCCCAGCTTGGAAGGCTAGTGCTCTATCGACTGAGCTATTTCCGCGTTCGCGTAGAAGCGCGCCAGTGATGGCGTCAGCAAAGGGCAAATGCAAGCATTCACTCGCTTTGCTCAAGCATTCCGCTTCATAGTAAATTCCGCGTTTGTGTTGTGGGTGCGGATGGATTCGAACCACCGAAGTCGAAAGACAGCAGATTTACAGTCTGCCCCATTTGGCCACTCTGGAACACACCCAACTTTTCAATGTCCACTTTTGGAGCCTCTTGTCGGACTCGAACCAACGACCGCTTGATTACAAATCGAGTGCTCTACCAACTGAGCTAAAGAGGCGTCGATTTCGTTCGATTAACAATGTTTGACCACTCCATCAGTCGAAATCGGGTGCAAAGGTACTGCTTTTTTTTGGACTGACCAAATTTTCGGGCAAAAAAATGCAAATAAAATGCACTTTTCTCTATTTTACCCCAAAAAATCCTCCTACACCTTATTTATATATATACACCCGAACACCGCACGCGAGTGGCGCGAGAGTTGCTAAACAACCGTCAACTTATCGTCGGCTTATCGTCGGCTTATCGTCGGCTCATCCGCAGGTAAGTCGCAGGTAAATTAATTATTACACATTTTATACAATTTCCTGTAAAAAAATTTGGTGGAGTCATTTTTTTTTTGTACCTTTGCACCCGATTTCAATCCCCCCACAGATAATCAATCAGATACATTTTTGGAGGAAGAAAAAGGACACCTGAACCCACCTTATGATCGTTTCAGGTGCAAGGGGTAACCTTTCCAAACGCAAAGAAAGCGCCCCTTTTGAGGAGAAAAAAATGAACCAAATATATGGAAACACACATCATTAAACGAAACGGAAAACAAGAGGTTTTTGCCATTGACAAAATCAAGAACGCTATCTCCAAAGCGTTCATTGCCACCGGTTCTTTCGCGACCGAAGACACCCTGACCGCTATACTGTCGCGCCTGCGTATCTATGACGGCATAGGCGTGGAGGATATTCAGAACCAAGTGGAAGTGGCTTTGATGGCAGAGAAGTATTTCCAAGTTGCCAAACGCTATATGCTGTACCGCTACCGCCATAATGAGGACCGTGAGACCTTGGAGAAACTCAATTTCCTCATCAACTACTGCGGTGCCAGCAATGCCGCCACCGGCAGTAAGTACGATGCCAATGCCAATGTGGAGAGAAAGAATATCGCCACTCTAATCGGTGAACTGCCTAAGGCCGGCTATATCCGCCTCAACCGCCGTATGCTGACATCACGCATCGAGCAGATGTTCGGCAAGGAGTTGGCAGACAAATACATCTCCCTGCTCAAGCAGCATTTTATCTACAAGAACGATGAGACCAGCCTTGCCAACTACTGCGCCTCCATCACCATGTATCCTTGGCTGCTGGAAGGCACAAAGGCTATCGGCGGAAACGCTACGGCTCCCCATAACCTGAAAGCTTTCTGCGGAGGGTTCGTGAATATGGTATTCATGGTCAGCTCCATGCTTTCCGGCGCATGTGCAACGCCGGAGTTCCTGATGTATATGAACTACTTCATTGAGCAGGAATACGGAGAAGACTATTACAAGCGTGCCGACGAAGTGGTGGATTTAAGTCTAAAGCGCCGTACATTGGACAAAGTCATCTGCGATTGTTTCCAGCAGGTGGTTTATTCCATCAACCAGCCCTCCGGTGCCCGTAACTACCAGTCTGTATTCTGGAATATCAGTTACTACGATCGGTACTACTTCCAGTCCATTTTCGGAGACTTCCGTTTCCCCGACGGTTCCGCACCGCATTGGGACTCCCTCAACTGGTTGCAGAAACGGTTTATGAAATGGTTTAACAACGAGCGTCTCCACGCAGTGCTGACATTCCCTGTGGAAACAATGGCATTACTGAGCGAAGACGGTGATGTGAAAGATAAAGAGTATGCCGATTTCACGGCGGAGATGTACAGCGAAGGTCATTCCTTCTTCACCTACCTGAGCGACAATGCCGACTCACTGGCATCCTGCTGCCGCCTGCGCAACGAGATTACCGACAACGGTTTCAGTTATACTCTGGGTGCCGGCGGTGTCAGCACGGGTAGCAAATCGGTACTTACCATCAACCTCAACCGCAGTATCCAGTATGCAGTCCGTCAGGGCATGGCATACCAACAGTACATAGAGGAAATTGTGGATATGATGCACAAAGTGCAACTGGCTTACAACGAGAACCTGAAACAACTGCAGCAACAGGGAATGCTTCCGCTGTTCGATTCCGGTTTTATCAACATCGGTCGTCAGTACCTGACCATCGGCGTGAACGGTCTGGTGGAAGCAGCAGAGTTCCTCGGCATCAAGATAAGCGACAACGAACAATATGCCGCTTTTGTACAAGAAGTGCTGGGTATCATTGAGAAACTAAACAAGAAATACCGCACACGCGACGTGATGTTCAACTGCGAGATGATTCCTGCCGAGAACGTGGGTGTGAAACATGCCAAGTGGGACCGTGAAGATGGATACGTTGTTCCGCGTGACTGCTACAACAGCTATTTCTACATCGTAGAAGATTCGTCGCTCAACGTCATTGACCGTTTCCGTCTGCACGGGCGCAAATACGTAGAGCACCTGACCGGCGGTTCGGCTCTCCATTGCAATCTGGAGGAACACCTTACCAAAGACCAGTACCGCAACCTGCTGCGTGTTGCCGCCCAAGAAGGCACCAACTACTTCACCTTCAACATTCCCAACACCTTGTGTAACGATTGCGGGCATATAGACAAACGCTACTTGCACGAGTGTCCCGAATGCGGAAGCAAGAACCTGGACTACATGACCCGTATCATCGGTTATCTGAAACGTATCAGCAACTTCTCCGAGGCACGCCAGCAAGAGGCCGCACGCCGCTACTACGCAACCTCGAAAAAAGCACAATGCTAATCCATGCTCCGTCTTGCAGATTTTGATATTGTTTTTCAGGAAGTGCCCAATGAGACCACGTTGGCACTCAACCTGAGCGAATGTCCGAACCACTGTCCCGGCTGCCACAGCCTGCATTTGTGGGAAGCAACCGGCGATCCTCTCACCATTCCAGTGCTAGATGACCTACTGGAGCGCTATCCGTATGTCACTTGTGTAGCAATCATGGGAGGCGACAACGACCCTGCATCCGTATTGCAGATGGCACAGACCATCCGTCAGAGACATAGGAAAGTGGCATGGTACAGCGGTGCCAATGCTCTGCCTGCCGATTGGACTATCACTGCAGCAGAAGAGGCCATCGTGCCTAATAGTGACGAATCGCCGTTGGCATGTTTCGATTTCATCAAGGTAGGGCCTTATGTGGAGGCATTAGGAGGACTCAAATGCCGCACTACCAACCAACGTTTCTACCGTGTGGAGAACGGACGACTGATTGATTGTACCGAGCAGTTCTGGCACTAAGGACATCACCATAATGGATACGGGAACAAGAGATCGGAAGATTTATCGTGTGACGATACTGGGAAGCATTGTCAATGTGCTTCTCACTGCCTTTAAGTTCATCGCCGGTATATTGGGCGGTTCGGCAGCCATGGTAGCAGATGCGGTGCACTCTCTGAGCGACCTGGTTACCGACATCATTGTGCTAGTGTTTGTCCGTATCAGTAGCAAGCCCGCAGACAAAGACCATCAGTTCGGACACGGGAAATACGAGACTCTTGCCACCACCATTATCGGAACGGCACTGCTGGTTGTAGGCGTTCTATTGCTAAAAGAAGGTATTGAGAAGATTGTTCTTGTTTGCCAAGGCGGCGTACTGGAAAGCCCCGGATGGATTGCCTTCATCGCCGCCATTGTGAGCATTGCCAGCAAGGAGTTTGTATTTCAAGTGACACATATCGTTGCCCGTAAGACGCAATCGGCCGCCACTCTCGCCAACGCATGGCATCACCGTACGGATGCACTCTCCTCCGTCGGGACGGGACTGGGTATTGGTGCCGCCATACTGTTAGGAGAGAAATGGGTTATTCTTGACCCGATAGCGGCTGTACTGGTGAGCGCATTTATCATCGTTACGGCAGTAAACATCATCCGAGACCCATTGAACCAACTGCTAGACAAGAGTCTGCCCGATGAACAAGTGCAACGGATTCGCGATATCATTGCCGCCGACAGCGACTTGAGCGACCTGCATAACCTCCGCACACGCCGTATCGGCAACCGCGTTGCCGTGGATATGCATTTGCGCCTTCCCGGCGAGATGACACTGAATCAGGCACATGAGCATTCGCGCAAATTGGAGAACAAAATACGGCAGGAGTTCGGTAACGATGCCATTATCAACATACACATTGAACCTATAAAAATAAACGGTCAATATCTATGAACGAATTCTTAGAGAAAGAGGAAGAAGTGCTGCGTATGCTCAAGACCGTATTCGACCCCGAAATACCGGTGAACGTATATGACCTTGGGCTGATATACAAAATAGACATACGGGATGACAACAGTTGCGTCATTGATATGACCCTGACTGCTCCCTCCTGCCCTGCCGCCGATTTTCTGGTGGAAGACATCCGTCAGAAGGTGGGGAGTGTGGAAGGCATAGAGAATGTAACGGTAAATCTGGTATTCGAGCCCGAATGGACAAAAGACATGATGAGCGAAGAAGCCAAACTTGAACTCGGATTCCTATGATATACTTCTTGAGTGACGCCCATCTGGGCTCCAGAGCTATAGACAACCCCGCAGTCCATCAGACCAAAGTGGTAGAACTGCTGCAGCGCATGGGAAAGGATGCCACCGCCATCTATCTCCTGGGGGATATGTTCGACTTTTGGTACGAATACTTGTGGCATGACAGAAGCAAAGCGCAATATACTCCTTTTCTGAACTGCCTTCGAGGGCTGACGGAGAAAGGTGTGGAGGTACATTACTTCACCGGCAATCACGATATATGGACATTCGGATGGTTAGAGCGAAAGACGGGTATCACCGTTCACCGCGAACCATTGGAGACTACGCTCTGCGGTAAAACGGTTTATATGGCACATGGTGACGGACTTATTCCCTCTTCTTTTATGACTACACTGCCCAAAGAGATGCATCGTAAGATACAGGCGTTCATGCGTCTCCGCGCTTTCTTCCATAACCCCATCGCGCAGGCATGTTTCCGTCTGTTGCCACCTGCAGCAGGCAATGCCTTCGGCTATGAGTGGGCACGCCGCAGCCGAATGAAAGAGATAGCCACCCCCTGTCCTTACAAAGGAGAGGACAAAGAAGAACTGGTGCTGTTCGCAAAAGAAATGCCACCGCATGACTACTTCATTTTCGGACACCGCCATATTGAACTGGACCTGATGATACGGCAGGGTTCACGTGTCATTATCCTGGGTGACATGTTCCGCCAATGGACATACGCCCGTATGGACGAGAAAGGAGAATTGTTTATAGAATCCGATATTTAGGAAACGCCATGCATACAAGAGAAGAACAATTGGCCGCCTTTGACCGCCTATTGACGGTGATGGACGAACTGAGAGAGAAATGTCCGTGGGACCGCAAGCAAACCTTTGAGAGTCTGAGGCAAAACACCATAGAAGAGACCTATGAGCTCTGCTCGGCCATTATCCGAAAGGATATGAACGAGATAGCCAAGGAGCTGGGAGACGTACTGTTGCACGTGGTTTTCTATGCCAAACTGGGTGCAGAAACAGGTGAGTTTGACATTGCCGATATCTGCAACCGGCTATGCGACAAACTTATTTTCCGTCATCCGCATGTGTACGGTGAAGCGAAAGCCAAGGAAGCGGAAGATGTGTCGAAGCTATGGGAACAAGTGAAGTTGAAAGAGCAAGACGGGAACCACACCGTTCTGGGCGGTATTCCAGACTCGCTGCCCAGTTTAGTAAAAGCCTACCGCATACAAGACAAAGCGGCAAACTCCGGCTTTGACTGGGAACAACGCGCCGATGTATGGGACAAGGTGAAAGAAGAGATACAAGAATTTGAGGAAGAAGTACGTAACGGAAGCGCACAGGCAGAGGACGAATTAGGCGATGTGCTGTTTGCCCTTATCAATGCAGCAAGGTTGTACAAACTCCGTCCGGACAATGCATTGGAGAAGACCAACCGCAAGTTTATCCGACGTTTCAACCACATCGAAGCACGCGCCCGTCAGCAGGGACGCAACCTGAAAGAGATGACATTGGAGGAGATGGAAACACTGTGGCAAGAGGCCAAGACTACCGAACATTCTGCACCACTACAACCGTAGCAGGAGAGAACTTGGAGTCAGATGTGACAGTGAATGTCACTTTGTGTGCCCCTTGTTTCTTAGGGATATAGGACATGGGGAAACAAACAAAGTTGTAACCGCTGTTAAAATACAGTTTCATGTCCTTCTCGGAAGAAGATGGTTGTAAAGCAGCATGGATGTCGTCATTGAGTTTATAGCGGAACGCCATTGCCATCGTATCCGCCGTAATCGTGGCACTAAGAAGGTCATTACCCCGCGAACCGAAACCGGCAACAAACACCACCGTATCGCTGACGCTGACCGTATCCAACACATAACAGCCCATAGAGGCATCATACGCCACCATCACCGTATCCTCACAACCCACGATACTATCATTCTTGTATTCGGGATTCAGAAGGAACGCAGACAAAGATATATAAGGAGTATATTCCGCTTTGGTCTTACACGATACCATTGCGACAGCCAGCACCGAAGCTATGAACAGACAACTAACAAACTTACGCATAATGAATAATCAGAAAAAAGTGAGTGCGGCATAAAGGACTCGAACCTTCACTCTGTTGGGAACCAGATCCTAAGTCTGGCGCGTCTACCAATTCCGCCAATGCCGCGAAAAGATGAAATCGGCTGCAAAGGTACTGCTTTTTTTTGATACTACCAAATATGAACGAGACTTTTTATAAAATTTTACCATCCGGCATCAAGATTGTGCATCGCATGAGCACTTCACCGGTGGTTTATACGGGTATCATGGCCGGAGCCGGTACACGGGACGAGCGTTCGGAAGAGAACGGTATGGCCCACTATATCGAACACTGTGTATTCAAGGGATGCCTGCACCGTACCGCTCAGGCACTACGTCCGCTGTCAGCACGCCAAATTATCAACCGCATAGAGGGTATAGGAGGAGAGATTAACGCGTACACCACCAAAGAGGAGACCACTTTCTACGCTGCCGCTCCGCGCCAGTGTTACCGGCGTACGCTTGAGCTGATTGCCGACATGGTGTTCCGTCCCACATTCCCGAAGGAGGAGACGGAGAAAGAACTAGGAGTCATACTGGACGAGATAGAGAGTTACAACGACAGCCCAAGCGAACTGATATATGATGATTTCGAGGGGCTCGTCTTTGAAGGGAACACCCTCGCACTACCCATATTGGGTTCCCGCAAGACTCTACGCGCCATCAGCCGCAAGCCTGAGACCGCACAAGCGTGGATACGCCGACATTACAGTCCCGCACGGATGGTAGTGTTCTCTCAAGGTGCCATTCCGTTTGCGGAAGTGGTGCGCACCGTAGAAAGCATATTGGGCGAGGCCGCCATGGAGAGCACCCCTGCCCCTCCGCCACGCATAACACCGACACAGGGAACGCCCCATACGCTGACATACCGCAAACACACACACCAGGCCCACATCATGTTAGGCGGCCGCGCATACGAAATAGGGAACAAGAACCAGCTTGGGATGTACCTGTTAAATAATATTCTGGGCGGAGGCAGCCTGTCCAGCCGGCTGAACCTGAACCTACGGGAGAAGAAAGGCTGGGTATACACCGTGGAATCACAATACACGCCACTAAGTGACACGGGCTACTGGAATATCTATTTCGCTTGCGAACCAGGGAACAAGGAACGCTGTTTGGAACAGTGCCTGCGCGAAACCGAACGCCTGCGTAATGAAAGTTTGAGCAGTGCGCAACTGCAACGAGCACTAAAGCAACTGCGCGGGCAAATGGCTGTAGCGGCAGAGAACCAGGAAAACAACGTACTGGCAATGGCCAAACAAATGCTTTACCACGACCACGCCCCCACATGGCAAGAGGTGTTTGCCAAGGTGGAACAAACAAGCCCCCGCCAACTGCAAGATATTGCACGCGAAGTGCTGGGTGAAAACAACCAATGGCAATTGCTATATGAGTAACGGGAATCGCATATTGGCGGCATTTTTACTGCCATTTGCGTCTATTTTTACAGAAAAAAGCCAGCAAGCCGCATTTTTTTACATAAAAATTTGGTAGTACAGAAAAATTGTACTACCTTTGCGGCGAAAATGTGCTTTAGGCTCTGTGGAAAAAACAAGATAAAAGAACATATAAATCAACCAAACAAAACACAATGAAAAGAACAATTTCACTATTGACGCTCTGTCTGCTGACGATGGGCTTATGGGCTCAGACGAAGCAGATTAGCGGTGTAGTCGTAGATGAAAAGGGTGAGCCCGTGATCGGTGCGAGTGTACAGGTAAAGGGCACTACCCAAGGTACGATTACTGACTTTGACGGCCAGTTTGCATTGTCGGTAGCCAATGATGCAAAGACGCTGGTAGTCAGTTATGTAGGTATGCAGACGCAGGAAGTGGCTATCAAGGGCACTAACATCCGCGTCACGATGCAAGAAAACTCCGAGGTGATCCAGGAAGTGGTGGTTACCGGTTACGGTAGCGTGACGAAAGGTAGCTTTGCCGGTTCGGCACAGGCCGTTACCTCCGAGACTATTGAGAAGAAGACTCCCTCTGAAATTTCAAAGGCTCTGGCGGGTGAGGTAGCCGGTGTGCAGGTTATCAACACCAGCGGTCAGCCCGGTACAAACGCTTCTATCCGTATTCGTGGTATCGGTTCCGCCAATGCAAGCAGCGCACCTCTTTATATAGTAGATGGTGTTACCTACAACGGTGACGTATCCGCCATCGACCCGGGTGACATTGCTTCCACCACCGTACTGAAAGACGCAACCGCTACCGCCATCTACGGTAGCCGCGGTGCAAACGGTGTGATTGTGATAACTACCAAGAAAGGTAAACAAGACGATGATGCGAAGATAGACATTGACGTAACCTATGGTGCGAACATGCACCTGCTGCCTATGTACGATGTTATCACCGACCCGAAAGAGTATGTGGAAATGTCGTGGCTCAGTTTGTTAGGCAAACACGGTGACCCGCAAATGGCCAGCCAATACCTGTTCGATAACAACAACGGTCTGCCCACCATGTACAACCTGTGGGACGAAGAGGGAAGCTTGTTGATTGACGAGAGCACCGGAAGATTCTATCCCGATGTAGAGTACAAGAGACAATACCGCAGCCTGCCCTCTTGGGAGAAATCCATTTTCCGTACGGGTCAGAAGGCCAATGTGACGGCACGTATCTCCGGCGGTACGAGCAAGGTACAGTATTTCACCAGCTTCAGCTACCTGAAGGATGAAGGTTACTATATCGGTTCGGACTACGACCGTTTCACCACCCGAAGCAACATTGACTTTGAGGCCAAGAAATGGTTGAAGGGAACGGTGAATATCGCTTACTCCTATTCTAATATGAACAACCCCGGACAAGGCGGTAACATGAATAACGGTTTCGCATACGTGAACGGTATTCCTCCCATCTATCCGGTGTATGAATATGACGAGAACGGAAACATCAAGATAGACCCGAAGACCGGTAACAAGATGTACGACTATGGTATGCACGAAGGTTTCGGTCGTGGTTTCGGTAGCGGTATCAACCCTGCCGGTGCCCTGCAATACGATAAAGCCAACACCAAGCAACACCAAGTCAGCGTAAATGGCCAACTTGATTTCAAACTCTACAAAGGTTTGAAACTCGAAGTGAGTGCCGCCATGCAGTATGTAGGTACCAATGCCTCGGAGCTGACGAACAAGTTCTATGGCGATGCTGCCGGTATCGGCCGTATCTACAAGAGCCAGAGCAACTACCTCTTCTTCGAGAGTAAGCAGTTGCTGAAATACAACACTACTATTGATGCACACAGCATTGACGTATTGGCGGGCCACGAACTCAGTTTCTCCAAGAGTCAGAGCATGAGCGGTGACATGAGTTACATCGCGGACCCTGCAGGTCTGGAATGGAGCAACGCCATCAAGATGGACTACATGGGTTCTTCTACCAACGAGACCGCTTTGCAGAGTGTACTCGCACAAGCCAACTATGTGTATGATGAGAAATACATGATCAACGCCACCTACCGTGCTGACGGTTCCAGTAAGTTCGCCAAAGGCAAACGTTGGGGTCACTTTGGTTCCGTAGGTGTGGCATGGGCCTTCACCAACGAGCAGTTCATGCAGCCCGCTAACCCATGGCTCAAAGATGGTAAATTGCGTTTGAGCTGGGGTGCTCTGGGTAACCAAGGTATCGGTTCTGACTTGTTCAAAGACCAGTACAGCATTGAATATGCAGAAGGTGAGATCGGTTACACGTGGACTTATCACGGAGCACCGGATATCACTTGGGAGCGTACACAGACTGTTGACCTCGGTTTGGAGTTCAGTATCAGCAAGTATCTGGATGTAGAGCTTGACTATTTCTACAAACTGACCGACCACATGCTTATCCCGCGCTATCAAGCAAGTTCGATGGGTTACAGCTATGTATATATCAACGGCGGTGATATGTATAACCAAGGTGTTGAGTTCCAAGCCAACATCCATGCAGTGGATATGCGTAACATCAAGTTCGACATCCGTTTGAACGGCGGTCACTACCATAACAAGGTGCTTTCTCTGCCGAAGGAGAACGACGGCACGGAGATGACCAAGAACGGTTCGCTGGTAGTAGGTCACTCCATGTACGACTGGAAACTGCGTGAGTATCGCGGCGTTGATCCGGAGACCGGTAATGCCCTTTACACCGCTTACTATGACGCTGACAAAGGTGGATTCGGTACGAAGAACGCCAGTCTGGTGAAAGACGGAGAAAAGCAGGACAACTACATCTCTGACGTAGATGATTACAAGAAGAAACACCCGAATGCCAACGTGCAGAAGCACGTGACCGACAGTGCCACCTATGCAGGTGCAGCCTATATCGGCAAATCGGCAGAACCTGCACTGGACGGTGGTATCGGCTTCAATCTGGAGGTATATGGCGTAACGCTTGACATCGCATGCAGCTACCGACTCGGCGGTTACGGCTACGATAACACATATGCCACTTTGATGAGCGACGGTGTGGTAGGTAGCAACAACTGGCACAAAGACATGCGTAACGCATGGACAGAGGACAACCGCTACACCAATGTACCTCGCTTGACCAATGGTGACCGCGACAGCTACACCAACGTGGCCTCGACCCGTTTCCTGACCAAGAACGACTTCTTCAGTCTGAACAACATCCGTCTGGGTTACAAGTTCCCGAAGAAACTGATTGAGAAAATCAAGCTGAGCCGTCTGGAATTGTATGTACAGGCAGACAACCTTGCCATAGCTACGGCACGTAAGGGTTACAACCCGACCGTGAGCGGTGATGGTTCATCCAGTTCCTATCAATACACTCCGCTGTCCACCATTATCGGCGGTCTGAAAGTTCAGTTCTAATAATGACGGAGAGTAAAATAAGTAACCTAATAGCATGAAAGGAAAACAAGATATGAAAAAGAACATTATGTTGGTTCTCTCCGTAGCGTTGCTACTGGTTTCCTGCGAGGACAAGTTCCTGGAACGCAAGCCTCACGGCGGCACCATTCGTCAGGATCAGTATGAGAACATCGACGAGAAAGTAGAGGGAACCGTTCGCGGATTGTACACCAGACTCTACACCATGAGTGGCGGACACGATGAGTTCGGCAAGCGCAGTATCGACCTTTGGGGAGATATCCTGAGCGGCGATATCGCTGTAACAAACCCGAACTACGGTTGGTTGGTAAGCGATGAACAAATGCAAACCGTTTCTACCCGTACCGGTGCCATCTGGGGTTTCTACTACGGCACCATCCATAGCGCAAACCTCGCTATCAAAGAGTGCTTCCAAAACGATAGTCTGCTGGTGTATTTGGAAGAGGGTCTGCCTTCAGAGAACGAAGAGCACGAGTATACCGACGAGGAAGCAGAAAGGGCATTGTACTATGCACAGGTTCTGGCTATCCGCGGTTACTGCTATGCACAACTGGCCAAGTGGTACACTCCTGTGGAGGGCTGCAGTTATATAAAAGACAAGACTATTGCCACCTACGAGTGCTGCCCTATCTACACAGAGAGCAACATGGACGCTCCGCAGCGTCTCGCCACATCCGACTCGGTGTACAACCAAGCATTCTCAGACCTGGAATATGCCGTTCAACTCTATCGCGAGTTTGATGCCGATTTCCTGCGTCCGAACAAGCTGTTCTTCGACCGCGCCACCATCTGTGGTTTGCTGGCACAGGCTTACCTGAACCAAGCCGTTTACAGCCAGCCGGAGGATATCCAGCGTGAGCACCTGCAGAAGGCACATGATTTGGCCGTGGAAGCCATCGAACAGAGCGGCTGCCAGATTCTTGCCTACAAAGACCTGCTGACCACCGGTTTCAACAACGTGGACAATAAGAGCTGGATGTGGGCACAGAAAGTGACCGTTGAGACCGCCGGCGGATTGAAGAGCTGGTTCGGACAAGTAGATATTCACAGTTACAGCTATGCGTGGGCAGGTGCTACCAAGGCCATTGACCAAAAGCTGTATGACGAGATGGATAAGGAAGAGATGGCCTGGGATGGTCGTTACTACTGGTTCCGCTCGACCAAAGAATATAACCTCTGCCCCGATGGCAAGTTCTTCAGCGAGAAGAACCCTGTCTCCACCGATGAGGATGACATTGACCGTGAGTGGCTGAGCGACAACGTATTCATGCGTATCGAGGCCATGTACCTGACGGCATCGGAAGCTGCATTCCGTATGGGGCAAACCGAAGAGGCTTACAACCGTTTGAAAGCCATTCTGGACGAGCGTGCCAACAAGGAGGATTTCGGATCCGAATACGAGACCTATCTCTCCAACATCCAAAACGGAGGCGATGCTTTGAAGAACGCCATCATCTACAACTGGCGTATTGAGCTGTGGGGTGAGGGCTACGGCCTTGAGACTTTCCGCCGCTGGAACATAGAGAACCGCTTCCGCGGAGGTAACCACTACTACAAATACGGCCGTTCGTTGGCAGCCAAAGAGGATCGTTTCAATATGAACATCCCAAGCGGCGAGGCAACCTACAACCCGTATGTGGATGAGAAAGAAGACTAATATCTATAACCGAGTAACAACTCACTAATAATTAACCCAAAAACAAAACAACCATGAAGAAAATTCTTTGCGGAGCCTTGGTGCTCCTGGCAGCGGTGGCAGCGTTCACCAGCTGTAAGAAAAAAGACAACAATGGGGAGGCTGTGTCCAGTCTTATCCTGAGTGCGACCGAGGTAACGATGTCTCCCGGTGACGATGCTAAAAAGATTACTGTTAAGACCAATACCGGTACGGTAGTGACCTACGAATGGAGCACTGATGATGCAGATAACGCTGTGATTACTTTGTCTGCCAAGGGTTCTACCGCTACCATTACCCCTGTTGGTTTCGGAACTGCCGTTGTCACGGTGAAAGTGAAAGGGAACGAAACTCTGACCGCTGAGTGCATAATCAATGTCATTGACAAGGTACAAAATCTCAGATTCTCTCGTCTCAGTGTCAACTACGCAGAACCTCCTGCCAACATTGACTCTACCAAGGTTTATGACTATTCATACCTGCCTGATGGCAATAAGATTACCGGCAAGAAAGACACTATCCGTTGCTATCTAGGCGATATTCGTCTCCGCCTTTTGGCAGACGGCGAAACATTTGTAGACAATGACGGTTATCTCACCGCCAAGACGGAAAGTGGTGCATATACCATTGAGGCCATTGGTCGCGTTCCCGTGATTGCCCGCAACATTAACGCAGCTTTCTTTGATGCAGCTATGCAAGTAACCGAAAGTGAAGCCGCAAAACAAGCATGGGCAAACCCCAGCTATTATGAGATTGGAACCATTGCTTCGAATTACAACCCATGGATTGGCGACAACAAAGAAGAAATGTACCATCTGACCACCGGTAGCGTTAATGAAGCCCAATATGTTGAACTACTCGGCAAGGCATTTGTTGAGCACTATCCAGAGAATGCACAAACTCTTGATGACATGGAAGATTTCTTCAACCATCGAGACATTGCATTGGCAGAAATAAAAGGTGCTTATCTGGCACAATGGCTGTATGATCCCCAAGAAGGTATTTGGTACCAATCTGCATTCCGTGCCGGTATTGTACCCACCCTTTCTTTCCACATTACAACTAACACCCATACAGAGGAGGTTGGTTATAAATACACCTACGTTATTGATCTTGCCAACATCAAATTCAGACCATTCGGAGGCTATGAGAACTATGGTATTGATTTGAAGTTGGATAAACTGACCAAGAAATACGAGATGAACAGCAATGATTTCCAATGGAATCCGACAGTTGACTGTTCTTTCGATGATACGGAGAACTAAGACAACACATTGCATTGTCTAACGAAAAGGGCTGCCTAAAGAGGCAGTCCTTTTTGATTTGTTTTGTCGGATTGAGGTTGGGTTGGCGGTCGTTCGGTATTGTCAGGTTCGTCTCGGGTTAATAACCGATTAATAACCTAATAATAACCCAATAATCACCCAATAATAGCCCAATAGTCATTCGAGAGTGAAGAGATAAGAGTGAAGAGATAAGAGTGAAGAATGACTACTTCTGACAAAGTTTGAAAGTATTTACTTGCAGATGAACTTAATGCCGTTGCAGATATAAATCTGTCCGGAAACGGGATGCGTAACAATACGGCCCAAGAGATCGTAGATACGTCCATCCGTAATAGGCGAAAGGGCATCCTCCTCCACCTCATCCACAGGCGTGGTACGGTCGGGTTCGATACCGATAATCACATTCGCGCGCGAGGTATAAGGGTTATTGTCATCGTCATTGGGTTTGAACCAATCGTTGCGATTACCACCCCAGCCCCAGTTGTAATGAATGAAATAGGACTGATAGCGGGACGAATTGGCCGTTTTATAGCCATCCAGCACAAAAGCATGACCTGAATCCAAGCCCGCACTACCTGTAGTCGCTGAGCAATAGACAGGGCGTCCCTCGTCAAACTCCTTTTTCAACGCCCAGATAAAATCGGAGTTGGTGAATGAGGTAGTGCCGCGTTCCTGATATTTCAATCCTTTCTTATAGCGGAATATACGGGCGAAGACTCCGGGCACCTTGGGGCTGTAGGCTCCACTGCCAGAAGGCGAATAGTCCATATTCACCGCCACACCGCAAGCACTCATCAAGACAGCGACAGCCGTATCCTGCCGAGGCGTATGCAACACATTACCCTCGTAGGTATCGAGGATATTGTCCCAATCGAAAGCACAACCACGGTAGTCGAACGAGACAGGCAAGGCGAGAGAAGAAGTGGTGTATGAAACTACCGTATCGGCACAGACTAACGGCCAGCGGTGGTACGCCATAATCTGCGCCATGGCGGTAGCGACACAGCCTGTGACACAATGCGTCTGGGACTCCGGCTCTATGGGTGTAAGGAGGTTATAGGGTTCGCGCTGCCAGAACATAATGCCACCCAAGAGGGGTCCGACCGAGTCGGTGGCATCAGCCTGCTCCGCCGCCAGAATATAGGCAGGGCAGTCTTCGTGAATAACCTCGAGCGTCTTTCCCATGGAAGCGAGAAGACGCATCATGCCTTCGGAGACGGCAGTAGCCTGCCGACTGTCAGACATACCGATGATTTCATCCTGTGCGTTAACCAGCACATATCCACCTGTGCGCCCTATATAAGCGCGGACAACATCGTCGGGCTGCGTTGCCCAAACCGATGTTGCCACGAAAAGACAGGCCAAAAGAAACAGCCTCTGCATAGTATTAACGGGCGATGAACTTCACGCCGTTCTGAATATAAATCTGTCCAGCGACAGGATTGCTAACGACGCGCCCCATCATATCGTAGATACGTCCGTCTTGCACGCGTGCATCGGCAGCGACCTCGTCAACAGGCGTAGCGCGGTCGGGCTCGATGCCCGTAACCACCTGAATCTGTGACTGATATGGATTGTTCGCATCATTCACTTTTAGCCAAGCATTGCTAAGGCCCCCCCAACCCCAGTTGTAGTGGTAGAAAAAGGTGCGATGGTCAGAAGCATTGGTCGTCATATAGCCATCAATCACGAAAGCATGTCCTCCATCCAAGCCTGCTTCGGTGGTAGTAGCCGAGCAATAGACAGGACGCCCGTTATCAAACTCCCTCTTCAGCGCTTGAGCGTACTCCGCATTGGTCAGGTCGCTACCGCGCATTTGGAACTTCAGACCTTTCTTGTATTTGAATATACGTGTCAAGACACCCGGCACTTTCGGGCTGAAAGCGCCACTGGATTCTGTCGTGTAGTTCATATTGACCGCTACACCGCAGGCAAGCATCAACTTCGCCACCGCCGTATCCTGCACGGGCGTAGTTTCCACTGTGTAGTAATTCGGCAGCACATTGTCCCAATCAAAGGCACAGCCGCGGTAGTCAAAGGTCATATTAAAACCCAGTGTCTTTGTCTGATACGAGACAACAGTGTCAGCACACACATCCGGCCACTTGTGGTACGCCAGAATCTGCGCTATCGCCGTAGCGACACACCCCGTAACGCAATGCTCGTTTCCGACTTTCGGAGTAAGGATATTGTAATAACCATGCTGATTGCCCTGGTCATAAGCGATGTCGCCCAAGAGGGGTCCAACTGAGTCCTTTGCCTGTGCGAAAGAAGGCATCTGAATCTCCTGCGGGCAATCCTGCGGGATGACCTCAATGGTCTTGCCCATTGTCTCCATATAACGCAGCAGTCCTTCGGAAAGGGCAGTAGCGCGATTGTTATCCGACATACCAATGACTTCGTTGTTGGCATCCACCAACACATATCCGCCCTTCTGCCCCATATAGGCACGAACGACATTCTCGGGCTGCGTTGCCCAAACCGATGCTGCCATCACGAGGCAGGCACAAAAGAAAATCTTTTTCATACGACTTATTGTTATTTTGGATTTTGGGCGCAAAGATAGTGCAAATATTTGGAATATGCAAATAAAAAAGCACAAAAGTAATGAAATATGGCGAATTAGTACAAAAACATTTGCGTATGTGCAATTTTTATTGTACCTTTGTCGGCAGAATATCAATCTATGTTCAAGAAAAAGTAACGAAGACCATGACAGATTCAGTAACGCGGAAAAGGGTGGCAGTGATAGCAGGGGCAGGTCCGGCAGGCCTGACCGCTGCATACGAGTTGCTGCGCCAGACCGATATACAACCTATCGTATGCGAACAAACCAACGCCATCGGCGGTATATCCCAGACCGTGGAATACCACGGTAACCGTATGGATATAGGCGGTCACCGCTTCTTCTCAAAGAACGATGAGGTGATGCAATGGTGGCAACAGATAATGCCTATGCAAGGGCATCCCGCCAAAGACGACCTGCTACTGCATGAGACGGACAAGGTTTACGCACAGGATGGTCCCGACCCCGAAAAAGAAGACCGCACTATGCTGCTGCGCCGCCGCGTGAGCCGCATCTTCTTCCTGCGCAAGTTCTTCGACTATCCTATCTCGATGAAGAAAGAAACGTTCCTTAACATGGGCTTCGTACGGATGATGCGCGCAGGGATAGGTTACCTATGGGCCTGCGTACACAAGCTGCCGGAAGACTCATTGGAGAACTTCTACATCAACCGCTTCGGGCGACCGCTATACGAGATGTTCTTTGAGGACTATACAGAGAAAGTGTGGGGTATCCATCCGTCCAAGTTAGGTGCAGACTGGGGCAGCCAGCGTGTGAAAGGACTCTCCATCATCGCTGTGCTGAAAGACATGTGGCGCAAATCGTTCGGCACCAAAGACAATACCCATGTAGAGACCTCCCTTATCGAACAGTTTATCTATCCCAAATACGGTCCCGGCCAATTGTGGGAGACAGTGGCCCATGATGTGCAAGCCCGCGGAGGCGAAGTGCGCCTGCAAACGAGCGTGACGGGTGTGAACGTACAAGACGGGCGCGTGACAAGCGTGCGCGTACAGACCGTTGAGGGAAAGGAAGAGACGATACCCTGCGACTTCTTCCTCTCCACCATGCCATTGAAAGACCTTGTTCCAAGTCTGCAAGGCATACGAGTACCCGAAGAGGTGCAACAGGTAGCGCAAGCCCTACCCTACCGCGATTTCATCACCGTCGGTCTGCTGGTCAGCAAACTAAAGATACGCAACGAGACCAAACTGAAGACCTACGCCGAACGCGTGCCCGACACTTGGATATACATTCAGGAACGCGACGTAAAAATAGGGCGTCTGCAAGTGTTCAACAACTGGTCACCCTATTTGGTGAAAGACTACGAGAACACGATGTGGATAGGCTTGGAATACTTCTGCACCGAAGGCGATGCGATGTGGAACACCTCTCCCGAAGACTTCATCCGCACTGCCAAAGCCGAACTTGCCAAGATAGATATCATCCGCGAAGAGGATGTGCTGGATGCCTGCCACGTACGGATACGCAAGGCCTACCCTGCCTATTACGGCAGTTACTACCAACTGGACTGCGTGCGGAAGTTCTTAGACACCGTGCCTAACCTCTTCTGTCTGGGCCGCAACGGGCAACATCGCTACAACAATATGGACCACTCTATGTTAACCGCCTTTGAGGCTGTGCGTGCCATCCGCGACAACCAGTTGGAGGACAAGACAAACATCTGGAACGTAAATACAGAAGCCGAATACCATGAAAGCAAATAACAACCGCTGGCTACTGACGGGTTGCTGCGCCCTGCTGACAATCATATGGTTCATCCTCGCCAGCAAGACATTCAACACCAAGCCCGATTTGAACGGAGATAACTTCAGTTACTATATCTATGCCACTTCGCTTGCAACAGGTCACGGCTACAGCGACCTGTCGCATCCCAGTATGGGTCCGACCAGCAACTTCCCTCCAGGTTATCCGCTGCTGATGGCTCCGCTGCGCGTAATGACAGACAGCATTGTGGCACAGAAATGGCTGAACGAGTTGTTTGTGCTTGGCGGCATACTGCTGCTATTCTTCACTCTGCTGCAGTTGGGTATGCGATGGGATATCAGTCTTGCCGCCTCGGCAGCCGGATTGTTCTGTCCGCGACTGTGGCACTTCTCCACCATGATGATGAGCGAAGCGTCGTTCTTCTTCACCTCCGCCCTTGTGTTCTATGCTCTGGCGCGCCTGTATGCCGGAAAGGAAGAGGACAAAGAACCTATCAGTTGGCGTTCGGAACTGCGCAGTCCGTGGCTGTGGGTGATGATATGTATGCTGGTGCTGAACTACCATATCCGCACCCAAGGTTTAGCCTTGGTGGCCGGTGTGGGACTGCTGCTGCTCGTCCGCCGCAGATGGGTGGCTCTGCTGACCACTGCCGCCGGATTCGTAATCGGGTGCATCCCCTATATGCTGCGCAATAAACTGTTAGGGCTAAACGGAAACCGATACATCGACACCATTATGCTCAGCAATCCCTTCCAACCCGATGCAGGCACGCTGACCATAAGCGAAGTAATCGGTCGCTTCTTCCAAACCCTGAAGATGCTCGTCTTTAACGCTATCCCCAACACCATCTTCCCTTATATAGACGTGAACTGTGACAATCCTGAATACAGCCTCGGCATTTATGTGACCGGAGCCATTGTGCTTGCTGTGATTCTTATCGGCTATTGGCGGACAGACCGTCTGCGTTGGGGACTGATGGGCTACCTTGCCGCCACTTTAGGGCTGATATCCATCTTCTCCACCCCCAGCGGTAACCGCTACATCACTTCCGTACTGCCGTTGCTGGCGGCAGGCCTGCTGTGCGGCGTTTGGCAGATTGCAGAATGGATATGCCACAAGCATCCGAAAGTACTGTTTCCCGGTGTGGCTCTGCTACTGTGCCTTACCTTTATCGGTGCGAAAGAAGGTATAGAAAGCGAGGTTCAACAAGCCAAACAGAAATATCCGCCACAATACGTGCAATTCTTCAGTCTTGGCAAACAACTCAAGAAAATAGCGCCCGAAGGTTCGGTGGTATGCAGCCGCAAACCGCAGATGTTCTGGATGCAAAGCGGTCTGCCAGGCGTGAACTACAAATACACCAAGGATGCGAAAGAGCTGATACTTGATTTGGCAGACAAGAAGGTAGATTACGTTGTGCTGGATGCACTGGGCTACAGTTCCACCTATCTTTATCTCTTTCCCGCCGTGCAACAATACCAGCAGTATTTTCCTGAGATGGTGGCACACTACGAGAATACCCATACCTACCTACTTCGCTTCGACCGCGAACGGGCGGTACGCGAACTGAGAGACAACGCCACACAAACCGAATAAGCATGAGCAAACTAAAGCAATTGGCAGAGACCCTGTTGGTAGCCCCGACCCAAAACTGGCTACTGCAATTGTTCCGCTACGGTTTTGTGGGCGGCGTGGCATTCGTAGCGGATTACGGCACACTGATAGGTTGCACGGAATGGCTGGGTATTCATCATTTAGTGTCCGCGGCCATCGCTTTCATGGTGGGACTGACGGTGAACTACCTGATGAGTACATCGTGGGTGTTTGCCAGCCATACACAAAGTAACAGAAAGTTTGAGTTCCTGATTTTCGCCGTTATAGGCGTGATCGGTTTAGGACTGAACGAACTGATTATTTACGCAGGGACTGACCTCTGCGGCATAGACTACCGGCTGTCCAAACTGATTTCGACAGCAATCGTGTTCTTCTGGAACTTCTTTGCCCGCAAACTTATTCTATTCAACAAGAAAGAGGCGTAACCGATACGACCGTCATTTATTCGGCAGCGCGGAGACGGGCTGAAAGCGTGGCAATGATAAAGCCACGAAGCGTGCTATAGACCTTGGCGTTCGCACGAGCCGCAGTCTTGGCAGCCGTTTTGGTGTACTGCAGATATTGTTTTTTCCACTGAGCCATTTGGCCTCATCCATCATTTCCTCCTTGCATTGACGCACGGCTTGGGCAAAGGTGTTAATCGCACTTTTGCGGCTCTCCGCCAAAGGTCCCTTGTAGGGATTGTGAATCACATACGAGTGTATGCGGCCGTTACGCGTACGCAATACATTGCGGTCGAAAGCAGAAAGTTTGCCACTGAATTGGTCAAACTGAGATGAAGGGGTTACTTTAGACATGGTTTGAAAAAATTTATGTTTTGTTACTATTTATGTGTCGGACGGATGGAGCGGCGTGCCGCCAATCTCCCGATAATGACCCTGTTATCTATCGTATATCTAACGTGTATCTAACGTATATCTATCGTATATCTATCGTGTATCTATCGTATATCTATCGTATATCTATCGTATATCTATCGTGTATCTATCGTATATCTATCGTGTTTAGTCCGAGAATAGACGCAAAAAAAAGCCGAAAGAATCCGACATTTTTCTGCGGAAAGAGAGGGATTTCTTGCTGAGAGAAAGAAAGGGATTCGGACTCCGCCTTGCTTTGCAATTCCCCCGAAAACCCGACAAGCTGCCGCCGGCACCTTGTCCAAGCCTTTCATTTCATTCGCTCACTCAAGCGAGCTTGGACTCGCTCTTGTAATGAAAGTCTTGCGGAAAGAGAGGGATTCGAACCCCCGGACCCTCTCAGGTCAACGGTTTTCAAGACCGCCGCGATCGACCACTCCGCCATCTTTCCAAAGCATTTGTTCGTTGTTCACATTATGGACTGTGAACCAAATGCGGGTGCAAAAGTACTGCTTTTTTTTGAACTATGCAAGTTTTTTGACAAAAAACTGTGATTTTGATTCAATTTTTTGTTAAAATTGGGTATAAAAGTGGTTTGTTGGGAAAAAGAAATCACAAGGTTTAGCGACCTTGTGATTTCCCAATAACAATCAAAATCATCCAATTAACCTGCGGTTACAGGGCAGGGCCTGCAGCCACAAGTGCCTTACCCGCTTCGTTGGTCTCGTACTTTTTGAAGTTTTTGACGAAACGAGCAGCCAGGTCTTTGGCTTTTTCTTCCCACTGAGCGGGCTCAGCATAGGTGTCGCGGGGATCGAGGATAGCAGGATCCACGCCCGGAAGAGCGGTAGGTACTTCGAAGTTGAAGTATGGGATATGTTTCGTAGGCGCAGAAAGGATAGCGCCGGAAAGAATAGCGTCAATAATACCACGCGTGTCGCGGATAGAGATACGTTTGCCCGTACCGTTCCATCCGGTGTTCACGAGATAAGCCTTTGCACCCGATTTCTCCATCTTCTTGACAAGTTCCTCTGCATACTTGGTAGGATGCAACTCGAGGAAGGCCTGTCCGAAGCAAGCCGAGAACGTAGGCGTAGGCTCGGTGATACCGCGCTCGGTGCCTGCCAACTTGGCGGTAAAGCCGGAGAGGAAATAGTACTTGGTCTGTTCGGGCGTCAAGATGCTAACCGGCGGCAGCACCCCGAAAGCATCGGCGCTGAGGAAGATAACATTCTTGGCAGCCGGACCCGCGGAAACAGGGCGCACAATCTTCTCAATATGATTGATGGGGTAGGATACGCGCGTGTTCTCGGTGACAGACTTATCGGCGAAATCGATTTTGCCGTTGGCATCCACGGTAACGTTCTCCAAGAGAGCGTTGCGACGGATAGCACGGTAGATATCGGGCTCGGACTCCTTGTCCAGATTGATGACCTTGGCATAGCAACCTCCTTCGAAATTGAAAACACCCTGATCATCCCATCCGTGCTCATCATCACCGATAAGCAGACGTTTGGGGTCGGTGGAAAGCGTGGTTTTACCCGTTCCGGAAAGTCCGAAGAAGATAGCGGTGTTCTCGCCGTTCATGTCCGTATTGGCAGAGCAGTGCATGGAAGCGATGCCCTTAAGCGGCAGGTAGTAGTTCATCATAGAGAACATACCCTTTTTCATTTCACCGCCATACCAGGTGTTGAGGATAACCTGCTCGCGGCTGGTGGTGTTGAATGCCACACAGGTTTCGCTGTTCAGACCCAACTCTTTGTAGTTATCCACCTTTGCCAACGAAGCGTTATAGATAACAAAATCGGGTTCGAAATTAGCCAACTCTTCTTCGCTCGGCTGGATGAACATGTTCTTTACGAAATGCGCCTGCCAAGCCACTTCAACGATGAAACGAACGGCCATACGGGTGTCCTTATTCGCGCCACAGAAGGCGTCAACGACATATAAGTTCTTGTTACAAAGCTCCTTAACAGCCAAGTCTTTCACTTTCGCCCAAACCTCTTCGGACATGGGGTGATTGTCGTTCTTATACTCCTCGCTGGTCCACCAAACAGTGTTCTTGGAGTTCGCGTCCATAACGATATATTTGTCCTTAGGCGAACGTCCGGTATAGATACCGGTCATTACATTTACAGCCCCCAGCTCGGTCTCCCGGCCTTTTTCATAACCGGTGAGCGTGGATTTGGTTTCCTCAGCAAAGAGGTACTCGTAGGAAGGATTGTGCGCAATCACGGTAGCCCCCGTGATGCCATACTTGGTCAAATCAATGTTTTTCATATCTTAATCTCAAATAAATATATTACGTTCGTCGTTAGGACGCTTTTCTTAAAAGCGGGTGCAAAGGTAATCATTTTTTCGGAAACTGCCAAATATATTTGAGTTTCTTTTTATTTTGCAACCTCCATATTGCAAAAATTGCCGTAAAAAGGGTCAAAAAGTAGTAAAAAAAACATTTTTTGCATCCGTTGGTGCATTTTTTTCTGAGAAAAGTTGCAAGTATGGCAAAAAAAGCGTACCTTTGCGAGCAATTCATTTTGAACCTAATAGAAAACATAAAAATTATGGCAAAAGTTTATCAAGCAAACGAAATCAAGAACATCGCCCTAATCGGTGGCAGCGGAAGCGGTAAGACCACCCTGATGGAATCGATGCTGTTCGAAAGCGGCGTTATCAAACGTCGCGGCTCGGTGGAAGCGCAAACCACCGTGAGTGACTATTTCCCCGTGGAGAAAGAGTACGGATACTCGGTGTTCCCGACCATCTGCAATATCGAGTTCGGCGGCAAGAAACTGAATATCATTGACTGCGCCGGTTCGGATGACTTCTGCGGCGGTACGGTAACCGCACTGAACGTGGTGGATACCGCCGTTATCGCTCTGACCGCGAACGGTGGTGTGGAAGTGGGCACACAGAACAACTTCCGTCTTGCAGAAAATGCACAGAAACCCATCGTGTTCGTCATCAACAAATGCGACCACGAGAATGCCAACATGGAACGCACCATGGAATCGCTGAAAGAGTACTTCGGCAAGAAAGTGGTGACCATCCAATATCCGCTGAACCCCGGTGCAGGTTTCAACGCCGCTATTGACGTGCTGAAGAACAAGATGCTGGTGTGGAAAGCAGAAGGCGGTACACCCGAAATGAAAGATATTCCCGCTGAAGAACAAGCACGCGTGGAAGAGCTCAAGAGCAGCCTGCAAGAACTCGCCGCAGAAGCCAATGAGGAACTGATGGAGAAATTCTTTGACCAGGGTACCCTGAGCGAGGAAGAGACCATCGCAGGCTTGGAGAGCGTGTTTGCAGGAGGCGGTTTCTATCCCGTTATCTGCACTTCCGGTCTGAAAGATATGGGCGTACGCCGTCTGATGGACTTCCTAGGCGAAATGGCCCCGTCCGTAGCAACGGCTCCGAAACCCAAGACACAAGAAGGCAAGGAAGTGGAGCCCAACGCAACCGCTGCGACCTCACTGTTCATTTTCAAGACCTCCATTGAGCCGCACATCGGTGAAGTGAACTATTTCAAGGTGATGCAAGGTACAGTGCATGGCGGTGACGACATGCAGAATATGGACCGCGGGAGCAAAGAGCGCATTTCGCAATTGTACAGCGTGGCAGGTGCCAACCGCGTGCCTGTGGACGAAGTTGTGGCCGGTGACATTGCAGCAACCGTTAAACTGAAAGATACACGCACGGGCAACACGCTTAATGCCAAAGATTGCGACCTCACCTACCCTGCTATCCAGTATCCCGATCCCAAGTTCCGCCGTGCCATCCGTCCGGAGAACGAGGCTGACTCGGAGAAACTGTCCGCACTGCTGACCCGTATGCATGAAGAAGACCCGACATGGATCATCGAGCAGTCCAAAGAACTGCGCCAGACCATCGTAAGCGGTCAAGGCGAATTCCACCTGCGCACTCTGAAATGGCGCTTGGAGAACAACGATAAGATGATGGTGAAGTTCGAGGAACCGAAGATTCCGTATCGCGAGACCATCACCAAGGCTGCTCGTGCCGACTATCGTCACAAGAAACAATCCGGTGGTTCGGGTCAGTTCGGTGAAGTTCACCTGATTGTAGAGCCGTACGAAGAAGGTGTTCCCGTGAAGGAAGTCTATAAGTTCGGCAACCAGGAATACCGCATCTCCGTGAAAGATACGCAGGAGATACCTCTGGAATGGGGCGGTAAACTGATTCTGATTAACTCCATCGTCGGCGGTGCTATCGATGCCCGATTCATCCCTGCCATTCTGAAAGGACTGATGGATCGTATGGAGCAAGGTCCTCTCACCGGTTCCTACGCGCGCGACGTACGCGTAATTATATATGACGGCAAGATGCACCCCGTAGACAGTAACGAAATATCGTTCCGTCTTGCAGGTCGTAACGCCTTTGCCGAAGCATTCCGCAACGCTGCACCGAAAGTGCTGGAGCCTATCTATGAAGTAGAGGTTCTCGTTCCCGGTGAGTTGATGGGTGACGTGATGTCAGATATCAACGGCCGTCGCGGTATGGTGCTTGGTATGGAAGCCGAGAAGAACTTCCAGCGCCTGAAAGCTCTCGTTCCGCTGGCAGAGATGTCGAGCTACAGCACAACGCTGAGCAGCCTTACCGGTGGACGCGCTACGTTCACCATGCGCTTCAAGAGCTATGAACTCGTGCCAGGCGATGTACAAGACAAACTTGTAAAAGCATACGCCGATAGCCAAAAGGACGAAGAGTAATATGGAAACTTACTTCGAAGAATTACCCATCGCGATCACTATCAGTGACCGCGATGGTAATATATTGGATATGAACCAACGTTCCGCCGATGTGAATAGCCACGGCGAAAAAATTATCGGCCGTAACCTCTACGACTGCCATCCGCCACGCGCTGCAGAAATACTGCGGTCGCTCTATGCAGAGGAACGAAAGAACGTCTATACCATCGAGAAGAACGGTATAAAGAAACTCATCTACCAGGTTCCCTGGTATGACCACGGCAACTTTGCCGGACTGATGGAACTTTCGATGGAAATTCCGCAAGAGATGCCGCATTATATACGGCAGCCCAAGCAAGAGTAAGCCAAGTGCTTACTTTTTCTTTTTTCCTTGTTGAGACGGGATATTGGGCACATTGCGCTGGTATTCCGCCTCAAATTCAGGAAAATCACAACTAAGGCGGCCCTCCGAGAGCGTAAGGATATCCTGCTTGATGCGAGCCATACCGGCTTCTTGGTCCTTATTCCATGCCATATTCTTGCAACGCATACTGCGGGCGATGAAGATGGTCATCTTTTTGCGAGTCGCCTCATCCTGTTCCGTTGCCGCAACGGCAATCATCTCCTGAAGGATGCGTCCGTAGTTGCGCATACGGATAGGCGAGCTATTGTATTTGAGAATTTCTTCCATGTTCGTCTATTTCTGCTTGATAAGATAAATCATTGTCGGATAGTGGTCGCCGTAGCCGTTCTGCCATACACCACCCTTGTGCGTGCGAAGAGGCGTTCCTTTGTCCTTGCCTTCCTGAACGGTCAGGAAAGGCTTGTTGAAGATTTGCGACTTCCAGTATATCCACTTGCCGCTCTCCAACTTCTCGTTCATCAGCGGCTCGGAGATAATTATCTGGTCGAACAAATTCCAACTTCCCTGATAGGCAAGCGACCCGACGCCCTGCTCCAGTTTCTGCCACATCGTATTGAACAATCCGTGTTCAGGCACTTCTTCGCGCGTCTTTTTGGCCAACAGCACATCAGCGCAACTGTGGCTATACGGGTCATCATTCAGGTCACCCATAATGATAACTTTAGCACGAGGTTCCACGCGGTAGATACTATCCACAATGGTAGCACACAGCATAGCCGCCGTATCACGCGTGGCACGGGACGACAACTCTCCGCCATAGCGCGACGGCCAGTGGTTGACGATGACGTGTATCTTTTCCGGACGGCCGTTGCCCAGTATATATCCGGACACCAGTAACTCATAACGACTGCGCACCACATTTCCATCGGCATAGTGAGCTTTCAGTTCATAACCTTTGGTGGTAGTGACCTTGAACATCGCAGGGTTGTAGAGCAGGCCGACATCCACACCACGACGGTCGGGACCTTCCAGCAGAATGGGTTCGTAGGTGCGATTGTAATCTTTCAGTTTGGCACAGAGGTCGCGCAGGCAGTTCATGTTCTCCACCTCCGACACACCTACCAGCATCGCACCGCGAGGGTCTTCGTCTGTTCCTAGTTGGGAGATGGCGTAGGCCATGTTGTTCACTTTGTTTTCGTATTTGAACGCGGTCCATTTCATGCCGCCATCGGGCAGATACTCATAGTCATTCTTACCCTCATCATGGATGGTGTCGAACAGGTTTTCCAGATTGTAGAACGCCACACAGCGCACATACGTTTCTGTCTTTTGCGATTGTGAGGAAACGGTTCCCACGAAAAGCAATACGGAAAGGATTGTGAAAAGAATATGCCTCATACTTATTATATTTTTCTTGTCTAAAAAACAACTTCTTCCAATTCGGCTGCAAAGGTACGACAAATATTTGGAATATCCAAATAAAAAAGTGCTCTTTTTTGCAAAAAAAGTTGTACATGTCCCAAAAAAGCAGTACCTTTGCACCCGCAAAACACAACAGAGCCGTACCATGCGGCATTATTTGCAATGAATACATTACTTGAAATAAAGAACTTGCACGCTTCCATCGGCGGCAAAGAGATTCTGAAAGGAGTCAATCTGACTATCCATGCAGGAGAAGTTCACGCCATTATGGGGCCGAACGGAGCCGGCAAATCCACCCTGAGCGCCGTGCTGACAGGCCATCCCGCCTATACGGTGACGGAAGGAGAAGTGTGGCTAAAAGGCAAGAACCTATTGGAAATGCCGGCCGAACAGCGTGCCCGCGAAGGAGTGTTCCTCAGTTTCCAGTATCCCGTGGAAATACCCGGGGTGAGCATGGTTAATTTCATGCGTACGGCCGTGAACGAGAAGCGCGCCTATGAGGGAAAGTCCGCTTTGTCTGCTACCGAGTTCCTGCGACTGATGCGCGAAAAGAAAGCGCTCGTAGAGATGGCGGACAAGCTGAACAACCGTTCCGTGAACGAAGGCTTCTCCGGTGGTGAGAAGAAGAAGAACGAAATATTCCAGATGGCGATGCTGGAACCCTGCCTCAGCATATTGGATGAAACCGATTCGGGACTTGATATCGATGCCTTGCGCATTGTTTCGAATGGCGTTAACAAACTGAAAACCAAAGACAACGCTTCTATTGTCATCACTCACTATCAGCGGCTGCTTGATTACATTGTGCCCGACTTTGTGCATGTGCTGGCGGACGGACAAATCGTGAAAACAGGTTCCAAAGAACTGGCATTGGAATTGGAAGAGAAAGGTTACGAATGGCTGAACAAATAATTCATACCGGCGAACATATCAACTTGGTCATTTCCGATGGAGAGGCGCTGGACACTGTTTTTGTGCAAGAGCCGGACTCCACGTTGCGCATCCATCTCTTCCGCATCGCACGGGACGGGCAGGCGCTCAATCTGCGCAACACTTTGCATGTCCGTCAAACGGGAACGGGATGCCGCACGGAGATTTATGCTCTTTTCCTGCTCCGAGGCAATGACAAGGCAGCACTACACACGCGCATGTGCCATGAGAAAGGACAAGGCACTTCTGCACAAACCGTGAAATTCATCCTTGCTGACCATGCGCAAGGCGAGTTTTTCGGAGAAATGACGATTGCACAGGATGCGCAGAAAGTGGAGGCGGAACAGACTAACCGAAATCTACTGCTGAGCGATACCGCCCTTATGCGCACAAGGCCGCAGCTGGAGATTTATGCCGATGATGTGAAAGCATCCCATGGGGCAAGCACCGGACAATTGGATGAGTCGTCTCTCTTTTATATGCAGCAGCGTTGCATCTCACGCGAAGAAGGGCGCAAACTGCTATTGCGCGCATTCACGGCGGATGTCGTTGATACTGTGGAGGATGACAACAAGCGTCAGGAACTAATGGACGCGATTGATCGTGTAATCTAACAAATCTATCAATGCCTGTTTGGCAGTTGAGTCGTGGAAGACGGATAGCATTTCCACGGCTTTTTGTTTGTGCTCTTGCATCTTCCGGTAAGCATAGTGAATACCGTCATATCGGAGAACAAGCGACTTCACTTCCTGCTCCAATTCATCGTGTGGCAACTGCGAAGCTCCGGCCAGATAGGCTTCCACCCAAGTCTTCACCTGCTCTGCTTCCCCTTGTGGCGCACGTTGCAAAGATATAAGAAGAGGAAGGGTCAGTTTGCCGTCAAACACATCGCTCATCGTGGGTTTGCCCAGTTCCTCGCTATCGGAGTAATCCAACACATCATCTTTGAGTTGGAAACACATACCGAGATGCCAGCCGAACTCTCGCAGGGCGGTGGTCTGTCGCATCGTGGCACCCGAAGATGCGGCACCGGCTTCCATGCACGCGGCAAAGAGACTGGCGGTTTTCTGACTAATCACTTCATAGTACTGCTGTTCGGATATCCACATTGACTGCTTGGCATGAATCTGCAGTAGTTCACCCGAACTGAGTGTACGCCCTATGTTCGATACAATATTGAGTATCTGTGCATTATGCACCTCTGCCACCAAGCCGATTACCCGTGCCAACAGATAATCGCCCGCCAAGACGGCAACCTTGTTGTTCCAACGGGTATGAACGGCCTCATGTCCTCTGCGGAGGGGTGAGCGGTCCACCACATCATCATGAATAAGTGATGCTGTATGCAGCAGTTCGAGGGCGGCAGCCGAAAGCAGTGTCTTGTCGGTGATGCCGTGACATAGTTTGGCGGCCAGCAACACCAAACGCGGCCGCAACTGTTTGCCGCGTTTAAGGCTTACATACGCAAGCACGTCATTCAGCAAGGGATTGGAGTCTTTGAACAGGCTTTCGAAGTAGCGGATATAAGCCTGGAACTCACCCTCTATCGGTCGTACTATGTCGTTGATACCGGTCATTTTCTCAAAACAGAGTGCAAAAGTACAACAAATATTTGGAATATGCAAATAAAAACGTGCAAAAGTCGCAGAAAGCTTGTTTTAGGAGACTTATGCGCGTTTTTATTTGCTGTTCGCACAAGGGTGCGAACGTATGTTCGGGGGAATGCGCGAAGCGCCGGCGGCGTCCGAAGATACTTCAAATATTTGCCTCATCATCCATACACCGCTCGCGAACGCGAGCAATAAACTTGCGTAGGTCGCTCGTAGGTCGCAGGTAAGTTTAATTTATCCGTCAATTGGGCGAGACTTGCGCATGTCTGCCAACCAACATAATGTTCCGCTGCACGGCGGTTGGTTTCTATGTCGTCAACGAACAGCGTACGATGCGGGTTGTACACACCCTCTCCTTTCCAACCGGCAGCAATGGTCTGCACTACTTCAAGGAAAATAGCTTCCTCCGGTTTCGCCATGTGCATCCTTTGCGACAGGAACAAGTGTTCAAAACGTGCCTCCAAACCATACTTGCCGTCGATGAAATCGAAATGCAGGTCATTGCCGTTGGATAAGAGAAAGACCCGATAGCCTTCACAGCGTAGCCGTTCCACAATATTCAGCCGTTCTTGCGACAAATCACCCAACATGGCCATCCAAGCATCTACGACCTGCTGCTGCGTTGTACCGGGACGGCAATAACGCAGCACCTGACGGATAAAATCATCACTGTCAATCCGTCCGCGTTCAAAGTCCGCCATCAACTGCTTGCCGGCAATACTCACAGACTTGACCCCTTCACCGCGCTTGTCCATGCCTAACACATCGCGCATGGTCTGTTCGCCCATCAGCGCCTCAAACGCCGCCATACAACGTTCCACATTCAAGTTGATGAGTACGCCGCCAAGGTCAAAGACAATCGTATCTACCGGTTTGCCGGCCGAATCTGCCATTCTGTTCATGGTAACAATTCTTTGGCACGATTGAGCGCCACGTGTATGTTCGGACAAATGTTTTCGGGATTCATCATCTGCTCAATCCCTCCTTTCTGCAACTGCTTGTGCACATGCTCCTTGACGCCAGAAAGGATAATGGTCATTCCCTCGCGGTGCGAACGGCGGATAAGCATCTCCAGGTTGTGCATTGCCGTAGAATCCACAAAAGGCACTTTACGCATACGGATGATGCGTATCGGGTATTTCTCTCCCGACACATGGCCCATCACATCATCAAAACGGTTGGCAATGCCGAAGAAATACGGTCCGTCAATCTCATACACCTCCACCCCATCAGGAATGGTCAGATGCTCCAGATTAGACTGCACGTCGGTATCTTCGTTCGGGTCAATCTCCTTATGGAAAGTACGAATATGCGTCTCTTCACTGGTACGCATGAGGAAGAGTACGAGTGCAAGCAAAATGCCGACTTCGATAGCCACTGTGAGGTCGAAAATAACGGTCAGGAAAAACGTAATTAAAAGCACCCAAAGGTCACGAGACGGATGCCGAATGAGGCCGACTATGGTTTTCCAACCCGACATAGAGTAAGCCACCATGATCAGTACGGCGGCAAGGCAGGACATCGGAATAAGTCCAACCAATTGACCGAAGAAAAACAACACCAACAACAATACTATGGCATGGATGATTCCTGCCACGGGCGTACGTCCGCCGTTGTTGATATTGGTCATGGTGCGTGCGATGGCTCCCGTAGCAGGAATGCCGCCAAAGAAAGGAACAACAATGTTCGCCGCGCCCTGTGCAATAAGTTCGGTGTTCGAGTTGTGCTTATCTCCAATAACACCATCCGCCACCATTGCAGAGAGCAAGGACTCAATGGCTCCCAACATAGCAATCGTGAAAGCCGAAGGAAAGAGTTTCTGTATCAATGTGAAAAGTGACTCTCCCTCCGCCAACTGCAAAGCAGGCATGTGAGGTGCCGGTATGCCGTGCGGCAGTTCATAGAGGTCACCGATGGTCTGCAACGATGCTATCCCCCATGAATCGGGCGCCCACTCTTTGAGGGCACATACCGCCAAGGTGGCGAACACAATTGCAGCTAATGAGCCGGGTACACGTTTGGTAACCAACGGCATACAAATACATATCAAGAGCGAAAAGACGCCAATGCCAACTGCCCACGGATTGACGGCGAAATGTCCTGCGTAGAAAATCCACTTGTCAACGAAATTGGCAGGCACATCGGTCAATCCGAGACCGAAGAAATCATTCATCTGCGTGGAAAAAATCGTCACAGCAATACCTGCCGTGAAGCCAACAATAACAGGATAAGGCACGAACTTGATGATAGACCCGAAACGCGCCAATCCCATCAGAATGAGGAGAATACCCGCCATGACAGTGGCTATAGTCAGTCCCGCCAGCCCATACTGCTGGATGATGCCATAGATGATGACAATGAATGCGCCGGTGGGTCCGCCAATCTGCACCTTGCTTCCGCCAAACAGCGAAATCAAAAGACCGGCAATGATGGCAGTGACAAGACCTTCGGTCGGTCCCACGCCCGAAGAGATACCGAACGCTATCGCCAATGGGATGGCCACTATGCCGACAATGATACCTGCAAGCGCATCCTGCGCGAACTGCGTGCGCGTGTAATGACGGAGCGTGTGTGCCAGTTTAGGCGCAAAAACTTCTTTCAATGAATATTGCATACTATTTTACTATTTAGAAGAAGTGACATCCTTAACAAATACGTCTATCTTCTCTTTGGTGTTTACTGTCTGCATAAGGGGTGCGATGTTTTTACGCAGCATTTCGGGTGCAAAGGTAGTGCTTTTTTTTGAGATATGCAAGTTTTTTTTGCTTTTTTTTCCGTAGCATATCTCAAGCATATCTCGCGCGTCTCTTGCGCGACTTTCCGGCAGAGGTTAAGCCGACCTTAAGCAGAGGTTAGGCGGCTTTCGAGGAAATTATCCATATACCCCTCCATATATAATGCAAAAAAGAGGCAAAATCTATCACCTGAAATGCAACTTTTTTGCATTTTTATTGCATTTTCTTTGTAATGCAGTGATTATCAGCACAGGGAAGAATGGCACTGTGACGGATTAAGACTTCGTCTTTTTCTTTTCAGTTCCTAATGGACTGCGTGATATATGCCCGCTCTGCGACTGCCCGTCCCATCGGACACCTCCAGTGTTCCACGCCCCATGCGCGGAATCCACTGTCGCTTCGGAGCATATATCCAACAACCCCTACGGGAGGAACTGAAAAGAACTGTATCAGATTTCAA
>CACZFM010000007.1 GCA_902780495.1 uncultured Bacteroidales bacterium
GCATACCGTAAGTTATTTTCAACAGGCAGACCGGTGCAACCATAGAAAGCATCATATCCAATGCCGGTCACACTGTTGGGAATCGTGATACTCGTTAGACCGGTGCAACCATAGAAAGCACCACCTGCTATCTGCTTAATACCGTCAGGAATTGTATAAGCACCACTATAGGATTTAGGCATATAGGCAAAACAATGGGCATTATATACCGGAGAGGTCAGACCGGTGCAACCATTGAAAGCATCCCTTCCAATGCTGGTCACACTGTTGGGAATCGTGATACTCGTTAGACCGGTGCATTCATAGAAAGCCCTATCTCCAATGCCAGTCACACTGTTGGGAATCGTGATACTCGTCAGACCGGTGCAATGCAGGAAAGCATAATCATCAATGCTGGTCACACTGTTGGGAATCGTGATACTCGTCAGACCGGTGCAATAATAGAAAGCCCTCTCTCCAATGCGGGTCACACTGTTGGGAATGACCGTATTTTTGCAACCTGCTATCAATGTGTTGGTGGCCGTTTCGATAATGGCATTACAATTATTGCGGCTGTCGTATTTCGTATTGCCACTATTGACCACAATAGATGTCAGATTGGTGCAACCATAGAAAGCAGAGTTTCCAATGCCGGTCACACTGTTGCCTATCGTGATACTCGTCAGACCGGTGCAACCATAGAAAGCAGAGTTTCCAATGCTGGTCACACTGTTGGGGATGGTGACACTCGTCAGACCGGTGCAACCATAGAAAGCAGACCTTTCAATGCTTGTCACACTGTTGGGAATGGTGACGCTCGTCAGACCGGTGCAATCCCAGAAAGCATTATCTCCAATGATGGTCACACTGTTGGGAATGGTGACGCTCGTCAGACCGGTGCAACCATAGAAAGCCAGTTCTCCAATGCTGGTCACACTGTTGGGAAGGGTGATACTCGTCAGACCGGTGCAATCACGGAAAGCATAAGTTCCAATGCCGGTCACCTTGTATGTATTATTATTGTACGTAACAGAAGGAGGAATCGTCACAGCACCACTATATTCATTTGAATAAGAAAAAGGATAACTGCCTCTATACGTTACTGATGCCTCCTTTTTGTTACTGTCGAAATCATACCAGATACCATTTACCTCTGTATCGGATGCCCATAATGTTCCTGCACTTGCTACTATCGCAAGGAGGATGGAAAAGATTTTTGTTTTCATATTGTTAGTTGACTTTATTATTTCTTTGGTTTATAATTATCGTGAATGGCACAACTTTGGAACATCTTATCTATGTCTGCTTCTGTATTTAGATGCCAGGTGCTAATATCTTTGTTAAAATCAGTATTGAAAAACATATATCTCATATCCATTACTTTTGAAACATTCCATTTGGATATTAGGCAGGAGGCTTACTCCTTGTTATAATCGTTTTATTTTATTTTTTTATTGTTTGTTCTTTTAACCTGGGGTTACTTCTTACCTTACGGCACGATTATTTCACTTCTGTTCCTGTGACAGTATAGGCTTTGCCGTCACGGAGGATGTAGAGTCTGCCGTTCTGCATCACTTTGCGGACAGAAGCGGAAGCGTCAGTATTCTTCATCACTTCTTCAATGCCTAACGGGGAAGCGGACTGACCTACAATATTAAACTCGCTCCAGTATTGGTCGTTCTCGTACGCATCAACACAATTGTCAGGTACATATACAGGTATCTGACGTTTGACATCAAAGAAGGTCTTAGCCTCAATCGTCGGAGGCGTGGTCGAGTTGACAGTAATCTTAGTCATCTTAGCGCAGAGAGCGAAGCAGTTGTCACCAATTGCCTGAACAGAAGAAGGAACCACCAAATCCTGCAAATATGTACAACCGTAGAATGCGCCATCTCCTATTTCTGTTACGCCTTCCGGAATATCCAAGTGCTGCAATTGATGTGCGTTGTAGAAAGCCCAGTTTCCGATGCGCTTGAGTTGGCTGGTTGCCGCAGGAGCGAATGAGCGCCCAGGAGCAGCCATGGCGGGGTCGCCTCCAAATGTGATGGTTTCTATACTACGGCAATCCTCAAAGGCACTCTGCTCTATTTCTACCACAGAGGCTGGGATGTCGATGGATTTCAAGTTCTTGCAACCCGCTACCATCATATAAGTTACTTTCTCAAGAGAAGAAGGCAACAGCAGTTGTTCCAAATTATAATAGTTCTTGAATGCCTCATCTGCAAACTCAACATTAGAGACTGCAGAAACATCGAGCGATTTAAGCGTTTTGTAAGAACGACCGATAACACCCAATGCATTATCATTCAGTTCACCTTTGTTAACAACCACAGTTTCCAAATATTTCGGACAGTTAGCCCAGTCTGTTTCCGTTACATTGAAGAATTCTGCTGGAGCTTCTACATATTTGAGGTTCTTAATGTTCGTAATAACCCAATTACCAAGGCTTGTCACACTGTTGGAAATGGTGATGCTCGTCAGACCGGTGCAACCAGAGAAAGCATCCCCTCCAATGCTCGTCACACTATTGGGAATAGTGATGGATGCAAGTTTGCTCATACCAGAGCAACATGATCCAGGAATGGATTCTACTTCATTGCCAAATACAAATGATTCAACCTGAGTGCCGAAACATCCGCTATTAGCGCAATTCTTCGCGTTCCATATAACAGATGTCAGACCGGTGCAATCCCGGAAAGCATAGTCTCCAATGCTTGTGACACTGTTACCAATCGTGATACTCGTCAGACCGGTGCAACCAGAGAAAGCATACCTTTCAATGCTTGTCACACTGTTGGGAATGGTGACGCTCGTCAGACCGGTGCAACCATAGAAAGCCAGTTCTCCAATGCTGGTCACACTGTTGCCAATCGTGATACTTGTCAGACCGGTACAATCCCTGAAAGCATCGGATTCAATGCTGGTCACACTGTTGGGAATGGTGACACTTGCCAGACTGGTGCAATTACAGAAAGCATAACCAGCAATACTTTCTATTCCATCAGGGATTGTATATGCCCCCGAATAGGAAGTTGGCATATAAGCAAATACATGTACATTAAAGACAGGACTCGTCAGACCGGTGCAATCCCAGAAAGCATAGTCTCCAATGCTTGTGACACTGTTACCAATCGTGATACTCGTCAGACTAGTGCAACCATCGAAAGCATTACTTCCAATGCGGGTCACACTGTTGGGAATCGTGATACTCGTAAGACCGGTGCAACCATAGAAAGCATAGTTTCCAATGCCGGTCACGCTGTTGGGAAGCGTGATACTCGTCAGACCGGTGCAACCAGAGAAAGCAGAACCTCCAATGCCGGTCACGCTGTTGGGAATCGTGATACTTGTCAGACCGGTGCAACCAGAGAAAGCAGAACTTCCAATGCCGGTCACGCTGTTGGGAATCGTGATACTTGTAAGATCGGTGCAACCTTTGAAAGCAGAAGCGACAATACTTTCAATTCCATCAGGGATTGTATATGCCCCCGAATAGGAAGTTGGCATATAAGCAAATACATGTACATTAAAGACAGGACTCGTCAGACCAGTGCAACCAGAGAAAGCAGAATTTCCAATGCTCGTCACAGTGTTGGGAATGGTGATAGAGGTTAAACTAGTGCAACCATCGAAAGCATTACTTCCAATGCGGGTCACACTGTTGGGAATGGTGATACTCGTCAGACCGGTACAACCATAGAAAACCATATATCCAATGCTGGTCACACTGTTGGGAATCGTGATACTCGTCAGACCGGTGCAACCAGAGAAAGCAGAAATTCCAATGCTGGTCACACTGTTGGGAATGGTGATACTCGTCAGACCGGTGCAATCATAGAAAGCATACTCTCCAATGCCGGTCACCTTGTATGTGACATTGTCGTACGTAACAGAAGGAGGAATCGTCACGGCACCACTATATTCATCTGAATAAAAACCATAAACACGGCCTCTATATGTTACTGATGCCTCCTTTGTGTTGCTGTCGAAATCATACCAGATACCATTTACCCTCGTATCGGATGCCCACAATGCTCCTACACTTGCTGCAAGCGCAAGGAGGAGGGAAAAGATTTTTGTTTTCATTGTTATTGAGTATTAAAAGATTTTTTCATTACCAATTTTATCTACAAGAATTCCTTCTTTAAAACCAGCTTCCTCAACTGCCTTTACAATGGATTTCCAATAGCGTTTCATATCCTGTGTATTGTTCATAGGAATATTTTCTAATGACCATCCATAAGATCCGTGTTTAGCCTTTTGACCAAATAGTGCATTGGTATCAAGGAATGGTTTGGCGAATCCTAAATTTGCGGCCTTTTTAAAATCACATTGAGGCAAACATGGAATAAAACTATAATACTTCTCTTCTGGAGAATATACAACTCCATCTACAAAATCAAATGGAGGATTTATCAAGGGATCAATTGATGCCAAGCGATACTGGTCGTTTGCAGGAATCCTATGACATGAAATTATTTCTTTTACGACAATAACTGTGTCAAACTCGAATATGGTACCTGATTGAAATGTACCGAAAATCAAGATATCTCCCTTTTGATATTTAGCTCTTCTTCTGCAGCATATATTACGAAAACATCCATATATGTATGGATCCGTATTCAAGGCTTTGGGGGGCATAGATGCTAACAATTGTACTGGCCGCAGATCTGTATGAATAGCCTTCGGCTTTGTTTTTCTTATGATGGTTGCTTGTGAGTATGGTTCGTATTCTCCCCAAAAACACAGAGACGAGGACTTCGGAGTTCCATTGTCTAAATACATTCCATCTCGCTGAATAAACTTTCGCCAATGCGAAATAGTAGCATTCCATGAAAGATTGTTCACTGAGCCAATAGTCCTTTTGTGATATCCAGGTTCTGCATCTGGATGATTTAATAAAAATAGTCTAGCCATGGTATTAAATTTTTAGTTTTGCCTACTCTTTGTCGGATTTTCGGCACACTCCGCGATATGTTTATTTTTTATGGTTTGTGCGTATGTACACACAAAAAGCGTGAAGTTCATTTGTTCTTCACGCATCTTGAGGGCTTCGCAATCCCTGTAACTAGTAGAAAAACAACCGAAGTCCACGCCCGATATGTATAACCCACCCAACCCTTTTAGGGGCGTTGGACATAGATATAACACACCACGAGGACATTCATTGTTGCTGCCACGACTAGTTACGAAATGTTGCGAAGATTTCAAGATGTCGCAAACAACGTTCAATAAACGCCTTTTATGTACTCACTTTTTTACACTGTTGAGCCCAGTGCCCTCATGTTTAACGTCCGTGAGAGAGGGACGAGAGTGTTTCAAATTCGCTGCAAAGGTAATGCTTTTTTTTGACATAACAAAATAAATCTGCATTTTCGTGCAGATTTATTGTTAAAGTAGTGTTGGACTAGTGAGACTAGTGGTCTAGTTTGACTAGTAGGACTAGTGTTTCTGTCCTTTAGCAGGCTTTCCTCTGCTTTTCGTTGGCTTAATAACCTAATAATAACCCAATAATAACCCAATAATAACCCAATAATAGCCTAATAATTATCCGTGTATTGCTTAGAAGCCGGCCCAGAATTTACGCCAGTAGCTGCGATACAACTCATCCCAACGGAGCACAGTGGCACCGACAAAATCCGCCGTATAATCGTTCAGCAGGGCTGTTGCCTCCTTTTCGTTTTCTTCCGCCATCTGCTGATAGGTTGTTTCTATCAGTGGCAATTCCCGCAAACCTTTGTCCAAGAAATGATCACGCGCAGGCTCCAATGTCTTGCGGCAGATGCCCCAACGGACAGCCGCCAGTTTATTGGCTTGGCGGTAGTGCCACAACAGGCAATCGTCGCGATAGCGATGTTGGCCACAAATCTTCAGCATTGCCGGCAGTTCCGTTCCACCTGCGAAAATGGGGAAACGGGGTGACTGCCCCGGATTGTCCAACGACATCCAACATACACCGCCCACTGCATCGGGCAACCAGCTGCGAACTTGAATCACCGTGGAATAGGCACATTGCGGCACGGCTATCGTACGCACCCAATCCCAACGGCTGTCACCCGTCATCGCATAGTAGGCGGAAATCTCGTCAAAGCGCATCCAAGGATTGGCAAAATTGGATACGATACTATCTTTGTCTTCCCATTTTTCGGTACTGAACAGCGTACGTCCTTTTTTCGGCACACGCATCATTTGGGTCAGGTCTTGTTCCGTTCCCTCGTAGTAGGAACCCAACAGCCGGCTCACTTCTTTCACCGAAAGCGGATGTTCGGGTTTCACACTTAATGGCAATTCGTCCATATCGGCATGCAACCCCAGTGAGGGCGCCAGTTGCTGCATGATGAACAACTCGCGGTTGGCATAGTTCTGCATTTTGCCAAAGAAGTTCTTTCCGCTATATGCGCGCCAGAACGAGAATTCTTCTTTTCCGTCCCAGAGTCCCAATTTCCGTGCGACGGCAAACACATTCTGCGATGCCATTATGTTGTCGCTCTCAAGGGGCTGATAGGCACTTTTCTTGCCTTTCTTCTGCTTTGCCGGTGCGGGTTCTTGCAGAGGTGCGAGACTGCCTATCCGGCTGATATTGGCCGACACACACACTTCGTCGTCAGGAATACGGCACGCCGCCCACACGGCACCGAGTTGGTCAGGACCTTCGCCCAGAATCTCAAATATCCACGCCTCTTTCGGGTCGGTGATAGTCAGGCATTCGCCGCCATCGCCATAACCATATTCATACGCCAGTTCACCCATATACAATATGGCTTCGCGCGCGGAAGAACAGCGTTGAAGGGCAAGGCGGGCTAATTCTTCTATCATAAACACGCCCTTGCTGTTACGCATCGTATCACGTCCGCCGAAGGTGGTCTCACCCATTGCCAGCTGTTTCTCGTTCAAGCAGGGGTAAGCCGTATCCAGCACACGATAGGTGCGCCCCGCTTTCTGTTTCACTTTGCCTTTCACTTCCACCCCTTCTTTGCCTGCCGGATATTCCGTATGCATCTTTCCTGAATACACTTCCACAAGCGTATCGTTTTTGTATTCCACGGAAGGCAGCCACTGCATCCAGGTACGATACCATGAATCGCAGGTGTGACTGGTGATAGCCGAACCGTCTTCCGTAGCTTTCGGACCTACCAATATACTGGTGCAGTTATCCCCGAACGCCGGAGAAGACGTGAAATCTGTTTCGTTAGATTGCTGCGCCGACAGCATACCTGTCCACATAACGGCAAGTATCAGGGTAAATAGGTGTTCTCTTTTCATAACTTCCCCCAAACGGGTTTCTTAAGAATTAGACATAAAAAGGAGCGGTATAAGGGAGTCGAACCCTCCTCCTCAGCTTGGGAAGCTGATGCACTACCGATGTGCTAATACCGCATGCAGCCTATGCCGCTTTTCTAAAATACGCTGCAAAAGTACTGCTTTTTTTTGATATATGCAAATATTTTGGTTATTTTTGGTACTTTTTATTGCATTATCTTAACTATCAGTGTCGAAAGCGGTGCTGCTTTCAAGTCATGACGGGCAAGGTCCACTTCTTCACCGGTCATCACATTCACACCTTTTGCTTTGTAGCGGGACAGGATTTCCGCATAATGTTCTGTCGGGATAGCGCGTTCTTCTTCCGCTGCGTTGGCAAAGACGAAAACGGCTTCCTTATTATTATAACGGAAGAACGCATAGGTATTGTCTCGTCCCAAGAAATGCATGGTTTTGCCGGTATGGATAACCGGTTCGGCCTTACGCCATGTGTACAGGCGCGATACATAGTCAAACATATCCTTTTCTGCCGTTGTCAGGGTATCTGCCTTTGGCAAGGCACGGCGAAGCGTTGAGTGTCCGCGGCTGCGGTCGGTGGAACGCATGGCATATTCGTCACCAGCAAAGATTTGCGGTATTCCGCGCAAAGTGGCAACAAGCGCATGACCCATCTTGATACGGCGAGGGTCGTTGTCTTTCACCACATCGGCAAAACGATCCATATCATGGTTTCCGACAAAGAGCAGCAAGTCATTGACATTGCCATAGAGATAGTCCATCGCCAGCACATCATATACTCTGGTCAGGCCACCGCCCCAGTAGTTTCCGTCGTTCTCCAAGGCTTGGCGGATGGCTTCTTCGGTCGGGAAATCCATCACAGTCTGCAAATGAGAATCAAATCCGTCGAAATTCTTGGCGCCGGATTGCCAATACGAGACAGCCGGCGTGGGACGCGTCCAGCATTCCCCTACTATATTAAGGTGAGGATATTCTTTGCGGATAGCTGCCAGCCATTCTGCGCCCGGCACTTTTTCTATGTAAGGGTATGTATCCACGCGCAGACCGTCCAAGTCGGCATATTCAATCCACCAGATAGCCCATTGCTGGAAATAACGCAGCAAATCGGGATTCTCCAGGTTCATATCCGGCATCGGATGGTCGAACCAACCGCGGTTGGAAAGTTTGCGGTCATAGTCCGATGCGTTAACATCGTAGTTGGCAGAGAACACATTATTGGTGTTGGTAAACTCATCGAATTGGTTAATCCAATCACGGTACGGCAGGTCCTTCATCCACCAATGGGCAGCACCGCAATGGTTCGGCACCATATCCATCAGTATTTTCAGGCCTTTCCGATGGGCGGTAGCCACCATCTCCTTATAACTCTCGTTCGTGCCATAGCGCGGGTCGATATGATAATAGTCGGAGCAAGCATATCCGTGATAGGACCAGGCAGCCTCATCGTCCAGCAACAGCGGTGTCGGCCAGATGGCGGTTGCACCCGTGGCAAGGATATGGTCCATTTCATCCACAATGCCTTGTATATCTCCGCCCCAACGGCCGTCCACGTTCGTCTTGTCTGCTTTTTCACGGGTGGAAGGTGTTGAGTTGTTGGTCGGGTCACCGTCACGGAAGCGATCGGACATAATCAGATAGACGCAGTCGGCCGATGTGAACGACTTACGGTCTGCGCTGCCTTGGCGGCGAGGGGCTATCTGATAGTCGAAACCCGTCTTTTTCTTACCTTTGCACAGCGTAATACGATAGGTGCCCGGTTCGTTGGCCTTCAAATCAAGAAACAGATAATTAGGCGATTCGGCATTATGTTGGCCGGTAAGCACCAGTCCTGTTGTTTCCTGCCGCATAGGGCGGCCGTTCTTCGTCGGCTGAATCAACACCCGGCTATCTGCCAAATCGTCTCCATGTACCATCACTGTGAGCGGTGTCTGCATATCGGTCCACCAACTCAAGGGTTCCACTTGCGTGACTGCAAGCAATAAAACAAGTAAATAATGCATTCTTATTGTGCGTTTTTAATCCACACCTTTGCATCGCCTTCCAATGTCCAGTTATGCAGCGGTGAGGAGGGTTGATAATTAAGCGATTGATAGAGCCGCGAACAAGCTTCGTTGGAAACGGCTACCACGGCATAAAGGGTGCGGAGGTCAAGAAACGAGAACGCGTATTCTTCCATGGCGCCTACCATTTTCTTTCCCCACCCTTGTCCCCTGTGTGCGGGAACCACGTACAGCCCCATAGCGGCACGCCGGTTGCGCGGGTCAAGGTCAAACAGGTCGACACAACCTATCGTAACACCTTCGTCTTCCGCCATAAGGCGCAATTGCCCGTCGCGGTAAAGGTCACCGGTGGTGGAAGCGATATAGTCCCGCAAATCCTGTTGCGACAGCGGATTACGGGTGGAGCCGTCCGCCCATGCCGCTGCATCGTTCTCCCACTGATAGAGGAACGGAAGGTCTGCGGGTTCTATTTTGCGAAGGTGTATCATCCGAACAGGCGGTCAAGGAATGACTCTTTGCGTTTCTCCGGTTGTGCAGGCTGATAAGGCGTGAAGCACTTGCCGGTATGAATCATGTTGTAGATGATTCCCCAATCGGGCAGGCCGCCCAAGTTACGGTCGTCGATAAACAAATCTGCCGTCAGTTTGTGGGCACCGCCACCGTCATTCGGGTCTTCTTCCGGGAAATTGCTATTCACCGCATAGAAATCCAAACCACGCTCATGGCAGTAGTCAAGGGCATCTTGCAGCAGTTGCCCTTCGCGGCAAGTCCAAAGAATCAGTTGGTGCTGATCCACCTTCTGCAGTTGTTTGAGACTTTCAATAGCAAAAGGTATCGGTTTGCCGATAGCGGGATAAGCATGGGTGACGATGGTTCCGTCAAAATCAACAGCAATAGTCATAATGAGGTGTTGTCTTGGGGGTTAATACTGGTCATTTTCCGAAGCGTGCAGTTCCAGGCGCACTTTCTGTTCGGTGGGTTTGGTAAAGTACCATCCGATAGCGGAAATGGCTGCCACCCAAAGCATGGACTGATAACCTCCCAACAGATAGTAGGCGGCTATGCCGAACACCATGGCGTTACTGACCGTCACAATGCGGGATGTAGCGGCTTTCACATAAGCATCCGCTTGCATTGTTTCATCTTCTATTTTGGCAATCTTCAGCGAGCGGCGACGGAACAGATACAGTCCTGTAGGAATGGTGACAAGGGCATCCAGAATCACAAAGTACTGGATAACCATACCCCATGTGGAATTTCTGTCAACAGGGGCTATCATTCCTTTTACAAGCAAAAAGTATATTGCCGTGGCGGCCAATACGGCCAAGAGCATCATTGCGTAGTAGCAATAGTTCAGTCGTTTTACGATTTCTCTTTCCATAAGTTACAACAATTGTCGGGGGTTATATTATCCTTTCATTTCTATGCGGTTGACGATGGAGCGCCCCAGTGTCACTTCATCGGTATATTCCAGTTCACCGCCTACCGCTATGCCACGCGATATCTGCGTAATGCGCACGCCTGTAGGCTGCAGTTTGCGGAAGATGAAGAAGTTGGTGGTATCTCCTTCCATCGTGGTAGGCAAGGCCATGATGACTTCGCGAATCTCTTCCGCTGCAATACGGTCAACCAACGAATCGATTTCCAAGTCTTTCGGGCCGACGTTCTCTATCGGCGCTATCACGCCGCCAAGTACATGATACAGGCCGTTGTATTGCCCTGTGTTCTCTATCAGCATGATATCCTGAACGTTTTCCACCACGCACACCAAATGCTTATCACGGCTGTGGCTGGCACAGATAGGGCAAACATCCGTATCGGACAGACCGTGGCAGTAGCGGCAATAATGCACTTCGTTCTTCAGGCGTGTCATAGCAGAGGAGAATGTTTCCACCTCTTCCGGAGAACGGCGCAACAAACCTAAGACATAGCGCAACGCCGTTTTTCTCCCCACACCGGGAAGGGACGACATCTGTGCCACGGCACGCTCTAACAACACACTCGGATACTCGTTCATTACCATCAAAACACAAATTACGGGACAAAGGTACGCTTTTTTTTTCATTTATGCAAGCCTATTCGCATTTTTTTGTCAAAAAGATGTAATTTCATTTGTACATATCAAAAAAAAGCAGTATCTTTGCGGCCTGAAATAAATTATATCGTTAATAATATGGCACAGAAAATCATTATCCGCACCCTGTTGGCACTTGCCGTTGTTTATCTGGCATACTTGTGCATTGACAGCGTAGTAACCCCCATCCGTTTTGAAGAAACGCGTCTTGAACGCGAGGCTAAAGTGACTGAACGTCTGATTGCTCTCCGCACGGCAGAAGCCGAGTTCAAGCTTGAAAAAGGTCGTTTCACCGCTGATTTGGATTCGTTGATCCTCTTCCTCAAGACCACTCCCAAGAAAGATGTGTTGAAAGAAGGCGCACTGACTGACAAACAACTTGAGAACGGATTGACCGAGCACAAAGCAACCGCTATCTTGGAGCGCGCACGCAAAGTGGCACAAGCAAAGATGAAGAACGCAAGCGACAGTGCCATCTACGCCTATATCTGGGAAAACAACACCGAAGTGAAGGCCAACGGACTGCAAGGGTTCCGCCGCGATACCATTTACAAGGACATGATTGAGGTTCTCTTCAAGGGCATGTACACGGCTGACAACATTGATGAAATCACGTATATCCCTTACACCGACCATCTGCGTTTTGAGGTGGAGGTGAACAACCACTACACCACATCCCAGGGTATCCGCGTGCCTATCATGGAAGCGCGCGCTCCGTTTGAGGCTTACCTGAAAGATCTGGACAAACAGGAATTGGTTAACCTCATTGACAAAGAGCAAAAGCTTGACCACTATGCCGGTTTGAAGTTCGGTGCGATGGATGCACCTAACAACAATGCCGGTAACTGGGAGTAATCACTCGCACGTATGCGCATTATTTCCGGAACATACAGGGGGCGTCGCTTGATGCCCCCTAAAAATATCACCGCAAGACCGACCACCGATTTTGCCAAGGAGAGCTTGTTCAATCTACTCAACAACCGTATGGATTTCGAAGGGATTGATATGCTGGACCTCTTTGCCGGAACGGGAGGTATAGGGCTGGAGTTTGTCTCGCGTGGTGCCCGCGAAGTGACAGCGGTGGAGAATGCGCATGTGCAGCAGAATTTCATCATCTCTTGCTGCAAAAAGCTTGGTATCCGTAATCTGCACCTTGTCAGGGGGGATGTATTCAAGTTTCTGAATGCCTGTGCGGTGCGTTATGACTTTATTTATGCTGATCCGCCTTATATGCTGGAGCGAATAGACCAACTTCCCGAACTCTGCCTACCCCATTTGAAGGAAGACGGTTGGTTGGTGATTGAGCATGGCAAGCAGACGGATTTCAGTCAGCATCCGCGTTTTCAAGAGATGCGGGAATATGGCAGTGTCCATTTCTCTTTTTTCCATTAGCCACCCCATACCTGCGATTTACGAGCGACATACGGGACAGATACGGGACGATAAGATGTAGAGAGCGGAAGGCTATGTAGCCGGCGAGGAGGATGATTATAAAGAGCCACGGCGTATCTCCAACAGGCGTTGTGTCATCCACTTCACCAAGAGGGTTACCCTCCTCAAAGTCTTCCCAAGAAGACGTTCTACGAGCACGATTCAAATCCATCATCATGCTACCATGATCATCGTTTAACGAATTGATGATGGGAGAAGTGGTGTGGAACCTATACGTAGGTGCAGAAGAAATGCCTGAAACGGGATTCAATGACTCAACGGAGGCGGACGAGCCACCTACCGGCTGATAGCCCCAGGACTCTGACTGTACATTCTTGTCGTAGCCGTAGGCGAAGGCTTCTATGGACCCGAAGCCACACAGAAGCACTATCGCCAATACACATATCTTAATTCTTTCTCCTACCATCTTTTATCTAATTTTCTGGCCAAAGGCCGTATATACATGTCCATCGCGCAGGATGAACAGATGTCCGTCTTTGATTAGTTTTATCACATTCATATTATTCATTTCCCTATTCTCCAATCCGGTGGTTAGCGGATGGTCTCCTTCCGACTGCTCGGGGCTAAAGCCGGGACGGCGAATGAAATAGCGCATCTGATGGTTCATTTCCGGCGTTTCAATCTCCAGGCAGATACCATCAAGGATGGGTCGTTCGGTGCCGGTAAGGGCATCATAGAGCACAAGTTCGCCATCTATATTATTGACACCCGTGAACCACAGATACGTTTGGGGGTCGAAGGGCAGATCACTATTGTAGAAAGCGACAGGCACATTGACGATGTCATCGCGCAGGTCAATACTGAGTCCGCTATTGCCCTCTACGGCATAGATATTAAAGGGTGTCGTAGGTGTAGCGGTGGCGGAATAATTATCAATATTGATGGTGGTCAACATCGCATCCTCGCCGCGTATGATTTCATCGCTAAAGCCTTGTCCGAGCAGCAGACGGGATGTGCAACGGGAAGAAACAGGGTTGATGGCCGTGACGGTCATGATACCCTTGCTTCGCGGTGAGCGATAGCGCGCAGGCGCAGGCGCCGGACGCACGATGTCGCTTGCATTGGTAATAATGCGGTTGGTATTAAGGGTTACCGTGAGAGAGGTGGCGGCATCCCCTTTCTTGGTCAGCACTATCGCATGCATCGGCGGCAGATAGCGGGACAAGGAGGTGATGGCATTCTCCGGCTCGGTAAGACTCTCCCCTGTGATCGTAGTATATTCGCCGGCTGTATTTATATACCCTATTTCCGATTGGAGAAGCGAGGTGTTATCGGTAATGAAGCCCCAGATATCGATATATCCCATGGTGGGGTTACCGAAGACGAAGGACGTAGCAGCCGTACCATTGGAGAGAGTATAATTCTTGCTTGTAGCCTCTTTGCCCGGATAGAACGCCAGTTTGCCCACTTTGTCTGCACCACCGGCAATCTCTGCACGTTTGGCACGCAGACCCGACTCATAGAGGTCAAGCACTTTGTCACCGGATTTGGTGTAATAGTAATAGATATCGTCGTTCTTAGGCAGGCGCACCGCGGCATCCCGGCCTGAGCGGGTGCGGGAATACATCGCCCATCCTTGTGCAGGCGGGAGCGAGAGGGAAATGGCATTGGTCACTTTCGACCAAGTGGCGGCTGCCGTTGCAATCGTATCCACTTCCGTTCCATTCGTCTGATGAAGCGCATCACGGCTGTAGAGTGAGAACCAGAAGGAGGCATTACCGGTATTGTAGTTACGTCCTGCTGCATCGAAGGGGCCTACCGCCCATGTCGGGGTTTGCCACGTCAGGTCAGCATTAGCCATGAATATATCTCCACTGAGCAAACCTTCCACAGGCGCTGAGCGGAGCGCCCACTTGTTGTACGGCGCACTCAGATCGGCAATTACGCTATCATACTCCAGGCGCTGCTGCTGATTAAGTGCTGCTCCTGAGAGGAAGCGGATGGAATGACAAGTATTGTACTGGAATCCTACCTGCCGGATGGAATCCGCTGACGTGATAGTTGCCGGCAATACAGGATAGGGCTTGCCGTCCGTCATGGGAGGAATAACCACATAGGATGATGAGAGCGGTGCATAACGCGCCCCGTCGTGGATAGGTTTATTCTCCTGCGTGACACCAATCCAGTTGTCGGGGTTGTTCCACCTATTGTCAGAACTCTGCGGGTCCCAGCGCAAGTAACTCGGTACGACATGCAATGTGAAGGGCACCGTACCTACCGGACAGTCGCTCAATCCTCCCCAACCGGCACCTCCGGCAGCGGTCATCATCTCAATACCGAAGGTGTAGCTATATCCTTCGCGCATACGGTAGTTCGTAGCCGGTGAGGGAACAACGATAAGAGTGTCATTACCATTCTTGTAATAGCCGGTATTTTCACCTCCGACCAAGTCCCATGTTCTATCCGGCTCAAGCTCTATGGTGTGAACACCCTCGCGATATTCCGGATCGTTGGTGGAGAGGAGTGTAATATGCCTCAATGCTACATTAGGCGAGTTACCGTCCGGTTTCATCATCAGTGAGTCAATCGGGATGGCGAATGATGTGTTCGCATGTTGCACATCGGTGAGTACATCAATCGGGTATTGCAATTCCTCTTCCATACGGTTCAAGCCACCGATAATCAAGGGCGCGCCACTTCCGAGGCTGGACTGAAGTTTGATTTGTACCGGCGTGGCACATACATCAACATTTAAATCCGTCAGTACTTCGGAACCCGTACCCGGAATCGGGAAAATGGTATAATAAATAGATGTATCCTTAGGCGTAACGATAGTCAGATCCGACTTATACAGCGTCAAGAAGCCTTCATTTACCAAATGCGTAAGAATATCGTATGGTTCATCGGGTGTGGAAAGGCTGATACCTAAATCATTCTGCACACGATGCATGATATTCTTGTTCACATCTACCAGCGAACGGGCAAAATGGTTGGTGTTGCTCGTCTCATAAGTGTCATCCGCGCGGAGAATACTAATCATCTTCGCAATATCGGAATATTTATAGCCGTATCGCGCCTGACTGGATACCTCCGCGGTATCGCCGTATAGCAACCAGTCGTTGTAACAAGAACCTGTTACCTCAATCGGCGCCACACTATCGAGCAAGAGTGTACCCTTGACGAGGAGAGAGACATCATAGAGCGTATTGGCGCACATGGCCGTTACCTCTTTTTCAGGTTGTTCCTCTCCGTTGAGCGTGAGAATCATACGGTTTCGCACCTTTACTGCCCTGGTCAAGGCGCACTCGCTGGACAGCAATTGGTTGTAGGCACCCGCCATGTGTGCCACATAGGTATTCTGCGATGACATCTTTGCCGAATGGACGATATACAGGACGGGACGGATAGAGTCATCCAAATGCTCGAACACATATCCTTCACGTAATACCGGTACATCCTTATCAAGAGCATGGGCATCCCAAGAATCCTCAAACTCCGTTATCAACTCTTGCAGGTTCGGGAAGATAGAGTCGCTTTCCGTCGGCTTGTAATCACGTCTCGGCAAGTCAATGCGACCATAGACGGTATCCACCGTAGAGGGAGGTATCGCCGTTTTCTTGACTTCATTATAGTATCCGTCTTCCAACTTCACGAAGGAGGAGTCTTTGGTTTTCGTGATTTGCTGAATGGTATAATACTGGTGTCCCAAGTCATATACATCGCTGGAGAAGCCCTGATAGTCTATACGTAGCACGATATGAGTAAGGGAGTCATTTTCGTTACCGCTCTTACAGGTTGTGTTCGCCTGATAAACCATCAACGGCGGTTTGGTAGCGAAGATACACATATCATCAATGACAAAGTCGTTACCGCTATCGTCCGACGCCATATTATATACGCGCACGCGGAAATTCTGATATTCCTCGCTCTGCTCAATCGGGAAATAAATCTGATACCATTTGTTGGATGCCGGAACATTTCCTGTCATGTATGAGGTAATATCGTGCCACGTGTTCCCATCCGCCGAACCTTGTACGGAGAAGAGGAAGTTCGGGCAGGAGCGTCCTCCCTGACTATTCGGGTTTCCGACGAAGCCGGAGAAGTACATTTTCTGTCCTTCGCAGAGGGTGGTATCGAGTCGAAGTGCGGCAACTTGTCCGGCCGATGACATACCGTCGCAATAAATCATATATCCGTTCTCGGCACCGCCGTGTTGCTCCATCTTATACCAGAACTCACCATATTCGGGAATGCGGTTGATGAGGTTGTACTCACCCATGTTCGCCAAATTGGTAAGACCGGTTGCATTATGCGGACGGTTGTCGGGCAGAGAATCCGTCATCGGGTACGCGAAACCGTAGGAGGCATCCGCCCATGGAAGCGGGTGCGGATAGACCGTATATTCCTCGCCGGGTTTGTTATAATCGAAATTCAGGCGCTCCAGTACTTCGAAGTTCTGCTCAATCTCATCATTGGTGATAATGGCTTTACCATTCTCTTCCAGCTTCGGACCATATTTGTTCGGGCGATGGTAGATAATCGTATAACGGCAGATATTGAACCAATACGCGCCATCCACTGTTTTTTCATTTGCGGCTCCCACATTGGTAGTAGCCTTACTCTGTGCACGGAGACAGTAAATTATGGTATCGGCTTCTTTTCCGGCAGTAATATTGGTTCTGGCCGGTACGGAAAGGAAATCATTCGCCTCCGTGACGGTATGGGGACAGGCAGTGTATGTCTTGGTCTTAGGATCGTATGTGTACCAATTGCAATCGGCATCCCAACCGCCGCACCAAATCATAGAGTCTTGTTGTTCGGTGGTAAATGTACTCCAGTTGTCGTCACGCATATAGTAGCCCAAGAGTGATTCAGAGTGGTGGCCTTTTTCAAGATTGTCATAGCGATAGCGTTGCTCAGTATTGAGGAGCAAAGGTGCTTTAATGGGCGCCATGACGGTATGGTCCTCCATATACCGGAGATTGCGTGTTCCGGATTCAATCGTGTCTTTATATTCCTCCAAGCGTTCCGCCATTTCCGTCCAGGGGTGCAGTTCGAATATCTCACGCAGCGAGAGCGTAGGTTCGATGATTTGCTGAATGGTATCCAAGATGGCTGTATCCACTTGGTTGACAGCCTTCATGGACAAAGGCAGGTTGTCGTAATAGACACTGAGATCCACCGCATAGACAACGGTATCCTTGTTTTGAGGGGGATAGACCATAGGCGCCTTGGCAGGCGGGTCTTTTCGTGCTCCATAGTCATTCGAAGGCACATGGAAGACGGTGTATCGTCCTTGAGTCACGAGTTTCTTTCCCTTGGAATGGTCCGCCTCATCTTTCCAAACCGAGTCACCAATGATACGGTACGGGAAGGGGTATCTACCGAGGTTCATCGGGGGTGTTTGCCATTTCTCGGCAGGAATATCCGTATCTTCTTTACCCTTTTCGAGCGAATACCAGCGCCACCAGCCATAGAAGTTACGCTCACGGATTGGCAATTCGACATTTTGGTCAGCAGATTGCGGTGCATTAGATGCATTGTAATAATAGAGAATCGTCCTATTTTCATGCACTTGCTGTATGCCATCCATCAAATCGTCCCCTGATGCGCCTTTGGAGTGAACGAGGTTCTGGTTTCCTGTATACTGGAAGCGGCTGGCCTGCGATACCTGAATACGGAAGTTGATATAACGCCATTTTTCATGTACCTGCATCGTATAAGCGAGGTAGATATTCGATGAACGTGGTGACCGGATACCGTCTTCTTTACAACGGATTGTGACGGTATGCGCTTCGATGTTGCTTATCTCGCACCAATCCGGTGTATTACCATACTCATCAATCAGACGGATTTCCGCCAGCGCAGGATTAGTGAAGTCCATCGCAGCTGTATGGTCATCTATATCGCCGGAATAGGATACAACGCGGCCATCTGCATCAAAGGTATTGGTACCCGTATGGTGTTCAGTTCGCAAGTTAAAGGTATGGGTATCATTCACAGCCTCAGTGATTTCAGGGGGGAAGATGAAGTGATAGTCATCTTTTGCCACCATACAAATGAGGGAGTCATACTCTGCTTCATGGTAGGTCTTCCGCACCAGCGGAATCTTCAAATGTGCATCATCGACGGAGGTAAAGTCGCTCCATTGGTCTTTGAAACGATAGTTCGGTGCGTTTGTCAACAAAGAAAGCTGCACATCCAGTGTATCAACGATATTGACATAGGGGCCTGTGCTTGCGGGATACTGTACATCCATAGGGCTATCGCCGGAAGGTGTGACGGTGGTGATGAGCGTTGCAGGGTCTGTTGAAACACTCAGTCCGCTGGCTCCCGAAGAGAAGCGGCTGTCAGGGATGTGTCGGATTGCATAGTCAACCAGCCAATTTTTCTCTGCGTCTTTCAGATTGGCTATCGTGCTTTCCTCATCACGGCCAAAAAGGGTCAGTACATTATCGACTAACATTGAGTGAACCATGTAAGCCTTATAGCGCGTCTGAACAGCAGCACCACTCGTGCTATTGTAACCAAACTCCAGATGGTCTTTATCCGGATATTCTCCGTTGTTCATCAGGTAGTAATCATGCTTAGGATAGGTCCACGAGAATGTAGCCGCCTGCTCTGCTTTATCGGTCAATGAGAGATACACCGTATCGGCGGTGGCTGTAAACTTCAGCCATTTGGAATCACCATACTTGAGTTTGACCTGTTCCTCGAAATTGGCGTTGTCGTTAATGTTCTCCGCCACATATTCAAACGTAAGCAAGGAAATAGCTCCCCCTCTGTCCGCCAAAGCGGGTTGTGAGGAGGCGTTAATCACGAAGTCTTTGTCAACCCCATCCTCTGTCCATAAGTTCAGCTGCTGCACCGCATGATCCGGTATATTAAAGTGCCAAGGCGTGATATACTGTGTCTGACTGTTGGCTGCGTTCGCAGAACCTTCAATCAGTTGGGTCATACCGTCTTCCTTCTTATAGAGCGTACCGCCTTTGAGTTCGAACTGACGGAAGATGAGTCCTTCGGACCCCGCCATGATGTAATAGCGCTTTCCGTTACCTTCGACAGACCAAACAATCTTTTCCCGTTTCATTGCGGTCTGCATCAAGGGCACGCGTGCCGACACCGCATAGTCCTTACCATCCACCCTGGCAGTAGTATTGACGACCAGTGTATCATAGTCCACATCGGCATTGTTTTCCAATTTGGTCACCACGGTTACCGTGGAGTCAATGGCAGAACTAACCCTGAAATAGGTATTGCCGCCCGTGAAGGTGCATTGCCCTGAAACCAAGTGAAGCGATTGGGTTTCTTTCACTGAACTCAAGATTTCCTCTCCCAAGACCTTATCATTTATATCGTACAACTCGCGTACCCGCACTTTCGAGAGGGTGAAGTTGATTTTTTTGTCTGACCCGTCCAAGGGAGGGAAGCTATAGCTCGGTTGCTCCGGCGTGAGCACCAATTCATCCACGATGGGTCCATAGTGGATGGTTTTGGTAATCACTAATATATCTCTATATCGGGAGCCGTCGGGACGTACATGCAGTCCGGGTGCGCCAGTTTTCCAGATACCGTAATACTCCTTGATTCTACTCTCCCCCACATGAAGGGTGACACGGATGGTATCAACAATATCAATATATTCACCATTATACTCCACATTCATAGGAGTATTCAGGCCGCTGGTGATGAGGCGACTGAAATCATTGGTGGATTCGGTCATGTGCGGCAGGTCCACCTCATTAACGGTGCCCAAAGACTCTACACGCGCATCGCGGATAAAATCGAAGGTTTGCGAGAGGCGATAGTCATGCGAGAGCCACAGTTGGCTAGCCGTTGTGCAAGTCTTGTCGTTATTGGGATGGAAATAGATAATCTCATTCCTAACATCATCTGCATCATGAGCTGCTTGCCGATGAGTTTGGACCAGACTTGTTTCTTGATGGTTTTGTCGTTATGCAGGTCAAAGACCACTTGGTCGGTCCATCGCTGCTCCGGGCGAAGGGTATCCGGCAGAAGGATATAATGCCCATCTACGACACCTACACCGGAGAGAGTGAAATTCGTTGCCTCACCCGTTGTTGCCACGCCATTGAAGGTTTGTTCGGATGTATCATACTTGATATATGACTTGGCACTATTGGGGCGCTCGTCACGTGTGATATTCCCTGCTACACGATGCAGATAGTGTGTGGATGAAAGCTTGGTATTCTCAATACAAGGATGCATGGGTTCCGGCCATCCTCCTCCGGATTGGAACAGCCCCGCCCAAGTGTTATTGGAAATAACGGTATTCGGGTCTGCGTAATACAAGCCGAGATACTCCTCCGTTTCCGGCATAAAGTGTTCGTAGAAGGTGACCGAGTCTTCGGCTCCTTTCATGGTTTCCCTATGCGGGTCGAGGACATACTCTCCATCCTCACATTTCTCGCAGACACTATTATTGCCTGTTATCAGATAGGTACTCATATAGTTCGGGTCAACGTTCTCAACATTCGCCATACCCTGCCAAGTATTGGTCCAGTCGTCAAAATGGCGTGCACGGGCAAAACGCGGGGCCGTACCCGGATGGGTCAGGAAATAGCGTTTCCCGTCCACGGGATGAATAAAGGAGACCGCGACACGGATATTACCCTTGTAATCTCCTATGGCATAGAGAGTAAGGTGACCTCCTTCTATAGTGTCTAACTTTACCGTGTCTCCCGGGTGATACATAGTGCCGCTACCATCCTGGGCAGTGTTCCATCCTGTGAAATCATAGTCCTCCAACAAACGGTCTTCTTGGATTACAACTTTCGTTTGTCCCAACATCGGATAGCTTGTGGGGATGGGATCCCCGAAGTGGTCGTTGTTGTTATAGCGCACCCACTTGGTGGTATCAGCAGGCACAAATTCCAATCCTCCGTTGGGAGTGCTCTTGTTGACATAGACACGGCACCATCCGCTGCACCCGACAATATTTTCTCCTCCGACTACAGGCACGGAAGTTCCGAGTACCGGCACGCTCCAACCTTTCATATCAAATCCGGGGTCATTAGGACTGAACTTCGGCATGGAGTAAAGCATTGCTTTGTATGTGAAGCCTGCGTATTGCTCGGTGACATGCCACATCTCGTTCGATATCCAGGATGTGTCGCCCGGTTCCGGATGCATCTCGACATTACGCCCCGTACTTATTACTCTGAGGAACACACCGGCAGGACGGAAGAAAACATCAAGGTTATTTTTGTCCGTCCGGGTGGTATCCACAATCATGCGTCCGAGGGCACCTTGAGGCGCATTCATATCACGCATGTATTGCAAGGGCAGGCTGTCAATAGGCGTGAACCTTCCCTCAAAGGGTGCTCCGTCTTTTTTTTGAGGGAATTGATTTTGGTATCCCACATAGTAACGACAGCTATCCAACTCCGGCACCGTCATCCAGTCCGTCTGGTAATACTTGGTACCCGGAAGACTGTCCATACACCTCAAACGGTCCATCGTCAGGAAGCTTGCCTTGTCGGTACTATCGGCTATGGTCAACTGTGGCTTGACATTCGGGTTGGGTCCCTTTCGGTATCTTCCCCAGAACCGTTGGCTGTAGGCAAAGTAGTAATTGGACTCCGGACAAGAAGATACCGTCGGTTCATCCAACACATACAAACGGAAAAGCGTTCGCTTGGTAGGCTTGTGCTTGTTATCTGCAAACGCATACAAGGCTTGACCCGGTTTAGCCGTTTGTTTAGTCCCCGTACTCGGGTATTTATAATCCGACAAGGTCGTATTAAATCCCACAAGCGAAGCATTCGTATAGGATATAGGGATATTGTTTCGGGGGATATCGAGCCAATATACTTCTCGATAAGACATTCCCAAGAAACCGATACCTTTCTCCGCGCTGAACTTCCCTGTTGGATCTCTACCCAATGTATTGTTCGGGTCAAACGAGGTCGTGGCACGGCCCGTTGGTACCACAAACACCACATCCACCGTGTTGGTATGGTTCTTATTGTTCGTCATCGCACCCTGGGTCATATAGTTACCGTTCAATTGGAGCGTATAACCATCGTTACTCCACATGGTATAACAAATAGCCGGATACCTTGGATCAGCACTCATCTGCTCATTGAGCGGACGCACCAAAGCGGTGTCAATTGTCCAGATGGAAGTGGCGGATGGTTCGGTGGCATCGGCACTTTGTGGAATCAATTTGAGCGTATTTCCCATTGCCTTTGTGTATCCAAACCAGCCACCCGTGTAACTACTATAGTGGCTGACAAAAAACTCTTCGCCCGGTTCTTCTATTCCATTATCGTTTATATCCAGCCACACGGACAAGAGGATTCGGTCGCCAGGTTTCAGATTAACCACCAGACCACCATCCGTGGGCGTGAACCCGACACCATACATTCCAACGGACATCAAAACTGCCGCAATAAAGAGCGGAATGCGTACCCTAAACTTTTTAAAACAAATGTTGTTCATTATCTTATATTTCGCAAAAAATCTTGCAAAGGTATAAAAATCCCCACACGTACGCAATAGGTAAATGCAGATTTTTACGCAGAGTTGAGAAAATACGCAAAAAATTTACGCAGAGTTGAGAGTTGGCAAGGAAAATTTACGCAGAGTCGAGAGCAAGGAGATAAAAAGAGTCGTGATTTGGTCGGGCTTTTCTCTGCTTTTTGTTGGCTTTTTGTTGGCTTAATAACCCAATAATCACCCAATAATAACCCAATAATAACGCAATATATATACGTGTATTGCTCGCGGATACGGGCGGTTTATAAACCATTTTTTTGCAAAAACATTTGCATATTCGGAAAAAATGTATTACCTTTGCAGTCTCTAAAAAAAGTGTAACCCAAATCTTATTGTCTTATGAAACGAATCCTAATTATCAGTCTGCTGGTGGGCAGTATGTGTGTCAGCGCCCAAGAATCCCACCCCTATTTCAGTTCGCCGGAAATGCCCAATGCCCTTCACTACCTTCCGGGTCCACCCCAAGAAAATGAAATGCGTTTCGCATACGACACAGCCCAATACGCCAAAGGCAAACGCCTGCGCAATACCCCACGAGGCGAAAAAGCACAAAAAGATGCGACCTACAGCATCGGACGTATGAGCGAGATATTCTCCCCTATCATGGGCGTAAAGATAAGTCCCGCCAATACGCCCGAACTATGGCAACTGTTGACCGATGCCAACGTGACCGCTCACTATGCGTGCGACAGCGCCAAAATAATCTATATGCGCACCCGCCCGTATGTGTACTTCCACGAACCGACACCCGTTCCCGACGATGAAGGCCCCCTCAGCCATAACGGTTCGTACCCCTCCGGGCATACCACCCTGGGCTGGACAACCGCCCTCATCCTATGCGAGATAAATCCCGAAGCTGAAGATGCCATCCTGAAAGAAGGCTTCGAATACGGGCAAAGCCGCGTGATAGTAGGTTTTCACTGGCAAAGCGATGTGGATGCCGCGCGCGTTGTTGCCAGCGCCGCTTTCGCCCGCCTGCATACCAGCCCCGCCTATATGGAACAACTGCAGAAAGCCAAAGACGAATACTACCGGATGAGGCGCCAATGACACGCCAAACGGAACAAGAGCGGCGGAACGGTGTAGGCCACAAACAAAACAGATGACATGCCAACAAACGTGACAGCCCCCAACGACACCATCGCCGGATGACGGGCAAACACCAAAACACCAATCGCCATCAACATAATAAGCGCAGACAGCAAAATAGACCGGCTGAACTGCGGCAACAAACGCTTGCCCGTACGATGCTGCGCCAACAAACCCTCGACCACAAAAATGGTGTAATCATCCCCCTGCCCGAAAATGAACGTAGCGAGGATGACATTGACGATATTGAACTGCAAGCCGAACAAGTGCATCAAAGCCACAATAATCAGCCAACTGAACAGCATCGGCACAAAAGCAATCAAGCCCAACACCAGACTGCGGAAACAAAGACACAGGAACACCAAGACAATGAGCGAACAAACAAGACCCAAATAGTCGAAATTATCACTCAAGATGGTTGTCATCCTGCGATTGAGCGCCGCCACATCAAAGCGCCACTGCCACAAAGCCGCCATCTCGGCCGGTGAGAAAGCATTGACATCGCCCCCTGCAAAGGGTTCGGAGATACGCCGGCAGAACGGTGCAAAGAGTTCGGGCCTCAAACCCGCCTCCTGCGCAGCCGCAGAGACAGCCGCAGCCACCGAATCGGCATCGTGCGTGCGCCAGAAATCCCGCCAAAGCGTTTCCCTGCGTTGCAGTTCCGAACGCGCCTGAGACAAGGTATAAGCCTCCCCGTAGGTATCGGCACGCAAGCCCTCGAAGAAAGCAAAATCAGCACGCTGGCGGGCAGTCATATAATTAAGGTGCGAGACATCGGGGTCAAAAAGCGGCCGCTGGCGGTAAGCCACCATGACCACCGCCGAACCCGCCAACAAGACAGCCAACAAAAGCGGTGCGAAATAGTGTCGCCCAGGCAAACGATGCACCCAAGCCGGCAAACAGATGTCACGGACAGGCGAGGTATGGACACGCATCAAGTGCGGCAAAAAGAGTACACAGAAAACAATCGTCCCCACGAGATTGGCGGCAGCAAACAAGCCCAACTGGCGCAATGCCGATGCCTGCAACGGCAAAAGAGCAAGGAAAGCGCCGACAGTGGTGATATTGCCGATAACCAACGGCGAGACAACTTCCTGCAAGGTCTGCGCCACCGAAAGGGTGTAACGCTGATGGACCAACAGATGCAAGGGATAGTTGACCGCTATACCCAACAAGACAGCCCCGATACCCAGCACGATAGCGGAAACCTCGTGGAAAGCCATTGCCAGTGCCGCCATGCCGAACAACCAGCCAAAGCCGACGGACAAGAAAATAAGGGCTATATCGCGCTTGACAGGAAAAGCATACCACAAGAGGGCACCAATCAGCAAAAGCGACAAGAGGATGGCCCAGAGGGTGTCACGCTTGATGCAATCGGCATTCCCGACCGCAATAACAGGCGCGCCCAATATACGCACCGAGACAGAAGGAACATCAGCCTGCACCTGCTTACAGACAGAGGCTAACGAACGGACAAGGTCACCGTTACGCGCAGACTCGGTGCTGCCATAAGGCGAATCGACAAAAGCAAAAGCCAGGCGATGGTCGGCCGTCATCATATAGCCGTCGTAGGAAGTGAACAAAGACTGCGCACCCGCATACCGGCCCGACACCCCTTTGGACAGAGGCACAAGGCGCAAAGGGTCATTCGCCACAGCCGGCAATAAGAACGAAGTGCCGGGCGATGCCACCAAGGCCTTCGCCTGCAAGAGAGAGGCTCGCAACGAATCAGGCGCAAGACGACGATGGAAAACAGCATAGTCGCTATCGGACAAGAAATAAGGCAAATGCGCATACACAAAGTCCAGGCGCGACAAAAAACCATCAATATCCACCTGCGTCACCGCCTCCGGATAATAATCCGCCAAGGCATCAATGGCACGACAGAGCGAATCCGGATGGTCGCCCTCGAAAATAACAACGATACGGGAAGCCTCGCTGAGATGGGTAAAGACCTGCATGGACTCGCTGTAATCGCTGTCAGAAGGCAAGAAATCGAAGATATCTTCCTTGTAACGCAACGAGAGAGCAAGGCACAGCAAGCAAACAGTAAGCGCCCCTAACAACCCGAACAACCAACGTTTGCGGGATGCGAAAAAGACATATAAACGACTAATGACGCTCATCTATGAATTTGACCGGTTTACGGGACTTGGCAGGAAAATTGATTTGCTGAATGACATCGGCAGGCAATATCTCCACCTCCGGCGCCACACGCAGACGCGCACGGAAACGGTCTTTCAGATTATGAATAAGCGACGCATGGTCTGCCGACACATCCGGCCGCAAACCTATACGCACTAACACATCGTCCGTGCCCGAAGAAGACGTGCGCGCAACCACTACATAGTTCAGGACAAAAGGCGTGTTGTCCAAAACATCGTTGATGGCAGGCGGATAGATGGTGGTTCCTTTGAGCTTGAGCATATTGTTTTTCCGTCCGAGCAAAGGCGTAAGGCGGTAGGAATGACGTCCGCAACGGCAGGGCTCCACCACCTTGGCAGCAATATCACCCGTGCGGAAACGCAGCAACGGCATAGCCTCCACGCCTAAAGTGGTGATAACCACCTCGCCCGGCATACCGTCCGGGACAGGCATACCGTCATCGCCGATAATCTCAACAATGATAAGTTCGGGATGAACATGTCCGCCGCAGCCGAACTCACACTCCGAGAAAGTGGCAGACATCTCCGTAGAAGAATAGGTGGCAAAAAGATGCACTTCAGGCCATTTCTCGTGAATCCGCTGTCCGAGCAAATTGAGGGAGAAATCCTGATTACGCAGGCCTTCGCCGATACCGATAATCTTGCGAATGGAGGAATGGCGATAGTCTATGCCGTTCTGCTCCGCATATTCGATGAGACGGAGAATGAAAGAAGGCACACACATAATGGCCGTCGGATGCAGCCGCATAATGGTATCCCATTGCAACTCCGGCACACCATTCCCCACACGGATAATACCCGCACCCAGGTCACGGATGCCCAACCAATAGGCCAGCCCCGCCATAAAGCGTTTGTCAATGGTGGTCATGAGCTGCAACACATCGCCCTTACCAAGGCCTGCACAAGCAAACGACTTATGCTCATTAAACGCCAAGCGCTGCAAATCCCGTTCGGAACAACCAAAGGTGACAGGGTCACCCAAGGTGCCGGAAGTGGTGATATAATCAATAATCTGCTCACGCGGGATACAGAGAAAATCCCAGTTACGACGCTGCAAATCGGCTTTCTCGGTGAAAGGCAGACGCGCCAAATCCTCGAGATGCGTAACAGAGGAGATGTCAATCCGATTACGGGAGAAGAGTTCCCGATAGTAAGGAGAATGCTCGGCCAAATACTCCAACTGACGGGCAAGGAGTTCCTCCTGATAGGCCTTGATACGTTCTACAGATTCAAATTCAATATCCATTGTAAAAACTCGTTTTTCCATTGTCTTGATTCTTCCGTTCCTTTCGTTTCCGATGCGCCGAAGCCATGCCCGCCCGTGCGGTAACGCAGATAGCGGTGAGGAACCGCATTGGCGGTCAGTGCCGAGTCAAGCAACACCGAATTCTGATATCGCACAACAGGGTCATCCTCACAATTGACGAGGAAAACCGGCGGACAATCGGCCGTGATATGTTTTTCGACGGACAGCGAATCGCGCATCGTGTCCGAGAACTGCCCCCATACACCCAACGCCCCACGCCGGCTGCGACGGTGCGTGAACACAGGGTGAGACATCGTTACAACAGGATAAACCGGACAGAGAAAAGCGGGACGATAAACGGTGCGATTATAGGCATACGCACTCATCGTGAGATGCCCTCCCGCCGAGAAGCCCATTACGCCTATTTTGCGCGGGTCAACATGGTCCTGCTCCGCGTGCTCGTACACATAACGAAGCGCATCCTCCACATCATCCAACATATCCGGATACTTCGGCCCCGTGCCCAAAACGCGAAAGCCCGTGATATAAGCGGCGACCGTTGCCACATGATAACGGAGGACATAGGCATTGATGCCATTACTCTGCAACCACTTGGCAACTCCGACCCCTTCGGTCTTCATATCAAGCCACGAATAACTGCCTCCGGGACAAACGACAACGGCAATCCCCGTATTATGGGCCGAATCCGCCAAGAAAGGCGTGATACGACTCGCGGCACACAAAACCGATGAAAGCGAAAGCAATATCAAAACAAATCTTATTCGCATATCCAATCTTTGTAACAGTTATATATTTTCTTTGTCCGTTCGCGATACCCCACCCCATAAGACACATCATCCTGACGAATGAGAGGTTTGACGGTAACAGACAACTCCTTGGGAACACCGACCAAGAAAGGAGACTTACTCAACGCCGCCAAAAAGCCACGGAGGACAATAGGACGTATGGGCAGGTGCAACTGCTCTGCCACATAAAAAGCCCCTCTATGGAAACGCAGCAAATCACCGGTCAACGAACGTGTACCCTCCGGGAAGATGACAATGGAATACCCCTTGCGGACATACTGCTGCAACTGCGGAAGCATGGTATCTATTCCCTCCCCGACCGCAATGACACCCAACATACGGGCTGCCAGGCCAAAGAAGGGATTGTTCAGCACCGAATCCTTTCCGACAAGCACCATTTTGTCGTGCAAAGACAAAACGACCAAAGTATCCAACAACGAGGTATGGTTGGCAATATAAATCGCAGGCTCGGAAAGATTGATCGGCTCGGCATCCGGATCGGTGTATACATTATACGGCGCACCGGGGAAAGAATGCAGGTAACGAAGTGCCGTGGCAGACAAATGGGCACGCACCTTGGCTTGTGCATCCTGCTTGACAAACAAAAGGTAGAACGGCACATAGATATGCTCCGCCAAGACATACAGAATAAACAATGTCCCCCAATAAGCAGTCCTGATATAACGACGAGGCAGTCCGTACACAACGGCCAGTACGCAAAGAATCGTATTCATGACAGAGATACGCGTAAAGTCTATCCCCGGACGGAAGAAAGATACCCGTTCCTCTTGGGGCGGATAGTAGACACGCACCGGCACAGGAATGGCCGGCGTCAACGCCCAGACAGAAAGCACCAGTAACAGCAATTCCGCCTCGTAACGCGGCGGAAGGCACCAAAGGCCATGAATACCATCCAGCGGATAAACACGAAAACCAGTCTGCGTATCCGGCAAACGGAGTCCGGTTTGCAGCGCAAACCAAAAGTTGGAGAAACGATTGGCAAACGTATTCTTGCGCGGCATATTAGCCTGCTGCAAACGACGGCTTCCCACAATAATCGCATCCGGACGGACACGGGACATACGCAAAAGCAAGGGGATATCCTCCGGATAGTGCTGCCCATCGGCATCCAAGGTAACCACATGGGTATATCCCAATTCCTTCGCTTTCAAAAAGCCCTGCTTGAGGGCATAACCTTTGCCCCGATTGACCGGATATGAAACGATTGTCAGATTCGCATCCGACATACCCTGTACCACTTCAAGCGTGCCATCCGAAGAGCCATCCGCCACGACAATCACAGGCAGATAGGCCAATGTGCGAGAGACAACATCACGAATGGTGCTGACATTATTATACGTAGGTATGAGGGCACAAGTCTTCATGTATATAATCCGCCGTTAATACTGATACATTCACCCGTGATATAGGATGCGTCCTTCGAAACCAAGAAAGCCACTACAGATGCCACTTCCTCCGGTTCCGCAAAACGCTGCATAGGTATCTGTTTTGCAAGCGCCACTTCGTCCAAACCATCTACCATATCGGTACGGACAAAGCCCGGCGCAACGGCATTAACCGTTATCTTGCGTTTTGCCACCTCCTGCGCAAGCGCTTTGGTGGCGGCAATAAGTCCGCCTTTAGAGGCTGAATAATTGACCTGCCCAGGCAAGCCTTTCAGTCCGGACAGCGAAGCCACATTGACAATACGTCCATACCGGCGACGAATCATATCCGGCAACAATGCACGAGTGACATAAAAGAAAGAGAACAGATTGGTTTGCAGCACATTCTCGAAAGATGACTGCTCCATAAACACCATCAATTCGTCTTTGCGAACACCCGCATTATTCACCAGCACCGAGATGGTATCATCCGGATGCCCTTGCTTCCACACCTCCAATGCATTCGCAACCTCTTCGGCATTGGATATGTCAAAACGCAACAATTCTCCATGTCCCCCTGCTTCCTCAATGGAGCGAAGGGTAACGGCCGCCTCTTGGTCATTCCGACGATAATTGACAAGCACCGGAAAGCCATCTTGCGCCAAACGCTGTGCAATGGCCCGACCTATACCACGACTTGCGCCCGTAATAAGTGCATATTCCATAGTTTCTATATTTACGATATTACAAATACTTCATTGTTTCGAATGCAGCCATCGTTGTTCCCATTATGCCGTGCAATGCCAGCGACTGTCCCGTGAGAAACAGACCGTCCAGCGGCGTACGGGGAAGCAAAAGGGAGGTATCAATAGTGCGATAATCCTTACGCGTGCCAAACGCCGCGCCTTCAGGGGAGGCAGTATAAGACAGCCAGGAAAGAGGAGTGGATGTCCAATATTCCACTATCGCTTCATGAAGATGTGGTTCCACCTCGCACGCCAAGGAAATACACTCTTCTGCAAGACACTGCTTCAAATACAAATAGTCTTCTCCACGCTGCCCCTGTTTTGTTCCCTGCCAAGCAGAAACCTTTTGCCAAGCAAGAGGAGTCAAGATGTCCAATGCTTCACCATCCGGATAAAAATACAGCATGACATGGTCAATGGATGGAGTCGAAGTCTGCCAGCAATCGGTGCCCTCCCGATGGACATATACGGGACACGAAGGCGCTTGCAAGATACCGCTGCGCAAACGAATATTGACCGTGAAGATACCCTGTGTGTTCTTAAGTCCCGACAGTCGACGACGGTACACTGAACGCATCGTTGTATTGTCAGCCAACAAACTCATTGTAGCAGCCGGATGAAGCGAAGAAATCACTTCGTCAGCCCCAACATTCTCTCCCGAAGCCAACTGCACTCCTATCACATGGCGCTCTTGCTCCAAAATAGCCGTTACAGGCAGGTTGCAAAGCACCCTGCCCCCCATCTGCTCAATACCTGAAACGAGATGATTCACCAAAGTCTTTCCCCCTCCGGCCAAACGATGAACCGAACAGATAAAGCCATACATGATTTCGGCATACTCAAAAAGAGAAAGACTATCCTTGTCCATCTCCATAAGCAAAGATGCCGAAGAAAGCAGTTTCCGAAGCACAGGGTCGCCAATAGTCCGAAGAAGCCACTCGTAAGCTGATTGTTGCCAATAAGGGACGGCTGTTTCTCCGGAAGAAAGGGCTATCTCCTTTATCGCACACATATATGCAGCGATTTCTTGCTCCGATTGGGGAAAATAACCATTCAATGCCCGCAGAAACGCCACCTCTCCACATGGCAAAACATAATGGTCTCTCCCTAAGAAAACCTCCTGACCGGCCACTTGCTGCCAAGGAAGACTCAACATATCCAACTCTGCAAAGCGATGGTACAAGACCGAACCTTGTGTCAATCCTCCAACGATGTGAAATCCCGTCTCAAAGGATTGCCCTGCCCGACAAAATGTCTGCAGACATCCACCGGGCTGCAGTCCACGCTCAAAGACAGTTACTTTGTCACCACGTTTGGCACAAAGGTAAGCCACCTCCAATCCGCCAAGTCCTGCTCCTATGACAACGATATGCTTCATCAGATATTCATCTTAAGTTGTATCGCCATATCCGTTCCGGACATGACGGCAGCGCTCAACGTGTCATCTTGCCACGACAATTGCAGGGTTAATGGTTCCGAAGTACCGGGGCGCAACAATTTCATGAACTTACAGAGCCGAATGCCTGCAATCCGCACTTCGCGTTGCAAGGCTATGGATGCGCACTGACGAACCATTTCGATATTGCAAGCCCCCGGAGCAATAGGATTACCGGGAAAGTGACCGGCATAAACAGGACAGGATGGCAACAATTCGATGTGGAAGACGGCCTGTTGCCCTTGAATATTTTCTGATATGATGCGAAAATAACCGTGCATAACCCCTATTCTGCCAAAAAGACTTTCATTCGTGCCGTAGCAACAAGTTCATTATCTATCTTCGATTCGGCTTCCACCATGGTAACAGACTCCAATTGAGCAATTACCGTTACCCTACTCCGGATGAGTTCTCCGAGACGAGGTAGACGAGAAACCGTAAAATTCTTTATGTCACCGATATATCCCACTTTCGGAGCCCCCTCGTTTTTCAGTCCCATCATAGCCGCTGCGGACTGGGCAATATGCTCCACCAATCCCGCCTCCAGCAAATGTCCGTCAGAAAAGAACCAATTAGTGTCCTGCACCGATAAGGCAGTCTGTACGATGAGATTATCCACCGAGACAACACTATCAATCATCTTGATTGGCGCACGTTGCGGAATCAGTTGCTCTATTTGCTCATGTGTGTACTGTCTATTCATAAAGCGCGAATAACCAAGGTGGAGTTGGTTCCTCCAAAGCCAAAAGAGTTGGTTAGGAAAGTGTTAAACTCTCGTTCTATCCTGGTAGCGGGAATGTGCAGTTTGGCACTATCCTCATCCGGATTCTCAAAATTAAGGTTGGGAGCAATAAAACCATGTTTCATCATCAGCAATGAATAGATGACCTCACTGGCTCCCGCCATCCACATCTCGTGTCCTGTTTGGGACTTGGTGGAAGTAACCGGTATCGGGCTATCGCCAAAAACGCGATAAAGAGCCTTCGCTTCGTTGGCATCGCCCACCGGTGTGGAAGTGGCATGGGCATTGATGTAACCTATCTCATCCAAACGAACACCCGCAGCGCGGATAGACATTTCCAAAGAACAAGCGGGACCATCTACATTCGGGATGGAAATATGCTCGCCATTGGACGAGAATCCATAGCCAATCACTTCGGCAAGAATAGGTGCTCCGCGACGGACGGCATGTTCATACTCCTCCAAAATAACCGTAGCGGCTCCACCCGAAGGCACCAGTCCATCCCTGTCACGGTCAAACGGACGCGATGCTTTCGTCGGTTCTGTTTCGCGCACGGAGAATGCGGATATACCATCAAACGAGGCCACTCCCAGCATATTCACCTCTTGCGCACCACCTGTTACCACCATATCCTGCAATCCATTACGGATAAGGAGAGCCCCCAGACCGATGGCATGACTTCCACTGGCACAAGCCGCAGAGAGGGTCAGGTTGATACCCCGCAAATGAAAAAGGCAACCGAGATTCATCGTAACCGTTGAGTTCATTGATTGGAAAATGGCGCCTGCCCCGCAGAGCGTAGTGTCTTTCATTTCCCGAACGCGGTCTATCGACTTGACCGTGGGTTCCGCAGAAGAATCATTCCCATAGATGAGTCCCACCATTTCGTTCTTCAGGAGATCCTCATCTACATGTGCGTGCCGAAAAGCATCACGCGTGGCACAATAGGCATACTTTGCCTGTTCCGGCATCATCGCACGGTCGTGCCGACTGAGTTCGTTTTTCAAATCCGGCATAGGCAACACTCCCGTCAATGCACTGCGAAAACCAAACTCTTTCCGAGCAATATCCACACCTATGCCGGAACGTCCCTCGTATAATGATTGAGTCACCTCATCCAAAGTCTGTCCAAGACAGGAATAAATACCTAATCCCGTTATAACCACCCGCCTCATAATAGTTCGTATTTCATGTTTGTAAACTCTATTTCCGTTTTATCCCCATTCGGTTCAACTAATTCCACCGTTTTCGCCACACCGGCAGGTGTAAACTCAATTCGTATGAGCCGGAAAAAACGCTGTATTTGTTTCTTGGAAGGCCGGAGAGTTAACTTACATCCCTCCCACTCCATTTGAAAGTTGCGTTGTATCGCCATCACATCTCCACTCACCGACTGACGAATAAGTTGCAACATTTGTTGGGGAATACGAATCGCTGCATTTTCTTGATACTGCCAAGAGATGCTATCAGGAGCTATATAGCCAAACAGACCCGTCACCTGCTGAGGAGTCAGCAACATCGCAGAGGTACGCGTTTGACGGAAAGGAGACTCGGCTGAACGAATTCGTGCAATCTCCACCTGAGCCGGCAAACAAGTGGAACAAATCAGCAATATGGTGACTACAATATATCGCATAGGCATCATTTATTTGGCAACTAAAAAACAACCTGCTAAAATGAATACTATTCCCAGCCAATGCTGCCAATGCACTGCTTCGTGAAAAAACCACATAGCTCCCAATGTTCCAAAAACGAAACTAAGGGCTGTCAACGGATAAGCACTGGCAAAAGGAAAATGACGAAGAATATACATCCACAACAAACCGGCACCTGTCATCAGGGCACCACATCCCAACAACCACCCATTCATTAACACAGAACGGACAAAGAACGCACCCCATGACAAGGTTTTATCCATGTGGAGTACAGCAACCTTCAATAGCATTTGGCCACCGCAAAGCAGCAAACTCTGAATGAGAGAAAGAAGTATCAGTCGAACCATATCACTTGTGCTTTTACGTTGTTTGTAACCGAAATCTGTTCAGCCTCCAAGAGTTGCCTCCATGTGTCGCCAATCTCGTCAATAGAGCACACCAGCATAGACTTTGCCGTACCTGTCCGGAGCATCAGCATTGCATCGTTTTTTGCCTCGGCAAAGGTGTCGGAAGAAGACACGACCGTTGTGTTATACCCACGGCATTGCAAACTGCGGGCCAAGGTTCCTGCTGCGCAGTTGTGCGTAGAATTCATAAACTGCGCAGGGCTGAAATCATGTTCACCCGTCTCCACCAGTTGCGACAACAGCTGTTCTGTGGGAACCATACCACCAAAGCGAGTCCCCACCACGATACCATCCGGCGTGCTGATACCTGCTTCCGAAAGCGCCTCGTGCGCAACAACAAGCAACTGACGGAGAAGCGGTGTCATACGCCGCGCCTGCATAGCCGGTATCACAGTCTTATACTCTTTTTCGCCTTCACTTGTGTACAGGTTCGTAGTATGGAGGCCTCCATCCTGATTGTTCTCCGGCAAATCAACCGCATGACGGCTCAAGAGCACGCTGCTATCGTTTCCGCCAAAGCCAAACGCATTGGAAAGAGCAAACTCATATTGCTTTTGCTCCATCCTGAACAGAGAAAATACAACTTCTATACTGCCACTGGCGGAAGTGGTATGCCCCGTCAGCGGTTTGGTTGACTCCACTACGGGAAGTTTTGTCCCGAAAAGCCGTTCAATCGCGCGCCACTCACTGGCATCGTTATTCGGAGTGGCTGTACCATGGGCGTTGACATACGGGATCTGCGAAGGCATTACACCTGCCATATCCAGCGTTGCGGACATTGCCGCATAAGCCCCGTCACCCTCAGGAGAAGAGGCCGTCTGGTGGTAGGCATCACAGCGATTGGCATATCCCGCTATGTACCCATAGATATGTGCTCCGCGATGGCGGGCACATTCTGCCTCCTCCAACACCAGATAAGCCGCCCCTTCGCCCAAATTGATACCATCACGGTCCTCTGCAAACGGGCGACATATATGCTCGGACAGAATACCCAACGAGGCAAAGCCATTCAGATGGAATATTGTCATTGCCTCCGTGCCGCCAACCACCACTTGCCTAACTGCGCCCATGCGCAGCATAGCCGCACCGTGAATGAGGGCATTGAGTGCGGAAGAACAAGCTGTAGATATGGTGACGGCTCTGTCAAGTCCGGTCTCCTGTGCCAACAATCGGGATGTTTCAGCCGCTTCATGCTGACGTATCCAATGCAGTGTGTCCGTATTGCCACGCAGCCAATCAGCATAATGCTGTTCGGTGATATCCATTCCTCCGACCGTGGTTCCATTGATGAGCGGCATTATTTTCTTATCCTCCTCGTCTATTTCAGCAGAAACCAATGCCTGCTGAAGTGCCACGAGTCCAAGCAACACATTACGGCAATAGGCTTTATCCTGCACTCCCGCAAGTTGCGCCAGTTCCGCATTGGTCATCGGGACCTCCCCCACCGGCCATTCCCCATGTATGGTGGACAAGATTGCCGGTCGGGACAATGCCGAACCGCCCGCAAACAAACGCTTGCGATTAGCCTCTGCGCCTATACCCAAAGCCGAAACAATCCCTATGCCGGTGATGGCTATCTGCATTACTTGGTACGGTATTCTTGGATGTATGCAGCCATCGTATCAATGCTTGCCAAAGCGGCTTTCGATTCCTCTTTGTTTTGGAATTTGATGCCATACTGCTTATCCATAATCATAATAAGCTCAAGTGCATCTATGGAATCCAATCCCAGCCCTTCCCCGAACAGGGGTGCAGCATCATCTATATCGGACGGCTGCAAATCCTCCAAATTAAGGACATCGATGATTTGCCGTTTTAATTCTAACTTCAGATCTTCCATACGTTTATTTTTTAATCAGTAATCGAATATGTGCGTTATATTTTTCAGCGGTCTCACATTCCACCCATGCCACGAGCAGTTGGTGAGCCTTTGTTGTAGAGACGAAAGAATGAATGACAGGTTCCAGCGCCTGCTCTTCGGGCAAGACATAGCAAGCTGTCTCACCCATGAGATGATGCCGGATAGCTATTTCCCCTGCAACGATGTTCGGCAAAGTGTACACAAAGAGCGATGGGGACGGGAAATAGTTTTCTTTGTCACGTATTGTACACTGATAATCCGTATCGTTCTTCAGGGATGCCGAACGGCTGGCCACTATCAGTGCCGCCTGCTCCGTATCCAAGGTGAAGCTGGGTTCTTGCTCCCTGACTTTCCCCAATAGACACTCTACTCCCATAAAACCGAGTTTAGACATCAAATCCATCTTGAAGAACTTCGGATAATTCCCTACCGTCTGCCGATAGAGGCTTGTCAGATCGGCAGGCGCCTCGATTGTTATCTCTGCCACCGATTGCCAGGTCTTTTGCTTGGTCCATGCCACAGCCGCATTGACTCCGCCAAAACCGCTTAAGAGTTTGATGAAGGCCGCTTGGGTGGTGTGGCGCACCTGATTGGACACAGCCACAGGCCAAGTGGTGCCTTGTTGGTGATACCCTTTCGTGGGCAGAACGATGCCTTGTTCCAACGCATATAGGGTCAGCAGCGTTTCCAATAATCCCGCAGCCCCCATAGTGTGCCCATAGTTGCCCTTCAGTGCCGTCACGGGCACATTGTCCACCCCTGCACGATGCAGGGCAAGAGACTCCATCTCATCGTTATAGATGGTGCCTGTACCATGTACGGAAATGACTGCCAAATCACTTACAGGCACCCGCTCCAAGGCATCGTTCAGACAACGCAGACTTCCTTCGGCTGTACGGCTGGGACCGGAAATATGGTTGGCATCGTTGTGTATGCTACCGCCCAACAACGTCCAGCCTGCTGCAGAAGGTCGGGAGGAAAGAATCATACATGCCGCAGCTTCACCGGCATTGAGACCGTCCCTACCTTTGTCAAACGGTGCACACATAGCATTGCTCAAGGCATGAAAACTCTGAAAGCCGCTGACAATAAATTCGCTTTGTACGTCACAGCCCACCACCACGGCACTGCTATACAGGCCATCTTCCAGCAACCGCCATGCCGTCAGTTGGGCAGAGACACCAGACGTACAAGCCGTGGATACCACTATGGGCTGGTTGGGATTGCCAAACCAACTGCTTATCTTTTTCGCGGATTCCGCCATAGAGACCCATATATCGCCTTTGGTGGATGAGAGGATAAACACACAACGTTCGTCCTGAAGATTGACAGTCGCAGATGCTTTGGCTCCGTTGATGGCATGAATACACAGACTCTCAAAGAGCGAAAAGCCGTCTATTTTGTACCGTTCTTCATCCAGCAGCGATGCCATAACAGGCTCCACCAGCCTTTCTCCATGCACGTCAGTATGCATACACAGACGTGTTTCGCCGTCCTGAACAGCTTTCAGGTTGGCAGCAACGCCTTCACCCAAAGGGGTAATCATATAACCTGTATGCAAATATACCATCCGTCCTATTTCCAAAATTCATAAAAGTGGAACCACTGACGAGGATACTTTCTGAGCATCTCTTCATTGGCCGCTATATAACGTTGCAACAGTGTTCGCGCCTGTTCCCGTTGCGTTTCACCTTCCCAATTCCCGTCCGAAAGTTGCCTTACATAGAGCGTGTAGGTATCAGCCCCTTCGCGCATCATAAAGAGCGAGACCACCGGCACCGCTTCCGCTACAGCAATACGGAACGGTCCTTCCGGATAGGCCGCTTCCTGCCCCAATATGGGCGCATAGACAGCTTTGGACCCGTAGAACAGGCGGTCGGCATGAACGGAAAGGATATTGCCGTCACTCAACGCATTGTGCATATCCAGCACATGACTTCCGTCCGGCTTCATGGGAATGATGTGCAGGTGCATCTCTTCGAACTTCCTGCGACGGTTGTCGTTCACCGTTTCCGTATCACCCAGATAGCTGAGCACATACATCGGCTTGGGAGCATGGAAGGAATAGCCTGCCAGTTCCTGATTGCCGATATGCGTACTTAGGACAATGACACCGCTGTTGCCGTTCATCACGCGGTCCAGCACTTCCTGTCCTTCCACGCGGATGGTGATATGTCTGCCCGCATAGGCGGCAAAGCGGTCCATGATTACTTTTCCGAACTCCAGATAGTTAAGGTAGAGATTCACCACTGATGACCAGCAGCCGTAGCCCAGCCGATGATGCCAGTAGTGCCATATACCGCGCCTGCCCGCATGCGCGAAAAGGATATAGAAACAAACCCATATCCATACTATCGGGTACACCACCCATGGTGGGAAGTGCCGGAAGATGCGAATGAGACTCCTCTGCATCCGGCGTGTACCGCCTGTCCGTCCTGACCAAGCCTTATCCGACATGCTTCAGCAGAAGGTCGTAGAATTCGCCTAAAGTCTTAACGGTTGCCAGTTCCTGTTTCTCCAGTTTGAAACCGAACTCCTCGTTCACACGAACGATGATATCCACCATATCCAGGCTGTCGATACCTATGTCCTGTTTGATGGTGTTGGTTTCCACCAGCAGTTCGGGAGCAATCTCGAAATCTTCCACCAGAAACTGATTGACTTTCTCTATTACTTCTTTTCTATCCATATTGTTTTATTTTTTTACGATTAGAATACTATGTCCGCCCATACCGACGTTGTCGCAAATGGTCTCGATGGTCAGCCCTGCCTGTCGGATAAGACGGGAGAGGTCATCGGTGTTATACATCTTGCTATTGCCGTTTGCCATCGCCGTGAAGTAGAGGCTTGTCATGGTCAGGCAGAACGCTGCCGGTGCATACTTCTGTCTGTCCCACGAGGTTTCCATGATATACAGACGGTTGCTATCGTCCAGTATGGCAGCGGCACGGCGAAGGATATCCGTTATTTCCTGTTCACTGAAACAATCGAGGAACTGGCTCATCCATACGGCATCATACCGCCGGTCTGTGGGGAAAGCCGCCGTAGGGTCCAACAGATTCATCCCATGTCCGTGGATACGGGTCTCGCCCGTATGCCCTGCACATTCGGTGCGCATCATCTCCAACTGCTGAGGCAAATCGCAAATCGTCACTTCCGCATCCGGCACACGTTCCGTCACAAAGCGTGCGAACTTGCCCGTGTTGCCTCCCACATCCAGTATCTGCCTGCTATTGCGGGCAAGAAGTATCTGCAGGGCTTCGGCAAAGGAATGGTCGGAATAGTAATGGTCGAATGCGAACCACGACCGCTTCACGTCTTCGGGCAGGCGGCTCAGTCCCTCATACAGGGTCGGCCAGTCGCCGAAGTGCTTCAGTCCGGCAGGTGTACCGGTCTCCAATGCTTTGTCCAGCAGATAAAAGCCTTCATAGTTCACATCGTGATTGAAATCGATATTCACAGACACCATGTCATCTTTCAGCAGGAACCATCCCACTTTGGACAGCCGGTAGCGGTCGGTCTTGGCGTCTATCAGCACCGCTTGCATAGTCAGCGAAGCTTCCATCAGGCACTTCACCGCATACTCGCTCAAGCGGGTCTTTTCGGCTATTTCGCCTATCGTCAGTCCCTCATTCGCCGTGTCCAACAAGGCAAAGATGCCGTATTTGCGCATCAGCCTTGCCACTTGGAACACTATCGGTCCCCACGAATAAACGTGCGCCAACTGTTGTGCCTCGGCGGCGGAGAACTGCTCGGCCGTATAACGTTTTTCTATGTCAGGGAACAAGGTCATTTCAGCAGGGCTTGTTGCAAGTAATGTTCCACTTTCGCGATATCCTCATAGAAGGGCGTATCTTCCCGGACGGTAGGTGTCAGGCGGCGTATGCTGTCATACACGGCTCCTGTGCTTTCGCTCAGGCGGGGGCGCAGATTGAGGCAGTCGGTGGCTTGTGCCAGTGCCATGGTCAGTATCGCCATCACCTGATAAGCGTTCTCCACCACATGTCTGCACAGCAGGGCCGAGTTGGTGCCCATAGAGACAATATCCTGGTTGTCGTTGTTGTTCGGAATGGAGTGTACGTAGTTCGGCATCGCCAATGTCTGGCTTTCCGCCGTTGTACTGGTGGCAGTGAACTGACACGCCTGCATACCATAGTTCAGTCCCAGCGTGCCCATGTTCAGGAACGGAGGAAGGATGCCGTTGATACGGTCGTGGAAGAGGTAATTCAGTTGGCGTTCCGCCGTCATCGTCAGCCGCACAAGGGCTATCTTCACTTTGTCTTCTTCCAGCGATATATAGTCGCCGTGGAAATTGCCTCCATGAAAGACGTTTTGGTTTTCGGGGTCCACTATCGGATTGTCGGAAGCCGAGTTCAGTTCTTCTTCGATGATGCGGCGTGCGTTCTGCAGGGTCTCATACACCGGTCCCAGTATTTGCGGCGTGCAGCGCAGCGAATAGTAGGCCTGCACTTTGTCGCGGAACACTGTTACATCGCTGTGCCCGCTGTCATAGAGCGCATGTTCGCGCTTTTTCAGGCAGCGGCTGGTGGCGGCTATGCGGCGCATCTCACCGGCGATGTACTGCTGTCCGTAATGACGGCGGCAGGCGTTCAGCGGCTCGGATATGCAGTCGTCATACGACTCGGCTATCTCGTTCATCCATACACTGGTCAGCACCGCCCACTGCAGCAGGTTCTCGGCATGAAGTTGGTTGATGGCACCTATGCCGGTCATGACACTCGTTCCGTTGGTGGCGCTCAGACCTTCACGGATATGGATGGCGGCGGGTTTCAGTCCGCACTGCTCCATCACTTGCCCTGTGGGCAACCACTCGCCTTTGTAATGTACCTTGCCTTCGCCGATAAGGCACAGGGCGATATGTGCCAGTTGCACCAAGTCACCGCTTGCTCCTACGCTGCCATGCTCCGGAATAAAGGGAATGATGTTGCGGTTGATAAACTCCGTCAGCAGTTCCACCAGTTCCGGATGAACGCCGCTACGGCATTGCACGAAACTGCCCAGACGGGCTATCATGGCGGCCTTGACGTATTCGTCGCCGAGCGCAGGGCCGGCACCCGTGGAATGACTGCGTATGATATTGAACTGCAAATCGGTCAAGTAGCGGTCGTCCACGCGCCATTGCGCCATCGGTCCGAAACCGGTATTGATGCCGTAGATGACTTTGTCGCTTGCAAATGCCGAGAGGAAGCGGTGGCATTCCGCCACGTTCTTTGTGTCCTCGGCGGACAGGCGTATGGGTTCGTCCGCATAAACCGCTTTGCGCAACTGTTCCAGAGATAGAGTCATTGTGTTATATCGTTTTTATTGTCTATTGCATTTCTGAATTCGCTCATCAGCCGTCCGGTGAGCATGGTGTGTGAGAATCCTCCGTCGTTGTAGATGGTCTGCATTGTGACCTTGCGCGTCAGGTCAGAGAAGAGGGAAACGCACAAATCGGCACACGCATCCGCATCGGCAGAGCCGAGCGGCGACAGGTCATCCACGTAGCGTGCAAAACAGGCTTGTTCGTCCCACTGCGTACCGGCTTTGGTGCTGGTGGCAGACTGGCTGACGGCATTCACGCGCACGCCGTGAGCGGTGCCGTAGATGGCTCCCATTTGGCGAACGACTGACTCAAGCATGGCTTTGGCATCCGCCATATCGTTGTAGCCGTAGAGGTAGCGTTCCGAGGCCAGATAGGTCAGGGTCACTACACTGCCTCCGTCGCTGATGGCATTCATTTCAAGGGCCGTCTGCAAAATCTTGTGCAGGCTGAGGGCAGATATATCCAGCGTCTTGAGAAAATAGTCGTAATTGACTTTTTCGTACGTCCTATGCCGGCGCAGGTTCAGACTCTGCGCCACGGAATGCAGCACAAAGTCGATGGGGCCGCCCAAGAGCGTCTGTGCTTCGCCTAACAGATGACGGATATCATCTATGTCGGTGGCATCGCAGGGGACGACGGGCCAACCGGCTTCCTTTGCCAGTTGGGGCAAGGTGCCCAGTTGCAGGGCTTGGGGTGTATTGGTCAGCACGATGTCCGCACCACATTCCACGCAGCGTGTGGCGACATGCCACGCCAGCGAACGTTCGTCCAACGCCCCAAAGACAAGGCCTCTTTTGCCTTGCAATATGTTGCAATTCTGCACCGCCATTTTACAGTCATTAAAAAACCGCCGCAAAGATACTATATTTTTTTCGAATATACAAATTTATGTTTCCTTTAGCTTATAAAAAATTTCGTCGAAGATTCGTGTTGCCTGTTTTGTATCTATTCCCACCTGCTCCGCCAGCCGGATACAATCTTCGCGTTTGGGTAGCGGATTGTCGTTCACGGAGGTGGTATGATAATCACCGGCAGTGCCACAAGGAAGTAAGTCATACGCCGGAGAGAAGCGCCATCCGTTATCATAGATGAAGGCAAAATTTCGTGCGTGGTCGTCCCTATTGCCAATGAGCACATTGAAACACATCAAGCGGTATATCTTCCTTATTTCCCCGATGGAGTGCGTCAGTTGATTCGCTATGGCGAATATATGCCGATAGTCCATGCAAGGGATGGTATAGTCTGCCTGCAGCAACCCACCGGCTGTGACTACATGGATTTTAGAGCCATCCGGCTTACGGTCAAAGCGCTGGGTGGCGAACCACCTATCTTCAAAGAGCCGTGTCTCCGGCATCTCTATTCCGCACTGCCGGGCAAGTTGCGAATACCGGTACTCTTCCCGGCCGATGGTTTTCTTATCGCCTTTGGCGCGGAACTTAACCAGCCACTCGACGCCATCCTGCTTCAGGAAGATTTTGGGTCTCGCCCCTCCCGGTGACCCGCCTCGTTGCACCAACTCTTCCAGATGTTCTCCCATATAGGCATCATCCGCCAGAATGGAATCCGCCTCCGCAGCCACGCGTTCAAAATCCAAGAACTCCGGCATGTTGCACAGACTTTTGTCCGGCCGGAACTCCAATGCTCCCCGTCCGTTTTGTCCAACGAGACAGAGTCGCTCCAAGATATTGAGATTATTGCCATTGATGCCTTTTTGCATCAAATAGCGATGGAGGACCAATTGCCCCCATCCGTCCGGCAATGCATCCGCAAACACGCCAAATGCGCCTTCAAACGGATGATAAGGTGCTATTTTCAGTCCGGGCGTCAGCGGCAGTTCAAAAGGTGAGATGCTAAATCCGTTCTGAAGCCATTCGGCAGTATATTCGAACGCGCATGTCTGTGGTTTATCGGGAGTCAGTCCCAACCGCCCCACTTGCATATCATGCATCCAGACCTCTATGTATGCCAACTCCGCCATCAGTGCGTAGGTTTATTATGTGACTGAGCCAACATCTCGTCCATTGTGCCCCATATATTGGACGCGAAGAGAGAATGGAAATCATCCAAGGCGTTGAGTGCAGCCGCCACGGACAAGAGCCCCTGTAGCGATATTTGTGCCGTTTGCTCAAAACGCCGGTACGTGGGCAGTGGCATACCGGCCCGTTGAGCCAGTTCGGCTTGTGTCATCTTCAATGCCAGACGACGCTTCTTGACGCGGTTCGCCAACTCTCTTGCCTCCGCAGCAGGGGTATTCATCGTAAGCTCAATCATACCAGTAATAAAATATTATCATTTTATGTGGTTTTTGCACAAAAAGTAATAATATATTGTTCGTTTTTTATTTCGGCGGCAAAGGTACTACTTTTTTTTGACATGTGCAAATATTTTTCATAAAATAATGACATTATACATATACCCTCCCATTATATAGTCAAAAAAATGGTGAAATCTATCACCTGAAAAGCAACTTTTTTTCAATATAAATGCATTTTCTTTGTAATGCACAGATAATCAGGTGCTGTTTACGAACGGGATACGAGAGAGATAGGAGAGGATAGCAAGACGAGCGCAGGAGGCTCTTTCGGAGTCTCCTGCAGGATGCAGGTTATGCGCATAGCCTTGCTATATCCTTAGTATCCCATTCGGCGGGCTATCCGCCAGTCCATCGGGCGCTATCAGAATTGAGGATAACGGGCAGGTGCATCGCCTACGCCACCGCTGTTCTGATCTTGAGTGGGCTGCTGGGCACTGCCGGAGACTGTGCCCTCCATGATTACACACATGGATTCAATCTCTGCAACCTCGGTGATGGGATGGTTATACATTTTCTTTTCCATTGGTATTATAAGTTTTTATATCGTTCATTTTATAGTTGTTCTTTCGGGTTCTATTTTTTCTTCGGGATATATGCCCGCTCTGCGACTGCCCGTCCCATCGGGCACCTCCAGTGTTCCACGCCCCATGCGCGGAATCCACTGTCGCTTCGGAGCATATATCCAACGCCCTGACGGGAGAACCCGAAAGGAACGTTGGATAACCTGAGAGGGACATTACTTTATAATGTGTCCTTGGGCGTCATACTTGATGCCGGCGCGCTCGATGACAAGGATGCCGTTCTCGATATACTTCTTCACCTCTGCAGAAGTTTCTTCCGATGCTTCCGGCAAGGTCTCGATGGTTTCACCTTCTTCATTCACCAGACGTACGCGGGCGGGGGAATATTGTATCTGACCTTCTGCGATGTTCAGGTAGAAGTAGCCACGGAACGGATAGATCCACGATGATGCTTCCGGTGCGAGATTTGGATAATACAAGCGGTTGCCACTCAGATAGATGACACGTTTGTCCTTTTCCAATGTCTCACGCTCGATGGTATTGCGGAATATAACGCCATTACCGATACCATCCACGTTAGGAGCCGTGTAGTACTTGTGTTCCAATCTTTTCATCTTTGCGCCCTTGAAGGTCGGGTTCACGATATTCTCGTCTTCCTCTCCCAGAATGAGGATATACGCTTTGTTCGCCTCTATACCGGTGGTGACAGGCATACAGTTCAAGGTCAGATAACCGCCTGCCGTGTAGTTCGCACTAATCAGATAGTAAAGCTTTCCATCGAAGGGGTTAATGTTGGTACGGAAGCTGTAAGCGAACGGCAGAGAGAGCGTAGACCAACGACCTTTGGGGAATGTTCGTTTGTACTTCACATCCAGGGTCTTTCCCGCTTGTGCAGCAAGCGCACCGTAATATGCATCGTTGTTTTCTTTGTCATCACGGATAAGGAAATACGGCTCGTATTGTGCGGTATAGGTGACTTCTGCCGTGGCGACAGGCAGATTGGCCGTAGTATATACATTCTCATCTGCGCTGCTCTTCCAACCGATGAAGGAGTAAGCGATATTGTTTTCCTCATCGTCTGCACGTGTCGGGTCTGTTTCACCGTTATAGGTAGGCGTTGCGCCGTAAGGAACGTTAGCATCCGTTTCCAGTGTGGTCTCGCCGTTCTTCCAAGTGATGGTGAAGAGATTGCGGTTGTAATAGATACTTACTACCGTTGTTCCGTCAGCAGCAATCGTGCCTTGTGAGAAGGATTGTGCTGTAAATCCGGTGTAGGATTTGGCTTCTGCTGCTGTGGAAGCGGCTGTAGTGCCAGTGAGGTTCTGCCTGTCACCCTCCACTTCGGTATATCCATCCAAAGTCAGGTTCTGCTGATAGTGCTTCACCGTGTAGGCTGTGTTGGTATTCGGAGTCCAGTTGGCGGTGATGGTCTTGTCACCGGTGGAACCGAGTGTTATCTGCGTAATGGCATCGCCGCCGCAAGTCCAATTATTGAAGGTATAACCTGTGCGTGTACCCGGATCGGCAAGAGCGAATGTCGCCGTCTCGATGGTGTACGATGTCGGGTTGTTGGTGTTGGTTGCACCTTCAAGACCTTCGTAGGAGATGTCGTAGGTGATGGCCTGGAACGTGGCTTGTACGTTGTAGGTGGTGTTGTGCGTGCCGTTGGCCGGGAACGTGAACACGTTGTTGCTTATCTTTGCCGCATCATCACCTGCCCAAGCAAGGAACTCATAACCGTTAGCCGCTGTGGGAGTGAGGGTGACGGTGTTGCCCGCACGTTTCACGGTCAGGTTGTTGCCGTTGTCGTTGCGTGTCACGCTTGCTCCGCCTGCGCCGTAGGTGGCGTTGAGGAAGTAGTCGTTCTGCGCGAAGGTGGCACCGATGGTCTTGTCACCGTTCACAGTTACAGAAGCCGCGCCGTTGCCCGTCCAAGCACCGAAATGATAGTCGTCAGCCGGAGTGGTGGTAACGGTCAGAACCGTGCCGTCCGCGATGTCGCGGCTGCCCGAAGTGAACGACTGCGCACTGCCATCATTGTAGGAAACGGTAATGGTGCCGTTGGTCGGAGCAGTAATAGAAACGGTGTGATTGGTAATAGCCTGTTCGAATACGGCGGCAAGGGTCTGTGTAGCGCCAGAACCTACTGTGTAGGAATAGGTGTCTTGCAATTCCGAGCCGTCAATCTTAACGCCCCCGAGTGTCCAATAGGCAACTTGGTAGCCGCTTGCAGGAGTGGCTTGCAAAGAGATAGTCTGACCTTGGAAGAACTTGTGTGCTGTACCCGAAGCATAATCTATCACTTTATTGTTCCAATTGGTAGCTGTAAACTGAATCTGTGCCGTACCATTGGCAGCAGGTGTGGTCAATGTCACATCCTTCGGGGCAGTACCGATGGTGAAAGTCATATTGTTATCGCGAGCACTCAATAGTGTTGTTCCTTGTGTGATATAATATGTCTCGTTCAGGTTGAAGACTTCAACAGTACCAAAACGTAGTAACCACCAATAACTGCTTTGCTGACCTCTTGAGTCAAGCAAACCTGAAGAGTATGTTCCTACATAGACTGTATTATCTTTTTTAGTAGCTCGAACATCGTATGTCCCTGATGGTACTACACCATCTTTTGTATCGTCTGTATAGAAAGTGAGGTACATACTCTGTGAACCATTATTCACGGAGAAATGTGCTTTTTCGGCATCGTGGTCAGCAGGCGTTGCGGCATCGAAAGTGGCACTGAATGCTTCGTTTCTTTCACCGCTAAAGTAGAATTTGTTCCAACTACTGGAATTATTAACCTGACTTGTAATGGTGTGGATATAGTAGAATGTACCACTATTCAAATATGCACTGGTCAGTTCTGCCACTTGATATGTTTTGTCATAATTGACGACAGCGACACCTTGGGACATTACATACTTTGTTCCGTTTTTGGTAATATAACTACTTGAAGCATAGTCACCATTCTGGTCAGGTCCAAAGAATGCTGCAAATTTCTGTGAAGAGGTAAAGTTACTTGCTTGTGTAAATGGCATATAGATATTAATCTTGTCATTACTTTGTGAGCTGGATACCAAAAATGGAGAATAGTTTGTATCATCATATCCGCTTATTTTTCCTTCACTCAAATTAACAGCCGTAAAGGTCTTGTTGGGAGTTTTAGACGAAATGGTAAGGTTCATATCAAAATCACCGCCGGAGGATGTACCCTTCAATGAAGCAGTAGTCATTGAGAGGTTATTGCTGCTTTTTGAAATAGTAATCTTACCGCTCTTGAACATCCATCGCGTGTAACCGTCATTATCGGTACATCCGCCCCAAACATCTGTACCAACGGTATATTGTTTTGCGGGTATACCGATATTCGCGTCAGCAGTTGTGATATTAAACACAAGCGTCAGTGTATTGGTGCCATCGTACGCTTGTAAGACAGCCTTACCATTCTCCTCATCCGTAGCCACACGGCATGAAGTGTAAGTGGTTGTAAGATGACGCGAATCGCCGATGGTGACATTGTATGTATTGCTTCCACTAGTTAGGTTAGTTGAGTATACATATGGATATCCATGACGACCTGCTGTAAAAGTCAAACTACCACTGGTAAAATTTGCACCTCCCGCCGTAACGGATGTAGCAAATATTTTAGAATTCGGGGTATTATTACCATACAAAAGATTACCATTATCATCCTGAAAGCAGTTATAATAATTCCATTGGACGCAATTCCCCCACCTATTTTTAGAAGCACATTCATCTGATGCAGATAAGGAACCATAATCGACTATATTACATAATGCCGCGCTATATGAGGATGTTTGTACTGTATACGTAGCCTGTGAAGGGAGTGTTTCTGCTCCATAATCCATCAAACCGTTACTGGCAGAATAAGTAAGATACAATGTAATCGCAGGTTTTGCTGTATTTATACTATTATTATTTGCTTTGTATCCATCCGCTATCATAATTGTTTTCGTATAAAACATATCTCGCGTATACTGTCCATAATAGGAACTATAGTATTTAGGACCCAAAAATGTATAGCGAGTCCCGTGTCCAGCAGAAGGTGCAACATCTTTCCAATCGAAATGATTAGTGTAAATTGCCTGCGGTGCATTATGTCTTCCGCTGACTTGTACTTCATCCGTGAAGAGAGTTTCCCCTTCGGGCGTATCGTTAATGGCGCTGAGGAGTTGCGCTTGCATTGCCATACTCATTGAGAGAATGAATAGGGTAAATAGTGTAAAGATTTTTTTCATAATGATTTGATTTTTTAGTTAAACTTTATGTTAATTATTTGGTTGTTGTTTTTAGATGTTGTAGTGCTCTAGTGTTCTAGTGGTCTATGATGACCCAGGTCTTACTAGGAGGGGATAGGATAAACCAGGATAGACTAAGATAGACTAAGATGGACTAAGATGGACTAATGCTAACCCTTCGGTAAGGGTATGCTATCCCTATGGTGCGGCTCAATCGCTTCTCGGTCATCTCGGCCTTAAGGATTTCTATGTCCTTGCAGCAGTGAAGGCTGCTTCGGACTCGCGCGCCGCACTTACTCCTCAAATGTCCACCGGACATTCTTCGGTATGAGCACCCGATGAGCATACGATGAGCATCCGATGAGAGCCTATGGGGAACCTATGGGTTTCACGCACATTTTCAATGTTCATTGTTCGGTGAAAAGGTTAGCAAAAGATACAAACAGTTTCACTTTTCGGCCGCAAAAGTAATACAATTATTTTAATTGTGCAAATATTTTGGCGAAAAAATTTAACAAAAGTGCAATTTTTGCGAAAAAAGTTACAGAAAAGTAAACGAATTATACAATAAAATCACCAAATGAGGGGCATATTTTCTATGTTGAACTATGACAAACTATGTAGGGCTAGGATGAAGAAAAAGTGCTGAAATTGGTTAATTTTTCTTTGATTTCAGCAGTTTTTACACAAACGGTAGGACCAATTATCCCATTCAAAGCTATTGTTGCAATATCTTGGAAAGCAGGTGGATGGCGCCGGAGACGGTGCGAACCTGCTGCACAATGGCATAACGGCGGCCGGTGGGTTGGCCTGTCTTGCGGTCCTTCTCCTCCACCAGACGGCACCGATCACCGCGCGAATAGACATACTGCACAATCCTACCAAAGACATCGCTCTGGAAATAACCCGCTTGAGAAGTAACGAAATACAGAGTGAGATGCTCCTGCTTCAAGAACACCTTTTCGATGCCCAGTTCACAGCATAACCACCGCAAGCGCACCACATTCATCAGTTCTTCCGCCTCTTGCGGCAAAGGACCGAAACGGTCGATGAGGCGTTTCTGATACGCCGTCAGTTCGTCTTCGCTGCGCAAAGAATCCAGTTCGCGGTAAAGGGTGATGCGTTCGGAGATATTCTCAATATACGTATTGGGGAAAGACAGCGGCAGGTCACTTTCCAACTGGGAGTCGCTGCACCAATATCTGCCAGCGGTTGTCCGTGCGCCCGATGCGGCATCCTCGCCAAAAGGCAAAGCACCATCGGACAAAGCAAACTCCGCCTTCAGTTCTTCCACGGCATCGTTGAGAATCTTCTGGTAGGTTTCATAGCCCAAATCGGCGATAAAGCCCGACTGTTCGGCGCCCAAGAGGTTGCCGGCTCCTCGGATATCCAAGTCCTGCATGGCAATATGGAAACCGCTGCCCAGTTCGGCAAAGGTAGAGAGGGCATCCAATCGCCGTCGGGCATCTTCGGTGAGCAGTTCGCGTTCCGGCGCCACGAGATAGCAATAGGCCTTTCGGTTGCTTCGCCCTACCCTTCCGCGCAACTGGTGCAAATCGCTGAGTCCGTAATGCTGGGCGGAGAAAACAATCATAGTATTCACATTCGGGATATCCACGCCCGATTCGATGATAGTGGTGGAGACAAGGATATCATAATCGTAATTGATGAAGGCCTCCAGCCGTTCCTCCATTTCATCGGACGGCATCTGTCCGTGTGCCGTGACAATACGCGCTTCGGGACAAAGGGAATGCAGGCGATGCTCAATGCGCGGCAACATCTCAATGCGGTTGCTGACGACAAAAATCTGTCCGTTACGCTGCATCTCCAGTTCCAACGCCTCTTTGATGATATCGTCATCTTCGGGCGTTATGACTTCGGTCTGAACGGGATAACGGTTCTGGGGCGGCGTGTTCATGACGCTCAGGTCGCGCGCGCCCAGGAGCGAAAATTGTAAGGTACGCGGGATAGGTGTGGCTGTGAGCGTGAGCACATCCACATTGGTGCGAAGGGCCTTGAGTTTATCCTTTACCGCCACGCCGAACTTCTGCTCCTCATCAATAATAAGCAGACCCAAATCATGCCACTTGACGGACTTGCCGACCAGTTTATGCGTGCCGATAAGGATGTCAATCTTGCCTTCCTCCAGTTCGCGGAGGATATCTTTGGTCTGCGCCGCCGACTTACCACGGCTGAGATACTCTACGCGAACAGGGAAGTTGCGGAAGCGTTCGCTGAACGTGTTGTAATGCTGCAAAGCAAGCACTGTAGTAGGAACAAGCACCGCCACCTGCTTGCCGTCCGTAGCCGCTTTGAAGGCCGCCCGCATTGCCAGTTCGGTTTTGCCAAAGCCCACATCGCCGCAGATGAGGCGATCCATCGGCAAGGGCGACTCCATATCACGCTTGATATCCAGCGTGGCTTTCGCCTGGTCGGGCGTATCTTCATAGAGGAAAGAGGCTTCCAACTCCTGCTGCATATATCCGTCGGGCGTATAGGCAAAGCCTTTCTGCTGCTTGCGTGCGGCATAGAGACGGATGAGGTCACGAGCAATATCCTTGAGTTTATCCTTGGTGCGCTCTTTGAGTTTGTCCCAAGCACTGCTGCCAATCTTACTGATGGTGGGCGGCGTGCCCTCTTTGCCCTTGTATTTGGCAATACGATGGAGGTTGTGAATAGAGACAAAGATAGTATCCCCGTCGCGGTAGTTCAGGCGAATCATCTCCTGCGGCCGTCCGTTGACGGAAGTGGTGACCAGTCCGCCAAACTGCCCAATGCCATGGTCGGAATGCACGACATAATCCCCTACCCGCAACTGATTGATTTCCTTCAGCGTAAGGATAGCCTTGCCACGGCGGGCATTCTCGCTCTTGAGTTGAACGCGATGGTAGCGCTCAAAGATTTCATGGTCGGTGTAACAGCAGATTTTCGCCTCGTGATCCACCCAGCCGGCATGTAAAGTGTGGTCAACCGGCGTGAAGACATCGGGCGGCAAGTGCAGTTCTTCAAAAATAGCCTGCAGGCGGTCGGTCTGCTTTTTCTGGTCCGCTAATATATATAGGTGATAGTTTTCGTCCAGATGTTGCTTGATATCATCGGTCAGAAGGTCAAAGTTCTTATGGAAAACGGGTTGCGGAGCCGTTCGGAAAGCAATTTCTTCGCACGGCATAAGGGTGGATTGGTCGCGCAGTTCAATGGTGGCAGCCTGCTCAATCCGAGTCCACGGCAACAGTCCTTCCAACTTGAAACGAACCATGGAGAAGTCGTTGGAGACAAAAACAATGTCGGAATCCAGATAATCCAGCAAAGTACACACTTTGCCGGCATCCTCCTCCGCCTGCGGGGCAACAATCTGAATGGAATCGACTTTGTCCTGACTAAGTTGCGTTTCCAGTTCAAACGTACGGATGGAATCCACCTCATCGCCAAAGAAATCAATGCGATAGGGGTCCTCATGGCTATAGGAATAGACATCCACAATGCTGCCACGCACGGCATACTGACCGGGCTCATAGACAAAATCTACCCGCGTAAAGCCCAAATCTGCCAATTGTTCGCCCAAGCGGGAAATCTGCAACGCATCGCCTGTTTTCAGGAGCAATGTTCTGTCGGAAAGCCTCTCCGGCGCAGGCACAGGCTCAATGATTGCTTCGGGATAGGTGACCACGACAAAAGAACCGCTTGAGAACCGCTTGAGAACCGCTGATAAGACTTCCGTTCGTTGGATGGCCATCGCTTCGTCTTCGCCCTGCCGCCTGCGATGCGACACAGGAAAGAAAAAGACCTGCTGACCCGTCGTATCGTTTTCCATCAAAAGCGTACGCAAATCACCAAAGAGGTACTGCGCCTCATCGGCACTATCCATCACCACCAACATGCGCGCATCCGCCAATCCCGCCAGAACCACAGAACGCGCAGAAGCATACAGACCACTCAGCAAAAAATGCTTTTTGCCTTTCATCCGCTCCGCCAACACGCCAAGCGCAGGATGACGGTGCAAGAGGGAAAATAAATCTCCAATCTGCATACTTTGGGTCGTTTTGTTGTAAAAAATCGCACAAAAGTACTACTTTTTCCGCATATAACCAAATAATCAGAAAAAAATCGGAATAAATTTGGTAATATCAAAAAAAAGAATTATCTTTGCAGGCTTTTTAGTTATTATGCTATTACAAACCAAAAAACAAGCGATATGAAGAAAATTTTACTTGTAGTTCTCGCTCTCGGCACCGGCCTTTCGCTGTGGGCGGATGATGATTGTCTGTACCCCACCCTGAACGGCCTGAAAGGCGATGCCATTCTTGACGAACTGCACGAACTGATTAAAGATCACACTGTGCTCGATTACTTTAGGATACGTGCGGATCAATCGCGCGTGGACGTGGTAGACGGCAAAGTGATTGACATGTATTCGAACTGCAACTTTAGTGCATCAGACGACTACTGTAAAGATGTGGAAGCGGACGATGACTGCATCTGCTACAACCGCGAACATACGCTTCCCAAATCTTGGTGGGGACACGACGAGAACAACCCCGAACCGATGTACACCGATTTGTACCACGTTGTACCGACATGTGCTTATGCCAACTATTCGCGCTCCAACCTTCCGTACGGCGAACTAGACGGCGATGCAGCATGGGAGAACGGTTTCAGCAAAGTGGGCAAGGGAAGTTCGTTGGGCAATATAACTGATGTGTTCGAACCTAACGCACGCTACAAAGGCGACATCGCGCGCATCTATATGTATATGGTGGCATGCTACCGCGACAAGAATTTCACCAATTATGGAGGTGCTTGGTTCTTCAAGTACTCCAGCAAAGATACTGCCGCCGACTTCAAGAATAAGAAAGTGAGAGAACTGATGATGAAATGGCACCGCAACGATGCTGTATCGGAGGAAGAGCGTCGTCGTGCGCAGCGTGTGGCCGCTATACAAGGGAACCACAATCCGTTTGTGGAGTATCCTGAACTGGCAGAATATATCTGGGGTGACAACACAGAAGACACCTACTACTGCGGCGGCACACCGCTATACGAGGTACAGGAAGACGATGCCGTTCTGGACACCGAGCAGCCGATGTATAACGCTGTGGGTCAGAAAGTTGATGCGTCGTATCACGGAATTGTTATCCAAAACGGACACAAATTCCTGCTGCAATAAAGCGCACAGGGGAGCATGGAGTATCTGCATGATATATTTCTCGTGCCCGGTGTCAGCCAATCGCTGCTGATACTGACCATAGTGGTGGCACTCGGTATCTTTCTTGCCGGACGGCTGACCATACGCGGCATGGGACTCGGCGTGACATGGATACTCTTCTGCGGCATCCTCTTTTCCGCATTGGGCATACAGATTGACCCGACCGTGGAACAGTTTGCAAAAGACTTCGGGCTGGTGCTGTTCGTTTACAGTCTGGGTCTGCAAGCCGGTCCGTCGTTCTTCTCATCCTTCTCGCACGGCGGACTGAGACTCAACCTGCTGGCCACCGCCATCGTTGTTTTGGGCGTTGGCGGCACACTGGCTATCGCATTTATTTCGCATGAAGACATGGCATCCATGGTGGGCGTAATGACAGGTGCCGTGACCAACACATCTTCCATGGGTGCCGCCCAACAAGCCTATGCCGACCTGCACCACACGGCACATCCGTATATCGCCACCGGCTATGCACTCGCCTACCCGTTCTCGGTGCTGGGCGTAATCGTTTCGATGGTGCTGCTGCAAAAAATATGCCGCATCCGACCTCAAGAGGAAGAAAAAGCACTGCTTGCCGAAGCGGAACAACAATCCCAACAACCCGTATGCGTGGATATACGCCTGACAAACACAGAAATACTGAACAAACGCCTGACCGTGCTGCACAATTCCTGCAAAGCGGAAATGGTGGTGTCGCGCATCATCCACAGTGACGGACAGGACGAAGTGGCTCACAGCAAGACCGTTCTCCGCGAAGGTGACACAATCCGCGTACTGACCGACCATGCGCATTTGCAAGAACTGCAAACACTCGGCGAAGTGTCGGTGTTCAAGACCATCCCCAACGGCGACACCCCGCATCTGGTATCACGCCGCATCGTCGTGACCAAACCCGAATGGAACGGACAGAAAATAGGCAAAGTGTCCTTGCGTGCGCATTATAATGTCAATATCACGCGCGTCATCCGTGCCGGCGTGGGACTGCTGGCCACACCAATGCTGCGTCTGCAATTGGGCGACCGCATCATCGTTGTGGGCGAACAAGACGACGTGCGCAAAGTGGGCGAACTGTTCGGCAACGAACTCAAACGTCTGGATGCGCCCAATCTAATACCCATCTTCGTGGGAATAGCACTCGGCGTTATTGTCGGCACCCTGCCTATCGCCTTGCCCGGACTGGGACAGAGTTTCCGCCTCGGACTGGCAGGAGGCACCCTGGTGGTGGCACTGCTGATGGGACGCTTCGGCCCTACCTATAAAATAGTGACATTCTCCACAACATCCGCCAACCACATGCTGCGCGAAGTCGGTTTGGCACTGTTTCTTGCGGCGGTAGGTCTGGGAGCAGGCGAAGTGTTCTTATCTGCCCTCACATCCGGCGGATATATGTGGATTGTTTATAGCATCCTGATTGCCGTACTGCCCCTGCTGATTGTCGGCATCATCGCTTACCGCGCGATGCATATCAACTATTTCACCGTCATCGGCCTCTTTACCGGCGCGATGAACGATGCTCCCGCACTGGGCTATGCCATGTCCATATCGCCCAACAACGACCAGGCATCGGTGACCTACGCTACCGTTTATCCGCTGACCATGTTCCTGCGCATTCTGGCGGCACAACTGATGATTATACTGCTATGCTAATAAAAAAAACACTATCGAATATGAAACGTATCACTCTTTTCCTTCTGCTGGCCGTCGGACTGATGGCTTGCGAGAAATCCGAAAAAAAGAACAACGCCCTGCAAGTAAATCCGACAAGCATTACCTGCAATAGCGGCGAAAGCGCACTTATCACCGTTGATGACGGCGCAGACTTTACCATTACCACTGCCGATTCATGCGTGGCGCAACCGCTGGAGGACGGAACCGGCATCAGAGGTTTTATGGTGGGACAGACCGTTGTAACCGTCACATCCAACGGCAAAAGCGCACAAATACCTGTGACGGTGGCACCCAAGATTACCGAATTCCAAGACCCCGCATTGCTGTTCGGAGGCACCATGCAAGATGTGAAAGATGTGTTGGGCGAACCCAAACAAACGGCAAACAATAACCTGTATTACAATGTGACAGAAGACGGCAGTATTTACGCCGCCTATAAGTTTGAAAACGGCAAACTGACACGTATCTATGTGTATCCGACGAACGAGAAGATTGGGTCGTTCTACAAATATCTCAACGAGCGTTACTTTATTGAGCCGGTGGATGAGCAGACTGCACATTATTACAACCATTTTAATCTGAACTTTGCCACCCTGAAAGTACATCTCGGACACGATGGCACCGGTTGGTTCGCTGAATATCGCGCCTTCGACCCGGCACATCCGTATGATTAAAACCAATTAAGACAGTTAAACGTTCTGTTTTACCCATGAAAAAGTATATTCTGACACTGCTGGCATCCATTTGGGTTATTTCCGCCATGTGGGCGGAACCTGTTCCTGCAGGCTACTACAGCCGCTTGGAAGGATTGTCCGATGAGGCTCTGAAAAGCACACTGAAAGAGATTATCCGTCCGCATCACGCTGTTCCTTACGGCGATTCGACATGGATTGTATTTTACTACTCCGACCGCAACGAAGACGGACTTTGTATGGATATGTACTGCGATGAATGGAAACCCTTTACTTCGAAGGGAAGCATACCCACGAACTGTAATATCGAGCACTCTTTTGCCAATTCTTGGTGGGGAGGAACAAAAGGGGATGCATATAAAGACTGTTTCCACCTCAATCCTTCCAACAAAACAGCCAATAGTGCACGCGGCAGTTACGCGTTAGGAGTACCGGAAAAGGATATCAAAATCGCCGGTTCGCTCCGCATCGGCAAAATGCACCATGAAGAGAAGAATACCGATTTCTGGGTGTTTGAACCGAAGGACGAATATAAAGGTGATTTTGCCCGTGCATACTTTTATGTAGCGACATGTTACGGTCGTGACAAAGACGGTGGCTATTCCGATCTTCCCGCTGTCCCGAATAAAAAACCCAATATCGGTTGGCGCATGAAGGATGTGGAGTCCATGTATACCATGCAGAACGACAACTATCTGGAGTTCCAGCCATGGGCAGCGGCGCTATTGCTACAATGGCACCGCCAAGACCCTGTCAGCGAAAAAGAGCGCAAACGTGCCGATGCAGTCAGCGACTTCCAGCATAACCACAACCCGTTCATCGATTATCCCGAACTGGTGGAATATATCTGGGGCGACCATGCGCATCAAGCTTTCTACTTCGGCGGCACAACCGATTTGTCCGAAATGCAAGAAAACGTACCGTCTCGGCAAAAAGTGTTCCGAAACGGACAAATCTATATCGTCTGTGGAGATGTCACCTACGACCTACTGGGCAACAAGGTCGCTGTGGAAACCCATTAAACGGCACGAAAAAGCCTTGCCAAAAGCATGAAAATAAACTTTTTCAAGAAAAAGTGACCATTTTTGCACTTTTTTTTGCTCATGTCAGAAAAAAGATGTAACTTTGCCGCGAATTATGGGCATGACCAAAATAATGCCCGAAAGAACAGCTATTATTAAACAACCAAAAATACAAAAAATCATGGCAGAAGAAAAATTGAACTTGTTGGCTGATTTCCCCGCCATTTCCACCAAAACGTGGAAGGAGAAAATCATTACCGACCTCAAAGGCGCCGACTTTGACAAGAAACTTGTCTGGCGCACGACGGAAGGTTTCAACGTACAGCCTTTCTATCGTCAGGAAGACCTCAAAGGTCTGAAAACCACTGTCTCTGCTCCCGGACAGTTTCCCTATGTGCGCGGCACAAAAGAGAACAACGAGTGGGCTATTCGTCAGAACATCTGCGCTTGCAAAAACGCCCGCAAAGCCAATGCAAAAGCGCTGGAAGTGCTGAACAAAGGTATCACTTCGCTCGGTTTCTGCTTGGACAGCGACAAACTTACCTATCGTTTCATCAAAACCCTGCTGCAAGACATCCAAGCAGATGCTATCGCTATCAACTTCAGCATCTGCCCGTGCGCAGCACCCAAACTGGCTAATATCCTCGTCCGTTACTATGGACGTATGGGCTATGACTTCAAGGCCATTATCGGTTCCATCAATCTGGACCCGATGAGCAAGATGCTCCTCAAAGGCAAACCACTCACGCGCGAAGAGGTAGCAGAAAAGCTGGTGGCTACGGTCAAGGCTGCCAAGTCGCTGGTTAACTACCGCGTTGTGACGGTTAACAGCGTTCTCCTTAACAACTCCGGCGCTTACTGCGCACAGGAACTGGCGTACGCACTCGCTTGGGGCGTAGAGTATATGAACATGCTCACCGAAGGCGGTATTCCAAACTACCTTGCTGCACGCAACATCCGCTTCAATATGGGTATCGGCGGCAACTATTTCATGGAACTCGCCAAGTTCCGTGCCGCCCGTCTCCTCTGGGCAAAGATTGTTGAGGCCTACAAAGCACCTGTCTTCACCGCTGCCCTCAAAGAGGCTGCCAAGATGAACGTCAGTGCCGCAACAAGCCGTTTCAACATGACCATCTTTGATGCTTATGTCAACCTCCTTCGCTCGCAGACGGAGACCATGTCGGCCGCATTGGCAGGTGTGGACGAAATCACCGTCACTCCTTTTGACGTGACATATGAGAAACCCACCGACTTTGCAGAGCGTATCGCCCGTAACCAACAGTTGCTGTTGAAAGAAGAGGCACACTTCGACAAAGTTGTTGACCCCGCTGCAGGTTCCTACTATATTGAGAACCTCACCGCCTCTATCGCTGCCGAAGCATGGAAGCAGTTCCTCGCTATTCAGGAGCAAGGCGGTATGTACGCCATGATTATGGCGGGCAAGGTACAGGCCGCTATGGCAGAAACCTTGAAAGCCCGTCTCGGCGATGTTGCCAAACGCAAAGAAGTGCTGCTGGGTTCTAACCAGTTCCCGAACTTCAACGAGAAAGCCGCCAAGAAAATCAAAATCAATGCCGGTGCCTGCAGTTCCATCTGCACATGCAAAGACAAACCCGCTGAAACCAACCACTGCGGCTGTGACTGCAAGTGCGAGAACGCGCTGCCTACCCTGCCTGTGGCTCGTGCTGCCGAAGAGTTCGAGACACTCCGTCTGGAAACCGAAGGTGCCAAGCATCAGCCCGTTGCTTTCATGCTCACCATCGGTAACCTCGCTATGCGTATCGCACGTGCACAGTTCTCGTGCAACTTCCTCGCTTGCGCAGGCTACAAAGTGATTGACAACAACGGATTCAAGACCGTCAAGGAAGGTATCAAAGCCGCACGCAAAGCCAAAGCGGACATTATCGTCCTCTGCTCCAGCGATGATGAATACGCCACCTACGCTCCCGAAGCATGGAAAGTGCTGCAAGGACAAAAGGAAATCTTCATCGTGGCAGGTGCACCCGCTTGCATGGAAGACCTCCAGAAACTGGGCATCCAGAACTTCATCCATGTGCGTTGCAACGTGCTCGACACCCTTAAGAAATTTAATGCTCAACTCCTTAATAAGTAATCGTTATGACTCCTAATTTCAAAGATATTGATATCACCAAAGTTGCTGCTTCGCATGTAGAAGGAGCCAACGAAGCCAATTGGCAAACGCCGGAGCTCATCGACGTTAAGCCCGTTTATACCAAGGAAGACCTGGAAGGTATGGAGCATCTCAACTATGCTTCGGGTATTCCGCCATTCCTGCGTGGCCCGTACAGCGCCATGTATCCCTTGCGTCCATGGACTATCCGTCAGTACGCAGGTTTCTCCACGGCTGCCGAGTCCAACGCTTTCTATCGCCGTAACCTCGCTTCGGGTCAGAAAGGTCTGTCTGTCGCATTCGACCTGCCTACCCACCGCGGTTACAATGCAGATAACATGCGTGTTGTCGGCGATGTCGGAAAAGCAGGCGTGAGCATCTGCTCCCTGGAAGATATGAAAGTGCTCTTCGCAGGTATTCCTTTGAACAAGATGTCCGTGTCAATGACCATGAACGGTGCCGTACTGCCTATCCTCGCTTTCTATATCAACGCAGGTCTGGAGCAGGGTGCTAAACTTGAAGAAATGGCCGGTACGATTCAGAACGATATCCTGAAGGAGTTCATGGTGCGTAACACCTATATCTATCCGCCTAAGTTCTCCATGAAGATTATCGCTGATATCTTCGAATATACTTCGCAGAACATGCCTAAGTTTAACTCTATCTCCATCTCCGGTTACCACATGCAGGAAGCAGGTGCCACCGCTGATATCGAGTTGGCTTACACCCTCGCCGATGGTATGGAATACCTCCGTGCAGGTGTCAATGCAGGCATGTCGGTTGATACGTTCGCACCGCGTCTGTCCTTCTTCTGGGCCATCGGTATGAACCACTTCATGGAGATTGCCAAGATGCGTGCAGGACGTATGCTGTGGGCGAAGATTGTGAAGTCTTTCGGTGCCAAGAACCCCAAATCCATGGCGCTGCGTACCCACTGCCAGACTTCCGGTTGGTCACTCACCGAGCAAGACCCCTTCAACAATGTAGGACGTACCTGTATCGAAGCTATGGGTGCTGCGCTGGGTCACACACAGTCCCTTCACACCAACGCTTTGGACGAGGCTATCGCACTGCCGACCGATTTCTCCGCACGTATCGCGCGTAACACGCAGATTTACATCCAGGAAGAAACCAAAGTCTGCAAGGCTATTGACCCGTGGGCTGGCTCGTACTACGTGGAGTCTCTCACCAAGGAAATCATGGACAAAGCTTGGGCACATATCCAGGAGATTGAAAAACTCGGCGGTATGGCGGCTGCTATCGAAACCGGTATTCCTAAAATGCGTATCGAGGAAGCCGCAGCACGTACACAAGCGCGTATTGACTCCGGCACACAGAAGATTATCGGCGTGAACGAGTATCGCCTTGAGCACGAAGACCCGATTGATATTCTTGAGATTGACAACACCGCCGTTCGTACCGAACAGGTGGAGCGCCTCAAAGAATTGCGTGCACATCGTGACGAGAAAGCAGTACAGGCTGCTCTCGCTGAAATCACCAAGTCCGTACAGGCATGGGCAGACGGCAAGAAGGGAGAAAACCTCCTCGCACTGGCTGTCAAGGCTGCAGGTTTGCGGGCATCTCTCGGTGAAATCTCCGACGCATGTGAGAAAGTTGTCGGACGTTATAAAGCAACCATTAGAACTATTTCAGGAGTGTATAAAGCAGGAACAACCAACGACGAGGAGTTCAAAGAGGCTTGTCGTCTCACGGCAGAGTTTGCCAAGAAAGAAGGTCGTCAACCCCGTATCATGATTGCCAAGATGGGTCAGGACGGACATGACCGTGGCGCTAAAGTGGTGGCCACAGGATATGCCGACTGCGGTTTCGACGTAGATATGGGTCCTTTGTTCCAAACGCCGGAAGAGGCTGCAAAACAAGCAGTTGAGAATGACGTACATACATTGGGCGTTTCCTCGCTGGCTGCAGGTCACAAGACCCTTATCCCGCAGGTGATTGCCGAGTTGAAACGTCTCGGTCGTCCGGATATCATGGTCACCGCCGGTGGCGTTATCCCTGCTCAGGACTATGACTTCCTCTATAAGGCAGGTGTAGCCGCTATCTTCGGCCCCGGTACTTCCGTAGCCCACTCTGCAAAAGTCGTAATGCAATTGCTAATGAACGAGCAAAAGTAAGAAACTGAATGTTTATACAGAAAGAGAACGTCCCAACGGGCGTTCTCTTTTGCAAAAATAACCATATATAGGGATTGTGTATGTGACGGGAAAGCAGTACCTTTGCAGGCAAATTTAGAATGAATATGAATTACGAAGGATTGATTTTAGGCGCCGGTGCTTTTTTGTGTATCGGACTTTTTCATCCGTTGGTCATTAAAGCGGAGTATTATTTCGGAGTTAAGTCCTGGTGGGCTTTTCTGTTTATCGGACTCCTCACGGCCGCAGGGTCGCTGTTTGTGGAGAATACGTATGTTTCCATCTTCTTGGGAATCTTTGCTTTCTCGGCTTTTTGGGGCATCGGAGAAGTGTTTCATCAGCGCGAACGTGTCCGCAAAGGCTGGTTCCCGATGAACCCCAAACGCAAGGACGAATATACGGACTAACATCAGGCTAAACACGATAGATATACGATAGATACACGATAGATACACGATAGATATACGATAGATACACGATAGATATACGTTAGATATACGATAGATAACAGGGCCATCACCGGTCTTTCATCCCTAAACGTTAAACGTTCAACCAAAAATCTACGATTTTTCTTGCATATTCGAAAAAAAAGCACTACCTTTGCAGCCGAATTTCTGACATTCAACGATGAAAAGCCCTACCCTCCTTATCCTTTGCGCAGCCGCACTGTTAATCGGCTGCAACACATCGGAACAGCAATTGCGCGAACGAACGGCAGAATTGTGTCAATATATCCCTGACCATGAATTGTTGGAGCGGTCGGAACACTTCATGACTCCCGATTTCTATGCCGTCTTGGACACTATGTTTTACCGCCTGCCGGCGCACGAAGCGATGGACCATGAGTGGCTGTACTATTTCGTCACAAGCAACGGAGGTACTATAGCGGATTACGAAGTCGCCTCCGTGGAGCAAACGGATCGCACACACGCCGTTGCTGTCATCAACGTAAGGCAGAAGTGGGAGGACGGCTCGTTTGCCCCTGACAACGATATCGAAGAACACCGGCTTTCGATGGAGTATGTCAATGGTCAGTGGTTGATGTCCGATTTCGATGGGCACAAAGCCGACTGCATACGCTATATCGCTATCAATCGTCGGGAACAGGCGGTCCGTCAGGCAGTCAGCGATTATCTGATACGCAAAATAGGCACACACTACCTGCAAGGCGAGTTGTGCATTCCGACACTGATGATGGTGGCGGAGACCGATTCATGCATCTGGGGTGACTTCTGGGTGTTCTGGTATAACGTATCCGGTGACACACTTCTAACAGTCTCCGGCGGCAACCATGCAGGACGGATGACCTTGCGTTACGAGAACGGCAAACCACAAGTGACGGACTTCGAACAAACCGAGGATGGTGCAGGCAATGAAGCCGGTGCCAAACGTATCTTTGGCGACCATTATGATATTTATTGGAATATGCATTCCAACGAACGGGTACGCGAAGCCGTTCGTCAGGAGCAATTAGGTGAATACATCCGCTGTCACGGCTTGAATATACGTTATTATCAGGACTATGGTTGGCCTGCCGTGGAATTATAAGTTATTGTCATGTCAGCATCTTTTCGCACATATTGTCTCTTGATTGTCTCGACGTTCTCGCTGTGCCTTTGGGGACAGGAGTCTGTTCCTAAAGAGGAGAAAGCTCTTACCGTCGCCGAACGCAACGCCCTTCAGGGCTTCAACGACACCATCGACCGCCTCGCCGACGACTTCGTGGAAGCCTATGTGTCTATTGCCGAGCCAGGAGACTATTTATATACCACCTTGGGGCACGCAGCGTATCACATGAAGTGCCCGAAATTCGGTCTAGATTACTATTTTACCATGGAAGGGGAAAGTAGTAAAAATGCCCTTTTGCGTTTTTTGGCAGGAGATTTGAAGATGGGACTACTTGCCCTTTCTCCAGAAGAGTATTTGTCCTTTTATAGAGAGGAAAATCGAGGTGTACGGGAGTGGAAAATCAATTTGTCTCCCGAACGCAAGCAGCATCTCTGGGCTGTATTGGATAGTCTGGTCGTTCAATGGAACGGACTTCCTTATGATTATTATCATCGTTGTTGTGCGATTACGATAGTCAATATAATGAATGAATTGGTGGGGAGAGAAAATATACATTATGCCACTCCTTGGCCGGAAAAATTCAAGCATACCCCTCGCGAGTTTATCTACTATGCATTGAAAGGACATGACGAATGGACGCAGTTCTTTATATGCTTATTAGCAGGCAATGAAGTTGATAAGAATATTCCTAACGAGAGGAAGTTCATTGTGCCGATGGATGTGGTAGAGGCTTGGCAAAAAGCGACAATAGATGGTCAGGTGATTTTATCGGAGGAGTATGTGGAAGTGCTGCCATCAGGTGTGCGCAAGCCCAATACATGGTGGACTCCGTTGCATATAGGGCTCATTCTCCTCATCGTAGCATTCTTGAGTTTGTGTACAATATGGACGCACAACGAATGGATTAAAAAGGCTGGCATGGTCATTGATTATACCATACTGGGCATTATTACCTTTATCGGAATAGGTATGACCTATTTGCTCTTTTTCTCGAACCTATGCTGTACGGACTGGAACTGGCTGTTTATCGCGTTCAATCCTCTTCCATTTATATTCTGGAAATGGCGCAAGTACTGGGCGTTACCTTATGCTCTATTGATGCTTGTTTGGGTGTTAGCAATGATCTTCTCACCACATCTTTTAGCCCTTTGGTCACATCAAGTATTAACCCTATCGTTTATCGTTGTACTCATCAAACAATATTGCTGTACCAAGGCATAGTTTGCCACTCATTTTTGCCACCCAAAGATAGCAAAAGAAATTTTTCTATCCTTTTATTTGCATTTTCAAAGAAAATGTAGTATCTTTGCAGGCTTACTCCAAAATAGGCTTAAAAAGATATGAGTAAAACCGTAGGATAAAAGATATAAAAAAATATGACAACCAGAATTATAAAATTGTTTAACCAAATGAATCGTTGCTGGATCGGAGCAAACCTAAACCTCTTCCGCTATGCGACGATGGTATTAGTGCTGATGCTTGGGGTTGGCAATGCCTGGGCCGGAGGAGACACATACTACTCGAAAGTGACAGTCAGCGGAACGCCGACGGGTGCAGGTACGGTATATGTAAAAGCCGGATCGAGTTTTAGCGGTACGAACACGAGTGATACGAATAATGGAACGTCTCAATCGCAAACCTATTCTATCAAGGCCACGCCTAATGCCGGTTATGCATTTAAATCGTGGTCGGGATCTTCGGTTACGATAAGCAGTACTACGACCGCTTCTACAACATGTACTATAAATGCGACTGCTACGAGTTCAAGTAGCCCGACCACAGGTTCGGCGACTGCAACTTTTGAAGCAATCAAAGTAACAGCAGCTCCGGCGGATGTAACTATCAATGCTACGGATCCTTCTGCAACCTATCCGGATGCGGCAGGTGTGGTTGTTGGCTTTACGACATCCTCGTCTAACACGAATGGTGACTTCACAACGGGCGGTAGCGGAGACAGCAGATGGACTATTTCTGCATGGCCGACGCACGCCAGTGCGACAAGCACGACATTCAACTACAAGTTCGTCGGTAACGGTTCGTATGGTACGAATAACCGTACGTTCACGAAGACGGTTACGCTCAAAGGATTGAATGATGCAACGGTTAAGACCTGTACCTTGACGGCGAAATATCCTAACCCGAGAGTCATTGAGTGCAATGAAGGGTCAACAGACTTGACTATTTATCCTACGTTCAAAGCCTCGGATGCGACACAGGAAGCAGTGGAGAAAACGGCTGTGTTTGATGTGGTGTATGCGGATAATGCCAATAACTTTTCCGCAGCATTTAGTGGCGCGACCGGTGGCGGTACATGGACTGTAACGGGTATTTCTGTGGATCAGGCTAATCAGAAAGCAACGGTAACTTATACTTTTGGCGGTAACAAAATCGCAACTACGCATACGGCTGTTTTAACCTTGACTGCCGCCAACTGTCAAGGTTGGGATGATACCAGTGCGGCAGGTGGCGCATCGGCTACGGTTACGCTGACAGCAGAAAACACGCAAGAGGCTACGGATGATGCTGTGGTTATAGCAGCGGATGGAACAACTGTTATTTATCAAGGTGATTGGGCTACTGCGTGGACAAGAGCCAATACGGCGGCTAATGCCGGTTGTACGCTCTACTTATTGCGCAATGTAGGCGGATTAACTGCATATCAGGAGGTGAAAAATACCTTTACATTAGACTTGAACGGAAAGATATTATCAGGCAAACGTAGTGGTACGCTGATATATCTCAATACAGCTGGCAAGACACTTACCATCAAGGATAGTAAAACCGGCGGTAAAATTCAGCATATCAATAACGAATATGCAGGAACTCCTGTTTGCGTAAATGTGACAAAGGGTAGTTTAATTTTGGAAAGCGGTACTTTGTATTGCGAGAATCAGGGTGCATCAGGTAGGAAAGCCGGAGGTGTTATATGTAAGGCTGGTACGACCTTTACTATGAATGGTGGTAAAATCGATGTGTGGGGATATAATGGTGCGTATGGTGTCAGTCAGGAATCGGATAAGAATGACAACACAATATTTAACATGAATAATGGCGAGATAACCGTGTTGGGTTATTCTGACATCTATGGTATCTCGGCGGCAGGTAAAGTGAATGTTAAAGATGGTGCTACAATCAACGCTACTGCAACCTATTCTAACTGTCGCGGTATAACATTAACTGCATCAGCAAATGCAACAGCCGCCAACTGTTACTATGGGCAATTGACCATGACGGGCGGAACTATCAATTCAACCTGTACTGCGAATGCGGACGGAACTCGCTATGCGTATGGTATAGTACTAGAAGGTTCCTATACTGCTTCTATGGGAACAGGTGTTGCTACTGATGGATCGCATGCCAACAAAGCTGCTGCAACCGGAACAATTGAGAATGCTACAATTAATGTAAGCACCTTAGGACGTTATGCGTATGGTGTATTAGCTAATGGAAGTTATCAATCAAAAACGAACCACTATGATGTGATTCAGATTAAAAATACAAAGATAGATGTAACTTCGCAATACTACTATACCTATGGTGTGTACGCAAACTGCGGTATTAACAGCACCAATGGCGGTATTTATGCGGCAAATATAGAATTGACCAATTGTGATGTTACTGCTACTACCACCAAAAACCATACCGCCTATGCCGTTTGGGCAGTGGCTACGGCGACAACAATTTATAAAAATGCACAGCCAAATTATTACGGAGAATACGCTGGCGGAGCGACAATCACAGTAAATAGCGGTACTTATACTGCGAATACGGGAACCACGACTGCCTATGCTATTGGTACTTCTGCGCGTGCAAAAACAACCTATGATTCAGAATCCAACGTGACAGCCGAGCGTAAATTAGGTGGAAATGCAGAAGAATATGCTACGCTGAATATTCATGGTGGTACATTCAGTGCAAATGCCGGATCTACTACAGCCCGCGCTGTTAGCAACGGAGGTAACTGTACGATAGACGGTGGTGAGTTTTATGCAACAGCAGGTTCTTCCACGGCAGATGGTATTTATACTGTAAGTGGAAAGTTGAAGGCATCCGGCGTGAAGATAGAAGCGTCTGCAACGGGGACTGTTTATGGTGTGCGTGTGGACGCTGCGAATGTGCCATATAATACAGACGCTGCTTGGACCGGTTTCAACTATGCAGGTGATGCGGAATTAAATAATTTGGATGTCACAGTAACTGCGCGAACAGGTGCCACAGCATACGGCGTATATCTGAATGCAGTGTCGTATCAATATACACAATCTGCCTTCGACACTTATATGCAAGGTCGTATAGATGCAGGCAAGGTGACGCAGGCTAATGCAGATATTTGGGCAGTTGTATTCCCCGGTAATAGCAGTTATGCTATAGCCGGTAAGGCGGTAATCAATGGAGGAAAATATACGGTAAGAGCTGCTACAACTACCGCACATGGTATTTACTCTGTTAATAGGGCAGTGTCCAATGACAAGGTTGCAACAGCAGCAACGGAAATGACTGTAAAGAATGTGAAACTGGATGTCAAGACGAATGGAACGACAACAGCATGTGGTATTCGTACTGCCGGACCGTCTACGATTGATGGCGCAGATATCAAGGTTAATTCGCAAACCACGACCTGCTATGGCATGATTATTAGCGACCAGGAAGAAACGACCGTTACCAATACTAAGATTGATGCAAGTGGAACAGCAACCGTCTATGGTATTTTTGTCAACGCAACTGCTCCCAGTACAACGAATGGCTATGACTGGCATGGCAAGGCAATCCTTGGAGATGGCAATGATGTAACTGCTGCGGCTACAGCCGGAGCCACATCGTATGCTGTTTATCTGCACGCTAACAAAGCAACTGTAGCATCAGGAGAATTCGCTGGTAATTATGCCAATGCAGCTGAGGCAACCATTAATGGCGGTAAATATACAGCGACGGCAACCGGAGGTACTGCTTATGCAGCATGTGTTGCAGATCCTACTATACAAGGAGATGTTACTGCAACTCCTACCTTAATCATCAATGATGGTAAGTTTAAAGGTACGTCTGGAACAACACCTTATGCAGACGTTAGTGTAGCCGGTGAGCCGGGTTACTTTGTGCTCAACGGCGGCTACTACGTGAAAGATGAGAACCTCGATAAGAAATTGGGCGAGGGCATGAATAAAGTGGCTGTCAAATCCGGAACACCGGAATATACGGAAGGTTATCGTTGGCGCATAACGGATAATATGACCGGAGAGGCGGTATGTAAGATTACGCAGAACAATACATCATACGCATCGCTTGAGGAAGCATTGCAGGTAGTTAATGCATCGCCGTCAAGCGAATGGACGATTGTGATGACTGCCAATGCTACATTATCGAAGGGTGATTATGAGATACCGGCAAACACTACATTGCTTATTCCTTACAAGTCCAACCAAACAACTGCTAATGGTACAACTCCGGCGTGGGTGAACAAAAATGCAAGTCCCACTCCGGGTACTCCTTATCCCTATCTGAAACTGACATTTGCAAACGGAGTGAATATGACGGTGAAGGGTAAGATTGAGGCAAGCAGTACGACGTATATTAACCAAAGCAACTGGACCGGAGTTCCTGGTGGTGCATATGGTTGGTTACAACTGAATGAGGGCTCGTATATTGATTTGGAATCCGGCGCATATCTCTTTGCGTGGGGTTATGTAACCGGTAAGGGTGAAATCAACGCCAAGAACGGTTCGTATATCTACGAAGACTTCCAGATGGGTGACTGGCGTGGTGGAACAATGGGTTCGTCAGTGAATGGAAATAAGAATGGCTTGGGAGGTAAGGGTGTCTTCCTTCTGACAGACTACTATTTCCAGAATGTAGAGTGCCCGATTACTTATCGCCCCGGTGCACAGTCTATCGCGTATAGTGGAGCCTATATGGAAAAATCAGTTATTAAGATAGATGCTCAATCTGATCCTGTAGTTATGGTCGGAACTAGTAATTCGATGTTCTTGATGAATACCGCAACAGCAGGTGCGGATACATGGGTAAGAAAAGAATATGATGCAGAAACAGACCAGTTGATATGGACGCTTAATAGTGGTGCTTCATTGGGTAGTTTCACTTTGAAACTGAATACGTCATGGATGGATGTAGATATGAATACTGAAGACTATGTGTTGCCAATGGCCACCAACTTTAAAATCATTGCTAATGAAGGAGATATCAATATAACAAATGATATATGTTTCCTTCCTGGATCAGAGGCTATTGTCAAGAAAGAGGCGAATCTTGTTGTTCCCGAAGGCAAACGCGTATTCATTTACGATGCGGATGACTGGAGTTCCTACGGAGGATATTTCCATAAAATAGGATACTCACCTTCATGGAAAGCATGTCCGCGTCTTATGGCTACTTCCACTAAGTTAGCAGATGCAAAAATCGAAGTAGCTGGAACATTGGATATTCAGGGATCTCTCTATACGACAGCAGGTGGGGGTAATATCTTCTCAACCCGTGAGAATGCTGGTAAATTGAAGTTGGGTTCTGCTGCTCCTGCTTCAACTAGTGCTATAGCTGATTTTACCGGAAATAGCGGTCAAAACAAGACTCTTTGCCAGTTAGTCGGAAACGGTTCTGAGGGACATTACGTAGGTAAGGCTTTGACAGCCGCCAAGCTGAAAAACGAGGACGGTGCGTATACTCCGACAACAGGCGCTGCTGCAGGAGACATCTATGCATATATGGAAGATCCGTCAGATGGTGTATATCGCTGGTTGAGCGTGAAAGATGTCGGCTGTTTCACGGAAATCAAGGGTGCAGATACGAAGCAATATATCCACCCGTCTGACTTCGTGGCTGTTGAGGCGAATGCAAATGGCGACCACGCCTATCATAACGAGGGTTCGACCCGCTACTTTGTAAATGCAGAAGCGGCTTCTGGTAATGCGAGTTGCGTATGGTGGGAAGCGGAGCCGAAGGGCATCATTGACGGTGTAACATACTACATGGCGAACAATGAGAACTTCGATAACTACGGTACTTATTTCTACTGGGACAATAGTGTAAGTTACTGGAAACCGAAAAAAATTACCGTTATATGGAAAGACAAAGACGGTAACAAGATTACCAATGGTTCATTCGGCGATTCGTATAGTTTCAATACTTCGCCGCAGTTCTTCGGCGCTAACCCTGTATGGGCGAATACCAGTACTGAGAAACATGACTGGATCGGATGGCGTGACGAAGACGGTAATATCTACGATAAAAATGCAACCTTACCTGCCGCCACAGCAGACGAAACTGTCTATACTGCATATTTCGAGACGTCAAAGTATCAATATACCATCACGTTTAAGAACGACGATAATTCTGATCTTTGGGCAGGATTGGTAGATGCCGGTACAACGGGCGCAGAACTGCAAATACTATTTGAAACAAAATACAATGAAAAAACAGGTAGTACCATTCCTCTCAAGGCACCATCAGTTGATAAGGTCTATTCCTTCTCTAGTTGGAATAGTGCACTCCAAAACGTTACCGCTGCAGCCACCTATACGGCATCTTATAGTTGGACAACCCGTCAATACCATGTGACGTTCTACAACTACGATGCGGCATCGGTATTATACGAAACAGATGTAGATTATAACACGCGTCCGACTTATGGGGGTGTTACTCCGTTCCGCGCGAATACTTCTGCTTTCTCATATAATTGGACAGGATGGCAGCAAGGGACTAACACCTATGATACGGATGACGATTTGGCTATAGTAATGGGCGATGTATATTATGTGGCTACGTTCAGTCAGACGGATTTGAAGTATCAGGTATTCTTCAAACGTCAGGATGGTTCGATTATTGACGCTCCGTTCTTCAACTTCAAAGAGACACCAGCCACTTTCCCGGCGAACCCGACTTTGGCTTCGACGGTAAGTACCGACTATACCTTCGATCATTGGGAGCCGGCTACTTTGCAGCCTGTAATGGTGGACGGTATGGTTTATACGGCTTATTTCACCGGAACCACACGTCAGTACACGGCTCGCTTTGTAAACTATGACGGCGCATCGTTTGGTGTAGATCAGACTATAGATTATAATACGGTACCTGTGTACACAGGCACGACACCGTTTAAACCGAATGACAGCCGTAACTCGTTTGAGTTTGCCGGTTGGGCATGGGAAGCCGGTGCTGATTGGGCGGCCGGTTCGATAGGAGTAGGCGAAGCGTTCCCCGCTATCAAGGGCGACATTACCTTTACAGCGCAGTTTACCGAGACATTGTTGCAATTTAATATCATTTACAAACGTGAAGACGGAACGGTAATAGAACAGCAAAAGAAGAAATGGGGTGAGAGTACAGCCTTCCCATCTGTTAGCAATTACGAGGACGCTACGCATACTTATACGTTTGATCACTGGAGCCCGGCTACGGTGGTTAATCCTGTAACAACGGATGCTACCTATACGGCATACTTTAATCAGGGTGTCAAGACCTACTCGATTAGTAATTTCAGTATTAGTCCGGCGGGTTATGGTACGGTATCTCCGGCTTCTTTAACTGGAATTCCGAGTGGATCGACTATAACTGTAAACGATGATAAGATTACTGTAAACGGTCAAACCACAGTAGCTACTCCGACTACCCCAAATGCGCAATACACTTATACGTTCGACCATTGGAACTACGTGCCGGTGATGGTAACAGACAATGTGACGAACATCGAAGCAGTATTCACACGTACGACCAATACCTATACGGTTACATGGAAGGATGCGGATGGTACTCCACTTGAAACGGATGAGAACGTAGAATATGGTGCTACTCCGACATATAATGGTGCCACTCCCGCCAAAGCGTCGGACGAGGACTATACCTATGCGTTCAATGGCTGGACACCGGCAGTGGGAGCAATCGAAGGTACTACCGTCTATACGGCAACTTATACCTCTACTCCGAATGTTGCAAGTGTAACGGCAGGTGAAACGACCTATTATACAACGTTACCTGACGCCTTTACTGCTGCCAAAGAGAAAACCAATCCGACTATCAAACTATTACAAGACGTATCGTTAGGCACATCAAGCCTGACATACGATGAAGCCAATACTTGTACCCTTGATTTGAACGGACATACCATATCCGGTTCGGGGGGAACAAGACTACTTATTATAGATAAGGCGAACGCTACCTTTACTGTTACAGACAATTCAGATGGCAAGTTAGGCAAATTATCCCTGTCCACATCAAGTACTTCCACAGCTGCTTTATGTGCTCAGGTTAACCAAGGCAAGTTATATTTAGAGGAAGGTACTATCTACCTGCATTCTACTTCGACTAGTAGCAACGCAGTGTGTGTTCGGGTGGAATCCGGCGGTGAGTTCATCATGAACGGAGGAACGGCACACATTGTGATGACTCAAGCAAATCGACTCGGTTACGGGGTGCAACTGCTTGGAGGAACAGCCACCATCTTTGACGGTACTATTCGCTTGGAGGCTGCCAATGGTTCTGGATATGGAATGTATGTGGCGTCTGCCGCGACGATGACCATTAACGGCGGCAAGTTCCATATAACAGGAGCAAATGCATATGCGATACATAATACCTCACCGGCGAATAATTTGCTCATACATGGCGGTTACTACAATACGAAGCGTACGGATGTTTCCGCCACCTCTGTGATTGAAAATAAGTATGTTGCTCCGGGCAAGTCTGCATGGAACTATTATGTCTTTAATACCACCGCTGCCGAAAAGGCGGAAGTTGGTAACGACTATAACTACAAAGTAGCCGAGGCTTATACTGTGACGTTCAAGGATGGTGATAACAACACTATCCAGAGCGGTTTGGTAGAGAAAGGTCTGACTCCTATTTATACAGGTGCAACTCCGACTAAAGCGGCGGAAGAGGACCGTACCTACACGTTCAATAATACATGGTCACCTGCAATTAGTGAAGTAACGGCAGCAGCAACTTATACGGCTCAATTCAACAGCATACTAAATAATCTCATTGTTGGAGTGAACACGACAGAAGAAGTGGCAACTGCGCGTAGGACGAAACAATTGATTATAGAATCAACAGGTGAAACATCCGGTGAACTGCTTCATGCTGAGAATTTGACGGTAGATGATGATGCTTACTTTGACCTGACCATTCCGGGAGGCGTGCAGCCGCGTGATGCTAACGGGAAAGCCACATGGTATGCCATTGGCGTTCCTTGGCAAGTAAAAGCACTTGAAGGAATTCTCTTGGACGGGAAACCGCAGACATGGAATACCTGTAAGATTCTCTACTACAATAGTGCAGAACGTGCCGCCAACGGGCCATCCGACAGATGCTGGACGTTACTTGAAGACGATGGAACCGCAGAAAAAGTACTCCAACCCGGACGACTCTACATGATTGCATTCAACCGTACAGGTACTACCATCCGGTTCGTCAAGAAAACCGGAGCATCCATCAACAACACCTCTGTTGATGTGGAACTATACGGAAACAGCAACACTAACCCAACCGATGCCAACTGGAACGGTATTGCCAATCCTTCCACATTCAAGGCATACATGAATGCAGAAAGTCATATCAACTATGACCAATATGGAGACCACTACGGACAAAAATACCTCCCGTATTCCAATACCTATGAACCATTCAAGATGGATGACCACAAACTTGTGGTAGGACAACCCATATTCGTGCAAGCGACTACCAACAAACCGATTGTCGCCAATGCGACCGCCTACAACTCCAATATTGCAGCACGCCGCAATGCACCGACAGAGAATAGTAACAGCGAATACGAACTACGCATTACTCCGGAAAGCCAGAACAACTGCACAGACAAGATTTATCTGAAAGTCAGTGATGACAAACAGGATAAATATATCATCGGTCAGGATTTGGCAAAAGCAGGTGTGAGCAGCAAAGTGGCTCAAATGTGGGTCAACCGCTATGATGCCAAACTCTGTGTCAATACCATGGAGCCGACAAACAACACTATCGTTTATCCGCTTGGCATCTATGCACCGAAAGCGGGTGATTACTGCCTGTCTCTCGCCCAATCCGCACAAAACGGTGATGCCGTTTATCTGACCATAGACGGAACACCCATTTGGAACATCGGCAATAGCGGTTACTACCTCTCACTCTCTGAAGGCACTGAATCGCGCTACGGACTGCTGATAGTACGCCGCAATACACCTGCCACACCCACAGACTTGGAAGAACAGCAAACTGCAAGCGAAATCGAAGTACAGAAAGTGGTAATAAACGGAAAAGTATATATCCTCCGTAATGGTGAAGTATTCAGCATCACAGGAAAGAAAATCCGATAAACAAATAAAACAATCAGAAAAACAAGATATGAGACAAAATCATTATGTTATTCCGCAAACAGAGGTAATTCTGTTCTGCACCTCTTCTCTCATGGAAACATCTCCCGGATGGGGTTTCCCCGAAAATCCGGCTCCGGCACGGCGGGCAGGGGAGATTCCTTGCGACACGATCTAATCCGCACGAGTAAAAAGAATGTATGCGCAAAAAAACAATTTGCGCATATTTCTTTTCAAGTCAAAGGGATGGCATGTTTCTGTTCCGATGCTCGAATGTTTTCCTCTGCTTTTCGTCTGCTTAATAACCCAATAATCACCCAATAATAACCTAATAATAACTTAATAATAACCTAATACTCGTCGCAGAATTTCCTTATAAATTCAGGGGGTTGGAGATTAGAAGTTCCTACGTTCAACTTGGAAGTGCAAAGTTGATTAGGTAAAAAAATAGGTTAATTAGCCGTGCAGAAATAAAAAACGTGAACTATTATTTGCATAGTTCAAAAAAAAGTAGTATCTTTGCAGGCTTTTACAACATACATAGAAAAAAGACATCGGAAAGACACATGAAATTGCTGCAACATATAGGTGAATACTGGCTGCTGATGGGCAAGGTGTTCCGCGCACCTGACAGGTGGCGGATGTTTCTGCGCCAATACTCTCGCGAGTTGGAAAAACAGGGACTGCAAAGCCTTCCTATTGTTGTAATCATCTCCATCTTTATCGGTGCCATCCTGACCATCCAAGCAAAAATCAACACAGAGAACCCGCTGCTTCCCACCTACACCACCGGTCTTCTCACCCGCGAAACATTGCTTCTGGAGTTCTCAAGCACCATCCTCTGCCTTATATTGGCGGGTAAGGTGGGTTCAAACATCGCCTCGGAAATTGGTACCATGCGTATCACTGAGCAGATTGATGCACTGGAGATAATGGGCGTTAACTCTGCCAACTACCTGATTCTGCCGAAGATACTTGCATTCATCACAATGATGCCGTTTCTGGTCATTATCTCCATTGCCGTCGGTTTGGTAGGCGGTTGGGGTGTCGGAGCATTCACCGATGTAATAACCGTGGCGGATTATATGGTCGGCATACAATACGCGTTCAACCCCTACTATGTATGGTACGGGCTGATTAAGTCGCTTGTGTTTGCATTCATCATTACGAGCATGAGCAGTTATTATGGTTATTACGCGCGCGGAGGTGCGTTGGACGTAGGTAGAGCAAGTACTAATGCCGTGGTCAACAGCAGTATCACAATTCTGCTAATGGACCTGTTACTAACCAAACTGTTGCTGTAGTACAGACAAGATGATTGAGGTAAAAGACATAGTAAAAACCTTTGAAGGAACCGTGGTGCTTGACCATGTTTCCACGACTATGCTTGACGGCAAGGTGAACATGATTATCGGTCAATCCGGTAGCGGTAAGACCGTGCTGATGAAGTCACTCATCGGGCTTTATCCGCCTGATAGCGGACAAATCCTCTACGACGGGCTCGACATCACCAACCTGAAGGAAAAGCAACTCCGGCAACTGCACCGCGAAGTGGGTATGCTCTTCCAAGGTGCTGCGCTGTTTGACAGCCTCACCGTATTGGAGAATGTACTCTACCCACTTGAGATGTTCTCCGACCAATCGGATGATGCCATGATGGAACGCGCACGCTATTGTCTGGAACATGTCAATATACCCGAACGGGCATATCACCTGATGCCAAGCGAAATAAGCGGCGGTATGCAAAAGCGCGTAGCTATTGCACGCGCCATCGTGATGAAGCCCAAATATCTCTTCTGCGATGAGCCCAATTCAGGACTGGACCCGAGAACCAGTCTGGTGATTGACCGGCTTATTCACGACCTGACCGAAGAACTGGGAGTCTGCACCATCGTCAATAGCCATGATATGAACTCCATTATGGAAATAGGCGACAACATCGTATTCCTGAAAAACGGAAAAAAAGAGTGGCAAGGAAGCAAAGACACCATCTTCGATGCCCATAGCGAGGCACTGGATGAGTTTGTATTCGCCAGCAATCTCTTTAGAAAAGTGAAAGAAAGTCAACGAATCAAACAAGCATGAAACGAAATTACTTCATATTACTGACCTTGTTGACAATTGCCACATTCTGCGGAATTGCCCAAGAGCAGACATTGCCCCCTGCACGCGTGCCCGCCTATCCCTATCTAATGACACATGAGCAGCCCAACGGAGATACCCTGCATTTCTATCTGCGCGGCGATGAGCGCTACCATTATATGATGACTGAAGACAGCTGGGAAATTCGGGACAATGAGAAAGGAGCCTTCTGTTACGTAAAGAAGCTGCGCAACGGACAGACAAAAATCAGCTGCAAACAAGCCAAAGATGCCGCCAAGCGCAGTCGTTGCGAACAATGGTGGTTGAAACGCCACGGCGTGAGCAAAATAGCACATGTGCCTGCCCGCCGCCTGTTGGGGGACAATAGCACCCTATCTGAACCGACTGATGTATCCCGTCGCATATCACAGGAACACGCTGCCGCCCCGAAAACCTTAGCGGGCAAACGAAGTATCAAAAAACGGGGATTGATTCTATTGGTTGCTTTCAAAGACACACCCTTCTCTACCCCCAAAGATACCATAGACTCCATGATGATGGGCAACCACTTTACACGTAATTACGAATATACATACAGCGGTCGCTCCTTCTCCGTCGTATCCGAAGGTTCTGCACGGCAGTACTTCGAAGCAAGCAGTTTCGGGCAATATAGCCCAATCTTCGAAGTGGCCGGCCCCGTAACAGTTGCCAATACAGCATCCTATTATGGCAGTTCATATAAGGTACGGACCAAAGAACTGGTGGTAGATGCCTGCAAACAACTACGGAACAATAAGACTGTTGATTTCAGCCAATACGATGAGGACAACGATGGGTTTGTTGATTATGTTTATGTGATTTATGCCGGTTATGGTTCGCACGACAACAAAGAATATAAGGGAAAAGCTATTTGGCCTCACGCCGGAACCATCTCTGATACCGCCACCTATAACGGAAAGAAACTATCCACATACGCCTGCGGCAGTGAGATGAACTATTGGAGCAAGACCTATTACGGAATCGGTGTATTCTGCCATGAGTTCAGCCATGTATTAGGACTTCCGGATTTCTACAATACGGACGCATATGCCCACAAGACTCTGGGCAATTGGGACATTATGGATCAAGGGCCTTATGTAAACGATGCGAATACGCCACCGTTGTATTCCGCATACGAGCGTTTCTTTATGGGATGGATGACTCCGAGAATACTGACAGAACCGGAAAATGTGGAATTACACGACCTTGCCGCCACCAACGAAGCCCTGCTTATTTCTCCATCCGGCACACATAATCTGAACGGAGAAACTCCGAATCCTACCACATTCTATCTCTTGGAAAGCCACCGTAAAGAGGGTTGGCACGCCCATTGTCCGGGTGAGGGTATGCTGATAAGCAAAATACGTTACAATTCAGAGACATGGGCAAGTAATACGGTAAACAACGTCCAAAGCACAATGGGCGTAGATATCATTGAGGCAGACGGCCTGACTCCGTGGGAAAATGAAACCGGATGGGTAGGAAAAGTCGGAGATTGTTTCCCCTATGGCGCTACAGAATACACCGGCATTTCAGACAATCCTATTACGGACATTTCCTTCACCGATGGAGAAATCCGTTTCAAATTCAAGGGAGGTATTGACACACCGACTGATGACATACAACAAGATCAAGACTCACGATTGGAAAGCAAGTTCTGGCACAACGGACACCTGCTAATCCGCCGCGGAGGACACATATACAACCTTATTGGCCAATGCATACAATGAAACTGATATCCTACAACGTCAACGGTATTCGTGCCGCCATCGGCAAAGGTCTGTTGGAATGGCTCAAGACAGAAAATCCTGACATCTTCTGCATACAGGAAAGCAAAGCCCAACCGGAACAGATAGATACTATCGCTATGCAAGAGATGGGCTATCATAGTTATATCCATTCGGCAGAAAAAAAAGGATATAGCGGCGTATGTATTTTCTCCAAGCAACGCCCATCCTTGGTTACAGCCGGTATGGGTAACGAGCGTTTTGACAAAGAAGGGCGCATATTGCGTGCCGACTTCGGCGAACTGACCGTGGTGTGCGTCTATGTACCCAGTGGGACCACCGGCGACATCCGTCAAGAGTTTAAGATGGAGTTCCTGGAAGCATTTCTGCCCTGGATTACCCAACTTCGTAAAGAAAGAAAGAATGTCATCGTATGCGGCGACTTCAATATCTGCCACAAGCCTATTGATATCAACCACCCCGAACGTCAGATTGGTGTATCCGGTTTTCTGCCCGAAGAACGCGAATGGATGGATCGCTGGCAAGAAAGCGGCCTAATAGATACCTTCCGCGAATTTGACCAATCGGCCGAGAAATACTCCTGGTGGAGTTACCGTGCCGGTGCAAGAGCTAACAATGCCGGCTGGCGGATTGACTATTTTTGGGCAAGCGAACCTCTGAAGTCACATCTTGCCAATGCCCGTATTCTCACAGAAGCCGTACACAGCGATCATTGTCCGGTGGAAGTGGAATTGAATCTCTAACACATGTATTAAAGAACCTAACGATATGGATACACTGCGGACAGAACATCTCATCAAACGCTACGGCAAACGCACCGTAGTAAATGATGTAAGCATATATCTTCAGCAAGGCGAAATTGTCGGACTGCTCGGACCAAACGGAGCAGGAAAAACCACTACCTTTTACATGACAACAGGGCTTATTACCGCCAACAACGGAAAGATATTCCTCAACGACGAAGATATAACCACCTACCCCATGTACAAGCGTGCCAAACTCGGCATCGGTTATCTGCCTCAAGAAGCCAGCGTATTCCGGAAGATGACTGTGGAAGACAATATCTCATCCGTGTTGGAATTGACTGATTTTACGCCCGAATACCAACAGCAGAAACTTGAGCAACTAATTAAAGAGTTCAACCTTGGACATGTTCGCAAAAATCTTGGTGATCGTCTTTCCGGAGGAGAACGCCGTCGTACGGAGATTGCCCGCTGTTTGGCCATTGAGCCCAAGTTCGTCATGCTGGATGAACCGTTTGCCGGAGTAGATCCGATTGCCGTACAGGAAATTCAGGATGTTGTCTGGAAACTGAAAGACAAAAACATCGGTATTCTTATCACCGACCACAATGTGGATGAGACACTGATGATTACCGACCGTGCCTACCTGCTTTTCGAAGGACGTATCCTATTCCATGGCACTCCTGAAGAACTGGCCGCCAACCCTGTCGTCAAGCAAAACTATCTGGGACGCGACTTTGAATTGAAGAAGAAATCCCGTCCTGCGCCTGTAACAGACGAAAACACTGTTCAAAATAACGAAACAATAAACAACAATCAATAATCATCTTAAACAGACTAATCATGAATTTTGTAGAACTCGCTAATGGCATATTCAGCCAATCCGTAGCCGACTACCACAAAACGGACAACGTGGATGCTCCCATTCACAATCCATATCAGGAAGGGACCATCGAATACGACCTCTATTTAAAGAACTGGATCGATGCCGTACAGTGGCACCTTGAAGACATTATCCGCGATCCCGATATTGAACCGATGGCCGCTATTGCCCTGAAACGCCGCATTGACCGTTCCAATCAAGACCGCACGGATCTGGTAGAACGCATTGACAGTTATTTCTGGGAAAAATACCACGAAGTAAAGCACGATGCCAATGCACGTATCAACACGGAAAGTCCTGCTTGGGCTATTGACCGCTTGAGTATTCTGCACCTCAAACTCTGGCACATGCAAGAACAGGTAAATCGTACCGATGTATCTGCCGAACAACACGAGAAATGTGCACAAAAGATGGCAGTTTTGAAGGAGCAACTGACAGATATGACCACTTCCATCACTCAATTGCTGGAAGATTATGAGGCAGGTCGCCGCGTGATGAAAGTATATCGTCAGATGAAACTCTACAACGACCCCATGACTAATCCCGTTCTCTACGGAAAGAAGTAAATCCGCAGTAGCCGTGAAGAAAATTCTTATCATTCGCTTTTCGGCTTTGGGGGATGTAGCCATGCTTGTTCCTGTTGTGAAACGCCTACTGGCGGAACAACCGGAATTGGAGGTTACCATTCTTTCCCGCAAACAAGTGGAACCGCTCTGGACCAATATGCCAGAACGGGTACACTTTTTCGGCGCAGATTTGAAGGGACGCCATAAAGGTTGGTTGGGTATGCATCGGCTATTAGCCGACCTCAACTACCGACAATTTGATGCCGTGGCAGACATGCATCGCGTTCTGCGCTCAAAAATCATCCGAAATGCAATGTTCTTTGCGGGCATACCTGTTTATACCATTCAGAAAGGCCGCTGGCGCAAACGTCTCTGTGTGCATCAGGACTTATGGATAAGCAAACTGGTATTGAAACTCTTCCCCGATTTTCTGCCCAATCCGTTGCCATCTACCATTTCCCGCTATGAAGATGTATTGCGAGCTATGGGGTTGCTCAACAAGGGCGAAGGAAGTTTTTCGTTTGAAAATGACAAACGTATTCGCCACGATATCGGCATCGCCCCCTTTGCCGCACACAAGGGAAAAATCTATCCGTTGGACAAAATGCAGGAAGTGGTACGCTTATTGAGCGAACAGATTTCTGAAAAAGGAGAAAAAATCTATCTCTTCGGAGCAGGAATAAAAGAAAAGGCTGTGCTGGAAAAATGGGAGGCTCAGTATCCGGGAGTTGTTTCGTTAGCCGGTAAAGAGACGATGGACAAAGAGATCGAAATGATGCGTGGTCTGCGCTTAATGGTAACGATGGACAGCAGCAATATGCATTTTGCTTCTTTGGCAGAGACGCGCGTGGTAAGCATTTGGGGTGCGACACATCCGAAAGTGGGATTCTTAGGTTACGGACAACAAATGGACGATTGCATACAGCAAGAGTTACCCTGTCGCCCATGTTCTGTATACGGGAACAAACCATGTCAGTTTGGAGACTACCATTGTTTCGACATTAAACCGGAAGTTGTGGTGCAGAAGATATTAGAACGGCTGTAATGGTTATCAATCCGAAATATGAACAATTACGGGGATGGATAGAACGCCTGCCTGTCGATTTCGAAACAGAAGGCGAGATAATCTATAATGCACGTAACCAGATACGCCGTTTCGAGGTGGAAGGACTGATATTGTGTGTGAAACGATTTCACCGCCCTATGCTGTTTAATCGTTTTATTTATACATTCTTCCGGCCGTCTAAAGCCCAAAGGAGTTATTTGAACGGGCTTTATCTGATTGAGCATCAAATAGGGACACCGGAACCTGTTGCCTATATAGAAGAACATTCCTGCGGGCTGATAGCCTTCTCCTATCTTGTTACGCTGCAATCGCCGTTAACACGACTTAATCGTGAATGGACACTGAATTATACCCTTGAACTTGAAGATACTATCCGTCCTTTGGCACGCTTCACCGCCCAAATGCATGAGTCGAAGGCATTACACTACGATTTCTCACCGGGTAATATTCTATGGGACAAGATAGATGGAGAATATCGTTTTGAAGTGATTGATATCAACCGTATGCGTATCGGGAAACCTGTTACTCTCCGCGAAGGAGCACACAGTCTTCGGCGTCTGTGCGCCAAAACCTCTTTCTTTCTCACATTTGCTGATGAATATGCCCAAGCAAGAGGATTTGACAAGGACGAATGTGCCCGATGGATACTCCACTACCGTGACCAATTTTGGCGACACGGAAGAAAAGCAAACTATGACTATGTGTAAAGCCCCAAAATCCATACATATCAGTTACGCCATCACCGTTTGTAACGAAGCCGCAGAATTAGAAGCCCTGCTATTGCATCTGAAGCCATTTCTGCGAGAAGGAGATGAACTGGTGGTACAGGCAGACAAAGAGCATGTGACGAAAGAGGTGAAAGGGATTGTGGAGCAGCATCGCTCACTCATTACCACCTATGCAGAACACCCGCTGAACTTCGACTTTGCACAGGCTAAAAACCATCTTAACGGATTGTGTAACGGAGATTTCATCTTTCAACTGGATGCAGATGAACTGCCCCAGCCATGGTTATTGGAACACTTACGCGAAATCATCGGCAAACACCCCTGGATTGAACTGTTCAAAATACCGCGCATCAATCTCTTCCAACAAACGGAAGGAGGTATTGTTGAAGAGCGGGTGGCATGGCCAGACTATCAAGGAAGACTATACAAGAACCGCCCCAATAGGATCCGTTGGCGCAGACCTTTACACGAACGCATTCACGGACATCTGCTTTATTGGCATTTGCCCAAAGAGGATAACTATGCCATTCTGCATGTAAAACTAAAGACCCAAGATGACGCCAAATGGGCAGAATGGAGGAAACATTATCAAGCATGACCATTGCTTACTACATAGCATCTCCCGGTTGGGGAGGAGGTGAACAATATGTATATGACCTTGCCCGGACGCTGAAAGCCGAAAAAGATGTTCGTATATTGTTTCTTTTTCCTCCTCATAGCGATGCAAAGATGGTGGAGCGTTTCAGCGAATTGGGTGAATGCCCTGCGTTCAACTATACCGGAAAACTATGGCGTTTTAGTGTTTTTGCAGGCTATCAATTAGCCATATGGCTCAAACAGAACCATGTGGATATTCTTCATCTGAATAACCGTATTGCCTATTTTCAGGCTGCCGTAGCCAAACATTTTTACAAATACCGGCTGATTGCAACGCAACACCTTATCCGAACAGCAAAACATAGTTTGCTGTGGCAATGGAGTTATCGAAAAATTGATACGCTGATTTGTGTCAGTCAGTTCGTGAAGCGGCAATATCTGTCCGCATTTCCCGACAAGAAGTGCCCATTCCGCAATGTACAAGTACTGATAAACAGCGTAACAGCACCTGTTACAGAACAAATTTGCAGACAAGATGTGGACGTTCCACGTATTTTTTACCACGGGCGAGTATGCGAAGAAAAGGGTGTCTATCTACTGTTGGACATTGCCGAGCAATTATTAGATACGCCCTTTGAATTGCACATAGCAGGTGCCGTTCCGCAGAAAGAGCAAGCGCGTTGGGAGAAAGCATTGGGGGCATGTCGTGCCAAAGAGCGCATCCGTTTATTAGGTTTCTGCACCAATATATGGGAACATATTCCCAACTACCAGATTGCGATTATGCCAAGTCTTGTTCCTGAAGCTTGTGGTATTGCTCTGTTAGACACAATGGCAATGGGGCTGCCATGTGTAGCATCAGATAATGGTGCAGAGGTTGAACTGATAGAACACGGACGAAGCGGAATGCTATGCCCTCCCTCGCAAATCCGTCCTTGGGTGGAAGCCCTGAGAACATTGATTAACGACCCAGAATTACGAAAAAGAATGGCAACAGAGGCGCAAAACGACTTCAACCGCCACTATACATACGATGTCTTTTTCAACAAAATGTGGACGATATATAATGAATAACAGTCTCTCCCATATACAAATTTGGCAAGCTGCGACAGGAAAGTTAAACTATATTGCTTTCCTTGCTTTTGTTGTTACATTGCCATTTCCTCTGGCTTGGATGCGACCATTGTGGGTAATTTGGCTGATTACATGGCTATTGGAGGGGCGTTGGATGCAGTTGGAAAATTACAAACGAGGCCGGTGGCTATTGCCTCAAATACTGATTTGTGCTTTCATCCTGTGGGAAACCACATCCCTGTTATGGGCAGAAAACGTTTCACTCGGACTGCATGAAATAGGGAAACACGTTTCTTTATTCGCCGTGTTGATAATCAGCATAGTAGGTCTAAGCACCTACTACAAACCTATCCATATCAAATTAGTTTGGGTAATGAGTTGCTTTGCAGCCATTGCGGGTTATTGTTTGGTCAATTATGCCTATCAAACCGATGAATTGATACCCCAATACTACGGCGTTTATTGGTACAACTATCTCGGTTCCGGTCCTGTTATGGGTTTAAAACATCGCACCTATTTCTGTTTGTCGTTGCTGATAGGATTAAGTTTTTATAAATCCATCCTGATGTATTTACAGGCCACATGGGGTAAGATACAAGGTGCCGTAATTACATTTGTTGCCATGGCGGGACTTTGTACCGGCATTGTACTGACCGAAAGCCGAATCGGACTAATCGCAATGGTATGCCTATTGCTCTATGCCGCTATGACCGCAATAAAAGGATGGAAACGATATGCGATTGCGGCAGTGATATGCATCTTCAGTGCAAGCATTGTGATAACATCCCCACGTTTTCAGATGCTGTTCACCAATCTACACATTACAACACAAGAAGTCAATATGACACGGTATTGTGAAGAAGAATACCGACCCGCAATTTGGGCAACGGCATTGGCCCATTACAAAGAATACGGTTTATTGGGAAAGGGCGCAGGTTCTGCAAATGACATGATGTTACGTTATTACAAACAATCGGAAGACCCTACCATACAAACTTACACTTTCGGTCCACACAATTATTATTTACAGACATGGATGGAATTGGGCGTTATCGGCATATTTCTGCTGCTGATAATTATATGTGCAACCCCTCTTTGTTGTCCGCTACAAGTGCGCAAAGAAACCATTTCCGCTTTGATTTGTTTTGCCATAATGATGTGTGTTGAATGCATTTGGAGCAGAATGAATGCCATCTATCTTTTATCGGCATTCTTAATTCTGGAGAGTATCGCAACGCATCGTTTTCAACAAAATGACATACCGAAGATGGACCGAGATTGGACCGAGAATGGTCCGAAAACGGACCGAGAGTTTACCGAGGAGCCAAAGGTACTATCGTAGCCCCCTTTTCCATCCTATACAAGCGCACACCTTTTCTTGAACTAATTAATATTGACGGGAATTGCTCTATATAATGTAACACACTATCTGTTAAATAATGAGCAGACTCATCTATTTCCATTGGATTATGCACTACCCATTGAGCCGCCTTCAGTTGTTCCATAGCCTTTTCCTCATCCAATCCAAGGGGGCCAAACGAGTATGCTACCGTGGATAAGTTGGGAACACGTGTACAGGTAGTGAAAACCACATCAAAATAACTGCCTTGTGTAGGCCAAAGAATATCCGATTCCGGTACATATTGCCTAATATTACAGGAAATAGTCTTTCTATCATCCGGAGTATAGTCATCCAACCTGAAATCAACTATATGATAAGCATTATAGAGCGATGCACCAACCGTCCATAGAATAGCCAAATACTTTATCCAACTCAACCACAGAGGAGTCTGTGTAACAAGCATCTCCGCCATCAATAAACACGCGAAGGGAATCATAAAAATTCTATAATGGCGGGCAGAACTAAAATAAAATTGCAATGCAAACCCCAAAATGCCACAAAGAGCGAACATGAAGTATCGTAAACGGTTCTGTTGTTTTGAGTTCCAGACAATCAACAACCCTACTAATGCAGCAGGACACGCATCGCCACAAAAACGCAACCCATTATTAACAATATCCCCAAGTTTACTCAAAAGAGACACATCCCGCCCTGCGCTGACAGCTGTCGTTGTGCCATAACCATTGCTGAACAGCATCAATATATCCTGTTGCCATATCAAAATACAGGCCAAAATTGGCAATAGATATCCAACAAGAAAAATCGCAATTGATTTCCAACTGCTATTCCCAAAAAACAAAATCAAATAGATATCCAAAATCAAGAACCCTGCCCCATATTGCTTTGTTAAAAAAGCCATAGACGCAATAGCCCCAATCCAAAGATAATGCCAGTATGTTTTTCCACCTAAACGAATAATCAACCAAGATGACAGCAGACCAAAAAATACCGATGGAATCTCTAACAATACGGCATATCCATATTGCCAAAAGCTCAATGGGAAAAATAACCATGCACAAAAAAAGGCGATGGACTTATTCTCCGTAAAGTTTTTTATCAATTTATACAAGATTATTCCCGCGGCCAAATAAAACAAATCGTATACTAACAAATACGGCCAATAACATCCCAAGGGTATACAAAACAACATCCTTACTCCCGCCGCCAAATAGAACCAAAGAGGGGCGTAACCACAATGGACATCCCGATATAATAGGAATCCTTCCGAAACGCGCTCACTTATGGCCAAATAATACGCGCTGTCGCAATAAACAGATTCATATATAAAACAGATAGCAAACGGAATTGCAGCAACTATCACTGCAAGTATTTTCAAAAAAATCTGATAACGGACAAAGAATTGTTTGATTTTATCGGTTTGCATAAAACATTCGGATTGTATCACAAATACGGTCAATATCGTCAAAGGTCAGTTCATAATACATCGGCAGACGAACCAATGTATCGGCATATCTGTCGCATTCCGGCAGTACACGCCCATCATGTTTATCCCGATAAAAAGGACTGGCATGAAGAGACAGATAATGGAATACACACGATATGTTATGTTCTTTCAAGAATTGAATAAACGCCGTACGTTCGTCCAATGTCGGGAAAGTGATATAGAACAGGTGTGCATTGTTGGTAGCATAATCCGGCAAATCGGGCAAAGAGAAAGAAACATTCTGCATTTGCGACAAATGTTCGTAATAGCATTTCCACAAAGCGATACGTTTCTGCTGAATAGTATCCAAGTTCTCAAGTTGCGCCCACAAGAAGGCAGCATTTATTTCAGCCGGAAGGAAACTGGACCCCATATCCACCCAACCATACTTATTGACAGCACCTCGGAAAAATTCAGCCCGATTGGTTCCTTTTTCCCAAAGAATTTCTGCACGGCGGAGGAATTGTCCGTCATTTACCACCAAGAGTCCTCCCTCTCCACCGGCAGTTACGTTTTTGGTCTCATGGAACGAAAATGCAGCCAGATGACCTATACCGCCAAGGGATAAAGTTTGATGCCGGACGTTTGAGGTATAATAACTATTTATAGCTTGGGCTGCATCTTCAACGACAAGAAGATTATGCTTCTTGGCAACAGCCATTATCGCATCCATATCGCAAGCCACACCGGCATAATGCACGGGAACAATAACGCGCGTGCGCGGTGTAACGAGGGATTCTATCGTTTCTGCATCCAGATTGGGATTGCGTTGCATACTATCCGCGAACACCACCTTTGCCCCTTCGCGCAGAAAAGCCAATGCCGTAGAAACAAACGTATAACTCGGTACTATTACTTCATCGCCAGGCTGCAAGCCACAAAGCATTGCACACATTTCCAATGCATCGGTGCCAGATGTCGTAAGCAGACATTTACGGAATCCATAACGCTCCTGAAAGAATGTTTGACATTTCTTTGTAAACTCACCATTACCGGACAATTGTCCATTCTGAACGGCTTGTACCATATACTCCGTTTCTTTACCGGTAAGATAAGGTTTGTTAAAAGGTATATTCATAAACTTTCATTAGTTGAAAAAGATAAGTATTCCAACTATTATAATGCCGATAGCGCACGCTTTGCGCCATGTGATACGTTCATCGAAAAAGAAGAATGCCAAAACCGGTACAAAAAGATAGCTTAGTGATTCAATGGTGCTTGCTTCTTTGAGTTTTACTCCCTTACTCATCGCAAAAATATTGGATAACATTGTCAATCCTAAAATAGCATACCCTCCTATTACCCAAGGATTGATATATTGACGCCAGATTGGAGCATAGTGCTGTTTCGTAGCCTTTTTTAGCAACATTTGTGCACAAGCCGCGATAAAGACAGATATTATAACAAGAATATACCACATTAATTATCCAATAGCCTTTCCTTATTGTCAAGCCAAGCAAACATCACTATGCCCGACATGATAAATACCGCTCCTATCATATTATTCACCGTAATACTTTCTGCAAAAACAAAATGGGATATCAAAAGTGAGAACAATATAGCCAATCCACGAAACACATACGCAACTCCTACATTCATTTTGCATAAAATCTGCTGCCAAATGACTGCATACACACCAAGAACAATCATTGCACACAGCACCCAAAGGATATACTGCCAACTAAAAAACGCATACTCAGCAGCAAAGCGAGTAAACATTCCAACGGAGGAATATATTCCGATGGCAAGAATCAGGATAATATAATAAATCCAGTACTTCATTCCTATTTTTCTTCTGAATTCTCTTTCAAATTAATGGATTCTCGAACGACGAAAAGCGGTTGTCCCTTTACCTGATCAAAAATCTTTCCCACATACAATCCTGTGATTCCCATAACTAACAAAATCAGCCCTCCGACAAACCAAATGGAAAAGATTGTTGAAGTATAGCCACTCAAGTCCACAATTCCGATTAGTTTCGCAACAACGTTGTAGAATGCCAATAAAAAAGAGATGAAGGACATTAAGAATCCCAAAGCAATAGCGAATCGCAAAGGTCGATTGGTCGTTGCAATAATAATATTAGTAGATAAATCGAGTAACTTACGCAATGTATATCCGGAATGTCCTTCTCCTCTGGCAGCCTGAGCAATCTCTAAATATGCCTTGTGATATCCTAACATGTTAAGCATTGCTCCATAGGAACGAGACTGTTGCGGAAGGCGATTTATTTGCATAACCACTTTTCTGTGTAATATACTAAAGTTGGATAAGGTTGAATCTGATTTCATACCACTTAATAATCCCATCGCTGCATGAAACCATATTGATGAATGATTTTTCCACCAACCGACATGCTTGGCAATACGACGTACCATAACAATATCATAGCCTTCTTGCACTTTTGCGTACAAATGTGGAATTTCCTCCGGCACATCCTGCAAGTCACAATCCATTACGACAACCCATTCTCCTCCTGCATAGTGCAATCCCGCAGAAATCGCATAATGTTGTCCATAATTTCTACTCAAATCCAATCCCACCACACGGGGATCTTCCTGACAAACCTTAGATATTTCATCCCAAGCATTATCCGGCGATGCATCATTTACCAAAATAATCTCGAAGTTATCAGATATAACGGAAACACTTTTTTTGATACGCTCTACGAGTTCTCTGACCATTCCTGCCCCGTTATATTCCGGTATGACTATAGATATCAGTGGTCTTTTTATCATATTATTTGTTATCTTAAAAATGTTGTGACCAATCCATTTGATCAATAATTTTCTTACGTTCCTCTGTCGGCTTTTGACGTTCACTTACCTTCCGTGCCGGAGAACCCACATAAATTCCCCAAGGTTCCAAATCTCTGCTTACAAATGCATTCGCTCCGACCACAGCACCTTCCCCAATCGTCACACCCGGCATAATCACAGCATTCGCACCTATGTAGGCATCATCTTTGATTCGTATATTACCATACTGAAAAGCTCTTGTTTCAGCGGGTAGAAATTCATTGGAATAATATCCATGAAGTGCATAAGTGGATGTTAGAAGTTTGGCACCGGGACCGATAAACACACGATTACCAATAAACGTCTCGGCTCCCCCTTCTATCACAACATGCCACGTAATCATGGTATACTTGCCTATTTCGACTTTTTTACCAGCATCAATATAAGTATAGTCACCTATACGGCTAAAGTCATCTATTGTCATATTTTCAGCCCTAATGATCTTTGCTAACGGATAAACAAAAACGTGCTCTCCACAATATTTCAGTCTTTTTATCACCCGATCGCCCATAAATTCAAGGCCTGTTATCAATTCTTCATTCATAGTATAAAATAATTGGCATTCTTAAATTTTATATTTTTCTGTTGCTTGATATACGAAATAACCGCTACGCTCACTACTACATGTAATATGACGCAATACATCATCCGTTTGTTCTGCCATCACAATCTCCGGATAATCACGGCAGTGTTCGATATAATACTTCACCTGTTCCGTGTCTGCACTTAGGAAATATATGCCAGAGCATTTATATTCCGGCAGAACAGGTTCTTTGAAATCTCCTAATGCCACTTCAATCACTCCACGCAAAAAATCGTATCCCGTACTCAATTGCACCAAATGCGAACCGATAAAATCACCTCCCATTCTTGCACCAATTTCTATTATTACGATACGGCCATCATCCGTTATTTTAAATTCAGAATGACTGGCGCCATTAGTGACTCCAAGAGCTGTAAGTGCCTTCGTTGTGATTGCATAGATTTGCTCATACATCATCTGTGATAAATCAGCAGGCTGATGATGTTCCAATTCCACAAAATGAGGAGCACCGGTCGTCACTTTGTCGGTTATCTGCAAAGGATAATGTTTCCCCTTATATGATATAAACTCCACACTAATCTCCCTCCCCTCGACAAACTCTTCTACTATGGCCTGATGCCGAAATGAGACATCCTGCGCATTTCGGATTGCAGGCAACAGTTCTTCCCATATTTCCACCTTTGCTACCGCCAAACTCCCTGAACGATCGGAAGGTTTGACAATAAGAGGCAGTGTCATTTCGTTCTGAAATGAAAACTCTGCCCCATTGTCCACACAAACAAATTTTGGACAAGCCACACCTGCTTTCATAAAGGCTTGGCGCATCAAATACTTATTGTTGGCGCAGACAGCCGTTTCATAATCATTACCTATTAACCCCATCTTATTGGCGACATACGCTACCGTTGGAGCCGCCACATCACTGGCTATTGTACACACACCAGCTATCTTTTCTTTCTGACAAAGGGAAAGAATGCTTTCTTTTTCTACAATAGAGACAGGATAAAAAACATCACAAATATTTTTACAAACTGCACCTTCAGGCCATGAAAAACAAATTGTTCTCAAGCCCATCTCCTTGGCCTTTTCCACCAATGGACGCTGCAAATAACTTGCCCCTATGATCGCTATTGTATTCATCGCATCATCATCCGTTATCTCAATTCTTCGTATATTTTGATCAGATTCGCAGCTACCCGCTCGTCCGTGAAACGGGCGGCCTGCTCTTGTCCTTTTTGTATCATTTCTTTTCTCAGACCATCCTCATTCAGAATACGCAATAACTGCGTACCTATTTCTTTCGGGTTGAGGGGATCCGCATACAATGCGGCATCACCACCTGTTTCTGCAAAGCAACTTCCCGTACTGGTCAGCACCGGTGTATCGACACACATCGCCTCCAAAATAGGTATGCCAAACCCTTCAAAGATGCTTGGATAGCACATCACTTCCGCAGCTTTGTAGATGGCGGGAAAATCGGCAAAAGGAACATTGTGCAACATCCGAAGATCTACGCCCAAACGCTTTGCTTCTATCGCCATCTCGTCCGCATAACGACTCTTTCCGCCTATCGCGACAAGGGGAAGAGACACACCTGCAACAGCCATCGCCCGCAACAGGTTCTTCATGTTCTTTCTTGGTTCTATCGCCCCCACATCTAACAGATAACAATCCGGCAAAGCGTATTTCCGGCGTACTTCTGCGATTTGCCGTTCCGTAACCGATTCACGGAAGATATTGCTACATCCCTGATAAACAACACGGATTTTCTTTTCGTCGGCGTGGAAAAATTCCACGAGGTCACGTTTGGTCTGCTCTGATATAGCAATAATGATATCCGCTACATTGCACGCATATTGCACCTTCTTGGTAAAGAGCCAACGGTAAGTAGGGCTGTATAGTTCAGGATAACGCACAAAAATGGCATCATGCATTGTCACCACCGACTTAATGCCGGTTTTCTCTATTCCCCATGGCAATTCCCCCGACAAACCATGATAGACATCCATACCCTGCAACTGCGAAAGCATCCCTCCACTCCGCCAAAGCGAAGGCAGATATTTCCACCATCCCTCCGGGGCGACAACCGTTCCCTGCCTCAACAATGTTTCGCGCTGCCTATTGGGCACACCGCAAAGGAAATATTCATTTGCCGGCGCATAAGTAGCCAGTAGACGAATCACATCGCGACTGTAATTGCCCAATCCACGATTGTTCCAGAAAGCCCGTTTTGCATCAAAAGCAATCTTCATCCCTTTAGCGATTGATTATAAAATCTATATATACCCCACAGGGCTATTTCGTACAACACAATCAACAATACAGCCACAGCAAGGAACATCCAATTCACAGAATCGCCAAATATCAATCCTGCCGTATCACCCACGAAGCCAAACCACTCCGTAACCGATATATTCAAGTGGTTCTCGAAAAAATGGAAATAGCGCGCATTGGAAACTTCAACAATAATCACGCAAGTATATAACACCCCATAATACCAAGCCGCCACCTTTGCCGCTTTACTCATAACTCTTTCCTGCGATGCGCGGCCAAGCAGACAAAGAGAAAGAATCGGCAGAACCACAAAAGGTAGTGCTGACAAATAGCAGGCTATCAGATTGTCGAACTTGACACCTATGGCCATCGCTGTGGGAAGTAATGTCCAATCAACACCCTCTGCCGGCATGTTGCTCAGCAACAATACTACACGGCACATGGTCATGGCAAGCAGCCCCAATACATGTGCTCCCACCAAATAAGCCATTGTTCTATAGAAAGGTCTCATCTCTGTCATCATTTTATTCCTCCCATGCTTTATCTTTCTTTGGTTCCGTCCATTTCTTTTCTATCGCAAGGAGGTTGACGCGAAGCATATTCATACCAAATCGGCGCATATCACCAGCCCTTTCCGGTTCATTTACAAGAATATTCTCACCACTTCCTATGCGATACAGGCACTCACGTTTGCTATTGATGCTGTAGCACCAGAAGAACTCGCCATCCGCAACGCCCAAATGTTCATTGCTGACGAAAAAGGCATAGCGACGGCTTTCGTTCAACACATCAATACCCAAACAATTGTTCTCATAGTTGATGCCAAGCATACTCAGCACCGTTTCCCAGACATCTATTTGTGAAGATACCTTCCCTATTACTTGCGGTTCCAACCCATCATACAACAAGAACACAGGTATCGTATTATAACTCAATACCATTTCATACATGGATTGGGATGTTGCGCCATGATCCGCCACCAATACAAAGAGCGTATTTTTTCCCCAATCAGTCTGTTTAGCCGTCTCTACAAACTGCCGGAGAGCATCGTCCGCATACGCGATAATCTGTTCTTCCGGTTTATCCGCCCTTCCCACATAAGCCTCCGGCACGATATACGGACCATGATTACTAACCGTCAGGAAGGATGCAAAAAACGGCCGCCCTGTTGCTGCTTTTTCGTTCAACTTATTCAGTCCCCACTGAAACATATAGTCATCCGAAACGCCGAAATTGTTTACCTGCATCTCTTTCGGGTAATCATACAGCGAATATATTTCTTCAATATGATTATCCCGCCAGAAAGAATTCATGTTATCATACTGAGGATTGCCTGTAACAAAAGCCATCGTCTCGTAGCCTTCACGCTGCAAGTAATACGGAAGCCCCGTGTATAAATCGGAATTCACATCCATAATGGTCTTGGCAAAATTGGGGACGAAGCCATAATGTACGCCGACTATTCCGTTATTGGTGTGAATGCCTGTGGAATAACAATTGCTCCACCAAATACTACTGTCTCTCAAACTTCTCAAATAGGGAGTCAGGTATTGGCCGTCTGTACCTTTTTTCTCCAAATTATCCGCCGTCATCGACTCCATGAAAATGAGCACGACATTCGGTTTGCCCGCAATTCGCTGTACAGACGTTCCTTTCCTCACAATCGGATTCAGCGTATCCGTCGGCACTATACCTAATTCGCGTTGCACATACGCAATAGCCTCCTGTTCATCAATGGCTGCCAATTCCTTGGGGATGCCTACATTTCCATATTCCGCGCTCTTGATAATATTAAAAATCGGATTTATTCCCAACTTGTTGTAGAAAGGATTATTGCAGAAATAGGCAAAACTCACCTTTAGCGGATAACGCTGAAAACTGCCGCGCATTCCACAAAAGGTTATCCCCCAGAAAAGAAGACAAACCCCAATTGCTGCGATGTAGTGTTTCACTTTCATGTTATAACTCTTCAATCGTTTCCATTACACGTTGCACAAAAGCACGGGCACGCTGCTCGGTTTTGCCTTCTGTCCCCTTGAGCAGACAATTGGCTTTGGCATCGATAACCACTGTGTCTTGCGGAGTGATCAGCCCGAAACCGTCGTTATAGGCGAAGAAAGCAAAGGGGTTAGTCTCCGTATTAGACATATCCTTGCCAAACGTATATTGCTCGGCGGGCAAAGCCAACTGGCTCAACAAAGTGGGCACAAGGTCTATTTGGCCGCAAGGTTGCGCAACCCGAACAGGTTCTTTCACCGCGCCACCCGCAATAACAACGGGAATGTGATAGCGTGCAAGTTCATGGCGTTGCAATGTTTCCGGATACGGATAACCATGGTCAGCCACAAAAACGAGAACCGTACTATCCCAAACCGCTGACCGGCGGAGCGTAGAAACGAAGCCACCGATACAACTATCCGTATATGCCACAGAATTCAGATAAGGATTGGACAAGTGGTGATAATCCACTTCAAAAGGCTCGTGACTACTGAGCGTCAGCACCACATCCAATCTCGGTCCTGTTCTTTCTGCCAAAGCCTTTTCGGATTTTTGTACGATATCTTTTCCCGCACGATGGAAAAGCACATGGTCAGGAACACCCCATTTGGACATACGGTCCTGAATAGGAAAATCATGGTCGGATATGCGGTCATCAAATCCCTGACTAATGAGATAGGAACGCATACAGGTGAAATCTTCATCTCCGCCATAATAGAAAGCCGTCTGATAACCGGCAGCCCGAAGCGATTTGCCCAATCCCGGCAATGACTGTGACTTATAAGGCACCGTCATCAGCGATGAAGTGGGTTGCCCGGGGAAACCGCTCAGAATGGCCACGACACCTCTATCCGTGCGATAACTGGCGGCATAGGCATTGCTGAAATAGATACCCTCTTCCGCCAACTGTTGCAAATGCGGCATGGCACTCCACGCATTGTGCGAGAAACTCTCCAGTATAACCAATACAATATTCGGACGCGACGTGGTGAACCACTGCTGTTTCGTCTCCTCCGAAGATGCGGACGGGAACATCTCACGGACACACGATGCGGCTTCGTCGGAAGGCATATAGGTGTATTTCTTTACATCAAAGGCGTTTTCTCCGATGGATTCGGCTATATTAAACAGCGGATTGATTGCGGCAGTGTTGAGCATCTGGTTATCGGAGAAATAGACACGTCCTGTGTTCATCGTGGAGACAGATATACTACCGCGAATAGGCAAGAAGAGCAAGGCTGAGACAATGAACATCAGTGCTGTATAGAGCGTTTTGCGTTGCCACGTTTCGGGGAGTTGCCATCTGCGGTGATCGCCGTGTCCGACTACAAATGCCCAATATCCGATGCCTACGCACATCACCCATCCGCCGACAAATGCGGCACCATCCAAGAGCCACACATAAGACTCAGCGCACGCCCAAACGGCACGAGGCGAACGGAGAAAGACAAATAGGGTCTTATCCAAATGATAGCCCCAACTGGGGAAACATCCGTTGTCGGCAAAGAACACCAGTAGAGCCACGCCCAGACAGAGTACGGTGAAGGTATCTGCCACTTTCTGCCAGATTTGTTTAGGTATCCAGAAACTGACGCAAAGCCATACGCCCATAACGATGGAGATATAGGCTGCAACGCTTAGGTCCAGAGGCAGTCCGTGCCACATAACAGCCAGATAATCGGTCCACTCCACCTGTCCCATAAGGCGATGCTGTGCGAACATAAAGATGGGCTTTTGGAGAGCGAAGAATGCCACCCAGAGAAGGTAGTATCGCAGTAAGTAGAAAAGTCTGTTTTTCATTGGTTGTGTGTATCAATTGTGTACAGAAAGCGATTAGAGCCGCAGCTTACCGCCAACTGAGGGTTCGTATTTTCTTCTTAGATGGATTGCGCAGCAGTCCGTCCAGCGAGAAACGGCAAACGATTTGCTGCTGATTGCTGATAGTACCATGGTCGGTGAGCAAGAGACTCCATCCCGCGTAGCAAGTGACGAAACTGCGGCGGACGATATAAAAGAAGAGGTCGGTGCGGTTATAGAGTTCCGCACGAAAACGCGGGTCTCCCTGATTGAGCAACTGCCCGTACGTGGCATAAAGGGGCATTTGGTCTTGTCCGACATATAGGCTGTTGCGGAAACCTATCCATTTCCATCCTAGGTAAAACTCCGCCACAAAGCCATTGGTCCACCAACTGCCACCGTATTTTCTATCGCGTTGCAAGCCGCCCAAATAACCCAATTGCAAACTGAGGCTATCCAACGGCGTGTATTGTCCTACCGTGAAGCCCACCAACGGATTAAGCACAATATCATCGCAAACGCCGGTAATGGTATCGGCATTATGGCTGAGATGGTTCATTTGGGCAAAACCTCCTGCAGTCAGCCAATCGTACGAGAACTTACCACCTCCCACAATGCGGAAGGCTTCACGCGTATCATGACTCATCATGCCACGCCAATCGCACAAAGCCATGACGTAACCCCAACGGGAATGGTATTGGAACAAAGCACCCTGAATATTGGGATAAGCAAACGCCAGCGAGTCACTACGCAAATAATCGGGCAGAGCCTCCGGCAGTTCCAGATAGGGAACGAAGCCCATGTGCATCTGAAAACCACGATAGGTGTAGTGGTAGAAAGCCGTAGGTGTGACCGTGACATGCCGCCAGTCAGCGCCGCAAGGCTGAATGTAACTGACACCTGCCATCAAACGGTGGGTTCCACCCAACGAATCCGCCAATCCTACGCCGATGGAAGGCGTTAAGCGGAAACCGAAAATAGTGCCGGAAGGTTCGTACGAATGGTTGATTTCACGGTTGTCGAAATTGAGCACAAAATCCACATCATATAAAAACTTTTGGGCACAAGCCACGCTTGCACCCAACAGGATTGTCACAACGGTTATGATTAGTCTGTGCTTCATACAATGAACCGGTTATCCTCCAAACAAATTACGGAAGAAGTTTTTCTTATCCGAACTGCCGGGGCGGATGTTATCTGAATTCTGCAATTTCTCAATCAGAGCTTTCTCTTCTTTATTGAGATGTTCCGGCACATACACACCGACATTTATCAGCAGGTCACCTGTGCCGTATTGCCGTGCATATTGGTCAATCACCGGCAAGCCTTTTCCGCGCAGACGCAACACTTTTCCGGGCTGTGTACCCGGCGTGATGGTCACTTTCACATCGCCTTGCAGGGTCGGAATGAGTATCTGTCCGCCCAAGATGGCTGTCGGCATATCCAGCAAGAGGTTGTAAACAAGGTCGCTTCCGTCACGCAGCAAATCTTTGTGCGGTTCTTCTTCCACCAGCACAAGCAAATCGCCGTTTATGCCTCCGTGCGGTGCCGCATTTCCCTTACCTTCAACGGGAATCTGCATACCGCCACTGACGCCGGCAGGAATCTTGATGGTGATGATTTCCTCGTCACGCACAACACCTTCGCCACCACATTTCGGGCACTTATTGACAATCACTTTGCCTTCGCCATGACAGGTAGGGCACTCTTCCTGCACTTGCATCATGCCGAATATGCCACGCTGTGTGCGTACCACGCGTCCCGAACCGTGACAAGTGGGACAGGGCTGACCTTCTTTGCCGTCGGCACTGCCGCTGCCGTTACAATCTTTACAGGGTACGAGTTTACGAACTTTGATTTTTTTCTCCACGCCTGTAGCAATTTCTTCCAGAGTCAGGCGTACTTTCACGCGGAGATCCGAGCCGCGGCGCACTCTCCTACCCTGTCGGCCTCCACGACCGCCGAAGAAGTCACCCATGTCGAATCCTGCACCTTCGAAGAGGTCGCCAAAGTGGGCGAAAATGTCCTCCATGGTCATTCCCTGTCCGCCTCCGAAGCCTTGTCCTTGCACGCCTGCAAAACCAAACTGGTCGTAACGCTGGCGTTTTTGCGGGTCACTCAACACCTCGTAAGCTTCGGCCGCCTCTTTGAACTTTTCTTCAGCAGCCTTATCTCCGGGATTCTTGTCCGGATGGTACTGGATAGCTTTCTTGCGGTAAGCTTTCTTTATCTCTTCGGCTGTGGCGGTTTTTGCCACATCCAGCACTTCGTAGTAATCTCTTTTCTCTGCCATATCAATTCCCTTTCATCTTTCTCTGTTTTACTCCCCCACAACCACTTTGGCAAACCGGATGACTTTATCACCCAGTTTGTACCCTTTCTGAGTGCAATCGATAATCTGTCCTTTCTTGTCTTCGCCTGCGGCAAAGGTGGTGATGGCCTCGTGTAGGTCGGTGGAGAAAGGCTGTCCTTCGGTTTGGATGGGCGTCACTTTATGTTGTTCCAGGAATGTAAGGAACTTCTGATAGATTAGCTCCACGCCTTCCAACATGGCGTTGTTTTCCGCATTGCCGGTATCGGCTGTTTGTGTCCGAAGGTGTTGCATCGCACGTTCGAAATCATCCATCAGCGGCAACATATCACGGAAGATGCCTTCTCCTGCCGAATCCATCAGCTCCAGTTTCTCTTTTTGGGTACGACGGCGATAGTTGTCGAACTCTGCCATTTGGCGCAGTTTGAGGTCTTCCAGTTCTGCCACTTTGTCCTGCGCAGCCTGCAGGTTTTGTTTCAGCAGGTCCAATTCGGAGAGTTCTTCTTGGGCGGTGGATGTTTCTGTTTCTTGTGTTTCCACCGTCTGTTCCGTTATTGTTTCGGGTTCTTCGTGTTTGTGATTATGATTGTGTTTACTCATAATGGGTTTATCTCCTATCGTTAGGGGGTTATTTTATTTGTTTTCCCCTATGTATTTGCAATATCCATGCCATATCGGCGTTGCTGCCACTTTGGCAGTTTTTGTTCTGTATTTGTTTTAGCGCGCAAAGGTACAACTTTTTTTTGAATTGTGCAAATATTTGGTGATTTTTTCGGAATTTATCCCCTTACTTGCGATTTACGAGCGACACATGGGACAGATACGGGACGATAAGCTGACGATAAGCCGATGATAAGCCGACGATAGATATAGTCCTGTGACGGTAAAGAGTGCTAACGGAGTGGTAAGGTAGGCACCCTCAAAATAGCAGGGGAGAAAGATTACTTTACCTCCTGTCCTTGAAGCGTATAGGTCTTATCCCCGCGAAGAATGAAGATGTGATCGTCACGGAAGAGTTTGCTACAGTTCGCATTCGAATCTTGGTTCGTTTGCTCAAGGGCTAGTAAGGAAGCATTTTGCAGAACAATATCTCCACCATTAGGAACGGCATCAAAATATACCCAACCGGCATCGATTGTATAAGAAAGAGTTGCCTCGGCTTGTGTTATTTTCACATCTGCCCATCCTTCGGGCATCAATACACGCAAAGAAAGCGGATAATCATACTCGCTTATGTTATCTGCAATAGAATGAGTCAGTTCGTACACCACACTTTCATCACTATGCGACTTGACATTAAAGGACGCTGCTTTTCGTTCCTTGCAGTACATAGCTACATCCCGAAGCGGGGCAACCCATATATCATCGTCGTTCTCATTCGCCCATTTGAGCGCGCCAGCTATGGCAGTTATATCAGTAGGAGAATAGGTGGCATTTCCGTTGTTCTTTCCTATAAAACCAAATGTCAGGAAGACTACCCATCCGCCGGAGTTTATGGCATTTTGAAGTTTTGACGTAAAATCATTTGTATTGCTGATTGTACCATTCGCTCCTGTCATGAGAGCCGGCACTTTGCACCAATCACTCGGACCGTCTTTACCCATTATATCAGCCATGCCGGCCCAACTGCCATTACATATACGACCGGCGATATAATTCTGGAGCACGGCTTCCGTGTTCGGTACATTGCAATTAGGATAAGCAACCGAAATACAGCCATATTTCTGTTGGATATTCGATTGGATGATTCCTTTTGACGAAGCTTCTTCACCGGACATGTTCTGCCCATGTGTTTTGCTATGACTGCCTATCTCATGCCCTTTATCAGCCATGTCTTGAAAACCGGACCAATCAGGATTCCAATTAGTAACGAGGTAGAAAGTTGCCCTGTAACCGTATTGCTCAAATAACGGAGCGGCATCCGCTATATGAGAGGGTGCTCCATCGTCAAATGTAAAAGAGGCTGCGCCTTTACGAAATCCGGACCAAGTGGCTATCTCGCCTTCATAGGGATTCTTTTCTGCCTTCGCGCCCATTACTGCTATGCAGCTCAGCGCCATCAATAAGCAAATTTTACGCATAATTATTTGTTTTTAAAATCCGCTGCAAAGGTAGCAAAAATTTTTGGCATGCACAAATTTATTTGCATAATTCTGCATTTTTCGCGCAAAGCGCAGATGTATTGCAAAGCGGTTTATTGCGCAGAGCGCGGTTTATAGGCGCAAGGCGCCGTGTATTACAGAGCGGTGTATAGATGTTCTTTGACGTATTGAAATAAATGCGGTGATGGGTGAAAGGAAGTCGCCCACCCTATTGGGGATGAGCGACTTTCTTTGTATAGCCAACCTCAAGGCTTATTCAGCCTTTGCCTCTTCGGCTTTGGGTTCTTCAGCAACGGGAGCTTCTGCTGCAGGAGCAGCCTCTTTGGCAGCCGCTTTCTTACCCGCACGGCGAGTAGTTTTCTTGGCAGCCTTCTTGGTGTCCTTCAGCATGTTCTCATTGTAGTCAACGAGCTCGATGATACACATTTCGGCAGCATCGCCCAGACGGAATCCCGTACGGAGGATACGTGTGTACCCACCGGGACGGTTAGCAATTTTCTCGCCAACATTCTGGAAGAGTTCGGTAACTACTTCTTTCTGCTTCAGTTCGGAAAAGACAAGACGGCGGTTTGCCATAGTGTCTTCCTTAGCACGTGTGAGCAGTGGCTCAACGAAGATGCGCAGAGCCTTAGCCTTGGCCAACGTAGTCGAGATGCGCTTGTGCATAATGAGCGAGCAAGCCATGTTGGACAACATAGCGGCACGGTGTGCAGCTTTACGGCCAAGATGATTGAATTTCTTATTGTGTCTCATTGTTTTTGTTTGCTTTTTAGCCGATATGTCGCGCCGGACAATCGGAGTTAATTAATCTCATTGAGTCTGTATCTGCTAATATCCATACCGAAAGCGAGTCCGTTACGCTCCAGAAGTTCATCCAACTCGGTAAGAGATTTTTTACCGAAGTTACGGAACTTGAGCAGGTCTGCGCGGTGGTATTTAACCAGTTCTCCCAAAGTTTCGACCTCTGCAGCCTTCAGGCAGTTGAGTGCGCGCACGCTGAGGTCCATATCCTGCAAGCGTTGGTTGAGCAACTGACGCATACGGAGGATTTCCTCATCCAGTGCGGTGGAGCTGTTGCGTGATTCCTCTTCGAGCACGATACGCTCATCAGAGAAGAGCATAAAGTGGTAGATAAGAATCTTTGCAGCCTCCTTGAGGGCATCTTTCGGAGAGATAGAGCCGTCTGTCTCAATCTCCAGCACCAGTTTCTCGTAGTCGGTACGCTGTTCTACGCGGTAAGGCTCGATAGCGTATTTGACGTTGCGGATAGGTGTGTAGATAGAGTCAATAGCCAGCGTACCGATTTCGTCGTTAGAATTGCGATTTTCATCGGCAGGCACATAGCCACGGCCCTTGTTGATGGTTATTTCGATGGTGAAATCAGCCAACTCGTCCATTTCGGCGAGCAGGAGTTCGGGATTGAGCACCTCAAAACTCTGCAGAGCAGCGTTGAGGTCTCCCGCCATGAAACGTGTGGTTTTATTGACACGCAGCGTAGCGGTTTCTCCCTCTGCATCCATTTCGGGTTTGCGGAGGAAACGAACTTGCTTGAGGTTAAGAATCAAGTTGGTGACATCGGTGATAACACCGGGGATAGTAGCAAATTCATGATCAATACCACTGATCTTAATCGAGCAGATGGCAAATCCTTCCAATGCACTATACAGCACACGACGGATAGCGTTACCAACTGTGATACCATACCCCGGTTCGAGCGGTCGGAACTCGAAATGTCCCTTAGTGTTGCTCGACTCCAACATGATCACCTTATCAGGCTTAATAAAATCTAATATTGCCATGAATTCTATTGTTTATTTACTGTACAACTCAACGATTAACTGCTCCTTGATATTCTCGGGAATCTCTTCACGAGCAGGAACATTCAGATACTTACCGGCTTTTTGAGCTTCGTCCCATTCAAGCCAATTGTATTTGCCATGATTGAACCCTTCCAGTGCGGTAGCGATAACCTCGAGGGATTTAGCTTTTTCACGGACGGAAACAATCTGACCGGGTTTGACATCGTAAGAAGGGATGTTCACCACTTTGCCATCTACGCAGATATGACGGTGACTAACCATCTGTCGTGCAGCGGCACGTGTGGGCGCGATACCCAAGCGATAAACGATGTTGTCCAGACGGCTCTCAAGGAGCTGGAGCAGGATTTCACCGGTAATACCTTTTTTACGAGATGCTTTTGCAAACAAGAGACGGAACTGACGCTCGAGAACACCATAGGTGTATTTAGCTTTCTGCTTTTCTGCGAGCTGTGTACCATACTCAGAATTTTTTCTACGGCGGTTGACACCGTGCTGTCCGGGCGCATAGTTACGTCTGTCAAGCGCTTTGTCCGGACCAAAGATAGGTTCACCGAAACGGCGTGCAATACGCGATTTGGGTCCTGTGTATCTTGCCATAATTCTATTGTGAAATTAAGGATTTGTAAATTACGATTAGTTATTATACGCGACGACGCTTCGGAGGACGGCAGCCGTTGTGCGGCATGGGAGTAACGTCCACGATTTCGGTGACATCAATACCTGCTGCTACACAAGCACGGATGGCGGATTCGCGTCCTTGTCCAGGACCCTTAACGTATGCTTTCACTTTACGGAGTCCGAGGTCGAAAGCGACCTTGCAGCAATCTTGTGCTGCCATTTGGGCGGCGTAAGGAGTATTCTTTTTCGAGCCACGGAAGCCCATCTTACCTGCAGAAGACCAGCTGATGACTTGTCCATCACCATTGGCCATCGTGACGATAACATTGTTGAAAGAAGACATCACGTGGAGTTGACCTACGCCGTCAACCTTAACAACGCGCTTCTTAGCTGCAACTGTTTTCTTTGCCATAATGTTTGATAGATTTTTTTAGGTTGATTACTTGGTAGCTTTCTTCTTATTAGCAACCGTTTTCTTTTTACCTTTGCGCGTACGAGCGTTGTTTTTCGTAGACTGACCACGAACGGGCAAGCCAAGACGATGACGTACTCCACGGTAACAACCGATATCCATCAAACGTTTGATGTTTAACTGCGTTTCCGAACGAAGATCACCTTCTACCTTAAATTCGGCACCGATGATTTCACGGATTTTAGCTGCTTGGTCATCCGTCCAATCCTGAACTTTAATGCTTGGGTCTACACCTGCCTTAGCCAGGATTTTCTTTGCGCTTGAACGACCTATTCCGTAGATGTAAGTCAATCCGACTTCACCGCACTTGTTTTGCGGCAGATCTACACCGACAATTCTTATAGCCATAATTCTTTACTTTGGGATATTGTTTTTAATGATTTACCAAGACGTCGAGCTTATCCCTGACGCATCTTCATCTTGGGTTCTTTTTTGTTGATTACATAAAGCTTGCCTTTGCGTCGTACAATCTTGCAGTCCGCATTGCGCTTCTTGATTGATGCTCTAACTTTCATTTTGTTTTAGAGTTTTAAGACCGGAGTTTCCAGCGATTAGTCTAGACTTCCGGCGGGTTATTTATATCGGAAACTAATTCGTCCACGAGTCAAGTCATAAGGGCTCATCTCAACCTTCACACGGTCACCGGGAAGAATCTTGATATAATGCATACGCATTTTACCAGAGATGTTAGCGATAATGACATGTCCGCTTTCGAGCTGTACCCGAAACATTGCATTACTCAAGGCCTCTGTGATGGTGCCATCTACCTCAATTGCATCTTGTTTTGCCATAATATACAGGTGTTAAGTTGTATTGAATTAGATAAATCTATCTCCCAAGACCTCCTGGATGAAATCGAAGGTGGACAAGATGTCGGCTTTCCCGTTGCGAACGCAGACACTATGCTCGTAATGAGCAGCAGGTTTGCGGTCAACAGTACGCGCCGTCCATCCGTCGTCCTCGATGATAACATTACGGCGTCCGAGACAAATCATCGGTTCGATAGCAAGCGTCATGCCGCTTTTAAGCACGATGCCATTGCCTCGCCGGCCATAATTGCACACCTCCGGATCTTCGTGCATATCCCGTCCGATGCCATGCCCCACGAACTCGCGCACAACGGAATAACCGTTTTTTTCCGCGTGATTCTGGATAGTGGCTCCGATATCTCCCAACCGATGCCCCGTGACAGCCTGCTCTATGCCGAGATACAAGCACTCTTTGGTGGTCTTCAGCAACTGCAGAATTTCGGGTTTCACATCCCCAACGGGAAACGTGTAGGCCGAGTCGGAGATAAATCCGTTCAGACGTATGCAACTATCCACAGATATAACGTCGCCGTCCTGCAGCACCTGCTTTTCCGACGGGATACCATGCACCACGACTTCGTTGACCGAAGTACAGAGGGTGGCAGGATATCCGTCGAAATTAAGGCATGCCGGTTCACCGCCGTTATCCATGATGAATTCGTAGGCCATTTTGTCCAATTGCGCAGTTGTGATACCCGGCCGGATGACCTTTGCCAACTCGGCATAGGTCTTCCCCAGCAGGATATTACTTTCCCGCATGAGCTCTACTTCTTCATCCGTCTTGAGATAGATCATTGACACTTATCGTTTAATAAGCCATTGCTCCACTACGCCCTTTGATGCGCATACCGTTCTCAAAGAAACCGTCGTAGTGACGCATCAAAAGATGAGATTCGATTTGTTGCAGCGTATCCAGAATCACGCCCACCATGATAAGCAGACTGGTTCCTCCGAAGAACTGCGCAAAACTCATGCTAACGCCAAAGAGACGTGCAAAAGCAGGCAGAACGGCAATAATGGCAAGCAGGATACTACCCGGCAATGTGATACGAGACATAATCTCATCAATATACTCGGCAGTTTTCTTACCGGGCTTAACACCGGGAATAAAGCCATTATTCAACTTCAAGTTCTCAGCCATTTGGACAGGATTGATGATAACTGCCGTGTAGAAATACGTAAATGCAATAATGAGGATGGCAAACACGAAATTATACCAGAAGCCATTGTTGTCCATAAAAGCCTGAACAAAAGCGTTCGAGCCGTCAGCACGGAAACCGACAATAGCAATAGGAATAAACATGATAGCCTGAGCAAAGATGATAGGCATCACATTGGCAGCATTCACCTTGAGAGGGATATACTGACGGACACCACCATACTGCTTGTTACCCACTACGCGTTTAGCGTATTGTACAGGAATCTTACGCGTACCCTGCACGAGCAGAATTGCGAAAGCGAACACGAGCAAAAGGATGACGATTTCTGCAAAGAACACCATCAAACCACCGCTACCCGTTTCGTTGAAACGCAACGAGAACTCTTGCAGCACGGCACCTGGAAGACGGGCAATGATACCAATCAAGATAATGAATGATATACCGTTACCTACACCACGATCCGTAATGCGCTCACCCAGCCACATAACAAACATGGACCCGGCACAGAGGATGATGGTAGAACTGATTGTGAACCAGTTGAAGCCAATAGCAAGACTCTGACCGGCCTGAGCCATTTGCACCGAAAGGTTTACCAAATAACTTGGTCCCTGGAACAAAAGGATTGCCACGGTAAGGTAGCGTGTGATCTGGTTCATCTTCTGACGTCCGGATTCGCCTTCTTTCTGCATTTTTTGGAAGTACGGAACCGCAATAGTGAGCAGTTGCACAACGATAGATGCAGAGATGTAAGGCATAATACCCAGTGCAAACACCGAAGCATTGGAGAATGCACCTCCGGAGAACATGTCCAGAAGAGCCATCAAACCGCCTGCAGTCTGATTGTGCAAGCTGGTGAGGGCAGTCGGGTCAATACCCGGAAGAACGACAAACGAACCGAAACGATAGATGAGCACGAACAGAATCGTGGTCAACAAACGACTGCGGAGGTCCTCAATCTTCCAGATATTTTGAATGGTCTCAATAAATTTACGCATAACTTAGATTTTTTCGATAGTTCCACCGGCGGCAGTAATAGCCTGCTCTGCACTCTTTGAGAAAGCGTTGGCTTTCACAGTGAGTTTAGCTGTCAGCTGACCATTGCCAAGGATTTTAACAAGCATCGACTTGTTGATGAAGCCAGCCTCGAACAATTCGGGAAGACCGATGACTTCGAGATGTTTTGCTTCAGCAAGCTGCTGGAGAGTACTGAGGTTGATAGCCTTATACTCAACGCGGTTGATGTTCTTAAATCCGAACTTAGGCAGACGACGCTGCATAGGCATCTGACCACCTTCGAAGCCGATTTTCTTCGAATAACCAGAACGCGACTTGGCACCTTTGTGACCACGAGTAGAGGTTCCCCCCAGACCCGAACCAGCACCACGACCAATGCGTTTTGCGGTTTTAACCGAACCGGCTGCCGGCGTTAAATTATATAATTCCATAACTTACTTGTTTTTTGAGAGTTAATCAATTACTTTTACCAAGTGTTTTACATTCTCAACCATACCCATGATGGCGGGAGTTGCCTCATGCTCAACGATTTGGTTCATTTTCTTGAGCCCCAGAGCAGCCATTGTGAGCTTCTGGTTCTTCGTGCATTTGATGATGCTACGAACTTGCTGAATTTTAATTTTAGCCATAGTTTCCAATGAAATTAACCGTTAAACACTACATTGAGGCTTACGCCACGGTTTTGAGCAACCTGACGGGCGTCACGCATTTCGCCAAGAGCAGCGATGGTAGCCTTCACCAAGTTGTGAGGATTGGAACTACCTTTTGCCTTAGCCAACACGTCGGTAACGCCTACGCTCTCCAAAACGGCACGCATTGCACCACCGGCTTTCACTCCGGTACCGTGCGATGCAGGTTGGAGATAAACGCGAGCACCGCCGAACTTAGCATATTGCTCATGAGGAATGGTACCCTTGAGAACGGGCACTTGAATAAGGTTTTTCTTAGCAGCCTCAGTACCTTTTTGGATGGCAGCCTGTACTTCACCGGCCTTACCCAAACCATAACCTACGATACCGTTCTCATTTCCAACAACAACGATAGCTGCAAACGTGAATGTACGTCCACCTTTCGTAACCTTGGTTACGCGATTAACTGCAACGAGGCGCTCCTTGAGCTCCAAGTCTTGTGTGGTTTTAACTCTATTCATATCTGTCTACGTGTTTTTAGAATTTAAGACCTGCTTCGCGGGCAGCGTCTGCTAATGATTTAACTCGGCCATGGTAGAGATAGCCATTACGGTCGAATACGACAGCCTCAACTCCTGCTTTCTTGGCAGCTTCGGCAATCATCTTACCAACTTGAGCAGCTTTCTCTGTTTTGGTCATTTTATCTTTTATGCTCAGCGATGAAGCACTTGCAAGGGTCTGACCCTTTTCGTCATCAATAACCTGTGCATAAATCTGGCTGTTACTGCGGAATACGGTCAGACGCGGTTGCTCAGCAGTACCCGCAACACGAGTGCGGATGGAAGCCTTAATTCTCAGTCTTCTTGCGATTTTCTTAATCATAACTTATTCCTTTCTTATTTACCAGCCGATTTACCAGCCTTACGACGAATAACTTCACCTTGGAACTTAATACCTTTACCTTTGTAAGGTTCGGGTTTGCGGAAGGAACGAATCTTAGCACAAACCTGACCAATGAGTTGCTTATCGGCAGACTCAAGGATTACAAGGGGATTCTGGTTACGCTCGGATTTCGTTTCCACTTTCACTTCTTTGGGCAAACCAAGATAGATAGCGTGCGTATAACCCAGCGAGAAATTCAGCACCTGAGGCTGAGCGAGTTCAACACGATAACCTACACCTACAAGTTCCAGCACTTTGCGATAGCCTTCGCTTACACCAACTACCATATTATGGATGAGTGCGCGATAAAGACCGTGCATCGAACGGCTCTGTTTCTCATCATTCGGACGAGTTACATGGCATACGCCATCTTCAACAGAAACGGTGATAATCGGATTAACTTTCTGAGAGAGTTCACCTTTGGGACCCTTAACGGTCACAACATTCTCTGGGCTAACTGTTACGGTTACGCCTGCAGGAATAGTGATGGGTAATTTACCAATTCTTGACATCTTACATTCCTCCTTACATTAATAAACATAACAAATAACCTCACCACCCAACTTTTGCACAGCAGCTTCCTTGTTAGTCATAACTCCCTTGGAAGTACTAAGGATGGCAATACCCAGTCCATTGAGCACGCGAGGCATCTCACGATAGCCCACATACTGACGAAGACCTGGGGTTGAAACACGTTGTAAACACTTGATGGCATTTGTCTTGTTGGTTTGATCATACTTCAAGGCAATCTTAATAGTGCCTTGAGGGCCATCTTCCACGAACTTGTAAGAAAGGATGTAACCTTTCTCAAACAAGATACGCGTGATCTCTTTCTTCAGATTCGAAGCAGGCACTTCCACTACGCGGTGACCGGCTTTGATTGCATTTCTGAGACGAGTCAGATAATCTGCGATTGGATCTGTCATTTTGTTTTTTGTTTTTAAATTAATTCCGACAATCGGAACAATATTTAATGAATAACTTTATTTATCTCGCTTTCCCTTGGAAAGAGGAGGCGCAAGCGTCATCCTCTTTCCGCAGAAAGCTGAGTTTTATTTCTACCACGAAGCTTTCTTTACTCCGGGAATCAAGCCTTTAGAGGCCATCTCGCGGAATTGAATACGGCTCAGGCCAAATGCACGCATATAACCTTTCGGACGACCGGTAATCTTACAACGATTGTGCAGACGAACCGGACTGGCGTTCTTCGGAAGAGCTTGAAGCCCTTCGTAGTCACCGTCCTTGAGGAGTTGAGCGCGTTTTGCTGCGTACCGAGCGCAGAGTTGGGCACGTTTAACCTCGCGGGCTTTCATTGATTCTTTTGCCATAGTTTTTCTAATTTTGAAAGGTTACTTTTTGAACGGCAAACCAAACTCACGCAACAAAGCGAAACCTTCGACATCGGTTTGAGCGGTGGTTACAAACGTGATGTTCATACCCAACAGTTTGGTAATGTTATCAATGTTAATTTCAGGGAAGATAATCTGCTCGGTGATTCCCAGCGTATAATTACCACGGCCATCCATTTTATTGTTGATACCACGGAAGTCGCGGATACGAGGCAGAGCCACGCGAACGAGACGCTCCAAGAACTCGTACATACGTTCTCCACGAAGAGTTACGCGGACACCTATCGGCATCTTTTTACGAACCTTGAAGTTTGCTATATCCTTCTTGGAAACCGTAGCAACGGCCTTCTGACCGGAAATCAAGGTCATCTCTTGTTGAGCAACATCTACGATTTTCTTGTCAGCAGTAGCTTCGCCAAGTCCTTGGTTGAGGACAATCTTCTCGAGTTTGGGGCATTGCATAACAGTGCTATAGCCGAACTCTTTCATCAAGATGGGCACAATGCGCTCTTGATAATCTTGTTTTAGACTTGCTGTATTCATTGCTTAGATTTCTTTACCTGTTTTTTTACTTACACGAACCAACTTTCCGTCTTTCACAACGCGACCTACGCGAACGGGACGACCATTCTCCACAGGATTCAGGTTGGAAATATGGATTGATGCTTCCTGCTTAACAATTCCGCCTTGCGGATTCTTTGCATTGGGTTTGGTAGCCTTGCTTACCATATTGACACCCTCTACGACAGCACGCTGTTTCTCAACGAGCACCTCCAGTACACGACCGGTTTTGCCCTTAGAAGCACCTGCGTTTACATAAACGGTATCACCCTTCTTAATATGAAGTTTTGCCATATTGAGAACTTGTTTTAGTGATTAAAGCACTTCGGGTGCCAATGAGATTATTTTCATGTTCGTTTGGCGCAATTCGCGGGCTACGGGGCCGAAAATACGGCTGCCACGGAGTTCACCTGCATTAGTGATGAGAACGCAAGCGTTATCATCAAAACGGATGTAACTACCGTCAGCACGACGAACTTCTTTCTTCACGCGCACAACGATTGCACGACTAACCGTACCATCCTTGATATCGCTATTAGGAATAACGCCCTTCACTGCTACTACTACTGTATCACCGAGGGTCGCGTAACGTTTCTTCGTTCCGCCCAGCACACGGATTACAAGTGCTTCTTTTGCACCCGAGTTGTCCGCTACTGTAAGTCTTGATTCTTGTTGTAACATTACTTAGCCCTTTCAATAATTTGAGTTAAACGCCAACGAACAGTTTTGCTCAATGGACGAGTCTCCATGATGCGAACGGTATCACCGATGCCTGCTTCATTCTTCTCGTCATGAACATGGAACTTGCGAGTTTTATTGACAAACTTGCCATAAATAGGGTGTTTTTCTTTCCACTTAACGGCTACGACGATTGTCTTATCCATCTTGTCGGAAGTAACAATACCCTGACGCTCTTTTCTAAGATTTCTTTCCATTTCTGTCGATAATTTACTTGGTTAATTCTCTTGCACGCAATTCTGTTGCGAGACGAGCGATTGTCTTACGAGCAACCTTAATCTGCAACGGATTGTCCAACGGAGAAATACTGTGGTTGAGTTTCAAACGAACGAGGTTTTCACGCTCTGTTGCGATACGCTCCTCAAGCTCAGCAGTCGTTAATTCTTTAATTTCAGCTGTTTTCATAATCCTTGATTATACTAATTGGGTTGCGTCGTAATCAGGTCTTACGACAAATTTGGTTTTGATAGGAAGCTTTTGAGCAGCCAGGCGAAGTGCCTCTTTGGCTACATCGTAGGGCACACCGTCAATCTCGAAGATAATTCTTCCGGGAGCCAATGGAACTACGAATCCTTCGGGAGCACCTTTACCTTTACCCATACGGACATCCAATGGTTTCTTGGTGATAGGTTTATCCGGGAAAACGCGGATCCATACCTGACCCTGACGTTGCATATAACGAGTCACTGCAATACGGGCTGCTTCGATTTGACGACCTGTCAACCAGATGGTACCAAGGCTCTTGATACCAAACGAGCCAAATGCAAGCTCATGACCGCGTTGCGCATTGCCTTTAATGCGACCTTTTTGCGAGCGGCGGAATTTTGTTTTCTTTGGTTGTAACATAACTGTAATCTACAAATCGGTTCAACTTATTGTTTTCTGTTTCTGCGGAAACCTCCACGACGGTCATCGCGACGATCGCCACGGCGTTCGCCACCACGATTTCCATCCTGCTTCTGCGTATAATTCGGAGCCAGATCTTTCTTGCCATAGACCTCGCCACGGCAAATCCAAACCTTCACACCGATGATACCGACTTTCGTCAATGCTCCTGCATGGCAATAATCAATATCCGCACGCAAGGTGTGTAACGGAGTACGTCCTTCTTTAAACATCTCGGCACGGGCAATTTCGGCGCCATTCAAACGACCGCTCACCTGTACTTTGATTCCTTCAGCACCCATGCGCATCGTGCTGGCGATGGCCATCTTGATGGCGCGGCGATATGCAATCTTTCCCTCCAATTGGCGGGCAATCTTGTTAGCCACGATGGTTGCATCCAGTTCGGGACGTTTCACCTCGAAGATGTTAATTTGAACATCTTCTTGTTTGGTAAGTTTCTTCAGTTCCTCTTTCAATTTGTCAACCTCTTGTCCACCCTTACCGATAATATATCCGGGGCGAGCAGTGCAGACAGTAACAGTTACAAGTTTCAGAGTTCTTTCTATAACGATACGGGAAATACTTGCTTCAGCCAGACGGGCATTCAGATACTCGCGGATTTTACTGTCCTCGAGAAGAGTATCTCCGTAGTTTTTACCGCCAAACCAGTTGGAATCCCAACCGCGGACAATGCCAAGACGGTTTGCTATTGGATTAATTTTCTGTCCCATTTCTGTTTACTTTTCAGCGTTAGTATTTTTAGTATCTACAAATATTGTAACATGGTTCGAACGTTTGCGAACACGATATCCGCGACCTTGAGGAGCGGTCAACAGACGTTTCAGCATCATGCCGCCGTCAACGGTGATACACGTTACATATAAAGTTTCTTGATCTGCTTTTTTGCCGGTTTTGGTTTCCCAATTGGCAATGGCAGATTTCAGGAGTTTCTCCAAGGCGCGGCTGGCTTCTTTCGTTGAGAAATGCAGTGCGCCAAGTGCACGGTTCACTTCCATACCACGAATCATGTCAGCTACAAGGCGCATTTTTCGAGGTGAGGTCGGAACGTTGTTGAGCTTAGCAAAGTATTGAGTCTTTTGAGCCTCTTTACGAGCTTCAGCTGTGTTATGTTTTCTAGCACCCATTTTAATCTTTAATTTAATTGTTAATTGGATTACAATGGATTATTTCTTTCCGGCATGACCGCGGAAGATACGCGTCGGTGCGAATTCGCCCAACTTGTGACCTACCATATTTTCGGTTACATACACGGGAATGAACTTGTTTCCATTGTGAACTGCGATTGTGTGACCTACAAAATCAGGGGAGATCATCGATGCACGGCTCCAGGTTTTGACAACTTCTTTCTTGTTTGCCTCATTCATAGCCAGCACCTTTTTCTCCAACTTTACGTTGATAAAGGGTCCTTTTTTTAATGAACGACTCATAATTTCTCTAATTTAATAGGTTACTTTTTACGTCTTTCAATAATGTATTGGTTACTCTGGTTCTTCGGATGACGAGTCTTGTAACCCTTAGCCAGCAAGCCCTTACGGCTTCTTGGATGACCACCACTTGCGCGGCCTTCACCACCACCCATTGGGTGATCTACAGGGTTCATTACAACGCCACGGTTACGCGGACGACGACCCAGCCAACGGCTACGACCGGCCTTTCCTGATTTCTCCAGTGCATGGTCACTGTTTCCAACGACGCCCACAGTAGCTTTGCAAGCTGCCAGCACTTTGCGAAGTTCGCCGGAAGGCAACTTGATGATTGCATACTTGTCTTCCTTACCGGCCAATTGTGCGAAAGTACCTGCAGAACGAACCATTTGTGCGCCCTGACCGGGACGAAGTTCGATGTTGTGCATTATGGTACCCATAGGCATGTTTGCCATCGGAAGGGCATTTCCTACTTCAGGTGCTACATTTTCACCCGACATTACTGTTTGACCAACTTGCAGTCCGTTAGGTGCAAGGATATAACGCTTCTCGCCATCGGCATAGAACAACAGAGCGATACGAGCCGAACGGTTCGGATCATACTCAATTGTTTTTACAACAGCGGGTACACCATCTTTGTTGCGTTTGAAGTCAATTACACGGAATTTCTGCTTGTGTCCACCACCAATGTAGCGCATTGTCATCTTTCCGACGTTGTTGCGACCACCTGACTTGGTTTTACCGAACACGAGAGACTTCTCTGGTGCGCTTGCGGTAATTGTATCAAACGCGCCAATAACTTTGTGTCTTTGCCCTGGTGTAGTGGGTTTTAATTTACGTACAGCCATTTTTAGATATTGCTATAAAAATCGATTGTTTCTCCTTCTTTCAATGTCACGATAGCTTTCTTGTATGATGCTGTCTTCCCACGAAGCAAACCGCTCTTTGTCCAACGTTGTTTCACCTTGGGAGCAACCACCATCGTATTTACATCTTCTACCTGAACATTGTACATTTCTTCTACTGCCTTCTTAATTTCAACCTTACCGGCAGTGCGCTCTACCATGAAACCATAACGATTGAGCTTCTCGGTGGCAGCGGTCATCTTCTCAGTGACGATTGGTTTAATAATAATTGCCATAATCCTGTCTCCTTATGCGTTAAAAGTTTCTTCGATAGCTTTTACAGCAGCTTCAACCATCACGATTGCGTTTGCGTTCATCAATGCGTAAGTGTTCAACTCACCCACTGTGATCACATTGGTACGCTGGATGTTGTTTGCTGATTTCAGTACCTCTGCATTGTTCTCTGCCAACACAAAGAGAACCTTCTTACCCGCTACGTTAAGGTTATTCATTACCTCAATCATAGCTTTGGTCTTTGGAGCCTCAAAGTGCAGAGTGTCCAATACAATAATCTGATCCTGTTTTGCACGCAAGCTCAATGCACTGCGACGAGCCAATTGTTTCACTTTGTGATTCAACTTGAAGCTATAGTCACGGGGTACGGGACCGAAAATGGTACCACCACCTACGCGAACAGGGGATTTCAAATCACCCGGACGTGCTCCACCGCCACCTTTCTGACGACCAAGCTTGCGGGTTGAATGTGCGTTCTCACTACGTTGTTTTGCCTTGGCTGTCCCTTGACGGTTGTTAGCCAAGAATTGCTTAACGTCCAAATAGATAGCATGGTCGTTAGGCTCAATACCGAAGATAGCGTCATTCAGAACCACCTTCTTACCGGTGTCTTTACCGGCCATATTCTTAATACTAAGTTCCATACTGCTTATTTGTTAATGATAACGATACTGTTTTTCGCTCCGGGAATCGAACCCTTGACCATCAAGAGGTTGTATTCAGGGATAACTTTCAATACTACCAGGTTCTGAACCGTAACACGATCCTGTCCCATGTGACCGGCCATACGAGTGCCCGGGAAAATACGGGAAGGATATGCGCACGCACCTACCGAACCGGGAGCACGCAGACGGTCGTCCTGACCATGAGTGGACTGGCCCACACCGCCGAAACCGTGACGTTTAACAACGCCTTGGAAACCTTTACCTTTGCTGGTACCGATTACGTCAACGTACGTGTTCTCTTCGAACATGTCAACTGTCAGTGTATCGCCCAACTTCACCTCTTTGTCGAATCCGTCGAATTCGGCCAGGTGACGCATCGGCTGTACGCCTGCTGCCTTGAAGTGACCGGCCTCGGCTTTGTTCGTATGTTTCTCGCTCTTAGGCATGAAACCCACCTGAACAGCCTCGTAGCCGTCTTTCTCCACGGTCTTCAGTTGCGTTACAACGCAAGGACCAACTTCAATCACGGTGCATGGGATATTCTTGCCATCAGCACCGAACACGGAAGTCATTCCGATCTTTTTTCCTAATAATCCTGACATTTTTTTGTGGATTTAGTTGTTTGTTGTTACTTTTCGAGCACTCTCGCCCGCGGGATTGCTACGCACAGCCTCTCCGAGGGAAGTACTCCATTGTTTATCAAACTTTAATTTCGACCTCAACACCGCTGGCCAATTCCAGTTTCATCAGTGCTTCCACCGTCTTATTGTTCGAATTGTAGATGTCAATGAGACGCTTGTAACTCGAAAGTTCAAATTGCTCACGGCTCTTTTTGTTCACGAACGTTGAACGGTTTACAGTAAAGATACGCTTGTGAGTGGGCAATGGAATAGGACCGCTTACCACGGCACCTGTTGCCTTCACCGTCTTCACAATCTTCTCTGCTGACTTGTCCACCAGATTGTGGTCGAACGATTTCAGTTTGATTCTGATTTTTTGACTCATTTTCTTGATTTGTTTTTATTGGTTTACCATTTCACCCCCGCACGCTGTACACAAAGAGTCATTTGCTTGTGCCCTACGCGTGCGGGCGCGTTCATTATAAATTAAATTTTTATACCAGTTCTGCGCGACCTCCACATTCGGTTAGCACTGCTTTCGCGATTGCGCTGCTTACGGGAGCATAGTGCGAGAACTCCATCGAACTCGTAGCACGACCGGAAGTAATGGTACGCAGTGCCGTTACGTATCCGAACATTTCGCTCAATGGAACCTTGGCTTTCACGATGCGCGCACCCGTACGGGCGGTATCCATACCTTCCACTTGGCCACGACGTTTGTTCAAATCACCGATCACGTCACCCATGCTCTCTTCCGGAGTAACCACCTCAATCTTCATGATAGGCTCCATCAAGGTCGGTTTGGCTTTCACACATGCATTCTTGAATGCCATCTGTGCACAAACCTCGAACGACAATTGGTCAGAGTCTACGGGGTGGAAACTACCATCAATCACGGTCACTTTCAGTTTGTCAAGCGGATAACCTGCCAGCACACCGGTCTTCATAGCACTTTGGAAGCCTTTCTCAATAGCCGGGATGTATTCCTTTGGAATATTACCACCTTTCACTTCGTTGATAAACTGAAGTGTGCCTTCGAAGTCTTCGTCTGCGGGTTCTACGCGGACAATCATGTCTGCAAACTTACCGCGGCCACCGGTCTGTTTCTTGTAGGTCTCACGCAACTCAACAGGAGCTGAGATAGCTTCGCGGTATGCCACTTGCGGACGACCTTGGTTGCACTCTACCTTGAACTCGCGTTTCAGGCGGTCGATAATAATCTCCAGATGCAACTCGCCCATACCCGAAATAACGGTCTGACCAGTCTGTTCATCGGTCTTGACAGTGAACGTAGGATCTTCTTCCGCCAGTTTGGCAAGACCTACACCCAACTTGTCAAGGTCTGCCTGACTCTTGGGTTCTACAGAGATACCGATTACCGGTGCGGGGAATTCGATAGACTCCAGGGTAATAGGATGCTCTTCCGAGCACAGCGTATCGCCCGTGCGTATATCCTTAAATCCCACACCCGCGCCTATATCACCCGCGCATATAACATCCACGGGGTTCTGGTGATTCGAGTGCATTTGGAAGATGCGGCTGATACGTTCTTTCTTACCCGAACGGGTATTGTAAACATACGAACCGGCTTCCAATTTACCCGAATAAACTCTGAAGTAGCACAGACGCCCCACGTATGGGTCAGTGGCAATCTTGAAGGCCAATGCGCAAAGAGGCTCATCCTCATCGGGCTTACGGCTCAGAGGCTCTTCCGTACGAGGATCCTTACCGTCAATATGCTCAGCATCCATCGGACTCGGCAGATATGCGCACACAGCATCCAGCATAGTTTGCACACCCTTGTTCTTGAACGACGAACCGCATATCACAGGGAAAATGTGCATACCCAGCGTACCCTTACGGATTGCAGAGCGAATCTCGTCTTCCGTAATGGTGGACGGATCGGAGAAATATTTCTCCATCAGCACATCATCAAACTCGGCAACGGTCTCCAACATCTTATCACGCCATTCTTCAGCCTCGGCTTGCAGATCGGCGGGGATATCGGCCACCTCATATTCAGCGCCCATTGTCTCGTCGTGCCATAGGATGGCCTTCATCTTCACCAGGTCAACCACACCTTTGAATGTCTCTTCAGCCCCTACAGGAATCTGTATCGGACACGGAGTAGCGCCCAGAACCTCATGGATTTGAGTCACCACATCAAAGAAGTTGGCACCAGAACGGTCCATCTTGTTCACGTAGCACAAACGGGGCACACCGTACTTGTCTGCCTGACGCCATACGGTTTCCGACTGGGGTTGCACGCCGCCCACTGCACACAGAGCCATTACGGCACCGTCCAAAATACGCAGCGAACGCTCAACCTCTACCGTAAAGTCCACGTGACCCGGAGTGTCTATCAGGTTTATTTTGTATTTATTACCTGCATAGTTCCAGAACGTAGTCGTTGCAGCGGAGGTGATGGTGATACCACGCTCTTGCTCCTGCTCCATCCAGTCCATAGTTGCGGCGCCGTCATGCACCTCACCTATTTTGTGGGTTAGACCCGTATAGAACAGGATACGCTCAGAAGTTGTAGTCTTACCGGCATCAATGTGAGCCATGATACCGATGTTTCTGTTCAGTTTTAAATCGTGTTTTGCCATATTCGATTAGAAACGGAAATGTGCGAATGCACGGTTAGCCTCAGCCATACGGTGCATATCTTCCTTACGTTTGAAGGCACCACCCTGACTGTTCATCGCGTCCATAATCTCTGCCGCAAGTTTCTCAGCCATCGAATGGCCGCCACGCTTACGGGCGAAGAGGATCATGTTCTTCATGGCTATCGACTCCTTACGGTCGGCACGAATCTCAGTAGGAACCTGGAAAGTGGCACCGCCAATACGTTTCGACTTTACCTCCACCAACGGAGTGATGTTGTCCAAAGCGGCTTTCCAGATATCCAGAGCAGTTTTCTCTGCATCCTTGTTCTTCTGACCGACAAGATCCAAAGCGGTATAGAATACGTCATACGCAGTATTCTTCTTGCCATCGAGCATGAGGTGGTTCACAAACTTGGCAACCATTACCTCTCCGTACACGGGATCCGGCAGGATCACACGCTTTTTTGGTTTTGCTTTTCTCATGTTGTTTTTACTTTGTTTTTTTGGTTGTAATCGCTTCAGGCTTCCGCCTTACTCAACCGATCAACCCATTTGTAATCTGTCCCAACGTATGGAACGTTTAGTTTTTACTTAGGAATTTTTGCATTGCCTTCAGCCCTTCACGGACATCCGGCGCGCCTCACGGCTTACTTCTTTGCTTTCGGACGCTTTGCTCCGTACTTGCTGCGACGCTGCAAGCGGTTAGCAACACCGGCCGTATCCAGCGTACCGCGCACAATGTGGTAACGTACACCTGGCAGGTCTTTTACACGACCACCACGAACCATTACGATCGAGTGCTCCTGCAAGTTGTGACCTTCACCCGGTATGTAAGCGTTCACTTCCTTCTGGTTCGTCAAACGAACACGAGCCACCTTACGCATTGCGGAATTAGGCTTTTTAGGAGTTGTTGTGTAAACGCGGACACATACGCCACGGCGTTGCGGGCAGCTGTCCAGTGCCGGACTCTTGCTGTTGTCCTGAAGTTCTGCTCTTCCTTTTCGAACTAATTGTTGAATTGTAGGCATTGTAACTTTTTTTGGTTAATAATTTTGTTGTTTGTTGTCTTTCTTTTTTGCTTCCGACCGCCCTTTCTCAATACTCGTTTTTCGTATATGTACGTGCGTACATGAGAAGGGTAAGGCCGAAAAACGTGCAAAAGTACTGCTTTTTTTTGACATGACCAAATATTTTTGCAAAAAAGTTTCAAAATTGTGCATTTTTCTGCTATTTTTCCTGTTTTGACAAAAAAAGATGAGATTTTCTTTGCCTTTCTCGGAATATTTTTGTACCTTTGCGGCGTTTTGTGAAGTAGGCACAAGAATGACCATACCCTTACCATACCCTTAGCATACCCTTAGCGAAGGAATAAACGTACTTTGACCACACAAAAAACTGTATAAATGAAACTTTCTTATCCCTCCAAAGTGCTCCTTGCACTTCTCTGTACTTCCGCTTCGGTTTCGCTGTCCGCACAGAAGCCCGTTTATCTGCCTGTTCCGTCCGAACGCTTGGTGCAGGCGTTGGAATACATCTATTTTGCGCTGGACGACGGCAATACAAGCGGTGAAAGGCAGACATGGTTCCTTTATGCCAATAGTGGAGAAACCAGCAAAGCGGGTGCACTTACCACTTCGCCCGAACTGCAAGGCGATTATGCTGTCCACTACTGCATGTACAATTCCTATTACGGGTTCTACCGTTTTCCCGATGTAGGGCATAATTCTTACAAACATCTGCTCGGTCCTACGGCTTCCGCACAGGCTGCATACAACGCAGGTAACACCGATGCTACTTCGCCGGGGTCATACCTCGTCCTCCGGCAACTGGAATCTTCCACACCCACAGCCGCACACTTCACCATATCCACCTATTCCACTCTCGGAGGAAATACCTACTATCTGTCGCGCACGAACCGTTCCGTCAAGTGGTACACCACAATCCCTGTGGACCAGATTGCAGAAAAGAAAGCGGTCTCTTCTACCGAGTACGCGGGCGCATGGACCGTCTATATCACGCCTGAAAGCAGAGCAGACGGGGTAACCACCTCGTTTCATACGGGCGAACACGGAAACATCAGCGGACAGACGCTTTACCAGCGCTCCAATGTCACGGGTATTCCTTGGCCCGTTGTCTCGTCCGATGAGGGATGGATGTTCAACGGCTGGTACGACAATCCCGACCTGACAGGCGATGAATATATCCGCACACGCTCCGTATCGGGGTATTTTGTGCCCGATGCAGTCACGCACCTCTATGCGCACTATCTGCCCGAATCCGATATGCCGGTGCTTGCTTGGCAGACCGACGGAGTGCAGGTGCTCTATACCGGTAATGCCGTCTCTTACAGCATCGCCACGCCGGACGGACCGGAAGGCAGCAGGATGACACTTGCATCCTGTGAGGTGGACCGTGCCGTATACGAATTGTCTATTCCGGATTCATTGCTTTCCCGTGCAGGTACACAGGTGCTTGTCCGTCTTTTCAGTGATGATGGGATGCTCATGGGCTTCAAACGACTCACGGTTCCTGCGTACGTCACCACCGGTGCCTCACACGTGGATTATACCGATGAGATTGTCATCCTTTCCGGTGGCGTACTCACCCTTTCGCAGAATCTCACATGTCAGAATCTTTCCGTGTACGGCAACGGCAAACTGGTCGTTCCCGAAGGCGTCTCTCTCACGGTCAATGGAAACCTCATTCTCCGCGGAGGCGAATATACGCACCGCACGTATCGGTTCTGTTATCCGCAGATGGTGGTAAAGGGTGCGGTCTTTACCCCTGATAACCGCATCTGTTACGACTACCTTGTCAGCAACCGGCAGTACTACGCCCTTTCACTACCCTACGCTGTACCGTTCTCCAATATTACTTATGCCGATGGAACACCCGCAGAATTTGGTCTTCAACATTACAACGGAGAACGCCGTGCACAGCACGACACCGGTTGGGAAGATGTCACATCCGGTACACTCCTCGCAGGGAAAGGCTACACCGTGTATGCCATGCCGAAGCAGGTTCTCGGCGACTGGCAGCAGTATGCCGTACTGCGCTTTCCCATGCACCCGGACCTCTCGCAAGGTGAAACTGCGGCATTGGGTCTGGATTATCGAAAAGTGCCTGTCACACCCTACGGCGCAGGAGAAAGCGATATCCTGCCCAACGAAGCCGGATGGAACCTCGTGGGGAATCCCTACCTTGCTTCTTTCTCCGGCATTCAAGGATTGGATGGCAACAATGGCATCGGTATCCTTGCCCTTTCCGACCAAGGTTACACCTGGCAGGGAACACTTCGCTATATCGTCATGCCCAATACGGACGGAACCGTCTATCTGCCACAGCAAGTCAATCGTGCCGAACTCGGAACATTCCAAAACTTTTTTGTGCAGATTGGTCAGGGCGACTCACTCTGTTTCCCGTATGCCGGACGTGCACAGCAGGCACCTATGCGTTGGGAAGCCGCAGCGGATGAAAACGGCAACGACGAAGAACTGCTCACGGGCATCACCCTTTCGGGACAGCAGCAGATTGACTATGTCGGACTGCTCTTTGCGCCAGCTTACACCACAGGATTCGATTACAATGCCGACCTCGGAAAAATGCAGAATCGCTCGCTTAATCTCTACGCACTGTCTGGACAGCAACACCTCTCTTATATGGCCTTGCCGGAACCGCAAGTCATTCCTCTTGGCTATACAATCACCGACCCTGGCAGTTACACCTTCCGGTTTGATGCCTCGCGGTACGACCCCACACACTTAGAGGGCCTCTACCTTACTGACCGCCAACTCAACCGCACCGTCAATCTTCTCTTAGAGGACTACACTTTCACTTCCGGCACAGCTTCGTCCGACACACGTTTTGTCCTTGAAACAGTCTCGGCACGCCATACCCCGACAGACATACAATCCGTAGAATCCGACCGGCAAGGCACCTTCAAACGGCTGCAGGACGGTCATATAATAATCATGCGAGGTGCAGCACGCTATTCGCTGCTTGGTATCCAATTCTGAAACACGAAACGATGAACAACCGACTTCTCTTCCTGCTCCTGTTTCTTTTGCCCTGCACCATGCGGGCGGATGTGTTCCCCTATCTTGACCTTGACCGTGCGCTTTGTCAGTATGGGACATTCCAGAACCCTGCTCTGCACACGGGACGTATTGACTCTCTCATCGGCACAGCTGTCTATGGTTGGCAGAGCAGGCATACCATTCTTTCCGACTCCACCGCCTACGACCCCTACACCTACACATCCAATCCCCGCAAAGGACTGCGTATGACACTGCCCGACGGACGGCCTTGTGTAAGGCTTGGTAATCTGGCATGGAGTAAAGAGTTTGTCAATCAGAAAGACTACAGCGGTGCTGAGCGAATCACTTACACCCACCGTGTAACCGATGCCGCACCCTTGCTGATTCTCTATTACGCCGCCGTACTCCAGATGCCTGGACACAAAGCCGATGAACAACCTTCGTTCACGCTCCAGATTTTGGACGAATACGGACGATCTCTTTCCAGCGACTGCTACTCATTCGACTTCGTCTCCGGCTATAACATCGACCGCTCTCAATGGCATACCGACCGGTATTTCACCGGCACCTATCCGGGAGCCAACTCGCCGCAGGATGTAAAGGAGGACTCTATCTGCTGGAAGGACTGGACGGCCATGAGTATTGACCTCAGCCCCTATCGCAATCGCACTGTCCGTATCCAGCTTACCACGTCCGACTGTTCGTTCTACGGGCACTATGGCTATGCCTATTTCGGTATTGATATTGCCGACCGCGATGTGCAGTTCGAGCGGTGCGGTGCCGTAGATGACTCCTCTACGCTGGCAGCCCCCGACTATTTCCGTTACCTCTGGCGGAGTGATGCCGACCCGTCTTTCGTTTCTACGGAACGAACCATTACGGTTCCTAACGATGGCACGCTCTATACCTGCCGTGTAATGAACATCGAGAACCCCGAATGTTATTTCACCATCTCCCGCCGTGCAGACCCGCGCGTACCCATTGCTTCTTATACGGCCGACCAGCGGCGAGGCGGATGTATGGACACACTTCTGCTAACCAATACCAGTTACGTCTCTTCCTCTTACCTCGGCCTCGACCGTCTGAACGAGGAATGTGAGACAGCCCTCTGGCAAATCCGCGACCCATGGGGCAATATAACAACATCTACATCTTACAATCCCGACACGGTCTTTCTCGTTCCGGGAGGTGAATATGAGATATCCCTCACCGCAGGCATATCGGGCGGACTCTGCGAGTCGGAAGAGACGCACTCGTTCCTTGTCGTTAATGCCGGCAAAACCATCATACCCTTCGACACTGCCATCTGCCAAGGCAGTTTCTTGCAGCACGGACCCTTCATCCATACAGAAGAGGGTCCCTACTCCGACACACTCACCAGCAGTTATACCAGTTGCCACGACACCGTCATCTACCAGGGTTTTCTGCACATCAACCCTGTCACACGTATGCCGACGGAGGAGGCTGTTATCTGCCAAGGCGGTTATTACCTCTGGCGAGGCCTGCCTTATACCGACCCTGGCACCTATGCTGACACGCTCGTCAACCAATATGGCTGTGACTCTATCCTCACCATGCATCTCTCGGTCAGTCACGCCGGCATTGCCCGTCGCGCGCCATTGCCGCCGGACTCCTGGCTCGACCCCTACCCGCTGACTATCGACTCTGTTTTCCTGTGCAACCGTCCGGATACGCTATGGAATGGCAAACGCTATGACTATGCAGGAGATTACCGTGACACACTCATTGACCGCTATGGTTGTGACTCTGTCGCTTTCCTCCATTTGGAGATGGCAGGCGTTCGGGACACCTTATATGACACTGTCTGCACACAAATGCTACCCTACCTATGGCATGGGTATTCATTCTATACAGACACCCTCTTCCGCGACACCACCTATTTGGAGGATGCAGACAAGTGTTTTGACACTATCTATACCCTTTACCTGCATGTAGAGCAGACAGGTGCCCTTGACACACTGCGCGATACCGTCTGCACACAGATGTTGCCCTATCATTGGAGAGGACAGACATTCCTTGCAGATACCATCGTCAGCGATACAACCTATCAGGCCGACTCTGACATCTGTTTTGATACCATCTATACGCTCTGCCTGCATGTAGAGCAGACAGGTGTCCTTGATACATTGCGTAATACTATCTGCACACAGATGTTGCCCTATCATTGGAGAGGACAGACATTCCTTGCAGATACCATCGTCAGCGATACAACCTATCAGGCCGACTCTGATATCTGCTTTGATACTATCTATACACTCTGCCT
>CACZFM010000008.1 GCA_902780495.1 uncultured Bacteroidales bacterium
ACTCCTTTCGGTTATAGCCCCGTTACCGTAGATTCGCAACACTTGGGTAGAATCATTATACTCCCAATACACCTGCTCGCCACAAGTGCCATTGGATACATCCGCGTACGCACTCGTTCCTTTTAATAGTAAAAAGGCTACAAAAAGCAGACAAAAAACATTTTTCGTTTTCATGATCGTATATTATTTCAGTTGATTTCCTTGAATACTATATTCTGCGTCACCACGACGGATGATGATTTGCCCGTTGCGGAAGATTTTTCCGTTCTCCTCCTCACAAGTTCCAATGAAATCGACACTTGTGGGCGTTGCCGATGCTTCGGGGTTAGACGGGATGACCGGCGGAGTCGGGATAATCGCATCCCCGCCTTCTTGCAACGTCCCTGGATAACCCGTTGTGGCAAACGCGCCGATATAGACATGAATAGGCGTACCGCTTTCGTCCAGCGAAGAAAGCACATAATTATACCGTGAGGCGGCATCAAGTCCTGTTACTTTGAAGGACAAGGTATAAGGCTGATTGTCATCGGCATTATTCATCGGTACTCTTCTGCTTGGCGCAGAGAAATTGATGGCGAGTAATTGGCCGCGACTACCGAGTGTTAGTTTGCAGAAAACTGTTCCGTCTTTATAGATATCTATCTGATAGGAATGTGCGGCACTATCGGTTGGCCATGTAAAGTCGGCGGTTGTCTCTGCGGCATCAACGGTGACGGTGCGTTGAATCATCGCTGAATCCGGCGTGTCGTTCATGCGGAAACGTCCCCAATACGGGTGTTGACGGTACAGTTTGCGGCTATCCGGCAACACAGATAACAAGGTGCTATCCGGGATGTCGGCGAGTGTTCCTTCTGATACCGCCGGAGGAGTGGCTGCCCAGACGGTGATATGTGTGACAGCGCTATCGCCTTTGAAAGCATTGTTGCCGATAAGTACGACATTTTTGCCGATAGACAGTTCTTTGAGTGCTGACCAGTTCTCAAACGCGTTCGTGCCGATGGAGACGACTTTGTCGGGAATGACGAGCGAGTCTTGCAGTTTGATGCCTGTGAAGGCACTGCCGCCAATCATGGTCAGTTCTTTCGGAAGCACAATGGAGTCCAAGTTCGGACATCCCGAGAAGGCATTATCCCCGATAGTGCTGACGCTATCCGGTATCTCGACTCGCCTCAAGGCTGAACACCCGTTGAATACGGAAGAATTGATGGCTTTCACTTTCTCCGGAATGGTGATATGCTTGATTTTCGTGCAGCTCCTGAACGCCTCTTGGTGAATGGCTGTCAGCGTGGATGGCAGCAACACTGTCTCTAACAGACTGTTTCCCATAAACGCTCCCTGACCTATCCATTTGCAACCCTCCGGCAACTCTACTTTCTTCTGGCGCGTCCATCGGCATAAACTTGCCGGCACAAACTCCACATCCGGACCGAAGATAAAATCCCCTTTCCAATAATCGTACAGATTATAGAATACTGACGAAGATGTGGGCGGATTCTTGGCGTTCCAAACAATAACAGGACTATTGTGGAGACACCACGAGATCTGTTTGTTCGAGCGGAAAGTCGCCGGGAAGAACAGCGTATCCTGAAGCGGAATAGTGGCTACGTCATTGGGGTCGTATGCTTCCGGTTGACCGTCAAAAATACTGCCGTCAATCACCTCCAGGCAGTCCGACCACCGGACAGATGTTAGTCTATAGCAGTTCTCGAATGCCATTTGCCCGATATACTTGACGCCTTTGCCCAAATCGCACTTCACCATAGTCGTGCAGTTCGCAAAAACGTATTGCCCTACCGTATCCACCGAATTAGGCAGTTGAACCTCTTTAAGTTTATAACAGTTTTCAAACATATTTGCGGGAATCTTCGTCACGCCGTCAGGTATCTCGCACGCCGTCAGGTTCCACCAATCTTTGAAGGTGGCTCCGCTGAAACCCGTGAGACCTTCGGGCAAAGAGATAGTTTTGCAGGAGTTGTATGGATAGTAGGTTTTGTAACTTGTTGCCCATGAGGAGGCTTGAAGGACTTGCTTGTTCCACCAGAGGCTGTCCACCGTGTTTTTCAAAACCCCGTAACCCTCAATGGTCATGTGCGCTGTCTCCGTGTCATAACTCCACGTCAGGTGTTCGCCACAAACGCCATTATACACTGTTGCATTACTTTTTCCGGCTATGACAGCCAGACTAAGGATGAAGAAAATGAATTGTTTTTTCATACCATTACGAATTTGATTGCAAAATTACTATATTTTTTTGATATATGCAAATTAATAGTATTCTATTCCATAACAACGGCAGGTGCGATAGGTCTCTTGATGAGATTTATATGGGGCAATGCGGTACGCGATTTTAATGCCGATAGTATACGGATTAGAAGATGACACGAGTCTTTTTCCTTGGCGTTGAGCCGCCATGACAGGCGTCAGTATACGTTGAAGAGGGAAGCCGTCTCGTGTATCCGAGAGCATCAAGAGTGATGTGCGGTCGGATGTCTTATCTTGGATGGAAGAGAAGGAATAGTCAAAATAAATACCAATAGAGAGATAGGATTTGGTGCGCTGCCCTGTATGAACCAAGAAGTCATATCCCAATTCCATTGCCAGCCAGTACTGCACCTTAGGTAGTGAATTTATTTCTCCTTTTTGTGATGCACGGAAAGCAGGAGAAGCGGCAAGTGGGAAGGATGTATATACCCTGTTATTTTGAAGGGGATAATACACCGACAACGCAGCATTTTCCGCCGTTTCTATCCATCTTCCATCGAATGGAAAAACGAACTTCGGTCCGATGTAGAAAGAGAAGTTGTTTTTGGAAAGCCCCAACTGCACAGGTATGCCAACCGACCATGTTGTGTAGGTCTCATTCAATCTTCCGATGGCGTAATCCACCTGCATGGGTACGTTCTCTACATCTATAACCGAATAAGTGTCCGTATAGTCTGTTTTGCCATAACCGGTTTGACAACGCTCCAGAGTAGAAGCTATCCGAAAACCGATTACATAAGAAGAATGGTAGGCATAGCCAAGTTGCATTCCCCCATGAAACCCGGGAACAGATGAGACATAATGGCATAGGGCATCCTCGTTCGCCATGCCCGCACGGAATCCGATTTCGAACAAGTGTGATGCGTGTGCCATAAGAAATGCAGGCAAGAACAATATGACAAATATAAAGTATCTCACAATATCATTCTTTTTTCCGTCCATATACGAGTACCTTGTTGGTAGCGATAGAGGTAAATACCATGGGTCATTTGCTCCTCAGAGACTTGTTCTCCACAACTGTTATAGATCCGTACCCGGATAGGTGTTTCTTCGGTGGAACTGACTATTTCAAGGATATTAGACCAGATAATCTCCTCATTATCTATGGTAACACGAAGTTGGAAGGTTCCATTTAATTCGTTTTGTTCCGCGTAGTCATCGTCCGTTGCTCCCTGAATAGGATTCAGGTCTTTATACCATTGGAAGGCCGTCGGTGTCCTATTTGGGAAAAAGCGGCACAAAGCAACGTTGTCACACAATAACTGCCAATTGTATTTATTGACGATGATAGGATAGAGCCGTTCACAGTGGATGGTATCCAAGGTGCAAATATACAGAATACTGTCGCAGCCGCGAGGGCTGGTTACCAAGAACTCTTGGGTTGATGGTTCATCGAATAGCCTGCCGCGCCATAAGAAAGGCATGAGCGTGTCACAAACAACCGTATCTATCGGCGCATATTGAAGATCAGGGCAGCATAGTTCGGAATGGAGCGTATAGACTCCTTTTTTAATCTCACAGCCGTATTTATTTTTATATATAATTTCGTATGTGGTATCTTTATAGAATATAGTATCGTGCCAGCGATACGGCATAAGGGTGTCGCAGACCGTGATTTTTTCGATTTCATCTATTCTTTCCGGACATGGCGGTGTGCAGTCTCTGACCCTGAGATGGAAGGGGTCACTCACCGCGCGGCAATACCGCGCATTCTCTACATCCACATCGGCAGAAGTAACGCAGAGCCGATACCATCCGTCATCGCTAAGTTTGACAGAATCAAAAGAAAGTTGTTCGCCCAAGACTACATTGGTCCATCCGTCGCTATTGAACGGCAAGCTGTCCGGCGCGTATTGCCAGAGGTAATTGTAGGGCTGCTTAAACCCGCCATCCGTTGTGACAGACGAATTAAAAACATACGATGAATCCTTGCAAACCTCATGCTCGGATAAAATAGATACGATATGACCGCAGAGCCGAATCTCAATGTCATCCATCGCAAAATCATTACCTATATTATCGTTTTCGTCATTGAAGATAGACAGCCGAATTACATGCACTCCTTCGGGCACATGGAAAGTCGCTCCGACGAGATGCCACGGAGCCGACATTGTTTGCGGAATTCCATATTGACGATAATCAGCCGGTGCCGGTTCTATCGATCCCGAGGATTGTTCCCAAATCGTATCGTTGTTATATTCGTTTGTGATAAGAAAACGTACTTTTGGGCGAGCATATTTATGTCCTGGTTCCAACACATTCGCCACGTATGCGGAGAAAGAAAGATCCATTTCATGGCAAACATCAAACCTAGTCATATAAAAAGCATCATTGCCTCCCTTTCCATCAACCTCTAACATATACCCGCGCGTGTAATCATTCGGATAGGTATGGTCGTCTTGAATAAACCACTGGGAGTACATATCGGCAGTCGTGCTGAGATTGAGACTGTTCTGCCAGCCGTATTTGGCTACGATGAACTTACCGCTACTGGGAGAGGTGCGTTGTACGTCGAAGTCTTGCCGATACTTGGAACTCATTGTGATCAAACGTGTTGGACTAGTAACAGGATCGGAAGGGTCATTGCCGCCGAAATCCTCTCGGAAAAGAATCGTTCCGTGCGGACAGACATTCTCGGAAATCTCATCCGGCCATGTATATCTATAAGGTGTACACCCACCTTCAACCTTCTCCATATAAACCGGTTCACTCACGATCCACCTATCCGGCATCCCTAATTCATCTTCCCTTGCAACCAACACGCGATACCAGCCTTCCTGTAAGTTTGTGGGGCGTTGGGTATATCCCCATGTCGGAGTCTTGTGCGTGTAGGCCAAGCGAGTCCAGGTTATACCATCTGCTGAGTATTCGTACATAAAACGGTGGGAATCACCGAAATAACCGTCATCGATGAATTCCTGTGAAAAAGTAATGAACGGATTATCTGTACAAAGCGCATCTGCCGTAGGTTGCAGTATGACATAGGAATTGGCATACAAACTGCCGTGCATTGCACCTAAAATGCATAAAAATACAAGAATATTTGATTTTAATTTGCACATATAGAAAAAATGTGTTAATCTTGCCACCGAAATACGTTTTGAAATCTGGTGCAAAGGTACTGCTTATTTTTGATGTGTGCAAATTTAGCAGTTGTACGAGTGGTATTTAGTAAGTTTTGTAAATTGTTGTAAATAAGCAAATTAAAAATTTATATAAAAAATAAAGTTGTACGATTGGGTTTTTTGCCGCTTGGAGGCTTGATTTGCTGCTTTCAAAGTTGCTCTAAAAGTGCCCGTTTGAACTAAAAACAATAAAAATGGCACTTTTTTGACCCAATACTTGCACATGTCAGGAAATAGTTGTAATTTTGCAGCCGAAATCAAAAGTACACTACTTGGTGGACCACCAAACGGTGTACCGTGCAAACATCAATAAATAAGACAATTACAACAATGGTAAAGGATGCAAACAAGACTTTTGTGTATGGTGTTTCTGTAGGAGGAAACAACTTCACCGATCGCACCAAAGAGAGTCATCGTTTGAAGATGAATTTTGAGAACGGGCTCAATGTGGTACTCATATCTCCGCGTCGTATGGGAAAGACCTCATTAGTCAAGCACGTACAGGGGATAGTAGATAAGTCCTTGATTCAAACAGTATTTGTGGACATCTATGATTGCCGGTCGGAGTATGATTTTTACAATAAGTTCGCTGAAGCACTCTTGAAGCAAACCGCCAATAAAATGGAACTGGCGATAGAAAATATCAAGCGATTTTTAGTGCGTCTTGCTCCGAAAGTGTCTTTTAGTCCTGATCTGACATCTGAATACTCCTTTTCTTTGGGTATCACGCCTAAAGAGTATTCTCCCGAAGAGATATTAGCCTTGCCGGAATTATTAGCAAAACATATCGGCAAACATATCGTTGTTTGTATTGATGAGTTTCAGCAGATAGGCGAATGGCCGGATAGTCTCTACGTCCAAAAAAGGATGCGTGGAGTCTGGCAACATCAGCAACATGTGTCTTATTGCTTGTTCGGTAGCAGACAACACATGATGACCAATATCTTCCAAAACAAACGAATGCCATTCTATCAGTTTGGCGAACCGAACTACCTGCAACCAATCCCGACAGCTGATTGGATACCATTCATTCAAGGCAAGTTCAAAGAAAAAGACTTGACTATTAGCGAAGAATATGTTACAAAGATATGCGAGATTGTGCGAAATCAATCCTCATATGTACAACAATTGGCATGGGATGTAATGCTCAATACTGATATAGAAGTAACTGAAGACGTTATTAAACAAGGCGTGAGTGATTTGTTGGATCAATGTACACCTTTGTTTATGGAACAATTAAATTCACTTACTACCTATCAGATGAATTTCTTGCGTGCCATCAATGACGGACAACACGACCAGTGGACATCGCAAGAAGTAATGGGCAAATACAACTTGGGCACAAAATCCAATGTCACCAAGATGCAAAAACTATTACTCGAGAGAGATTTTATCGAGCGTCGTGAAAGCGGACTGTATCTCTCCGATCCGGTTATGGAACTTTGGCTGAAACAACACTAATAGAAGCGAATTTTGAAAATACAATACGCATATATCACATGTCTTTTCGTGCTAACAATCAGTTGGAGCGGATGCCGGTTTGTAGTTTCGGATGTCCCCGAACGGCTTCAAAAAGCGGAAGAATTGTATCGTCAGGGTATCACATCCAACAATAGTAGTCAGTATGAAACTTCGACCGACTACTTGAAACAAGCGGAAGAGATGCTGGTGAGTCTTCCGCAATCTGCACAAAGAGACCAATTATTGGGACTGACATGGTTTCGGTTAGGCAATACGTCAGAGAGTGATATGCTGTATGACATCGCCCAATCTTACTATCGCAGAGCGATACCGATGCTTAATCCGGATAGTAATGCAGTCTATCTGGCATGTGCTTATCGCGATATAGCACGTACGATGGCTATCACCGGTGGCGAACAAGACAGCGTCCTTTGGTATTTCTCGCAAGCAGAGCAATATGCGCGCGCAGCCAATAGCCCTTTGTTATTACTGGATATAGATGCCTATCGCTATCAGTTATGTTACCCTGACAGCGTGTCCCACCGTCTGGAAGTCTGCAAACAACTGGCGGAAGAATACGGGGTACATACGCGCTATTCGGAATTAGTAGAACTGCTGTTGGCACAACATGCCACGGACTCTGCTGCATATTATCTGGAAAGGCTCCAGCCTACGGATTCTGCCTACACCTATTGGTTTGAGCAGAGTTATGCCTATCTCCAAAGCAAGATACTCCGTCAGCGCGGACAAACGGATATGGCATACAATGTACTTTTGAGTTTATATGACCGCAAGATAGAGGAACTCCAGCGCGATGCGGGTGCGCGCACGTACGCGCTCTCCTTGCATTATGATGTGGCACGTGAGCAACAGAAAACGGAGGAGGCGCAACGCGAAAGACAATGGCAGCGCACGATTTCGGTGATACTGGTTCTGTTACTGGCCGTTGTTGTGATGCTTTTGGTCGTGCTGTGGCGTTATTGGCAACAGCGTCGTCGCGAACAGGCAGGACAATTGCAGTCGCTCCGCGATAAATATGTGCAACAGCTGCAACTTGCCCTTGAACGGCTGCAACAGAAAGTGAACCTGACCAAAGAGATAGAACTACAACGCATGAGGGGTAAAGAGGTGGAGTTCCCGAAATGGTTGCAGACCTACCGAGATGAGCAACTGATGATGAGCAAAGAGAGTCTAGATGAACTTATTGCCTCCATCGACAAGGCGTTGGACGGCGCCATCAGCCGCTTGCGCACAGCGTATCCGGAACTAACCGAATCAGATATGCAGTTTGCCATACTTTCTATCATAGGCGCATCGGACAATGATATGTCCATCGTTCTGAATGTACAGAAACAAACCATCTATCATCGTCGTCAGATTGTCCGCAAACACGTCAATCCCGATATCGATGACATCGATGCCTGGCTTCGCACGTACGTGCTAAGTATATAATAGTGTAACACAAAAGTACTGCTTTTTTACAGTCGGTGGGCACCGTCCGCTATTTCCGCAATATAGAAATCAGCCGTCAAGCTGGTTCGCGCTGTATAAGCCTCGCCAACGGAATGGATGAATGCCGGAATGGCCTCTTCACGCACCAGCGACACCGTACATCCGCCAAAACCGCCACCCGTCATACGGCTGCCAATCACACCGTCCACCTGCCATGCGGCTTCTGCCAAAGCATCCAGTTCGGGACCCGTCACTTCGTAGTCATCGCGCAAAGAGATATGGCTCTGATTCATCAGCTGTCCGAACAACTCAATATCGCCCGCTTGCAATGCCTCCACAGCTCGTCGTGTACGGTTCACCTCGCCCACCACGTGACGCGCACGCCGGAAAGCAACGGCATCGGTGATAGCCCCTGAACATGCCTCAAAGTCCGCAAGCGTCAGTTCGGCCAGGTTCTTCAAGTCCGGGCGTACGCTCCGCAATTGGGCAAGCGCCGTCTGACACTCGGAGACACGTGCGTTGTATGCGCCTGAATCCAGTTTATGCGGCGAATGGGTGTTGGCAATAACAATCTTTATGCCGCGCAGCGCCACCGGCACCAACTGAAACTCCATGGTATCACAGTTGAGGAAAATAGCATAGTCTTTCTTGCCATGCGCCGAAGCAAACTGGTCCATGATACCGCAATTGACTCCGGCAAACTCATGCTCGGATGCCTGTCCCACCAAGGCGATCTCGGTGCGGGACAAACGGGTCTGCCACAGCTCCGAAAAAGCGAATGCCGTAACCACCTCAATGGCTGCCGAAGAGGATAATCCTGCACCCTGCGGCACATCGCCGGAGAACAGCAAATCATATCCCGTCTGCGGCATCCAACCCCGACGGACCAACTGCGCGATACAGCCCAATGGATAGTTCGCCCAACAACGGTCAGGCAAGACTTCCGTCAGTTTATGCAACGGCACATCCACACCTTCCGACACATTCAACGAACAGAAACGGAACACGCCGTCCGTGTTCGGAGCCAGCAACAAAGATGTTCCGAAAGACAAAGCACACGGGAAGACGAAACCACCGTTGTAATCGGTGTGTTCGCCAATCAGGTTGACCCGTCCGGGTGCGAAATACGCGGCCTCGGAAGGTCGGCCGTAGGTTTGCAGAAAAGCGTTTTGCAGTTGTTGAAGTTGCATAAGGGTAGAACTAAAGGTTAGCAGTTGTGTATCAAGCGAAGGAACTCTTCTCTTGTCTCCTGACGGTTGAAGGCTCCTGTGAAATCGGATGTAGTGGTCATGCTGTGCTGTTTCTGCACACCGCGCATCTGCATACACATGTGTTCGGCTTCCACCACTACCATAACTCCCAAGGGGTTGAGCGTATGTTGGATGCAATCTTTAATCTGCATCGTCATCCGTTCCTGCACCTGCAATCGCCGTGCAAAAACATCCACCACGCGGGCAATCTTGCTCAAACCCGTGATTTTGCCATTGGGGATATACGCAACATGCGCCTTCCCGAAAAAGGGTAGGAGATGGTGCTCACAGAGCGAATAGAACTCGATATCTTTCACCACCACCATCTGCCGGTAGTCTTCCTCGAACAAAGCGGCTCGAAGAATAGCCTCAGGGTCTTCCTTATATCCCTTGCAAAGGAACTGGAAAGCCTTTCCGACCCGTTCGGGGGTCTTAATCAGGCCGTCACGTTCAGGGTCTTCCCCGATGCGTGAAAGTATATCCTTGATGTGGGTGCCGACCTCCGCAGTAGTAGCGTGGTTGGGCGTAAAGTCTTGCAAATTCATTGTCTTACTTGTATATGTTCATCACGAACGACGTATGTTTCTCCGGCCATATCCGGGAAAGCCTTGATAAATTCTTCTTTATATGCAGAAGCCTCCAATTGCGTCTTGAAATCTCCTATACGCACCTTGAAGAAGGGTGGTGTGGAAATGACGTAAATGGGCTCGCTAATCAGTTCCGAAAAGCGTTCTTCCAATTGGATGGCCGTTGTTTTTGCATGGATAGGAGTGTTGTCCGAATAGATTTGTACGCGGAATCCGGACATCTCCTGCACACCCCGTACGATGCCGTTTCGTTTGTCCTGCATGAGGAGGGTGATGGAACTGTCCTGCACCACCTTCACATGCGTCATGTCGGCAAGGATGGCAGGGTATGCCGCCTGCACAGGTTCTTCTGTCTGCGCCGACAACGGCAAGGCAAAAGCAAGACAGAACAATAGCGCGGATACGGATAAAGAAATACGTGTGAATTGCATAAGTCTCGAAATTTTAATATTGGAACGAACTGCCACCCACAAACTCGCGGAGGAAACTGGTAGGCGGTACCTCACGCGCAGGAATGGGCTCGAAATAACTGAGTTCTTTCAGCAGCCGGTGCGCATCGGTATATTCATTGGTATATTTTGGGACATCCGCCAAAATAGGTTCGGCATGACGTTTCAACACAGCCAGTTCGAAGAGCAACGCAGAGTTGAACATAACATCGGCTTCTTCCTGGAACGGATAAATCCAACGCTCTTCACCCCGCTTGACACTCTCGTAGCGTGCGATGGTATCCACTGCACTGTAACCGCGGAACCGGAAGTCACGGACAATACGGCGTATCAGACGCAAATCCGCTGTGGGAATCCAGTTGTGGTTGTCAAGGTTGACGGAAGTAAGGACGGAGACAAAAATCTTGAACGTGGCCTCACGCGGGATGTTCGGTATAAGTTCGGGGTTAAGGGCATGTAATCCCTCGATGATACAGATGGTGTCATCCTTCAACTGCAGGGTGTTGCCGCGATATTCGCGCTTACCGGTCTCGAAATTAAAGGTAGGCAGGTTGACTTCCTTGCCGTCCAGCAGGTCTTTCAAGTCCCTGCGGAAGAGGTCAAGGTCCAATGCCCGCAAATGCTCGAAGTCCCATTCTCCATTCTCATCTTTCGGCGTGTCCTCTCGGTTGACGAAATAGTTGTCCATGGAAATTACCACAGGGATAAGTCCGTTCACCATCAACTGGATGCGTAGACGCATGGAGAAGGTGGTTTTACCCGAAGAGGAAGGACCCGAAATAAGAATAAAGCGCGGCCGTTTTTCCCGTGAGGTTATCTGGTCAGCAATCTGTGCCACTTTTTTCTCGTGCAACGCCTCTCCCACTTTAATCATTTCGAAACAGCGGCTTGCCTTGGCAACTTTGTTGAACTCGCCCACATTGGAAATATGCATCAGTTGGTTCCAATTGCGGTATTCGGTGAATATCTCAAACATTTTGTCCTGTTTGCACATGTCTTCCAGACGCGTCGGGTCACAACGGCACGGGATGCGCAGCAACATATCGTCGTGGTAAGGAACAAGGTCAAAGATATCGATATAGCCGGAAGATGGCATCAATGCACCGGTATAGTAATCAATGTGGTCGCCCATCCGATAGTATCTGCAATAGGGGTTGCCAAGCGCCTCGAACAGCGTGGTTTCACCCTCACGATGCTCTTTGAAAAGGCGGATGACATCTTTCGTTCGTTTTTCTTCCACCTCTATGGGACGGTCTTCCTTGATAATTTGGAGCATACGTTCCTTGATGCGTGCAATCTTTTCCGGGGTCAGTTCCATCTTTTCACCGTCGTAACCGCGAACGGTGCAGAAGTAACCCAGCGAAATAGGGTGCTCTATGCGCAAATCGTACTCAGGAAACAATTCCCTGACTGCGCAAGCCAGAACCATGGACAGCGTGCGCACATACGTCCGCATACCGGCAGGGCAGGAAACATCCAAAAACTCAATGTCCTTGGGTTTATACACTAGGAAATTCAAGTTTTGCAACTTGTAATTGACACGGGCTGTCACCACGCGGTAACGCAACTGAGGCTTAATCATTTCGTAAAGTTGCATCAGAGACGTTCCGCACTCAATGTCGTAATAAGCACGAGTGTTTTTGCAATAAATGGTTACTTTTTGCATATACTTTCGTTTTTTACTCCAAACTAACCCGCAAAGATACACAAAACAAATGATTTCACCAAGCAAAAAATGAAATAAATGCTTAAATTGTCGTTTTTTTTGCAAAAAATTTGGTCAATTAAAAAAAAAGCACTACCTTTGCACGCTTTTTCGCTGATTCTCTCTCTTGCTAACGGCTAACGCAAGGTCGGATAACGCGGGAAATCCAACTAACCGAAATAATAACGCCTTCGGGCACAAAAAATGCAAATACAATGAAACGCACATTTCAACCATCCCAACGTAAACGCCGTAACAAACATGGTTTCCTGGAGCGCATGGCCACCGCTAATGGCCGCCGCGTGCTGGCAGCCCGTCGCGCCAAAGGTCGCAAGAAACTGACCGTGGCTGACGAAGGTCGTCACAAACGTTAATAGAGCGTTTATTTCAGATTGCAGCGGATGAAGGGTTCGAGGAGACTTCCCTCTACCGCGCGCACTGCTACATGAATTAGGGAAAAGAGAAATAGTCTCCTTTCCCTTGTTTTCGGTTTCAAACAAAAGAGAACAACTTCCGATATCAACGATATTCCAACATTATGCAAACGACACGACAACAGAAAATAGCCCGTCTTATCCAAAAAGACTTGAGTGATATATTTCTCCGCTATGCAAGAAATTTGGGCGGAACACTCATCTCGGTGAGTGAAGTGCGCATCAGCCCTGACTTGGCTATTGCGCATGTGTACCTGAGTATATTCCCGCAAAGCAAACAGGCTTCCACCTTGGAAAAAGTACAGACGGATATGCATAAAATCCGTGGCGAAATGGGTACCCTGGAACGCCACCAGCTGCGCATCATTCCGGAACTGAATTTCCATTTGGATGAGACGATTGACAGAATGGAGCGCATAGAACAACTGCTTCATCAGTAACGATGCGTCCGAAAGTGGCACTACATATCGCATGGCGGTACTTGTGGGCGAAAAAAGGCCACAATGCCATCCAGATTGTCAGCGGCGTGAGCGCTGTGGCAGTTGCCGTTGTTACGGCGGCGATGATTTGTGTGCTTAGTGTGCTCAATGGCTTCGGCCAAGTGGTGGAGACCATGTTCTCCGAATTTGACCCCGACCTGAAAGTGTTGCCCGCCGAAGGCAAGTATTTCTCCACGGAAACGCCTGCCTTTGACTCCCTGCGCACACTTTCTGCCGTGAGTGTCTTTTCAGAAGTGGTGGAAGAAACGGCGCTGGTGGAATATGCAGGCAAACAAATTCCCGCACAACTGAAAGGGGTGGACTCCTGTTACCAACAACTCAACCATATCGATTCCATCCTTATAGAAGGTTCGTTTTCCGTGTTTGACGGGGCTTTCGAACGGACGGTGATGGGACAGGGGTTGGCTGCCCAGTTGGGTGTAGGAGCTTTCTTCCAAAGCGGACTTCATCTCTATGCCCCTTGCCGAAACAAGAAAGTCAATCTGTTGCGACCCGACCAGAGTTTTACATCCGAAACCTGTTTTATGGCAGGTGTGTTTGCGGTGAACCAACTCAAATACGATGAACATTACATGCTGGTCTCTATCGAACTGGCGCAACGGCTGTTTGCCTACGCGCCACATGAAGTGAGTGCCGTTGAACTGAAACTGACCCCGACCGCTTCCCTGAAGAATACACAGCAAGAGGTGCAACATATCCTTGCTGACCGGTATCGGGTTCTGAACCGCTATGAACAGCAAGAAGACTTTTTCCGCGTGCTGCGCGTGGAGAAACTGCTTACCACGCTGCTGATGGTGTTTATTCTCCTCATAGCATCTTTCAACCTTGTCGGTTCCCTTACCATGCTGATTATTGACAAGCGAAGAGACATTGAGATTCTTCGCGACTTGGGTGCTTCCTCCGCCGACATACATACGGTTTTTCTCTACGAAGGCTGGATGATTTCCGCGCTTGGTGCTGTCGGAGGTGTGGTTATGGGAACAATACTCTGTCTTGTGCAGCAGCATTTTGGAATCATCAAGTTGGGCAACGGTTCGGAATATATCCTCAGCGCTTATCCTGTATCTCTCCAATGGATAGATGTGGCAGGAGTGTTGATGGTAGTGCTGTTGTTGGGTTTCATCGCAGCCTGGATACCTGCCCGCCAACTTCTTCATCCTAAATCTTTCCGCCATGAAGTATAGTCTGTTCTTTTTTCTTCCTTTGTTGCTGATCGCATGCAAGCCCTATTCTTCGCCATCGCCACGCAAGGTATTGGCTGTGGATACGGTTTTCACATCGGGGCAGGCCGAAGCGTACGGAAGGTATTATTCCAATCTTGAGAGAAACGTATGCTCCCTCACATTGGTAAGTCAGGGTATAACCATACACGGGGATACATTGTCGGGAACCGGATCGGAATTGGTGTTTACTGACATCTTCCTTCCTCTGGAAACAGACACCCTGCCGGAAGGAACCTATCGTGTGGATTCTACAGCGGCCGCCTTTTCCGCCCTTAGTGCTTTGGAATTTGAGGGGGCGGTTACCGGCACCTATTTGCTTCTGTTGGCAGATGGTCTGCCGCAACGCATATATATGTTCCCGTCGGGTTCATTCACGCTGCGCCAATGGGAGGATACTACGGATATGGAGATTCATTTGCAAACTCTTGATTCTCAAACTTTCGACGCCACGTTCAGGGGCGTTATTCAATACCGATAACCATGCCTGCAGACGTTCGTCGTGAATATCATACGTATCTGCGCCTCGAGCGTGGTCTGAGTCCGAATTCGGTGTCAGCCTATGAACAGGATTTGGACAAATTATACGACTACCTCACCCGACATGGTGTCGCTCCGGAAAAAGCATCGTTGACCGATTTGCAGGACTTTATATACCATACCTTCGGTACCGCCACCAACTCTCGTACGCAGTCCCGTGTGTTAAGCGGAATCCGTTCGTTTTACCGCTTTTTGCTGTACAATCACTTGCGCGATGACGATCCTTCTGAACTGATTGAATCGCCTCGAAAAGAACGGCACCTTCCTGAAGTTCTGACACTTGACGAGGTCAACCGGCTCGTGTCGGCAATTGACCTTTCATCTCCGGAAGGGCATCGAAATCGTGCCATCATAGAGATGTTGTATGGCAGTGGTTTGCGCGTTAGTGAACTCACGGCCTTGCGCCTTTCAAATATGTATCGGGACGAAGGATATATGTTGATACAAGGCAAGGGTTCCAAACAGCGTCTTGTACCTATATCACCCGAAGCGGAGAAGTGGTTCGGATTTTGGATGGAAGACCGCTCCCGTCTGACTATTCGTCATGGCGATGAAGATATTGCCTTCCTCAACCGTCGCGGAGCGCAACTGACACGGGCGATGATATTCACCATTATTCGCCGTTTGGCGACAGAGGCAGGGATTACCAAGACCATCTCTCCGCACACGCTCCGTCATTCGTTCGCCACCCATCTGCTGCAAAATGGTGCCGACCTGCGTATTATTCAGCAGTTGCTGGGGCACGAGGATATTACCACCACCGAAATATATACTCATATTGATATTCAAGACCTCAGGAAAGCGGTTCTCCGTTACCATCCTGCCAATCGCTGATGCGCATCCGTTTACTCATATTGCTCGCTTGTTTGTGCCTGCCGTTTACGGTAGGGGCTGATACGTCTGCCCCGATGGTGACGACTGTAACGGGAGAGGTCTTTGATGCGGAGACGGGACAACCCTTGACCAATGTAAACGTCTATTTGCAGGGCACGCAGATTGGTACAAGCACGGATACGGAGGGATTCTTCTTCCTTCGCACCGGCCTTTCGCACAAGGCAACGCTGGTGGTGTCCTGCGTAGGGTATCAGCGACAGCGTTTCCCCTTGCAGCCCGGCCAGTCGGCGGGGATAGCCGTTGTGCTGAAACCGAATGCTCAATCGTTGAGCGATGTGTTGGTAACCCCTGGGGAGAATCCCGCCATCGCCCTTATGCAACAGGTGCGCCGTCATCGCCGTATGAATGAACGGTCTGACCCTTCGATTGGTCAACAGCACTTGCAAGTCTGCCTTAGCGATATTCGCGCCAAGCACTTGAAACGCCATATTTGGAGGAGTATGCGCCAAGCCATGCTGGCTGCGGAAGATTCGTCACTCCTCTTGCCCCTCTACGCCCGTACGGTCAGCGGGGGACAAACATCCGAACAGGTGGCACTGCTTTCCGCCACGGATTGGCAGCAACTGCTGAGCGATTTTGATGTATCTCCGTCGTTCTATCACAATACCATACCGTTCTATACCGCTACTCTCATCAGTCCCTTGGCAACGGATGGCGGCACCTATTACCGTTACTATCTGGCCGATTCGATATCCGAAGGCGGAAAAGCCTATCAGGTGGATTTTCGCACCAAGAATCCTTTCTATCCCACGTTCAACGGCACGATGCTTATTGACTCCGCCTCTTACGCCTTGCGAAGCATTGAAGCGGAAGTGCCGACCGAAGTGAACTTGAACTACCTCCATCATTTGCGTATTGCGCAGCAGTTCGCACCGGCAGGGGGGGATTCGGCGCGATGCTACTGCAAGCAGGGAGAGCAGATTACGGTCTCATTGGATTTTGCGGTCAAGGGTGATTCGTCCCATATCTTTCCTTCTGTGCTTCTGATGCAGCGAACGGCTTTCTCTGATACCGCCGTTTCTGTGTCGGAGGTTCTGCCGGATACGTTCCTCGCTGCAATAGATACGGCGGCAGCGTCACCGCTTTTCAAAGCCGTATCCATTGCTGCTTACACCCTTTCCACAGGCTATTTCCCTACGGATACGTACGTGGAGTTCGGGCATCTGTCTGAACTGATACGCATCAACCATTATGAAAAGGTGCGTCTTGGTTTCCCCTTGCGAACCACTGCCAAACTCTCCAATACGGTATGTCTGGAGGCCTATGCGGCATATGCTTTCGGTGACCGCGCGTGGAAAGGTGCGGGTTATGTTCATCTCAATCTTCCTGCCGCTCGCAGGCATATCTTGTCTTTCCGTTATGCGGACGAATATGTTCCTTCCGACCGGACAGAGTTCACGCGCCTGCACAAGGAGAACTCTGCCTGGTGCAACGACCTTAATTTCACGGGGCATCTGACCCATTTCTTCTATAAAGGGAAGAACCTGCACTATACGGATGTCCGTCGTCGTGAGTTCAGTGTCTATACCGAAGATGATTGGACGGATAATATAGAGACTCGGTTGAATATCCGTGCAGGCGAATCCGGCTACGGCGAGCCTACTCGTGAGTACACATCGCAGCCCACCTATCGTTACGCATCCTTAGGGGCTACCGTCCGTATAGGATGGAACGAGAAAAAGATTGACCGTTATTTCCAACGCATTCATGTGCATAACGAACTGCCGGTGTTGTTCCTTTACGGCGAAGCGGGTAGTGTTGAGCAGGCGGGAATAGACGGATACAATCTGTATGGCAAACTATCGCTCATGTTGCGCCACACGCTTTCTTTGGGCGCAGGCGGTCGCTTGGATTATACGGTGGAGGCGGGCGCACAGTTCGGTCGCACGCCGTATAATATGCTGCATCTCTTTGCCGGCAACCAGTCTTATTCGTTCGATGCTTTCCGTTTCACGCTGATGAACACGGGCTGCTATGCTGCCGACCGCTATGTGCAACTACATGCCGACTGGAACGGTAGGGGAGTGCTGTTCAATCTCATCCCGGGTATCCGTTATCTGCGGCTGCGTGAACTTGTATCTTTCAAACTGGCGTATGGCGCGTTCTCATCCAACCGCCTTCTGCCTGCTGCGATAGAAAACCCGTATACCGACCTTCGTATCCCTTATATAGAGGCGGCGGTAGGTATAGGCAATATACTCCGTATTGGCGATTTATACAGCGTCTTTCGCTTGACCCATCATGCCGATTTTGATGCGCCGTGGTGGTCACTGCGTTTCCGCCTGCATATTGAGCCTTGACCAAGCAAATACCAACAGCAATGAAATATTATATCGAAACCTACGGTTGCCAGATGAATGCAGCCGACAGCGAAGTGGTAGCAGCCATTCTCAATACCACGGATGCCACAATGGCGGAAACGCCCGAAGAGGCGGATTGGATTATCCTGAACACCTGTTCTATCCGTGACAAGGCGGAGCAGACCGTCTGCCATCGTCTGGACGAACTCACCCACCGCAAAGCGCCTTCCGGAAAGGGAAGACTGCATTTGGGCGTCATCGGTTGTATGGCGGAGAGGATGGGCGAAGAGCTGATTGACCGCTATCACGTTGATTTTGTGGCAGGTCCCGATGCCTATCTGGATATCCCTAACTTGCTGCAATTGGCGCAACAGGGGCACAAAGCTATCAATGTGCAATTGTCCACCACCGAGACCTATCGCTCTATTATCCCGCAACGCATAGGCCGTTCTATCAGCGGCTTTGTGAGCATCATGCGCGGTTGTAACAATTTCTGTTCCTACTGCGTGGTGCCTTACACCCGTGGCCGTGAGCGCAGCCGCGATGTAGAGAGCATATTGGCGGAGGTGCAGGATCTCCGCAGCCGTGGCTACAAAGAGGTCACTTTGCTTGGCCAGAATGTCAACTCCTATCGCTTTGTGCCGGAGGGCGCGGAAGACCGTGTCATCACGTTCCCGATGTTATTGGAACAAGTCGCCGAAGCCGTGCCGGATATGCGTATACGCTTCACTACATCCCACCCGAAGGACATGTCGGATGAGACTCTTCATGTCATTGCGCGCCACGACAATCTCTGCAAGTTCATCCATTTGCCTGTGCAGAGTGGCTCCAACCGCATCCTCAAGGCAATGAACCGCAAATATACACGCGAATGGTATCTGGATCGCATTGCCGCCATTCGCCGTATCTTGCCCGATGCTGCCATTGGCACCGATGTCTTCTGCGGCTTTCATGACGAAACGCTCGAGGACCATGCGCAGACCCTCTCTCTCATGCGCGAAGTGGGCTTTGACACGGCGTTCATGTTCAAGTACTCCGAGCGTCCCGGCACCTATGCGCAACGACATCTGCCGGACAACATCTCCGAGGAGGAGAAAGTGCGCCGCTTGAATGAAATCATTGCCTTGCAGAACGAACTCTCATTGGAAAGCAACCGCCGTGAGATTGGCAAGACGGTGGAAGTCTTGGTGGAAGGTATCTCCAAGCGCAGCCAAGACGATGTATTTGGCCGCACCTCGCAGTATAAGACCGTTGTTTTCCCGCGTAAGGGGCACAAGATTGGCGATTTGGTCCGTGTGCGTATCCTTTCTGCCTCAGCCGCCACGTTGTTGGGCGAGGAAGCGGAATAAGCTTAGAACCATCCCCATCGGCGGACACAGCGCAGTAACCCCGTGGGGATGAATTGTATCAGGGCTGTCAGGATGTGCCAGAACACTGCCGGCACCGTCACTTTGTATGTGCCGCGGAACATGGCGTTCAACCCGCGACGGGCGAGGGTTTCCGGACTCACCACCATGCCCAGACATTTGCCGGCTTGGGTCATCCACGGACGGATGCTGTACAGGCCTGTATCCACCGCACCTGGACTCACATTGGTCACATGCACCCCAAACGGCTTCAGTTCGATATGCAGCGAACGCGTGAAGTTGTTTAGGAAGGCTTTCGTACTGCTGTAGGTGCCCAGACGTTGCACGGCTATCTTGCTGGTGACAGAGCACACGTTGAGCATATAGCCTTTTTTGCGTTCGCGCATCTCTTGTCCGTACAGCCAGCATAGCATGGCGGGAGTGTACACATGCAGGTTGAGGATGAGGGAGGTGAAACCTTCCGAGTCATCTAGAATATCACGGTCATGATACACGCCTGCGTTATTCACCAGCACTTCTATCTCCATCCCTTGTTTTTGGGTATAGGTGTATAGTTGTCGTGCCGAGTCTTGTCGGCCGAGGTCCAGCACCAGACTTTCTACCTCTATGTTGGGGTAGGTTTGTTTCAGTTCGGCGGCTTTGTCGTGGATTGCTTCTTCGTTGCTTACTATCAGCAGGTTATATCCGTGTTTGCCTAATTCGCGGGCAAAGGCGTATCCGATGCCGGACGAGGCACCTGTCACCAGGGCGAAATGTGTGCGTAAACTCTTTTCTTCCATATCTTATATTCTTTTTCAAGGTGCAAAAGTACAACAAATGTTGCACATACGCAAATATTTTGGTGATTTTTTTGTCGGCTCGGATATTTCCGAGTTTTTTTATGCTGTCTGTAGTCTGCTATGCTCGCATAAGCAGGCGACAGGCGGTGTAAAAAAAGTGGTGCATAGCACAGGCAGAAAAGTCACCAAAATATCCCAGTGTATGCCCCGCAGCCCGCGAACGTACTTTCGGCGGGCCCCGCTTGCGGGAGGGCCGAAAGTACAACAAAAACACTCCTGTGTATGTCCGGCAGGCGGCGTCCGAAGATACTACAAAAATTGCACATACGCAAATATTTTCCTCCCTTTCCGTCACTTTTTGACCAAAATGTTTGCATAATTCAAAAAAAAGCATTACCTTTGCCGCGAAATTGAAAAATAATATGCGTACAGTACCGGTTACACATTCGGACTTTGTCCCTCTTACAAGTGCTCAAATGCCCTATCCTGCAATCACTTTGGCGGAGTTGGAAGAGAGAAGTATTTCTCTTGAGGAATCGGAGAGAAGGATTGAAAAACTCATTCATGATTTCTATCATCCCAAAGCATGATTGTTCGCATTGACAATAATGTTCATTTGCAGATTGCCGAATTTTACGCGGTTTCTATGGCTTTGCATCCCACTTTGGATGAGGCTGTTGTGGAGCGTAAAAAAGCGCGGTTGTATGCTGCTATTCGTGAGTTGGAGCACTACGCGGCGATTTATCCGTTGGCTCGTTATAAGCAGGCGTGGATAGATGCTGGGTATCATGAGTTCATTGCAGAAGACTTTCATTTTGCATATAAACTTTATACGCTGAAAGAAACGGGTGAGGCTGTGGCTTATGTTATAGATGCATGTCATAGCTTACTTTATCATAATTAGCGCATAGCCCTGCTATGTTTTCATATTAACTTATCAATATTATTAACCAAAAAACAACAATCAACATGAAGAAAATCTTTTCCATCTTCGCAGCAGCCCTTATCATCTTTGGCGCTGTATCATGCAAAAACAAAAAGGACGAACCATCGGCTCCTAAAGGCGCTTTCACCATCGAAATTAGCAACATTACCGATGAAGGGTGTGACTTCATCATTACTCCTTCGGATAATACGGTGGAATACATGCGTATGTTCATGACGACAGAATATTTCCACCAAAGAATTGGTTTACACCGATAGTAAAAACAACGGTGATATCAAACAGGGTAGGTATACAGATGTCGAAAAGGACTTAAATTCTCGTGTTGAGTATGTTCTTGCTGCCTTCTATATTGATGCCGAACTCAACGTTGTTGGCGATGTAGCACTTTCGAAATCTTTCTACACCCTGCCTTCTGGATTTGTTGACCTTGGCTTGCCATCGGGTATCCTTTGGGATTATAGTAACACTGCTAATGCGGATGACGACACTTACCTCTTTACATGGGAGGAAGCCAGAGACAGGTTCAGCGGGTCTCTTCCCACCGAAGAACAATATCAGGAATTGTTGAAATTTGGAAACTGGCAGTGGGATGATTATTATAGTGGATATGACGTATATGGTCCCAACGGAAACGCCATTTGGTTCGGTTCTACCGGCAAGTATAAGATAGAGACTGAATCAGGAGCAGTAGTGGTTAATTATGATGCGGAGGGTGAATATGCATGTTGTCTTTGGAGTATTACGGATAACTATATACTCAAACAACACAATGGGAAATTCTTGTTCTTCACCCAAACGGATGGACCCAGAATGAAATCGACTCCTGTTTCTGAGCGTCTTGCTAAAGTTCACCTCGTAGCAGAAAACCCCAACATGAGATAATCAACAGCCTGACACCTGTTGCAATCACCAAAGGTCGGATTCTCTCCGGCCTTTGTTTTTGTATACACCGCGCTTTGCGCCTATAAACCGCTCGCGAACGCGAGTAATTCCCGTATAACCATTAGGCTATTATTAGGTTATTATTGGGTGATTATTGGGTTATTAGTAGGTTATTAAGCAGACGAAAAGCAGAGGAAAGCAAGAAAAAAACAATATGTTTTGTATCTTTTAACCTTAAACTTTCAACATTCAACCAAAAATCTTTGATTTTTCTTGCATATTCGAAAAAAATATACTACCTTTGCAGCCCTGTTCAAAACAACAACGGAAAACAATAAAAATACAACGATATGAAACACATTCATCTTTGTCTCGTTCTCTGTCTCGCAATGGCGGCACAGGCGAAAACCTACAATTTCCGGACCGTACCGAACGATCCGATGCACGCACGTATTTATCAACTTGAAAACGGACTTACCGTCTACATGACGCGTAATACCGAGAAACCTGAAATCAAGGCTATGGTCGCTGTCCGTGCGGGAAGTCAGAACGACCCGCTCAATGCCACAGGACTGGCACACTACCAAGAGCATCTTATGTTTAAGGGTACGACCCAATATGGCACCACTGACTATGCCAAGGAAAAACCCATCTTGGATGCAATAGACGAACTGTACGAAGTCTATGGACAAACCACCGACCCCGAAAAGCGTAAAGCCATCTACCATCAGATTGACAGTTTCTCCTATGAAGGCTCGAAAATCGCTATCGCAAATGAATTTGACAAACTGATGTCCTCTATCGGTGCCACAGGCGTTAACGCCTATACTTCCGGAGACCGCACCTGCTATTTCGAAGTGATTCCTGCCGGTGAATTGCGCCGTTGGGCGATGATTGAAAGCGGACGGTTCACCGACCTTGTCGTTCGCGGTTTCCATACCGAACTGGAGGCGGTTTATGAGGAGTTTAATATGTACAGCACGATGGACCAGCAGAAAATCCTGCTTGCCATTGACCAAACCCTTTATCCCAATATCCCTTACCGCCAGCACACAACGCTTGGTACGCAGGAACACCTTAAGAATCCTTCCCTAAAGGAAATCAAGAAGTTCTACAACACCTATTATCGCCCCAACAATGTCGCTGTCATTCTGTCGGGTGATTTTGACTTCAACAAAGCCATTGCCATTGTGGACGAATACTTTGGCAGTTGGCAGCCGCAGTATATCCCTGCTGCGGATAAACCTCAGCAGGAGCCTCTTGCTGTCCACAAAGATACCGTGGTTTATGGCAACGAATCCCCGCAATTGTGGATGGCATATCGCTTCCCTGCCGTCACCGATAAAGATATGGATATCATCGAAGTGATGTCCGAAGTGCTGCAGAACGGCAAGTGTGGCCTCTTCGACCTTGATATTGCCCAGAAGCAACTCCTTTTGGGGGCCGAATCGGGACTTGTTAATGGCAACGACTTCTCTACCTATTACCTGATTGGTGTTCCCAAAGACGGACAGTCCTTGGATGATGTTCGCAATATCATGTTGGCCGAAGTGGAGAAACTGAAGAAAGGTGATTTCTCGGAAGACATGCTTGCTGCCATTGTCGCCAACCTCCGTCGCCATAAGATGGAAGCGCTGCAGTCCAACGATGCACGCGTGAATATCTTCCTCAACTCCTTCATTTACGGCATCCCGTACGAAGAAACAACCACCGAACTGGACCGCAAAGCCAAAGTCACAAAGGCGGATATCGTACGCGTGGCAAACCAATATTTCACCGACACCTATGCTTGCGTGAAGAAAGAGCAAGGTGAGAACGTGAACCCTGCCAAGGTGGAGAAACCTCAAATCACACCTATTGAGATGAACCGTGAAGCCAAATCGCAGTTCTTTGCCCGCCTGGAGAAGATGCACGCCGAACCTCTTACGCCCCAATTCCTGGACTTTGACAAAGACCTCAGCCGTAAAACCCTGGTGCACGACCAGATGATGTATTATGTGCAGAACAAAGATAACCAACTCTTCTCACTGGATATGGTCGTTGAGCGCGGAACAAATGATCTTCCGGAACTTGACCTTGCCACCGATTTGATGGCATACTTGGGAACAGCCACCCTCTCCGCAGAAGAACTGCAGGCGGAACTCTACAGACTCGCCGCTGAAACATCGGTATATAATTCCGGCACGGAAACCCACTTCATGATTTATGGTCTGCAGGAGAACTTCGATGCCACCCTACGCTTGTTGGAAGACCATGTCTTGGGAGCACAAGCCGATGAAACCATCTACAAAGAACTGGTGGCAGACCGTATCAAAGCCCATAACGATGCCAAGAGCGACCAGAAAGCCTGCTTTGGCAACCTTAGCAGCATGGGTAAGTATGGAAAGGCTGTTCACAAACGCCTTACTCTCACACCGAAACAGATGCGCAAACTGTCGGGCGCGATTGTGCTGGACGAACTTCGTGGCCTCGTTCCCGGAATATCGCGTGTCGAATACTACGGACCTGCTACGGAACAGGAAATCACTGCCCGTCTGAACAGCGACTCACGCCTGCTGGCACAGGGAGAGAAGAGTAAACAACTCAAAGCCAATCGCCTCCGCCCTGAAGAAATACAGAAAAGCGAAGTATGGATGGCACCCTACAATGCCAATAACATCTACTTGATGGGTCTTGCCAACTGGGGCGAGAAATACGATGTAAAGAGTGAAGCCGTCATTCGTCTCTTCAACGAATACTTTGGCGGTTCGATGGGTTCAATCGTCTTCCAGGAAATGCGTGAGGCACGCGCACTCTGCTACACCGCTTACGCCGGTTATTCGCAGGCTGGATATGAAGGGGAGAATAACACGTTCCAAACCTACATCATCACCCAGAATGACAAACTGCAGGCAGCGATGGATATGTTCGATTCCATCTGCGACAATCTGCCTATCTCGGCCACTGCTTTCGAACAGGCCAAGAGTTCCCTTCTTAAGAACATCGAGAAACGCCGCTATGTCCGTTCTTCTCCCATCTCCAGTTATCTGGCGTTCACCCGTAAAGGATGGGACCATGACTGCTATCGCGAGATATATGAGGCAGTGAAGAATCTCACCATGGATGATGTAGTTGCTTTCCAGAAAGAGCATGTGGCACATCGCACCTACCGTTACCTCGTGCTTGGTAATAAGAAAGAACTGGATATGAAGTATCTGAAGAGACGCGGTAAAGTGCGTCAGTTCCGTGAAAAAGATATTTTCGTCTATTGATATGAAGTACGACGTTAAATACAACGAACAAACAGTGCGGGAGCGTATTGCGGCAACTGCCAACGCGCTCCGCAAGAAAGGTATCTTGACGGAAGATACGGTTTATCTCGTCATGTTGAACGGAGGACTGTGGTTCGCCACCCATCTCTTCGATGCACTTGGCGGAGTGGGGAACAAAGTGTTTATGATTAAAGGGCATTCCTACACGGGTGTGGAGCGCGGCGAATTTCTTTGGGACTGCTTGCCTGACGAACAGGAAGTGGCTGGCCGCAAACTGGTGATACTGGATGATATCTGTGATTCAGGTGCCACCATCAATATCATATACCGTTTCTTCAAGACAAAAGCCGAACGCATCACCTTTGTCACCCTCTTGGAACGCACTACGAGGCAGATTGATGCGGATGTGGAACTCTATAGCTGCATCCAAGACGACTCGCAGGATTTCTTTGTCGGCTGCGGCTTGGATGATAACGAAACCTCACGCTTCCTTCCCTATGTGGGAGTGTTGCAGGTGGAAAACTGACCGACAGGTCAAACCCATAGTATGGATAATCAAACGAATAGATAATAAAAAAACATTAATCACGATAAACAATATGTTAGTTACTTCTTCCGTTCACTACATCGGCTGTGATGATGCCGAACTCGATCTTTTTGAAGGTCAGTATGCTTTGCCTGAGGGTATGTGTTATAACAGCTATCTGCTGGAAGCATCGGCCATTGCCGTCATGGACTCTGTGGATGCCCGCAAGACAGACGAATGGATGCAACATCTGGAGACTGCGCTGCAAGGACGTCAGCCTTCTTATCTTGTCCTCCAGCACATGGAACCTGACCATAGTGGCTCGGTAAAGACATTCCTGTCCAAGTACCCGCAAACAACCATTGTTTGCTCTGCCAAGGCGCAAGGAATGTTGCTGCAGTTCGGCATACAGGCGCAGAATGTACAGACTGTAAAGGAAGGGGATACGCTTGACCTCGGCGGACTCACGCTTCGCTTCTTCATGGCTCCGATGGTGCATTGGCCGGAGGTGATGATGACCTACTGCACGGAACGGAAAATCTTGTTCTCGGCAGATGCTTTCGGTAAGTTTGGTGTCTATGAGGCGGATGCTGACGATTGGGCATGTGAAGCACGCCGTTACTATTTCAATATCTGTGGCAAATACGGCACACCCGTTACGATGGCGCTCAAGAAAACGGCGGCATTGGATATCGATTATATTTGCCCGCTGCATGGTCCTGTGCTGGAAGGAGAAAAGATGGCGGAGGCACTTCGTCTCTATACCATCTGGTCTGCATACGACGTGGAAACCAAAGGCGTGCTGATTGCTTGTGCATCTATTCACGGCAACACCCTTGCTGCGGCGAATCGCCTTGCCGATATGCTTCGTGAACGAGGCGTCGGGAAAGTCGCATTGGCTGACCTCTGTCGCGATGATATGGCGGAAACCATTGAAGACGCTTTCCGTATGGACCGTATGGTAGTGATGGCATCCAGTTACGATGCCACGGTCTTTCCTCCTATGCATCAGTTCCTTTGGAAACTGCAACAGAAAGCCTATCAGAAACGCACCGTCGGTATCGTGGAAAACGGCAGTTGGGCACCCTCTGCGGGTAGAGAGATGAAAGCGATGTTGGAAACAATGAAAGACATCACGCTTCTCGAACCCATGGTGACCATAAAAAGTGCACTGAACGAGGAATCCCTCGCTCAGTTGCAACAGTTAGCCGATGCTATAGCAAACGCTTAACAAGTCTTTGTCCGGCAAATCTTCAGGCATCCTCGCCAAAGCGGGTATGTCAGGCTTGCCGCAGACAATATCAATAGCAGAATAGTACCGTACAAACACCACATGTCTGCCGTTAGTGCGGCGGGACGGAACGTCATCGCCACTTGGTGTGTACCCGCAGGAATAATAGCGGCGCGTAATAGGTAATTGACGCGTCCCAGAGCCGCTTCTTTGCCGTCAATGGTCAGATGCCAGTCGTGTGGATAGTAAATCTCGGAAAAGACGGCTACGCGTTCTTTGTCCGTAGTGGCGGTATATTCCAGGTGATTGGGAGCATAACTGGTCAAACGGATATCTGCTGCGGCATCCGTACCTTCTACGGAACTATCCGTACGGGGTGTGAGAATTTGCTCGAACGAGCAATCTGCCACAGCGGTCTGCTGCAGGTTAAGGTGCCATAGTGCTTCCGACTCTTCGTCAGGAGTTCTCACAAAGCGCACACTGTCCACAAACCATGCATTGCCCATCGCTCCGGCATTGGGCATTACACCGTTCCGTGTGACCACATATTTGGTATTCAGCATATCGATTACCTTCCAGTTATTGCGGGAGATATGCATGTCTATCAAATCCTGATAGCGGCGCAACTTGGCTGCCGAGTAACCGCCTATGGACTTGAGGCGATAGGATGTGCGGGCGTCATTAAACGTATTGGCAGCCGCATTCAGTACGCGGAAGTCCAATGACGGGTCTTGTAGGATTTGTTTTTCCCAATCTTGCATATCAAACATCCGTTCGTTGTCACGCTTGCTGACAAAGTCTTTGCTGCCGAAGAAGCGACGGTCTACAGGAGCCATGTCTGCCAATACCAATACGCCGGTCACAGCAGCCAGCCAGCCCCATTTCATTTTCCCCTTTATATAGATGAACAGAGCACCGGCTGTGAGGGCAATAAAGATAAACGACCGCCATGCGTCTTTGGTCAGCATGGATGCGCGTTGTTCCAGAATCATTTGGTAGATATCGTTCCCCACTTGTCCTTTCCATTGCGCATCGTAACTGCTTGTAAAGTCCATTAGACTGCTTCCCGCCAGGGCAAACAGCAGGCAGATACCGCCTGTGATGCCGGCGGCTATATACAGCGGACGCAGCATCTTTTGTTTGTCTTCGCTTTCCACAATGCGTTGCAGACCCAACAGACCCAGCAAGGGCATCGCTATCTCTGCCACAATGAGAATGGATTCTACTGCACGGAACTTGTTATACATCGGGAAATGGTTGTAGAACAACTCCGTAAGCGGCATGAAGTTTCGTCCCCAGGCAAGGAGAATGGAGAAGATGGTAGCAGCCAGCAGTGCCCATTTGTAGGCACCGGGCACAATAATCAGTCCCAACACAAACAGCAGACAGATTACTGCCCCTACATAGACTGGTCCGCTGGTAAAGGCTTTCTCACCCCAATAGGTCGGCACATGCTGGCAGAACTGCTTGGCACTGCTATGGGGCACATGTGCTTTCACTAAATTATGGTAGAGCGTACTCTTCTCACCCACATCATAAGTGCTTGCGCCACCCATGAAATTGGGAATAAGCAGGGTGAACGTCTCTGCCTTTCCGTAACTCCAAGCGGTGACATAGTCTATATCCAGTCCTGCGGGTTTGGATTTGTCCTCATCGGCTTTCGTCAGTTCAGAGTGACCGCCTCGCATCGTTTCTTTCAGATACTCGTTGTTCATCTTGAACCAACTCAGTTTGGTTCCGAACACCAGCAGTGCGCACACCAATGCTACGCCCACACCGATACCGAGGTCTTTCCAACGCCGTTCGCGGATATGAATCACCATTTCGGCGATAGCAAGCATACCAATCAGCATGGCTACATAGTAGGTCATCTGCGGATGCAGGGTGATTCCCAATACGCCGTAAATAGTCACCAGGGGCGCACCCAACCAGTAGTCTTTTCGGAAGATGGCGTAGAACCCTCCTATCATTGGAGCCAAATAAGCGAGTGCGGCGGCTTTGGTGAGATGTCCCGCAGGAATAATCAGGAAGAAGTAGGACGACATGGCAAGCGCAAACGCACCGGCTATGCTCAACCACGCATTCACACGGAAGCAACGAAGCATAAAGAAGAAACCGAACAGATACGCGATAATCAGTCCTATGGCAGTGGTATTGTCCTGAAACCCGAAACGCACCACCTTCTCCATATTGCTACGGAGAGTGCCGGAGGGAGTAGTACCTGTGATTTGATAGGTCGGCATCCCGCCGAACATGGAATTGGTCCAGAACGTTGTTTCACCGGTCTGCTTTTTGTATTCGCGTGCTTCTTGGGCGGCACCCATCCAGTTGCTTACATCGCCTGCCTGCAATGTCTTCCCTTGCAATAGCGGACTGCAATAAAGCATCGCAAAGCCGAGAAATAGCAGTGTCGCTGCCAGATAAGGCAATATCTTTTTCCAGTCTATTGTTTTCATCTTCTATGCTTATAGGTCTATTTTACGCTGAAATGAAACTCTGTTGTACTTTGGTAGCGTTCGCCGGGACGCAGCACGGCGGAAGGCCATTCGGGTTTGTTGGGAGTGTCAGGGTATTTCTGAGTCTCCAGGCAGATGGCATGACGGTGACCGTACACTTCACCGCGTTTGCCGGTAACGCTGCCGTCCAAGAAATTACCCGTATAGACTTGTATGCCGGGTTCGGAGGTACGCACTTCCAGTTCAATGCCTGTTTCTTGGCAATAGAGTGTCGCAGCCTTGGTCAGCCCGCCATTATTCGGTTGCAGTATCCAGTTATGGTCATAGCCGTGACCGTTGGTCAGTTGTTCGTCATCGGCATCAATGTCTTGCCCTATCGTTTTGGGAGCGGTCAGGAAATCAAACGCACTGCCTTTGTCAATGTCGCGTATTTCTCCCGTGGTCATGAACGTAGCATCAATGGGCGTTGTCTGTCGTGCATTGAGCCAAAGCTTGTGTCCGAGGATATCGTTCTCACCGGAGCCGGTAAGGTTGAAATATGTGTGATTGGTCATATTGATAACCGTTGGCGCATTGGTCGTTCCGAAATACTCCATGCGCAGCGTGTTGTCATCGTTCAGCGTGTAGATGCAACCCGCTTTCACGCGTCCGGGGAAGCCGTTGTCGCCGTTTTCCGATATCAGACTGAGCTTCAGCGTATGATTATCTGCCTGTTCCGCTTGATACACGCGGTATTGCCATCCGGTCGGACCGCCATGCAGGGTGTGTCCGAAATTGTTGGTATCCAGTTGGTAGGTCTGTCCGTCAATCGTGATTTGCCCGTTGGCGATACGGTTGGCATAACGGCCTATGCATGCACCGAAGTCGCTGGGAATGGTCTCGTAGTCCTGTATATTGTCAAAGCCCAGAACAACATCCCGTTTGTTTCCGTCTTTGTCGGGAACGAGAATGGAAACGATACGCCCTCCGAAGTTGGTGATGGTAACTTCCATACCGTTCCGGTTAGTCAATGTGTAGAGAGCGGTCCGGTGTCCGTCCACTATGTCTTGGAACTTCTGCGGGTTCATACCCGATTGGGTCAGTTCACTTTCACTGCCTGCTGCCCGCACGCCCATGTTGGCGGCGCGCACTGCTTCTTCTTGTACTTTCATAATCTTTCTGTCGTAGGTCATTAGTCCGTTCACTTCACCTTCTACGTCGGTCGTTTGGGTATAAACGGCGGCGGAGAAGCCTTTCTTCACCAGTTCTTCCAGTTGACGGGCGTATTTCACATACTCGGCGGTCACTTCTTCCGAATTGCTGAATCGGATATAGCCCCAGTTGCGTTGGTTCCACCATAGGTGCCCTTCTACGGGCAGCCCTATGCCGCCGTATTCGCCCAGCACATTCACACGCTCTTTGTCAAACAGATACATATCGGGATGAGGATAGTTGTGTAAATCGAAGATGTCCCCGCAGTCACGGAAATTGCCACCGCTGGATTGGTTCACCAGGCGGGACGGGTCGCGTTGTTGTGTCCATGCCACCACTTTCTCGGTCTCAAACTGTCCCCATGCCTCATTGAACGGTACCCATACCACCACGCAGGGATGCGGCGCGCAGAAGTCCATTATCTCTTTCCATTCTTGGTAGTAGTCCTCACGGCTTTCTGCAGTACGGTCGCGGTCTGTGCCGCCGCGCATGGTGCGCGGTGCCCATTCATTGCCAAGGTCGCCACTCGGCATATCTTGCCATACCAGCATACCCAGACGGTCGCAGTGGTAGTACCAGCGGTCGGGCTCCACTTTCACATGCTTGCGTATCATGTTGAAGCCCAGGTCTTTGGTCTTTTGGATGTCATACAGCAGAGCCTCATCTGTCGGGGCGGTGTATAAGCCGTCCGGCCACCAGCCTTGGTCCAACGGACCATATTGGAAGTAGGTGCGGTTGTTTAGTTGCATACGCCATATACCTTCGGCATCCTTGGCGCGGGATATCTTGCGCATGGCGGCATAAGAACGCACGTGGTCAATGGCCTTGCCGTCACGCTCCAGGGTCAGGCACAGGTCGTAGAGTTCGGGATGTTCGGGCGACCAGAGGCGCATATCTTCCACGGGAAGCAGTATCTCTTGTCCTGCACGGCCTTTGCCTCTCGCGACCTCTTTGCCGTCTTTGGTTAGCACCACACGCACTTGGTCGGTACATTCCGTTTCTTCGGTCAGGGCAGTGACGGACAGTTGCTGTTTGTCAATGTCTGCTACGGTCTGCACACGCATGATGCTGTTTTCCCGAACGGGTTCCATCCACACGGTTTGCCAGATACCTGTCACGGATGTGTACCAGATGCTGCGCGGGTTCTCCACTTGTTTGCCGGTAGGCTGATAGCCTTTGTCGGTCGGGTCATACACGCGCACTGTCATTTCCTGTTCACCGCGCTTGTGCAGATAAGGGGTGATATCCACGCTGAAAGGCGCATAGCCGCCCGTGTGCCGGATAACTTCTATACCGTTGATATACACGGTGGCCTGCCAATCTACGGCGCCGAAGTTCATCTTCACTCTGCGTCCGCGCCATGTGGAGGGTATGCGGAACGTGCGGCGATACCATAGTTCCTGGTTGGCACCAACCTCTTTTCCCACACCGGATAGCGATGATTCGATGGCGAACGGCACCAGTATCTCGCCTTGCCATTGGGTAGGTTGGGGCAGTCCTTTGTCGGTGATGGCATATTGCCACAGGCCGTTCAGGTTATGCCATTCTTCGCGTTGCAGTTGCGGACGCGGATATTCGGGCAGCACCCGGTCGGGATTGACTTGTTCGGACCACTCTGTACGGATTTTATCGCCCACGGGTTGCCATGTGGCGGATTGGTTGCGGTTACATCCTGTCAGCAGGAGCCCCGTCAGTACGCAGTATGCGGCTGCATGAAAAAAGTGTGTATGCATAACTTTTGATTTGAATATTTCGTTCTTTATTTGCGCCGACAAAGGTAATACTTTTTTTTCGAATATGCAAATAAAAACGAGCAAAAGTGGAAGAAAGGCGCGATAGTGGCGCGCGAGTGGCTGTTTAGGTATAAATATCCTTCGGTATTTTGTCGGTCCATTATCGGTATCTCATTTTAAAAACGACCCTATGGTCACTCTGAAACAACTCATCAACGACTTGCGGCAGATGTATCAACCACGATGCCGTTATAGATGAACTTTCGGACTATGGTTCTGGTCAAATGTAGGTGCGCTTTCGTCAATAGATGGTTTCCCAGGAATGGTTGCTCTTTCCGTCACTGCAACACCCCCATTGGACGCCAAACGGATTATCACACTGCAGTCGGAGGCCACAGTGTTTGCATTGAATAATTCGTTGCGTACCCACTTCACACAGCATGTGCCAACTATGTCCGCCATAATTCGAATTACCCTCACGCCCTTTGCAATTCGCGCCTCTATCCGGATATTGATTGGCTTTGACCACCAAACCGCAGTGGCTGCATTCGTAATAAAACAACCGTGAATGCTGATGGGTGGCACAATAATGTTCCGAACGGTTCGAAGCCTCGTCAATGGAGGGTTTGCAAGACATCATGCATAACAAAGTACACAGTAAAAATACATATTTCTTCATCGGATTATACCCTATAAGTTCGGGTGCACTGTCAAATTTAACATTCTATAAATCGGTTATGATTACACTCAATCCGTATTGCAAAACTATTCATTCGCAAAATATCGGGTAGGGAATACAGATGGTGCGCAATCAGATCATAAAGCCCGTGGCAAATAGGCAGGTGGTCAGTGTTCGGACGTTGCAGCCATTTTATCGCAAAGGTTTTCTTTTGGATGGGGTTTTGTAAGCCCTGTATGGCGTTGATATCGGCATTTCTGTCTTTAGGGTTAAATTTCACAGACGCATAGGCAAACCACGGATAGGAGAATCCATCTTCCTCGTTAAAGAGATTGAGCATAGAGGAAAACTTCGAGCCGTAATAGTCGTCCTCTTCCATTGCCAAGACGGAATGTTCGGTGTAGAAATTATAGTGTAATTGCGCTTCTATATAGGTGTTGTTGTCATATTCCTCCATGCCGGACATGCGCAGACGTTCCTTGTAGAAGTTCCTCAAATCTGCATACATCTGTTCGGTCATCGTCGCAATTTGGGTATTCAACTGTTCCAATCGCGCCAATTCGTTGTTCGTGGCGGCAAACATATCATTGAGTGCCGCCTTGCGTTTCTGCAACAAAGCGATGATACGTTGTCTCTGCGTTCGGGAGAGCGGTCCTTCAAAGAAATAATTGTCGTCCCATTCGGCGATTTCAATCATGCGCTTCTCGTAGTTTTGCACACGTTGGCGCAGCAACGCGATGCGCTTGTCGGATAAGGGCTTATGCGTGGTCATCATGCTTCTCTTTGGAACGTTTGCACAATTCATCAAGAAAGTCTTGCACTCCATGTCCCGGTTTCGGACAAGGGTCTTCGAATACGGTCGGTCTCATAATTGTTGTTTGTTAGGAATGTATAAGGTTCGTTAAATAGCCGTCAAACTGCTTCATGGCACTATACCAGGCGCTTGACGAGGGATGATAGGGGTTGATGATGGCAATGGGCTGCGGAACTCCAGGCACGTTCAGATGGCAAATATAGAACTCTGTCTCACGTAGTTCTTTCATGTCCACCAGATAGGGATTTTGCTCCTTCAGGCAGGAATTAATCACACTGCCCCATACAATCACGATGTCGGGGCGCAAATCTTGTACCACTTCGGTAAAAGCTTTCAAATCCCGTTCCGAGAGGTCGGACCACGATGTTTCGCGGAACGAACCATTGGTGGCAGGTAGAAAGAACTGCACATAATTGGTGAAGGCCAGATGGTCCCAAACCGTATCGTAGTCATCGGTCTGCAAGAACTTGCCCATATAGGTGGCAAATCGCTGATAGGTAGTTGGTGCATCCTCCACACAATAACTCGGTTCGAGATGAAGTTGTTTGCCCGCAGGTTGGTATTCAGGACATTTCGCGTCAAAGGCTGACGAGTCTTTGTGAATAACACTTGTGCACGATGCAAAGAACGGACAGGTGACGCGGTCGCAGTAGAAACTTGCCCCTAACACCAAAATCCGCTTGCCGTTGATACCATCGGCATAATGTTTGCCGACATAAGGTTCGAAAAATTTATATTTACTCATATATAATTAGTTGATGAAAGCAGTACATTCGCTTTTACGCTGCAAAGATACTGCTTTTTTTTCTGTTTTTTGTAGACGTCTACAAATTTTGTTGAAATTAGTTGTCAATTTTTCAGACATTCCTTTATCACATTCATCCATTCGGCCTTTTCTTTGTCCATTCGTGCCGATTTGGTGGGGCGCATGGTTTGTGTTTTCATGGCAGGTGTATATACATTGCCGTCCATATCCAAAAACACCTTGAACAAAGCCGTCCATGGGATATGGATGGTTTCATTCCGTTCGTAGGTTTTGAAGGCTTTGTTGATTAGTCCGTGGTTGTAAAGATACTCAAAGAGCGCCACCATCATTCGCCCGAAATCGATGCGGTCGTTTCTCTGTATGCGCCATGCGCACGGATAATTAGGGTCTCTTGCGATCAGGCGTTGATACTCTGCGCCAATGATAAAGCGCTCAAACACTGCCCTTGCTTCTGCGGTCTTTTGCGCATCAATGGTTTTGTCGCCGTTCACATATTGGATGCGATCCAGAAGTGCCTGATAGGTCTCATGGGTAAAGCATGTCGGCTCCTGCTCAAAACTCTTTTCCGGCAAGGCTCCATTGGATAATGCCTCGCCATTGAGGTATCGCCGGAAGACATTGCGAATGATGGTCGTGGCTGTTACTCCTACTTTCCGAATGTCCTCCTCCTCGTTAAGAGTAATCCAAAAGAGCCAATAGGTGTTGTCGTTGGCATTGTCGGTCAGTTTGAAACGATGGGAGAAATCTTTTAGCGGGAATGTGTTGTTGAGAATCTGGCACATTTCCGGCAAAACGATTTCACGTTCTCTACGGAACTGCTCAATTTCCTTCGCATGGTCAAAGCCGGATAGGGTAATGCCACGGCATCCGTAGTAAATACCCTCGCTTGGTTTTTTAGTGTGATATTCGATGAGGAACTCATACATTCGGTGGCCATCGGGACTGCAAAGCGAATCCAACTTATATGCCAAGTGATGGGGAAGAGACACACCGGGTACAGAGGCGCGCAACTTGTCCCTGTCACCACCTACCAGTTGCAGCATCTTCGATTCGTAAAACAATGAAGCCTCCGCTACATATTTGGCGGCATAATAGTCATTGGCTTGAGTGGAAAAAGGAATGAGTTTCTTGGGCATGGCTGTAGGATTGCTTAGGTTGAATATCGCCGACAAAGGTACAACAAAAATTGCACATACGCAAATGTTTCAGTGATTTTTTACCCATTATTATTAAATGTGTCAAATTCGCATATTTTTTTTCTACATGAAAATCAGTGTGTTAGAATTATTTTTTGAAAAAAGTGTCAAAAATATTTGGTCATGTCAAAAAAAAGCAGTACCTTTGCACCCGCTTTTGAAAAAAGCACACTATCCGGTGCGGTAGTTCAGTTGGTTAGAATACCGGCCTGTCACGCCGTAGGTCGCGAGTTCGAGTCTCGTCCGCACCGCAAAAAGACATCCTCATGGATGTCTTTTTTGTGCGCAGGACTTATCTCTGCGAGTCCTCTAATGTTTCTCCTCACCTCTTTGTAATGCGGCACGACCGAGATTGGTCATCAGACCGCGTTGTTGCACAGCGTTGTTTATTCAGGTCGGTCCAATGGCTGCGTTTTTGTCTAGGCGACAACCGCTGCGCCAGCCGACCGTCACCCAGACGCTTGAGGGTAGAGTCTATCCATCCGAAACATAGTGCCTCTTCAACCATATCAAGGTAGGGGAGGCACACGCCTTCCGGCTTTTTCTTGCCGCGGTACATCGCAATCCAGCAGAACTTTTGGTTGGCAGCATGTTGCTCGAACCACTCCCGCAGCTGTGCCCGTTCGTTATATTCCAACAAATCAACTATTTCCATTTTTTTCTCTTGTTATCGTCAGGCTCGTCTCATATTAATAACCTATTAATAACCTAATAATAACTCAATAATCACCCAATAATAACCTAATATACTACACTACACTAAATATAAGGGAAGGGATACGACAATTTTTCGATATACGCAAATGTTTCTTAGGGGAATTATATAGGAGTTAGCTGTAATTAACAATTGAAAAGTGCGCCAGATACTAATTGAAAAGTATCCCACTTAGAGAATCGGTTGCAAAGGTAGTAATTCATTGTTAAACTTCCAAATATTTTTGCAATTATTTTGCATTTTTGTTTCAATTTAGCATGTTTTGGGTCTCTTTAAGGCGGTAAGAGACACCTGTCATGTTAATTAAGTGTGCCCGGTGCGTGAGCCGATCGACGAGTGCAGTGACAAGGATTTTGTCTTCAATCACCTCACTCCAACGATTGAAAGCGAGGTTCGTAGTGATGATGGTTGCTTTCTTTCCTGTGCGGATGTAATGCGAAACAACACGCTTTATTGATTTAAGAGAGTGTGCCAATTGGTTTGACACACCCTCTTCGGGAAAGAAAAGATAGTTGTTATCTTTGAATCCAAGCGGAGTCTTTGCGAATGCGGTTGAAGTGGTATGCCAGTTTCAAACCTACATCGAAATAACCAAGTTTTTGGTTGTAAGTATCGGTGGCGGAAAGCACGTTCACAACAGCGGGTTTGTTGGCAGCAGGCAACTCATTGATAGTAACGAGCGAAGCCTTGTCGGTGTTGTTGGTGTAGAGCGTGTAAACGCTGTAGTTGGCATAAACACCGATACCGAGCGAGTTCTGGCTGGGGAAACGAACTTCGTAACCCAGTTCAGCACCCAACATGATGTTGATTTTACTTGCGCTCCATTTGCCTTTGCTCTTAGCCTGGTCGTCCGTAACTTGACCTGTAATCTTGGCATTATAAACAGTTACATCTTCTTCGGGGAAGTGAGCTATAATGTCAGGACTGGAGATTTTCTGGTCGTAGTGTGCATACACAGGCACCGTGAAACGCGGACCGAAGTTGAAGAACAGACCGCAGTCGTGAATCATGCTGAACATAACGGGTACTTCCAGTTGGATTTGACCGTCGTATTCTTTCACTTTGTCTGCTTGGATGGTGTAGTCAATTTGTCCGTCAGCGGTTCTCTCGGAGAATTGGTCTTTGATGGCGCTTTCGATGTGCGAACGCGAGTAGCCTGCACTGAGGCCTACGAGAATACCATATTGGGTTCTCCAAGCGTCTTTCTTCCAATAGTGAGCGTATTGGAGGTCAAGCAGAGCATCAAATCCTGTGTGCCATTTACCCATCTTGCCGGCATCGTGCATCAAGGATGCAAGACCGGCACGGACACCGATGGTAAAGCGGTCGCACTGGGGGATAATCTCAGGATGGTTCTCCGTCTCTTCGGTTACCGCTTCAACGCCCAAACTTTCTTTGGCAGGACCGAGTTGTTTTTTCTCTTTTGTCGTTTCTTCCGCAACAACAGGAGCAACTTCCTCTTGTACGGCAGGAGTTTCTTCTTGAACGACAGGGGTTTCCTCCACTACTACGACAACGGGTGCGGGAGTAACTTCTTCCTGTACGGCGGGAGTCTCTTCTACTACAACCACGGGAGCAGGAGTAACTTCTTCCTGTGCGGCAGGAGTTTCTTCCACCACAACCACGGGAGCAGGAGTAACTTCTTCCTGTACGGCAGGTGTTTCTTCCACTACAACCACGGGAGCAGGAGTAACTTCTTCCTGTGCGGCAGGAGTCTCTTCTACCACAACCACGGGTGCGGGAGTAACTTCTTCCTGTGCGGCAGGGGTTTCTTCCACTACAACAATGGGAGTTTCTTCTGCCACCTTTTTCTCGTCCTCACGCTTGGCTTCCTGATTCTCTTCTGCCAATTGGGGATGTGTGGATTTGTTCAAAATATCGTCCGGTCCTACCCAAGAGTAGATGCCGCGAATCAATATACCATTGGGCCACCGTTTGCCACCTACCTGTTGGATGGTATGTTCCACATTATATACCCATGTGGACATGAGTTCTCCCGTCAAGTAGCGACGATGGTCGCGTTTGATGACGATGGTATCTCCGACACTGAAGTCAGACAACTTTGCCGAGGTGGTCGGCTCTTCCGCCGACACACCTACAGCAATTAACGCAACGGCTGCAAATGCAATTTTCAACATGTTTTTCATCTTGCTGCCTCCTTTTATTTAATGATATAACGTAAAGTTTCTTTCTTATCACCCGATTCAACACGCATCATGTAGATGCCCGGTGCGCCCTGCGACTTAATCTCAAGGTCAACCAAGCCGGTGGATGTGGTGTTGAAAATCAGGTTACCCGAACCGTCATAGACGTGGATGGCTGACTCGGCATCCGCATCCAGATTCTCCAGAGTCATCGATTCACCGTTCTTAACCATGTTAGGAACGAGTCGCAGCGGTGCATGTTCGGACTGCGACCAGTCGATGGTGTTGGTGCGAACCTCGGAATAGCATCCGATGGCGTTCATCATGTAAATCTTAGCGAAGAACTTACCCGCCAGCGGTTTGTCAGAGGTGTAATACAAGCCGTGTACACCGGGCAGTTCGGTATCAACAGTACCATCGGTTGTGAACCAACTTACATCCTGGTCGTTGATAACCAGATCCGGATTGTTGAGCATTTCTCTAATCTTATTTACATGAATCATAAGCAACCACGGTTCGTATTTTCCGACAAGGATATCGTCCATCCGGTCTCCTACCGGATCTTCGATTTCGATAGTGCGCTGCAACGAAACACTGTTGTTGCAACGGTCGGTGACAGTGACGCGGAAAGCGACATTGTAGCCAAGACTACCATCAATAATCTGCGAAGCTGCTCCGAACCGTCCGCCTTTCTCCATCTTCCATGTGATGGCAGATGTGCTGTCCATGTGCAGTCCGTCAGCATCTTTGACGAGATAAGCGCGTATGTCGGCTTCTGCATCGGCAGTGTCAAGCGGTGAACCGCAGACAGCTTTCACCTTGTCAATCAGGCTCGCCGGCAGTTTGTCAGGCAACTTGTAGGTGAAGAACTTATAGGTGTAGATGGAATCTACATATCCGATGGTGTCATTTTCCAGACGGATTTCGGCACGTATGCTGTCTTTCCAAGCCACATCAGCTGTGATTTCATGATTACCCAGACGCGCTTCAATAACGGTGCCTGCGCAGACGGTGGCCGTGGAGTCAACCGTTAGACGCGGAATGGCTCTCCACTTCACATTACGCGTGAAGGAAGCACTGTCGCAACCAAATTCAACAGACGGAATGATATACGTGAAGACAGTGTCTTTCCGAATGATATAGGACTCACCATCCATCCAGTTGAAGGAATAACCATCGTAGATAGTGGTATCGGAGATGATGTGTTGGTCATCCGGTTTCATGGTGAAGATATGGAGATGGAGCACATTTACCACACTATCGCAGAACGCACCGGCAACGGTGTCGCGGTAGGTGCTATCCACATCATAGGTGCCGATAACGCGTCCATCAATTTCCCATTTATAAGAAGTGCCTTCGCAAATGGTCGTGTTGGTAATGACACTATCCGGCGTCAGGCAGATATGCTCGACGGTCCAAGTGGAGTCTGCACCTGGGATGATGTCACCGCAGGTGGTGCGGACGAAGTAACGCATGGTTACATCGGCTGCGTACAGTCTGACAGGTGCATCAATGTATGCTTCATAATTGTCTTCGCCATTCTTCATTTCCCAACCGATGGAATCAACTGCAGCTACGTGGCTGTTGTTGAGTGTCTGTGCATCAAGTTGTCCTTGGATATCGGAAGAGGCCGTCGCAAAGTTAATGGCTTCACCCGCCGTGATAGCCGGTACGGTGAAGATGATTTCCGACAGATCAGGGTTTCTGTAGATATGGACATTGTAACTGTAAATGGAATCAACATATCCGATGGTGTCATTTTCGAGACGGATTTGCGCGCGAACGCTGTCGGTCCATGCGGTATCGGCTGTGATTTGATGGCTACTTATACGTCCTTCGAATACGGTTCCTGTGCAAATTGTAGTGTCTACAGGGGCGGCAGTCACACGTTCGATGGCTCTCCACTTCACATTGCGAACGGTGAGTGCGCTATCGCAATCGAATCCGGCAAATTGGTATGAATAGGAGAAAGTTGTATCTTTCCGAATGATGTAGGACTCGCCGTCCAACCAATCGAAAGTGTAACCATCGTAAACAGTGGTATCAGGCAGACGTTTGTTGTCGTCAGGATTCTTGGCGAGGACGTGCAAGTCAAGCGTGTAGATGATACTATCGCAGCCATTTACAGCAGGAATAGTGTCATGATAAATATCCTGCGCAGTGTACACACCTACGGTTCTTTCGCCAATGATCCAAGTATAACGCGATCTTGGGCAGATGGTGGCTTGTGTTGCGGGCATTATCTCTGCATCCGGACAAGCACTTTCAACGGTCCAAGTGGAGTCGGCGCTATAAAGGATGTCACCGCAAATGGTGCGGACGAAGAAACGCATGGTTACCTCGGTGGCATCGGAAGCTACAGGTTGGTCAACGTATGCATCGTATGAGCCGGCAACATTCTTCATTTCCCAACCAATGCTATCCACCAAGGCAACGGTGGCGTCTTCGCTGCGTTCTTGTGCAAGCATAGCCTGAATGTCAGCAACGGCTGTTGTGAAGTCAATAGTCTGACCGGCAGCGATGGAAGGAACGGTGAACTCTATTTCCGAGAGGTCGGGTTGCTTCCAAAGTTTGACAGAATAAGCATAGATGGTATCCATTCTACGAACCTGCTCAAGAGAATCTACGACCTCAAATTGGATGGTGTGGTTGATAACACTGTCTTGTGTCAGCGTGAAGGCATCATTGTCACCAATACCAATCTGTGTGCCAGCGCAGACAGTGTCCGAATAATTGACATCCTTTGTGACATCTTTCCATGCATCCGGCATTATGATGAGATCACGACCTTCAAGGTCAGTGACTTCACCATTACAATCCGCAGAAAGGATGTAATGCAAGGTGATAGGAGTAGAGTGGTCTTTTGCCAGATAGTCGCGATAAACCTCCTCTACGGGGCTATAGTTGCCGTCGTTGTCCAGTGCCTCCCAATTGATGGCTACGATATCCATAATGGAATCGGTATCAACAGAGCGGAAGTAACGGTTGAGAACAGCGGTAGCCGAGTCGGTGAAGACTTTCATGCCGCGAATTACCAGTGGCAGTGCTTCCATAGTCCGCAATCTGTCTTCATCCAAGGTGGTGTCCGGTGCGACAATGGGTGTTACGTGCATGTGATGAACGCTGTCGCAGAGGAGCGTTCCTTTGCGGAACGGCACATGGTCTTCCCAGATGAAGTCGGGGGATATGGCAGAGGAGATCAGGGTGTCTCTGCCGGTGTAAATATCATGGAACATGGTCTCGTCGCAGACATACTTACGCGGAACGGTGTCATGGAGAACTTCCTCCGGCAGTGCGTCAACAAGTTTAACCCATATATGGGTGTTTTTGTTAGACGAGTAGCGGATAAAGAGTCCTGTGGGCCATCCATAGAAGCCAATCAGGTCGCGGTCAATGATACGGGACTTGGTGCTATCAGGTGCAAATTCGTAATACAGCGTGGTCAGTTTCTGATCCAAGCAGTCGAATGTAAGGTCAGCATCTGCAACGGCAGAGTCGGAGGTAAGGTTGGTGACGTGAAGTTTGATATCCTTGTTGGCAGGAATCTTCGTTGAGTCAAGTTCCACCTTGTACCACAAGTGCTGTCCACCCGGATGTACATTACCTTTTTCCCAATCGAAGATAATAGGATTGGAGCAGAGGTCACCTTTTGCCAGTGTGATGTCGAAACGGAAGGTGATGTCCTCAGGCGCTGTAACGCGAACGTAAACTACGGAGTCGGATGAAGCGTTGATGGTGCTACGTTCTACTACACGTGTATAAACCTGATTCGGTGTGAGCGAGAGTCCCTTGGTGGTCATCTTGTAGATAACAGGACAAACCCAACTGATTTCGCCTATCAGGTTATTGGTGTTTTCGGACAGGTTCTTGATGGTGAGTAATCCGTCACCAATGGTGTTTTCGCGAATATTGAGGAGGTCCACCTTATACCAAACCTGTGTGCCCGCCGTCTGATAATAGTCTTGGTTGGGCACAGCAAAGATGGCACTGTCACAAGCTGTAATGACCTCTTCGTATTGCTCTTCCTCCGTAATTTTCACAGCGAGTTCTACTTGTTGCTTTGTAGTCAGTTCCAGGTAGATATATTCGCTTGAGAAACCACGGAAGAAATCAGAACCGACTTCTTTTTCCTGTCTTGATCCTGCGCCGTGCGAACGGGTGGCAGACTCAAATGCCGTGCTGTCGCAAGAGGTGTAAACAGATGCGGTTACACGACCAGCGGTGTTATCCGTGTTGGTCAGCGAGAAGAGTGCGCGCAGATGGGATTCTGCAAACTCTCTGCGTGCAATCTTATACCAAGCCGTAGTACCAGCTTCCTGAAGGAATGCAGTATCTTTCGGCGCGATAAGCTGAGCGTGTGCACATTTGTCACCCGTGTTCGGGTCAACAAGGTCAGCACGGAAGAGGAAGTCTCCTTTACCTACGGTTCGGGTAACACGGAACCAAACGGTGTCGTATTTCTGTATAATAGGATCAATAAGACTGCGCTCAAAGACTTTGCTGATAGTAGCGTTGGCGTTCAGCGCAGTGCTCTTTTGCGTCATTGCCTCGGTGACAGGGCACTCGTAGGCAACTTCTACCTTGATATTATTGTTTTGTCCGCTGAGGTCTTGGAGTATAGCCTGCGGAGCAAGCGTGGTGCGATTGAGGGTGTCGGTGAGCACATAGTACCAAGCAGTGTCGATACGCTGAATCATATCGGTGCCCCATTCGAACGGAATGGCGTTCAAGCAGGCATCAATAGTGTCGAACTGTTCTGCGGGAACGAGATGTGCTTCGAAATGGATGTCCGTAGTCGTATTGACGCGTATCCACACCGTATCACCAAACGTTTCCAACATGGAGCGTGTGATTTCTTTGGTACGGGTAATGCCTGCGCCAACATTTACACTTTGGTCTTGTGGAGATTCGCAAGGGCAAGTGGTGGCAAGAGAACCATCCACTTTGCCATTGTTCCGGCGATCCTTGTTGGTGAGTTGTACCAGAAGATTCATACCTCTGGCCGCTTTGGCTTCGGTGAGGTCAACTCTGTACCAAACGGAACCGTCTTCAGGCGCTTGGTCATTACCGCTGACCCAGTTGAACGGAATAGCGACACGACAATTACTGCCTTCGTTCTCCTGTTGCATCCGAATCTGTATGGAAATAGGTTGATTGGACTCGACACGTACATAAATGTACTCTACATCCGTACGGAAGAGAGGAGCCATGTCGCGTGTGAGCAGTTTTTCATACAGGCCTCCGTCACCGATGGTGATAGAATGTCTGGAGTTCTCCAAAGTGTCAGGGCAGATATAAGAAAGCTCGCCTTTGACAAGGGCAGAAGCATTCGGATTCTCGTTGCGGACAGTGATGTAAGGCAGCAACTCCATGTGACGGAGTGTATCTACCTTGACGCGATACCAAACAGCAGTATCCGCTTTCTGACGATTTCCGTATGTCCAATCGAAATCGGTAACCTGATTACAGTCGAGGGTAGGATCCTTTCTCTTTGCATCTTCCAGAACCGCCCACATCTTGAGAGATTGGTCAGTGGTGACACCTACATAAACGGTGTCGGTTGCTGTTTGACCGAAGAGCGAGTAACTGATTATTTTGTCCACTTGCTTGTGTCCCCCAAGTCGACGTGAGATATCCTGCAAATCGGTGTATGGGCAACTAAATGCAAGAGCTCCATAAACGGAAGCTGTGGAAGAAGAAAGGTTTTCTACATAGACATGAATATTCTTCACACCTTCTTTAGCCTCTTTGATGCTGACAGCATACCAAACGGTGCTACCGCCTTGCTGGGTATTGCCTTTTTCCCAATCGAAAAGAACACTGGTTTTACAAGCATCACCTTCGTGGATATGTTTGAGTCGTCCGGAGAAAGAGATGGCCTGTGTGGTGGTGAAGCGAATATATACATACTCAACGCCTTCTTTAATACCATCCACCATGTTTTTCTCCACTTCGCGAACGATGGACTTGCCTGCCCCGATGGTGACGGAACGCTCCAGGAAATCCTGACTGCCTTCTTCATTTTCGCAAGCAAAAGAAACCTTTGCGTCAATCTTTGCGGCTGCAGAGGGGTTGTCGTTCGTAATAGTGACTTCCGGCATCAATTTACGTCCCTTCAATGAATCTACGGGGATGCGGTATTCATAGGTGCCGGCAGTAACATGATAGTCCTGATTAAGTTTCAGTTCTTCCACGTTACAAGCGATAGCAGGTTCAGTGGGATTCGGTTTATCCACAAGATTTGCTGTTACTTTCAGACGTTGGGTGGTGACACCGTAGATGTAGATTTCACCTCCACCGAGCATGTCAATCATAGCACGGGAGAGCGTGTCACAGCGTGTAGCACCTGCTGCAAGGGTGGTTGACTTCTCCGTTTTACCTGAACTGGGGCAGTCCGGTGAAACCGCACCCGTGATGTAAGCAGTAGCATTACCCAGGTTCTGAATGGAAACAGCTACGGTTTTGTCAGGGCGTTGCTTGGCTTCGGTGAGATCCACTTTCCACCAACCGTCGCCGGCGGGTTGGATGGCACCCGTAGCCCAGTTGAATGTTTTGGCTTTCAAACAAGCTTCATCCAAATCGGTGGTCTCGTACACTTTGGCACTGAGTGCGACCTTTGCATTGCTGGTCAAGCAGAGGTACGCTTCCCTTTGTTGCATACGAACCAGTATGCTTACCGATTTTGACCAGATTTTGTTGGTCTTCGCCGGAATGTCGTACACCTCGGCCTTGTCTTCGCCCATTAAGTAACCACGGACGGTAACATGCGCAGTTTCATTACTCAGGTTGGTAAGATAGAGTGCCAGGGTAGGTGACTCCTCTTCATAGATAGGATCCAGCGGAACGCGATACCAGATGGTGTCCGCATCCTGAATACTCACTTCCTCCCAGTTGAATTCCTTCGCATCATCTTTCGAGGAGCCATCGCCTAATCCGATGGCCATCATTGGTACAGTCATTAAGACTGCCACAATGAAAAGCAAAAGTTTTTTCATTCTCATTATTTATTTTTTTTAGTTATTATTATATATGTTGTATTGTATCTTATTTCCAAGTGTAGAATAGAGTTGTCCGTTTTTTTCTATATACAGTATGCCATTATGCATCCACTTACGTACGGTGTTTTGTTGCTTTTCTTCTGCTTCGAGAATATCTGTGGGCAGTTCTACTTCGTTGATAGTAAGGTGGATATAGCGTGTGCAAGCATTTTTTCGCTCATAAACGATGTCGTGTGACCCAAATTGGCGGTAAGAGGGTTTCCCAAGGAAGTAGAACGTTTTGAGTTGTTCGCTATTGAGATAAACGACCGTGTCTTCCAGTTCCGGTTCTACAAAGCGAAGCGTGAGCGAAGTGACAGCACAGGTGTCTTGATCCCGCCAAATGGAATCCACAATGGCCGTATCGCGTGCAAAGACCTGTCCGTCAGTAGCCAAGTATGTTTTTCCCAAACAGATGGATTCCTCTTTTTCAGCAATGGAATAGACGATGCGATGATTGACATGCACCTGATAATCCTCGTCGCACTGATTAGGCAGGCGTACCTGTACGAGATAGTCTCCGAAAGTGTTCAGCAATTGGGTGTTCCGATAAGGATAAGGCAATTGTTTGGATGTGATGGAAATGGTATCACGATATTGTTCCGGCGGTGTGATATGCAGATTGTATAAAGTGACCAGCAAGGTGTCTTTGACCACCCATGTGGTGTCGGAATAGAGGGTTGTTTGCCGCAGGGTGGTATCTTTCAGCACAATGCCCCGTCCCTGACAGAATGTCTCTTCGATGGTATCCGTCACAAAAGTGGCTGCGCGACGGAAGGTGATGCGTCCTGTTTTCCCCGCTGCGTGCGAGAAATGGAAGAAAAGCGTGTCTTTGTTCTGACGAGCGGCAGAAAGGATGTTCTTATCGGGGAAGAATACCTTTGTGGAGTCGCTTAAGACTGCCTGCATCAACAGCGGTCCGTTGCAGGAATCGGAAGTGATGGATAAGAGACAGGGAGAATTGTCCTTCTCTTTCCAATGAATGAACATACTGTCGGTATAATTATGCACATTGGACATATAGTATACATCTTCCTCATTGCTGCTTACGTAGGTCATGCCAGCGAATATCTGCAAGGGATCTTCACAAGTGGAATTGGGACCCTGGTTGTAGGGATAGCAGATGACACGTCCTTCTCCGCCGACGCGGCTCGGATAGACACGTATGCGTGGCGTGATGTTATTAAGTGCCTGTTCGGCTGTCGAGCCCATTTCGCTAATTTTTCTATTGATTTCGTCTGCATCTTTCTCGTGCATCTGATTGGGTTCTACGGTAAGAACGATAGTCGGCATTGTGGAAGAGCAAAGTGCATATACTTCCATCGTGACGGAAGATGTGGCGAACCAATAGGCAGATATGCCTTGCCGCAGTTGTGCTGTGGTGGCTTTGAACCAGGTGGTGTCGGAGATAGCCATATCCAACCCGAACTCGAAATCACGAGCCGTGTTGTGGCAATCACAGTAGAAATAAGGATAGTTGAGTTCCTTAATCAAATCCTCACAACGTTTTCCAGCATGGCGCGCTTCTCCATTGCTTTGTGCGCAAAGAGAGAAAGCCGCTATGAAGAACAGCAGTGCGGTAAGACAATATGTTTTCAACGATTCCATCGGTTCGCTGTGCGCGTTTATTTTTTATTTACAGGCCGTCCGGTCATGTCGTACCAAGTATGAACGCCTGCACGATTGAGTTCAATAAGCATTGTTCCGTTCCAAAGGATGATACGGCTATAGTCATTGTCCGTGTCGGTCGGATCGGTCAGATCTGTAACGATAGGTGGAGTGCCAACCATGAGACTGAGCGTGCCGAAAACACCACTACCATCGGTTGCCGTAGCTTTGATGGTGACCTGTCCGTATTTTTCTTCGGAACCAAGTTCAAGGATGTTCGAACGATTCCAGACTACCAGCCCTGCACCTTCGGTGATGGTCCATTTGAGTGTGGGAATGGTGGCATCGGCAGGAAGGATGGTAGCAGTGATGACGGCAGTGGGATTATCTTCATTAATAGCCTCCACATTGGAAGTGAGTCCTATGGATTCCACAGAAACAAACATCGGGTCCTCTTCTTCCGGTGCTGTGGAGGTGATAGTCATTTTTCCTCCACCATCAGCAGCCCAGAAACGGACATAAAGGTAGCCATCATCTCCAACTTGCTCCTCCCAACCCGTCATGTCTTCGGCAGTAAGTGTCCATTGTTTATTCCTACTAATGTTTTTATATCCAATAACGTTCGGATCTGTAGTTGATGCATTGGCTTTGCATGTGTTGGCGATATAGGTATAGCATTTGTAGGAAGTAGAAGTGGATGTCCAAGCGAAAGTGAGGTTTCCCCGTTTCCAGTCGTGGTAGTTGAAACGATAGATTTTTATATCCTTCCGATCAACAGAATACTGCGTTCCCGTTTGCAGATTGATGGCAGACGAATCACAGGTGTTGGGTTTCCACTTGGATGCAGTAAGCGTGGTGGGAGCATTGCAGCGGAAACGCACATACAGGTAGATATTATCCGTTTTTCCCCACAAGGCATCCATATCCTCGGTGTACAACTTCAAGCGATGTCCGTCATTGGCCATGTCGAAGCGGAAAGAATCTACTGCGGTGGCAGGTGTGAAATCGGGCGACAAGCCCACATACATACGGAACGGATAGTTAGTAGGCGTTGTGAACTGTGTTGCTCCTGTCCAGGTGGCAGGAATAGCATAGAGCGAAAGGGTGTCGGTCTGCCGGATGGATACTGCTTTGTTGTAAGCCAGTACGGTGGCATTGCCTTGAGGCGGTGCCATCGGGACACGCTCTACCTTAAGAACTCCATCGCTTGCTGAAATCCATTTGCCGAAGAAGATGCCCGCTTCGTTGGGGAATTCTCCACTCTCAATATAGTGTTTTAGATTTATCGGTGTAAGTTTGAGGGTGTCGCTTTGCGTTTTATCCTTCCAACAGTTCGTTATTTTCGTATTGGTATTATCGCGCGGGTTGAAGTCACACTCTGTGGCCACTGCAAATGTGATAGGGTTCGTTCCCTGCCAGGTAAAGCGTATGGAATCGTTCTGCCATTGGATGTAGGGAAGCACGATATGGCGGCTTCCATCATTGGCATGTACATGGACGGTGTCTCCCAAGTGCATGAACTTGAAGCCATCCAGGCAGTTGGCGAACATGCCTTCCGGAGCCATACTCATTGTTCCTGCAGAGCGATAGGTGACTTTGACATAAACTACTACGTTGTAATCAATACCCTCTTTCAACAGCATATCACGGTAGGTCTTACCCATAGACAGATAGTAACAAATTTTACCATCTTCTGCAGATTGCGATTTTAAGTCCGGCTTATGGGGCATTTCGATCTGAATACCGCTCTCTTCGTTGTCCCCGAAGAGACGACTCAGGATAGGATCGCTGTAGTGCCCGGGTGTGCAGGTAAAGTCCATTTCCACTTCCGGTTTAGGGGATTGCGCCGATGTGGTGAAATAGACAGCGAGCGGCAGGTCAAATGTGTTGCCGTAATACCAATATGTTCCCGGTTCGGTGATTTCCGCATGGAAATCTTTGCCCAACGGGATGGCGTCATAGCAGGAAGAGCCTGTCGGGGTGTATGCCAGGGCCGCTGTAGCAAGCCCAAGCATAAGAAGAACAATAATTATACGCGTGTTACTAACCATATTTATCAAGACTGATCCTTATTAGTCACGGTTTCCCGGAATGTTGTTGCGTACAGGAGCCGGATTGATGTGAGGAGGTTCCGGTGTGAACGGTTCGTTGGGTGATTCACTCAAAATGACTCCAATTGTCTCAATTTGATATTCCGCTGTGAGCGGTGCGATATATGCTTTGTTTTTCATATCAATAGGTAAGCTATAAGGTTATTGCAATTTTTGTCCGGTTACCGTATAAACAGCACCCTCGCGGAGAATGTAAATCTGACTGCCGATGAGAACTTTGCGTACGGCATCATTCTCGGTAGCTGTTTCCTCAATATCCGTCGGCATAGCGGGTGCATTCTGACGGGTGACAAGCAAGCCGTACTGCGTACTATTACCGGCAGGCAGAATGGCAGTGTATGCACCTGCAGCGAGATTCCAAACAGGCGTGCCGTTAAGGGTGACATAGATTTCTTCGCCTTCGGCAGCAGAAACGGCCGAGGAGATGAGGTATTCACCTGCCTTGGGCGCAAAGATACCGAGCGGGAAGTAAGCCTGATTGTCGTTCATCTGCGTGCGATTGACACAGAGACGGGTATTGTAACGCTCTACCCACAGTTGTGCTGCAATGGAGGATGTTCCCATCTTGGCAAGGTCTTGACCGATGATATATTTGTCCGCCTTGTCATCAGACGTGCTGATAAATACACGGCCGGTGTAGGGTTTGTCTTCCTGTGCAATACGGATGTCGTATTCCTTGCTTTCTTCTGCGGCAGGAGCCAAACGGCGTGCTGGAGCCGGTGTGTTAGACGGCGCAGACAAGGTCACTGTTTTCTGGCTTTCAGCCTGAATGAATACCGGTTCTCCTACTTTGAAGGTGTATGTGCTGAGGGTGACAGGTACTAAAGTCATCAAGGATTTGTCAAATACCTGTGCCTTCTTATCATACGAATTTAATTCGTTCATGCCGGTGTAGTAAACAGCGGGGTTGGCGATACCATTCCAGTTGGCATCTTTGTCATCACCTGTGGATTGCGGATACATAGAGAGCGATACCTTGTTGTAGGTGGTGAACGATGTGCCAACCACTTTTGCAAAGCGGATAGTGGTGGCATTGTTGCGCAGATACATCATATAGAAGCGCCCCGGTTGCAAGTTGCCGCTATTGACAAACTGCCAACATTCGTTTCCGTTATCTCCGATGCCATTGGTTGCACGGAGAGCGCTGTTGTATTCTACAAACCAATAGTCTTGGTTGAGTGTTTTCTTGGCGCCATTGATATAAATGCCGTTTGCTACACTCACATACCAAGGTACAGCCACAGCATACCACTGACCAGCTGTGGCATTGAGCGTAAGGTCGAAATAGGCATTGCCTGTTACCTGCAGGTTTTCTGCATGGGTGATGCTACCAGACTCTTCCCCGTTAGAGCAGAGAATCAAGTCTTTCACTTTGGTGTTTTCCGGAACGTCGTATGTTGCTCCGAGTGCGACTGTTGTGTCCGTAATGACGGTTTCGTTGATAGCCATTATGGCAGTATAGGTTACATTGCCTATGACAGTGAGGTTGATATCATCCGTGTTATCTGTTTCCTGCCATTTCGTAAAGGTGTAACCTGTCTTAGGTTCGGCATGAAGCGTAACGTTTGCACCGTATTCATATATACCCGCGCCCGCGAGCGTGCACGCGTTCCCCATGTTGGATTGGAGGGTAACGGTATATTTGTTGGTTGTCGGAGTAAACTTAGCCTTGTATGTGGCAGGACCCATGACAGATTGAATCTGCGGTGTCCAAGCGAAAGAGTAGGTGAACTCTGCCGTATTTTCTTTGGTTGGAGTGGCGGAGCAAACCGGTGTTTCGCCATACGCATACTCGTGTTGCTCAATCTCCGAATTATCCTCGTTCAAGAATGTAATGGTGTATGTTTTTGCCACTTCGCGATAGACAGCGGTGTAGGTAATGTCATCATCTACATCGTGCAGCGTCGGTGACCAGTGGTCGAAGACATAGGTAAATTCCGATGTTTCGGGTTTGTTGTTCGGCGTGGCGGGTGCGATTGTGCTTGCATCCGTTCCGACGGCTACATTTTCTCCCTCTTCACCATTCAGCGGTGTTGTACCATCGTAATCCACAAAACGTACATTGTAGGTGGTAGGTTTATCCTCCAACCAAGTTGCCGTGTAGATGGCATCACCCGTAACGGCGGCAATGGCAGGCACCCATTTCAAGAAATGCCCCACTTTGGTAGGTGTGTTCTCGCAAACAGGTACATCGTTGTGCTTGAGGAACTGTGTCTCAATGAGCGATCCACCTTCATTTTGGAACGTGATGGTGTACTGGCGATCTTTCTGTTCGAATGTTGCCGTATAGGTGACATCGGAAGTAACGATACCCGGTGTGGGATTCCAGCCTGTGAAGTCGTAGGTGTAATCGATTGTCTTTTCACGTGTCGGGTTAGTCCCAAAGAACTCGGCTTGTGTGCCATAGGTAACCTGATAGGATGTTACGCTTTCACCACCTTCTATGCCACCGTTGGTGGTGATGACTGTTCCGTCCCAGTTCTTCCAAGTGATGGTGAACTTCTGTTCAAGCCATTCTTCTTCGTCCTCATCCCAATAATAATAAGTGTCGTTCTGCGGATGGATGCAGTGGAAGAGGTTGTCTTTCAGTTCTCCTTCCCACCATTGGCAATTGCCCGGCATTAGTATAAAGAGACGTCCTGTGCCCGCAGCATCGCTGAAAGTGTGATCGTCATTTCCTTTAAACACGTATTCATCGTTGATATCATCATATATTTTGGTGGCATTTATAGCGACATAGTCAGCAGGCTTTGCATAGAAATTGCCGTGGTTGTCCACCATGAAACAGTTGTCATCTTCATCGACTTTCATAATGGTCCACAAGTAATCTTTATAGCAATATGCGTCACCAGCTTCTGCGTTCTTTGTATTTTCATGCGTGCCGTCGCCATTCTTCAGGTTTGCGGAATAGAACGTGCGTTCTTCATAGGAGCTTTCACCTTTTACCTGATTGACCGTTCTGGTTCCTTCTCCAGGGGCATCTTGATTAAAGATAAATGTGCCGGCATCTTCGTTGCTAGAGAAGATGTTTGCACCATGTTCGGATGTATATACATATCCTTCTTCGGTGCTGAACGTACCGTGTACATTGATGGCGGCATCGGGAGGGCATGTCTGTTCGTTGCGTTTGGTGGGACGTCCGTTCCAACTCGGCGTGTACCGAACAACTTTGGTATAGGCAGTGCCGTATTCCTCTCCTACGTGGCAGAAAGCGTATTTGTCCCAATCGTCGGCATCATATACATACAATGCACCGGTATGCTCCGTGTCATTTTCATCTTGAGCTACGGAAACGGTGGATTCTTTATCCACTTCCACTTCTGCGCCAGGGAGCAAACTGGTATTTTGCTGGAAGTCCATTCTACCGGTAAGCAAGTGAATCTTCATGTTGGATGCAATCGGCAGGTCGAAATTAGCAGAGTTCAGGCGAACAGGAATAGTGCCAAATTTGCCTATCGGTATATTCAATTCACCCATATCCAATACCATAGAGCCAATGTGGGCACTACTATTGATGTCGTAGACTTGAATATCATTTTCTGTGTCATACCATTTGCGCACCCAGGTATTGTCAGCATCGGCATCGTTATCCATCAGGAAGATGGCGGCATCCCGTCCGCTAACTCCAACCACTTTGATGTCATTGGCAGCCATCGTGACCGCGAGCGTCTTCATCAAGCCTTCCGATACTGTGGCAGCGGTAGAAAGTACTGCGCCCGGATGGTATTTAACGGGTGATTCTACATTCTGGATGAAGTATTGCGAAACAGGGAAGATTTTCTTGTCGCTATCATCACCTACTGTAGGGAACATACCCGTAATTTTGACAGAAGTCATTGCACCTTTCCAGTCACCCATTTGGAACATCTCGCGTACTGTGGAGTTACGGCGAGCATCGGTTTCTCCCTTACCCGTCATAAAGCCCCATGCACGGAGTTCTGAACCTGCCTGCAGGGTGATATGGCTGCCTTCTTCCATTACAAGATGACCGTAAGGGCCATAAGGCATTGCCGTGTAGGCTTCGTTGCTGGCGAATTGTGTACCGGTCATTTCGATGGTACCAAACACATCCATATTCACGCCGTTGGCGAAAGTCAATCTGCGGAATTCTGTAGGTTGCAGATACGGATGCGAACGGTTCATGTCGTTGAAGGATACACGAGGTGCTATTTTGTTCGCCTCTTTATTTTGGTCATCCGCCATAGGTATAACCAGCGTTGCTTTTGCAGGCAAGGTATAGTTACCGGCAGGCAAAATGTAATTGTTGGTCATAAAGATAACCACATCCTGATTGGGATTGTTGTTGGCGTAAGCAATGGCGTCTTCCAATTTGGAATAGGAGACATTCCCTATGCGGCAGACACCGACACCGTTATCCTTTGCGGACTCTGTTGTTCCCAAGAAATAACGGTATCCCTCGTTGTATTCGACACCGGTTACAACCTGCATTTCTGTTTTTCCTTCGGTGGAAACACCATAGTTGTTGGTCTTGAAATAGCCTGCAGTGAAATCCATTGTGCCATCCAGCAGTGCACCGAACTTACCGCTAAGGATGGTAAGCGTGCCGCCTATGCGTTGTGCCGAATATGTGCCACCTGTGATGGCCGCCAGTTTCTTCACTGTGGCTGTTCCAGCTGTTACTTTCAATCCGCAAGTAGTACCCGTAATTGTTCCACGGTTGATGTTAGCCGTGCCGCCAGAAATGGTGATAGCTGTTGTACCGTTGAACGAACCTCCGTTAAGGGTAAGGGTGCCATTTGAGGTAAGACCGCCTTGGAATGCACCTTCGGTGGTGGTAAGTGTGCCACTGTTGGTTGTTGCGCCGGTGATTGTTGCACCATTCTGTTCCACGATTGCACTATTGGTGAGCGAAGCGAATGTGCCGCCGTTGAGGATAACTTTTCCACCGGTTACATTCAGCGCACCTGCCGTGCCGCCATAATTGCTGTAAGCAATGGTGACCTCACCACTTGATATGGTGATGTCACCTGCCGTGTTTCCATTGAGGTCCAATGTGAAGGTCTTATTATCTTCAAGAGTCAGGTCGCTGCAGTCCTGATTGAGTTTCAATACAGGGTTGGCGTAGGAGCCTACGATAGCATACATATTCTCCCATGCTCCTGATGTGATGGAATCTTTGCCATTGTAGAGTATGACAGCAGGACGGTTCGGGTCAAGTGCATCAACAGTTAGCGGAATATTGAGTGTGGAGGGATTTTCACCTTCCATCTTGACCGTTAATGTCGTTTTGTAAGAATTTGCCGTAATACCGTTCCATGCAGTGAATGTAACAGGAACGGTTACTCGAACCTTTCTCTCGGAAACCGGAGTCGTGGTCATATCTAACAGATTATAACTCCATTGGTTGTGACTGTTTTCCGAGAACGAAGGCATTGCTACATCCAGCAGATCAAATACAGTCAGATCACCCTCTACATCCACAGAGGCATAGAGTGTGGCGGTTTGTCCTTCTACCGCATCCAGTGTGGCACTGGTAGCAGTGGGGTTAGAGAGAATGTATTTTTTGAATACGGCATAGATGTTATTGGGCGCTGCCATCACTTGTCCGGCAACCGTGTACACAGCTGCGCTCGGATAGAGTGCATTATTTGCAGAGTCCGGTAGAAGTTTGAAGTAGGCACTTTCAGGATGGGCTTTGTCCATTGCCGTATCCTGCCGCGTGATAGCCGGGTCCGTGAATGTCCAACCATCCAGATACGAACCATTATCGGGTACACCATCAGCTTGGAAATAGAGGAAGGAGGTCATGTAGATTTGTGACCCTGTGCCTCCAATCTCCAACAGATTGACTTCCACACCTTCCATGGCGCACAATGTACCTCCCAGCACCTGTGCTGTAGCAGCAGGGCCTGTGGGATTCGGGGATTGAATTTGTTGAGCAATGTCGCTTGTCATAGGTGTTCCCTTGATATCCAGCCAAGTCAGTTGCACTCGTCCGGAACCGGAGGAAGCCGGAGATACCTGGGCTTGCATGGAAGCCAGATAGATTTTCTGGGGTTCATTGTCTCCCCAACAGAGGTTCACGCTTAGGGTGATGGCCGCAAGAAGCGTGCAGAGTTTAATAATCAATTGTCTCATGATATTATAATTTATAAGTTTGTAATACGTTTTTGTTTGCTCTTTTGCTTGCTTTTCTATGCATACGTGCCCGCGTCCGAGTTCGGGTGTGCGCATACGTGTCCATAATAAATCCTGCAAAGGTACTGCTTTTCTTTGGAACTACCAAATATTTTGTTCGGAAAATTCATTTTTTATGGGGAGGTGCGTGTTTTTTCCCTTCGTGGAGGGGGTGGGGAGAGCGTCCCTAAAACGGGATACACCACATGCTTTCCTCTGCTTTTCGTCTGCTAAATAATAGGGTAATAACCTAATAATAACCTAATAATAACCCAATAATAACCCAATAATAGCCCAATGGTTATTCGGGAGTTAATCGGTTAATGAGTTAAGGGGTTAGGGAGTTTTAGTGAATTAATGAGTTAAGGAATTAATTAAAGAGTGGGGGGGGGGTAGAGGGAGTATTTATGGGATAGTAATGTAAAAATGCAGAAAAATTTGCATATTCGAAAAAAAAGTATTACCTTTGCCGCGAATTTTCACAAACAGGCTTTTGTGAATCGCATCGGCTCTTGTAGTTCAATGGATAGAATACGGGTTTCCTAAACCTTAGATCCGAGTTCGATTCTCGGCAGGAGTACCAGTGGGCGAGGGGCAAAAGTACAGAAAGGATATGGCGAAAGGACAGATAAAACCTATATTACCGGCGCTGGCAGTGGATGCGGCGTGCAGCGGCAACCCCGGACTGCTGGAGTTTCGCGGTGTGATAGCCGATACAGGGACAGAGGTGTTCCGTCGCGGTCCGTTCCGTCAAGGTACGAACAATATAGGTGAGTTTCTGGCGCTGGTGTTAGGTTTGGCGTATTTGAAGAAATACAATCTGCCATGGCCTATCTATACAGACAGCGTGACCGCTCAGGCCTGGGTTCGCGCCAAGCGTTGCAAGACCAAGCAGGAGTTCGGGCAAGAGAACCTGGAACTGCTGGAAATGGTGCGCAAAGGTGAACTGTGGCTTCGCCAAAACACATGGACAACGCCTATATTAAAATGGGAGACGACCCAATGGGGTGAGATACCCGCTGACTTCGGTCGCAAATAGAAGAAAACCAAAACAAACAACAATAATATCAACCTAAAAAACAAAATCGTTATGACAAAAGTAGGTATTAACGGCTTCGGCCGTATCGGACGCTTTGTATTTCGCGCCGCTCAAACCCGTAATGACATTGAAATCGTGGGAATCAATGATTTGTGCCCAGCCACGTATTTGGCATACATGCTGAAATACGACACGATGCACGGCCGTTTCAACGGAACGATTGAGGCAGAAGATTTCGTAGATGCTGATGGCAATGTGAACGGAGGTAAACTGATTGTGAACGGCAAGGCTATCCGCGTGACCGCTTGCAAGAACCCCGCAGACCTGAAATGGAACGAGGTAGGTGCAGAATATGTGGTAGAGTCCACCGGTCTGTTCCTGACCAAAGAGAAATCGATGGCTCATATCCAAGCCGGAGCGAAATACGTGGTAATGTCGGCTCCTTCGAAAGACGACACCCCGATGTTCGTATGCGGTGTGAACTTCGACAAATATCAGAAAGGCACCCAGATTGTTTCGAACGCATCTTGCACGACGAACTGCCTGGCTCCTATCGCCAAAGTGCTGAATGACAAATTCGGTATCATCAACGGTTTGATGACGACCGTTCACTCGACCACCGCTACTCAGAAGACCGTTGACGGTCCTTCGATGAAAGACTGGCGCGGTGGCCGTGCAGCAGCCGGTAACATCATTCCTTCGACCACCGGTGCCGCAAAGGCAGTGGGCAAAGTTATCCCCGAACTGAACGGCAAACTGACGGGTATCTCGATGCGCGTTCCGACCTTGGATGTATCGGTTGTTGACCTGACCGTAAACCTGGAGAAATCCGCCACGAAAGAGGCTATCTGCGCAGCGATGAAAGAGGCTTCTGAAGGCGAACTGAAAGGCGTACTCGGTTACACGGAAGATGCCGTTGTATCAAGCGACTTCCTGGGTTGCACGCTGACCTCCATCTTTGATGCGAATGCAGGTGTATATCTGACCGACAAATTCGTGAAAGTTGTCAGCTGGTATGACAACGAAATCGGCTACTCGAACAAAGTTCTTGAACTGATTGCCCACATGGCAAAAGTGAACGGATAAGCTATCCGTCAGACTGATAAAGCAAGCGAGTGTCTTTCCCTCCCAAGGGGAAAGACGCTCCGTTTTTCTGTCAAAAAAGCGCGTTTCTGACAGAAAATGACCATTTGTGTCCAAAATATTTGGACAGGTCAAAAAAAAGTTGTACCTTTGCGCGAAAATATGAAGCCGACAAGAAATGTTTAGCGAAGAACTACTGTTTGACCCTCTCCGTTTGCGCGTGTATGTGACACTTGCGCTGTATGTGATAGCCCCTGTTGTGATTATCGCCATCTTCCGCCGCAAACAATGGATGCAGCGTTGCGGAACCGTGATAGCCGCCTACGCAGTGGGACTGTTGCTGGCATTGACGGGCGTGACGCATTTTACGCCTGACAGCATGGAGGAGATGCTGTTTCAGGACTGGCACCGATGGATAATGAACCTGTCTATCCCTTTGGCCATACCGCTGATGCTGTTCAACTGCGATTTCAAGTTGTGGACGAAAGCGCTGCCGAAGACCATACTGGCCTTGCTTGCCGGTCTGGTGGCGGTGATAGGCGCTGTGCTGAGCGGTTACTACCTGCTGAAAAGTCTGCATATCCCCGCGTTTGAGAAGATATCGGCTCTGATGACCGGCATGTACACCGGCGGTACGATGAATTTCAATGCTTTAGGCGCCGCGCTGAACGTGGATAACAGTCTGATGGCCGTTGTGCTGGCGTTTGAGATGCTGATAACGGTGCTGTTCCTGTTCTTCGTGTTGGGCGGCGGTTTCCGCCTGATACGCCGTCTGTTGCCCTATACGGACGAGACGACTCCCAAAATGCGGAGACAGTTCAAACAGTTCGTTCCGCCCGTGCAGGACGTGGAAGATTACGACAATATGTTCAGCCGTGAGAACTTCTGGGGTATGCTTGCCGGTTTGGGTCTGAGCGTATTGTTCCTGTTGGCCGGTGCGGGTGTGTCGTATCTGTGCTGGAAAACAGGTTTGATACCCCCAGACATGGAAAATCCCGAACGCCCTGTGATGAACGAACTGATAATCATTATGGTTATCACAACGTTGTCGATAGGTGCCAGTTTCTTCCGTGGCATACGCGAATTGCCGAAGACGTTTGAGTTGGGTATGTTTTTCATCCTGATATTCAGCGTCAGTCTGTCATCGCTGTTCGATTGGCACAGCGTTCAAGCAAGCACATGGAGCATAGGATTGTTTATCGTGTGGGTGCTGGTAGCGGCCTTGCTGCTGCAACTGCTGTTCTGCCGTTTGATGAAAGTGAGCGGAGACCTGTACACGATTAGCGTAACGGCCTTGTTCTGTTCGCCTCCGTTCGTGCCTCCAGTGGTGGGCGCAATGGGCAACAAGAAAGTGCTGATTTCCGGTATCGTAATCGGTCTAATTGGTTATGCGATAGGAACTTATCTGGGTGTAGGTGTTGCGTGGCTGCTTGGCGCGTTATGAGGAAATGGCTACTTCTCATAGGGTTTGTGGCAAGTGTGACGGCAATGAATGCCGCCCTCAAGAAAGATATCGGGATACTTCCGGATTCAGCTGCAGCTGAGATACGGAAAGTCAAAACAGGCTGGAACTTCGGTGTGCTGCCGTCTATTGCATACGATGCTGATTTGGGCTTTCAGGGCGGATTGTTAGGCAATGTGTATTTTTACGGCGATGGGACGCAGTATCCGGATTATATCCATTCGCTGTATTTAGAGGCCAGTTACTCGACCAAGCATTACGGGATGGTTCGTTTCAACTATGACTCCAAATACCTGATACCGCATCACAGGCTGATGCTGGATGCGACTTATCTGCCGGAAGCCATGTGCGATTTCTACGGATATAACGGCTATCAGAGCCGGTATCAGTATGAATGGCAATATTGGAACAAAGACCCGCAGAAACGAGACTCCGCCTATATGTCGCGGGCATACTACAAGTATCGCAGGGACTTTTTCCGTGTGTCGATGGATGTTGAGCGCGAACTGCCGCATGACATGCGCGTTACGATGGGAATAGGCGTGTTGGGCTACCTGATTGGCAGGTGCAACTTCCAGATGCTGAACTCCACCATCAAGAAAGACAGTACGATGTATCTGGATCCGACCGTGGAAGGACTGTATGACAAGTATGTGAGATGGGGTATATTGAACGAAGCCGAGAGAAAGGGCGGCTGGCATCCCTATCTGCGCATCGGTGCCACATACGACACGCGCGACCAATTAGCCTGCCCGACACGCGGCATTCATGCGGATGTGTTCTTTACCTATACGGCGGCCTTCAACTCTCCGCATTACGGCCAGCAGGCAGATGCCGGTTATAACCACCTGCAACTGAACTTCACCTTCCGACATTATGTGTCGGTATATAAAAACCGCGTTATCTTTGCCTATCGGGTAGGGTTGCAAAATCTGTTGGCCGGCAAAAGTCCATATTATCTAAATACGATGCTTAATACACAATTCATCAAGCGTGTGTTCTATGAAGGTCTGGGCGGCGGCAACTCTTTGCGCGGTGTACTTCGGAACCGCATTCTGGCGAACGGATATGCATATAGCAACATCGAATGGCGTTTCCGAATAGTGGATTTTGACATACGGCGGCAACATTTCTACATCGGACTGACCCCGTTCTTCGATATGGGAATGGTGACACAGCCATATAAACTGGATGAGGAAGAGCTGAAACGAACTATAGATCAATGCAATGCGGAGGATGATACCAATATAGACATAAATGATTTCTTCTCTTTCAAGAAATCGGATATCTATCGTCCGCACATGTCGGCGGGTATAGGGCTGAAGGCAGCAATGAACGAGAACTTTGTGGTCTCTGTGGACTGGGCGGCTGCGTTTGACCAACAAGATTCGCGCGACCTGACCAACTTTTATATAAAGATGGGATATCTGTTCTAAGCGAAGAAAATAAATACGAACAATATATGAAGACAATCTTTTTAACAGGTGCCACCGGTACAATGGGTTTTGCCGGTCTGCAAGAGATACTGCGTTATCCGAAGCAATACAAGTTGCGAATTCTGGCTCGTCCGAGCGAGAAAAACAAGCGTCTGTTGGCACCCTATATGAATCAACTGGAGGTGGTTTGGGGTGATCTGACGCGCTATGAGGATGTGCTGAAAGGTGTGACAGGTGCCGATGTTGTGCTGCATGTGGGTGGAATGGTGTCTCCTCAGGCGGATTATCGTCCTGCCGCTACGTTGCGCACCAATATCTCTGCCGCCGTCAATGTGCGGGATGCCGTGCTGGCACAGCCGGAAGACAAGCAACCCAAGGTGGTGTATATCGGTTCTGTTGCCCAAATGGGTGACCGCCGTGAACCCTTGCACTGGGGACGTGCCGGCGACCCAATCTGCGTGTCGGCATACGACCACTATGGTCTGACAAAAGCGATGGCGGAGCGTATTATTACCGGTTCAACGATAAAGAATTGGGTGAGTCTCCGTCAATCCGGTATTCTGTATCCGGCCATTTTGAAGAACTATGACCCCATTATGTTCCATGTGCCGATTCGCGGTGTGCTGGAGTGGGCGACAGTGGAGGACAGCGGACGCTTGTTGGAGCGCGTGTGCCGTGAGGAAGTACCAGAGGAATTCTGGAATCGCTACTACAATATCGGCTCAGGCAAGGAATACCGTATATCCAATTACGAATTTGAGTGCCTGCTTCTTGGAGCCATCGGCTGTCCTAAGCCCGAAAAGATATTTGCATCTCATTGGTTTACGACCCGTAATTTCCATGGGATGTGGTATAGTGACGGAGATAAATTGGAAGAGTATCTGCATTTCCGCGCCAATGTGCCGATAAAAGAATACTTTAAACAACTCGCCCATTCAGATAGCCTACCGGCAGGACTTAAATATGCAGTCCGTTCAAAACTGGTGTATGCCTCACATCTTGTTCCTCATATTGTCAAACTGGCTATGTATGCTATGGCAACGAGCAAAGAGCATGGAACACAATGGTGGATTAAGCATAGAAAAGAGCAACGGATTCATGCTTATTACGGTTCGATGGAGAAATACAAGGCAATTCCAGACTGGAAAGAGATGGATTTGAGCCACAATTCCGAGGAAGAAAGGAGAATGAACCACGGATATGACGAGCAGAAACCTCTCAATATGCTGACACTGGAGGACCTACAGCAAGCCGCCGCTTTCCGAGGAGGAAAATGTTTGGGACCAGTCGAAGAAGGGAAAAACGGTCAGGCACTGATAGATACCCCCATGCAATGGCAGTGCGCAGAGGGACATGAGTTTATTGCTACCCCTCGTTTGATTCTGCTAGGCGGACACTGGTGCCCTGAATGTTTTCCGTTCCCGTATGACGAGAAAGCAATTGCCGGTCTGAAAAAGCAATTGGCCCAGACAGATGCGGAAGGAAAGGCTATTTCTGCCGAAGAGCGTCTGCAGGTGCTTGGTTCGCTCAGAGAGCGTCCTTGGCAATGGGATAAAGAGAGCAAACGTAATCCATTCTTTGCGCAACTATGGGCTCCGTTGCATGATGCCGACGAAGATAATATCTATAGTTCAGAAGTATTCACGGGGTGGGAGTAACTACTCTTTCTCTGGCGGATTGAGGATATATACCTCAGATTTTGCCCGTGTGAGTGCCGTATAATACCAACGAAGGCGACTTTGTTCGTCTTCGTCAGGTATGGAATGTCCGGGATCAATGAATACGCGTTCCCATTGTCCTCCTTGCGCTTTGTGACAGGTAATAGCGTAGGCAAACCGCACTTGCAAAGCATTGAAATATGGCGATTTGCGAATTTGATCATCCAGTTCTTTACGATTACGGATTTCAGGATAATCTTCTGCGATGCGGTTGTAGAGCGTGTGCAAGAGGGTATTGTTGTCTTCGGGCGATGCGGTAGTAAGAGTGTCCTTCCATAATGTAGCATCTATCTCCCAATCATAGTCAAGCAAACGAAGGGATGCATCTATGAAATGAAAGCCGTAGAGTTCACGTTCATTACGCAGGCGGATAATTTCCAATGTGTCTCCGTTGGCAAGGAAAGGAAGTCCTTCATAAGGTTGATTCCAGAAATAGTTATTACGGCAGACCATTAATCTATCGCCCGTGGAAAGCTCTTCTTCCCGAAAAAGAATCTGTGCCCTTACTCCTTGGTTATACAAATTGGCACGGCGGTTGCTGCGTGTTAAAATAACCGTTTCGGCAAGCCCGACTTCCTGATAGGCACGCTCCAATTCTCCGATAAAGTCTTGTGGGGGCATGAGATGTACATCGTTTTCTTCGGTAATAGTGATTTGTTGCGTTAGACGAATACGGGTGGCATTTTTTAGAATACCACTATCCAATGCTTGCCGTGCCACCTCTGTCAATGTGGAATACGAAAGATTCAGCCCATATCCTTGCAGGTAATCCGGATCCATCGCTTTGGAATGTATTTGTCCGACAGGGGGCAATTGCCCCTCATCACCCAAAAGCAACAGTGAATTGGTCGAAGCAGTCAAACCGATAGTCTGATATACATAGCGAATCAGGTCGTCTATGAGCGAACCAGAACCGAAAACAGGATTGTCACGCTCGACAGAAATCAAACTTGCCTCATCCACGATAAATAGAGTGTGATGGAGCAGATTGTCCGCTAAAGTGAAAGTTCCACTTCTCCCTTCTCGATATATCCATTTATGAATGGTATAGGCGGGTGTACCTGCATAGTGGCTCATTACTTTGGCCGCCCGTCCTGTCGGGGCAAGAAGGATACAATTCTGTTGAACTTGTTGCATTGCCCGAACAAGGGCCGAGACCAGAGATGTTTTTCCTGTGCCGGCATATCCGCGTAGTAAGAAAGCCTTGCGATCTGCAGAGGATGTGAGAAATGCGGCCAATTTTTGAATGGTTTCTAACTGTCCGTGATTGGCTTTGAAGGGTAATTGCCCACAAATCTGCGCTATTAGGAATTTTTCTATCAAAATTATTTGGTCAATTCAAAAAAATGTAGTACCTTTGCACCCGATTTGGGTAAGTCCTATACGACCAGCTCCCTCCGAATTCCCCCAGGTCTTGACCGAAGCAAGGGTAGGAGGTCGTAGCGGTGCGATATAGATAGCTTACCCTTTTTTCTTTTTTTTATATTTGGTGGTGCGTTGTTTTTACTATTGTAATTTAGTCCCTAATAGAGTGTACCAGATGCCGTCCCGAACAATGTATAATTGGCCATGACGGAGTATCTTTTGTGTATTCCCCGATGCCGGTTGAGTGCTTTCATGATAATCGGTCGAATCATCCTTTCCCATCAGATAGGCACGGTAGGCATCAGGGATGCCGTATCCCAATAGATTGTCAGGATTGTTATATTGGTGGGCAGAACGTATAATGAGATCACGTATTTGCATGGCTGTTTTATCGGGGAGAGCTTGCCATAGGCATGCCGCCATACCCGCGATTTCAGGACAAGCGTATGATGTACCCCTACCAGTGCGGACTTCTCCTGTATTCAGATTAAGGTAGTGTGTATCCTCTCCCCACGCTGATACGTCCGGTTTAATTCGCCCGTCGGCAGTAGGTCCATAACCAGAAAAAGAAGCGTGGATGCTATCAATACGGCATGCACCGACCGTAAGAATACTATCTGCATCGGAAGGGCATGTGATATAGTGCCAAGCGCCATCGCCATAGTTTCCTGCTGCAATACAAACCAACTTTCCGCGTCGTGCGAGTTCGGTTGCTGTTCGTGATGCGATATTGGCCTTACCTGTCATGTCTGCGTATGTAAAGTCGTTAATACCCCCATCGAACGTTGCATATCCGAGTGAGATAGTCAAAATATCCGCGCCCAATGAGTCTGCGATAAGCATGCCTTTTGCCACTCGTTCGACTTCACCATAATACTCGTATGGAAGGTCTTCGGTACGAATGATGATAAAATTTGCATCGGGCGCTGTTCCTGTAAAGTTAGGAAGATCGGCGGCTATGATACTTAAACAATTGGCACCATGTGTGTTATTGGGATCGGAAAATATGTCAGGGCGGTTGATAGAATCCTGTTTAAGAAGGTCGTACACATGTAAAATTTTGTCTTGCCGGATATAATCGGGGTTGTTTGCCCTATAGAAACCGCAGTCAATAACGGCTATGGTGATACCCTCTCCCCGAAACCCTTGTTCGTGAAGGTTTTGCAGACCGAGTATAAGCGATGTAAGAAGTGTCAAAAGCATAGTATTTACAGGATATTAGTTTCGTCTTTCCAATACAACAACATTCTCCACATGCTGAGTGTGGGGAAACATATCAACGGGTTGTACGGTCGTTATTCGATAGGATGTATCAAGGAGATTGAGATCGCGCGCTTGTGTGGCAGGATTGCAACTGACATAAACGATACGTTGCGGCGCTGCTTTAAGAATAACCTCCACTACATCAGGATGCATGCCAGCACGAGGGGGGTCAGTGATGATAACATCGGGATGCCCATGCTGTGCAATAAATTCTTCATTGAGAATGTCTTTCATGTCTCCTGCGAAGAAAAGGGTGTTGTCCAAGTTATTAAAACGAGCATTCTCTTGTGCATCTTCAATGGCTTCAGGCACATACTCGATTCCGATAACTTTTCGTGCTTTCCGCGCTATGAATTGGGCAATTGTTCCTGTGCCGGTGTAAAGATCATACACAAGTTCTTCTCCCGTCAGTTTTGCGCCCATGCGCGCGACTTTGTATAGTTCGTACGCTTGTTCGGTATTCGTCTGATAGAAGGACTTTGGACCAACTTTGAAGTGTAGGTCTTCCATTGTTTCGATGATATGGTCTTTCCCCCAGAAAGTGAGAACTTCTTGATCCCCAATTGTGTCGTTCTGCTTGAGATTAACACAATACATCAAACTCACAATTTCGGGAAATTGCTCATGGATAAACTGCAACAATGCATAACCTTCTTCTGTTATTGGCTCACCGAAGACAAGGACTAACATTACTTCTCCTGCCTGATTGGTACGTATCATCAAGTTGCGCAATTGTCCGATGTGCGTTCTCTCGTTGTAGAAAGTCAGATTGTTCTCAACGGCAAATGTACGAATGGTATTGCGAATGCGGTTGTTGATATCGGGCATGAGATGACATTCTTCGATATTAAGTACCTTATCAAAACAATTTGGGATATGGAAGCCAAGCCCGGGGGTAAAAGGAACTCCCTGTTTCATTTCTTCGGGGGTAAGCCACTGATGATCTGCAAAAGTGAACTCCAATTTATTGCGATAGGCATAAATATGGCGACTGCCAATAATGGGGTTGATAGCAGGTAGTTCGACCTTTCCAATCCGAGTGAGATTATCTGTGACTTGCTGCTGTTTCCATCGCAATTGTTCCTCATAAGGCAATATCTGCCATTTGCAACCGCCACAAGTTCCATAATGCCGGCATACAGCCTCACAACGTTTGTTGGACGGCTTGACGATGTCTAATACACGCGCTTCCATGAAACTGTGTTTTTTGCGTGTTACCTGCAGGTTGACAATGTCACCGGGTACGCAGTAAGGCACAAACACCACCTGATCATCAATGCGTGTCAGGGCTTTGCCTTCGGCTGCTACGTCTGTAATAAGGACATTTTCAAGTATGGGCAAGTTCTTTTTCTTCATATCTATTGCAAATAGTGGATACAATCATTGTATAACATCTGGTTATCCTGCAAACTCTCCAACATGAAAGGCAGTACCAATATCTGATGGCCAAAGGCTATCCCCAAAGATATACCGCTGTCTGTGTACCAGCCCAAACGCTCTGCTCCGCGAACCGGCTCTATGCCATCGGGGGCTTCACATTCAATAATCTCTGCATTGGGTTGGGTATGAAGCGTATATTCCCGATTAGTGAAAGCAGGGTTAGTAATAGTTACTTCCCCACTATGGGATGCATTAGGGGCATGGAAGCGGTAGTGCAGTACACTTTCCGTAAACAGCATCGCTGCCTTACTTTGCATATTGGAGCCCACATACGATCCGCTTATCAGAACTTTTCCGCCTTGTGAGAGGATGGTGGAAAGTGTCTGTTGCATTGAGGTTGGTATGCAACCATCGGGGGATTGCTGTTTGCCGAGGATAAGGTCAAGTAAGTGGCAATCATCAAGTTGCTCCTCTGAAGAAACACTTCGGCTGACATAACTATAACCAAGGGCTTTGAGCCATCTTCCGTGCAAAGAAATATAATTGAAGGTGTTTCCTTGAGTAATCCGGCGTGCGAAATCGTTATTGCAAAAGCCAAATCCGCAATCGTCATCATCTCGCCAAGGATGACTACGGTCAAAGTCAATCTGCTCGCCGATATAGGATATGTTTTCCTTGTAAGCAATGGCATGTCCGTGGGGAAGAATACCTCCCATCAAACTATCAACAGCTACCATGATGGGTGGTGCAACGCGGTGAAAGCCGTTCATAATGACGGCTATCGGACTGGTGTCGTACGGTTGCAGGCAGGCTGACAATACCTCTGAAGGCAGACTTATGCCTCCTTCATTACCGGCGCATACCTGAAAGTCGTAATGTATGCCACGTCGGACAGATAGCGTGATTGTTCCTCCGCTATCGGAAGCCGCTATGAATTGGCCATTATCCCAATCATGTCCTTCGGGACGGGTGTATAATACGTAGAATGAAGGACGGGCTGTGGCTTCGAGTGTATCTACGCGTTCCCGCCATGTGAGACGGATGCTATCTCCCGTTTTCTGTATGGCAAAAGCGTATGGCGGAAGCGGCTGTATGACATAAGGCGTGCCATCCTGTTGATGCAAAAAGCGTACGATAGCCTTGTAGATAGCGCGTGAAGCAACGAACTGGAAACGAGGGTCGAGTCCTAATTGCATATCGGCAAAGTTCTGATGGCTCAACAATTCCAGTAATGCACAGGGAACTTTCGGGTTGCGTGATTCGGAGTAAGAGGCGTTCTTTAGTGCTCTTCTTGTCCATGACGGGCAAAGTGTACGACGCACATCTTCTACCACTTGTGTTTGCATGAGGTCCGCCAAGTCACGGTTACACTGACGGCTACCACCGGCCGGATAAGTGTCGTGCTTGTCATTATCACGGTCTGTGTAAATGGCAAGAGTGCCAATGATGTCGCTGTTCATCGTGTTTCCTGCATCGGAGTGCAGTGCCATACACAGGTTGACAGGTATTCCCAAACCGTTTTCATTCCGTAAGGCTTCACTTCCGCCGGCAAGATAATTCACCCAACGTCCGCGTGAGGCGAAGTCGTCGGTATAATCGTTTTGTCCTTTGGAGAAATTATATATGCTGTCAGGTATCCCGCTGTATTGCATGTAATAACGGGCACCTTCCATAAAGCGCGGATAACCGCTTGTGTGTCCATATTGTGTGGAATCGGTCCCGAATGGTTTGCGTGCTACACTGCCCATTCCGCCTCCGAACCGGACGGCATCAGCGGTAACTATTTTCCCGCTTTCTTTGGGCGAAGAGAGCATCAAACGATTGGCCAGTGAGTCGGTGCCAAAGGCAAAGGTGCCGAGATAAATCCATGTGCCTCCTCCCATAGTTTGATTCACCATAAAGCGTGTGGTGTCGCCTTGATGAATAAGGGTATATACGGCATGTTCTGTGGCGTGTGGGATGGATGCATAACTGACATAGACCGCATAATCTCCTGCTACAGTGAAGTGTGGATAGTAACAGAGTGTGTCAGTGCCGGAACATGGTGCTTTCCGGTAATGCCCCATACGAAACGGGTTTTCTCCTTCGGAAAGCGGGCGAGGCGAATAGCCCCATCCGTTGCCCTGTTGTTCTTCCCAATTATCTGAATAGCCGGAAGGAATGGCATCTCTGTCATCGGCAATGACTTCCTGTGTTTGGATGTCCCGTTCGCGCGGTTGAATGACGATGGCTCCGGCGTTCTCCAGCATCGGGACAAGAAAAGAGTGGGTGTATTGCGAGGTGAAGAGGTCTTCTACCGTTGTCCAAAGTCGTGCGCGCTGCCAACGCCAGCGATCTTCTTTCTGTTGATAGTACAGACCATGGCTGCCCCAAAGGGCGATATGTTTGCCGTCCAATCCCTGTGAGGCAGTAAACGGACGGGATATATTCGATACCAAAGGAGTGACAGGCTGCAGGCGATGGCGTTGCGAGAGAGGTCTGCCACGAAAGCGTGAAGTGATATAGGAGGAAAGGTCTTTGCCGTTGACCAGCAGTTCCACCCGATGTGTACTATCGCCCGCAACCCAGTAACTGATGCGCCGTTGTAGCGAGCGAACGTCTTGTTCGCTGAGAGAAACCCATGTAAGGATGTCATCTCTGGTGTAAACACTGATATGGTTATTCCGTTGCCGGATGTTGGAGACGGATATGGTTGCTTTTTGATCCAAGCAAGCATATTGACGAACAAAAGCATTGAGTGAGTCACCCAATGCCGAAGGCGTCAGGGCCTTTCCCATAAGGGAATACCCTAACGCCATCAGAATGAGAAGAAGCCGTCTTACTTGACTACTTTTGCGGGGCACAGTTTTTCGCGTATCTTTACGTAGATAATCGTATCGGGGTTCTTGTAGTCTATCTTTACATATCCCATACCGATACCCTCTTTGGTGTTCGGCAGCATAATGCCGGAGGTCACGTTACCGATAACATTGCCTTCTGCATCGCAAATTTCGTAGCCGTTACGCGGAATAGCGCGCTCTTGCATGATGAAATGAACGAGTTTGCGTTTCAGACCCTCGGTTTTCTGTTTGAGCAGATACTCTTTGTCGATAAAGTCTTTGGCATCGAATTTGGTAATCCATCCGAGTCCGGCTTCCAGTGGCGAGTGTTCGTCGTCAATATCATGTCCGTAGAGGCAGAACCATTTCTCCAGACGCAGGCTGTCGCGTGCACCGAGGCCGATAGGAGCGAGATTGTACTCTTTTCCTACTTCGAAGAGTGCATCCCAAATCTGTTTGCCGTATTCTTTCGGGAAATAGAGCTCGAATCCACCTGCACCGGTATAACCCGTATTACTGAGGATAACGCCTTGTACGCCAGCAAAACTCCACTCACGGAAGCAATAGTAAGGAATGAGAGAAAGGTCGCAATCGGTGAGTTTCTGGAGCATTTCGGTGGCCTTCGGTCCTTGTACGGCGAGTTGTCCGTAACGGTCGCTGGCGTTCTCAAGTTGTACATTGAAACGCTCGGTGTTTTGTTTGTTCACCCATGCCCAGTCTTTGTCGATGTTTCCTGCATTGACAACGAGCAGGTATTTGGTGGTGCTGTACATGTAAACGATGAAGTCGTCCACGATACCGCCTTTACCGTTAGGGAAGCAGGTGTATTGGGCTTTACCGGCCTCAAGTTTGCTTACATCGTTGGTGGTGATGTACTGGAGGAATGCCAGGGCATTTTCTCCTTTCACCCAGAATTCTCCCATGTGGCTGACATCGAAGACTCCGACGCCCTCACGGACAATCATGTGTTCGCGGTTAATACCGGTCGGGTACTGAATAGGCATGTTAAACCCGGCGAAATCTGCCATCTTTGCGCCCAGCGCAATGTGTGTGGCTGTGAATGGTGTTTCTTTCAACATTGTTGTAGATGATTAGTATGATTGTTTATTGTTGTTTCAGGCTTTTTGCATCATGGTTACGATGAGTTGGCATGCCTTTTCCATACTTTGGACAGGCAGATACTCAAAGCGACTGTGGAAGTTTTCTCCTCCTGCGAATATGTTGGGGCAGGGCAGTCCTTCAAAACTGAGTCGTGCTCCGTCAGTTCCGCCACGGATGGGTTGAACTTTCGGAGTGATGCCGATTTCTTTCATGGATTCTTCCACCAGCGTAACGATATGCATGACGGGTTCTACTTTTTCGCGCATGTTGTAGTATTGGTCACGCAGTTCGATGGTAACGGTGTCTTCGCCATATTTTTTGTTGATGGTTTGCACGATGTCTTGCATCTGTTTCTTGCGTGCCTCGAAACGTTGACGGTCATGGTCGCGTATGATATAGCTGATGGTTGTCTCTTCTACGCTGCCTTGAATGCCGGTGGCATGGAAGAAACCTTCGTATCCGCGTGTAGTGGCAGGTGTCTCACCGGCAGGAAGAAGGCTCATCAGTTCTTGCGCAATAAGGATGGAATTCTTCATCTTTTGGTAGCCATAGCCGGGGTGAACGTTCACACCGTGTATATGCAACTTGCAGGCTGCTGCGTTGAAGTTCTCGTATTCCAGTTCACCAATGGCACCTCCGTCCATCGTATAAGCAAAGTCGCATCCGAACTTCTTTACATCAAAGTGGTCGGCTCCTTCGCCTATCTCTTCGTCCGGTGTAAAGCCGAGACGGATTTTGCCGTGTTTGATTTCGGGGTGCTGAATGAGATATTCAACCGCCGTAACTATTTCGGCTATGCCGGCTTTGTCATCTGCGCCCAACAGCGTTGTGCCATCGGTAACGATGATATCCTGACCGGTATAGTGTTTTATTTCGGGGTATTTGGCGGTCTCAAGCACAATCTGTTTGGCGTCATTGAGAACGATGTCCTGTCCGTCGTAGTTGCGTACAATGCGCGGACGGATGTTCTCGCCGGATGCATCGGGGGCTGTGTCCATATGGGCAATCAAGCCGATGACAGGTTTCCCGTCGGTGTTGGCAGGCAGGGTGGCCATCAGATAGCCGTTGCCATCCAGTTCCACTTCTTCGAGTCCGAGACCGATAAGTTCTTCACGGAGATATTTGCCAAGTTCCAACTGGCGTGCAGTGGAAGGCGTAGTGTGCGTGTTTTCGTCCGAGGTGGTATGAAAACTGACGTACTTCAAAAATCTGTCTGTAATGTTCATGGTATGAATCGGTTTTTTCAAAAACGCCACAAAGGTACTACTTTTTTCTGATATGTGCAAATTATTTTCTTCTTTTTTGTCACTTTTGCACCCGTACGCTCTCACGATGAATAGCTTCCATTATTTCTTGCACGCTTTTGGGCGATATATTGTGTTTTTCTGCCCATTCCGTTCTCCGTTCCAGTATTTGACTGAAACGCTGCGGCTGAAGCACTTCGAGCCCTGTCTGCCGTTTGTGGTTTCCGATGCGGCGGCTGATATCCATTCGTCGGAGGAGCGTGTCCCAGAGGGCATCATCCACTTCGTCCATTTCTTGGCGCAACCACTGCAGTTCTCTGTCACCATCGGCATGGGGTAGGTGTTGCAATTGTGCCGACAGGCTTTTCCATGCATCGGGTGGCAACTGCTGACGGCTGTCGCTGAGTGCCTGTGAGGGATGGGGATGCACTTCCACCATATAGCCATCGTAGCCCAACGCATGTGCCGCAAGGCAGCAATCGGGAACTAACTCACTGTCACCGGTCATATGAGAAGGGTCGAGCAACAACGGTATATCGGGACATTGTGTGCGAAGCGTGTGTGCCATGTGCCAGCACGGATGATGATTACAGCCGCGATGTATTGCACCGACGGGGATTCCTGTCCGTTGCAGGCGATGGATGTTTCCCAACCAGAGTGTCGCATCATCGTTAACGGGATTTTTTACCCATATTGTTTCGGGGCGCGGCAAACCGCGTTGCACGGCTGCTGCGAGCGCGTCTGCCAGTGTCTGTACCTGAATGGGATTGGCGCATGTGCGTGCACCTATCCACAGATGGTTGATGCCCGATTGAAGGGCTTTTTCCACTTGTTCGGGGGTGGAAACTTCGGTCGCTACGGCAATACCGAACTCTTGGCGGATACGTGCCAGCCATTGCAGTCCCTCATCGCCAACGCCCTGAAATGAGTCGGGCGAGGTGCGGGGTTTCCATATTCCGGCACGGAGAATGCTTCCGTGAGGTATTGTTTGGGCACAGAGACGCAGTTGTTCTTCCGTTTCTGCGGCGCAGGGTCCGACAATCTGAATCATACTTACTTTTTATTGGGATTTGCTCTCACAGTACGAACCATACCAAGGCGCCAAGTAACAGACTGTGATAACATTCTGGGTGTATGTGTTGGGGAGAAGAACAGAAACCATCCGTATGGTCGTTTGCCTGCATCGCTGTCTGTCTTGGTATAGAGACAACCGGCATCAACACCATCCGCACTATAGTTAACCACCACGGCTCCACCATTATCCAGCACATTATACGTGCCGGTATTATAAAGGGAAATGGAGTTGCCATTGGGACCTGTTACAGTATAGCCATCATCAGTAGGAGACCATGTGCATTTGCTCAATAGTTCTTGATATTGTTCTAAGGAAGGAAGCTCCTCACCATACTTTTCATAGGCCTCTGTCCAAGTAAAGAGCTGACTATCATCATCCGAATTGATTTTCGTAAAGTTATACCAAAGAGTACCGGATGGCAGGCCAAGGTCAATGAAATCTGCAGGCAAGATGTAGAATGGTTCCGAGGCCACTACATCACCGATAATATTGAGTTGCTCGTCAGTGTGGAACGCCAGGAGTACATATTCGATGTTACTCAATAAAGTTATTGAAGCTGCGGGGTTAGCTGCATTATTGGTATATTTACCTTTCTGGATAAACCCACTTTTTTTTAGTGCAGAATAGGTTGGATGAACACCACTTATGATGATGTTTACACACCCTTTCAAATCATTGGCATAATCAGTGGAATAAGCCTCGAGTTCCAGAACTGGGGTAAACAGATATAGGTACTCCGCCGTTTCATTCGCAGGAGTGATGGTGTAGTCACATCTCTTGTCAGTGATGTTGCTGATTTCGAAGGTGAAAGCCTTCGGTTCTGACGGTTCGTCCTTTTTGTTTTTGCATGATGCAGCACCAAATAGGATAAGTGCTGCCGCGATGATTGAAAAGAATTTATTCATATGGATGGTTATCTTTAGAGTTTCTATGTGGCCAAATTTGGCTGCAAAGGTAGTGCTTTTTTTTCGAATATGCAAATAAAAACATGCAAAAGTCGCAGAAAGCTTGTTTTTATCATCTATAAACCACATAGCAATACACGTATAACCATTGGGTTATTATTAGGTTATTATTGGGTGATTATTGAGTTATTATTAGGATATTTAGCGGACGAAAAGCAGAGGAAAGCCTGCAGAAGGCTGGAAACAATAGTCCGACTAGTCTAACTAGAATACCAGTCTCACTAGTCTAATAATAAATCTCCGCAAAAAAATGAATTTTTTTGCACCAAACATTTGGTTATCTCAAAAAAAAGCACTACCTTTGCACCCGATTTTGAAACAATGCGGGACCAATTTGAACTGATATCGGACTACAAGCCGACGGGCGACCAGCCTGAGGCTATCCAAACCCTTGTGGACGGCGTGCGAAACGGTGCGCCCGCCCAAACATTGTTAGGCGTTACAGGCTCCGGTAAAACATTTACCATTGCCAATGTCATCGCGCAACTGAACCGACCGACTCTTATCCTCAGTCACAATAAAACCCTTGCCGCCCAACTATATGCGGAGATGAAGGGCTTTTTCCCCAATAATGCGGTGGAGTATTTCGTGAGTTACTATGACTACTATCAGCCCGAAGCCTATATTCCTTCCACCGACACCTATATAGAAAAAGACCTGAGTATCAACGAGGAAATCGACCGCCTTCGCCTGAGTGCCACCGCTGCTCTGCTTTCCGGCAGACGGGATGTGGTGGTTGTGTCATCGGTAAGTTGCCTGTATGGCATCGGTAGTCCGCAAGATTTCAGTGCAACCTGTCTGACCATAGAGCAAGGTAAGACCAAGCAGATGGATGAACTGCTGCGCGAACTGGTGGATGCCCAATATATCCGCAACGACTTGGACCTCCAACGCGGCCGTTTCCGCGTGCGGGGCGATACGGTGGATATAAGTCTTGCGTATGTTGACCAAGTGGTGCGCGTAGAATTCTGGGGCGATGAAGTGGACCGGATTGTGTTGTACGAACAGGGTATCGGTGACGGTCACCGCGAAGAAGAACTGGATCACATTAATATCTATCCGGCGACTATCTTCTGCACCGCGCCCGAACGCATCGAACAGGCAATGCAACTCATCAAAAGTGACCTTGCTAAACAAGTGGCGTATTTCATCGAACAAGGCGAAGAACTATATGCCAAACGCATCGAAGAGAGGGTGAAATATGACCTGGAGATGATACAGGAGTTAGGCTATTGTTCGGGTGTGGAGAACTACAGCCGCTATTTTGACGGTCGTGCCGAAGGTACACCGCCATACTGCCTGTTGGATTATTTCCCGAAAGATATGCTTGTGGTGGTGGATGAAAGTCATGTCACGGTGCCCCAGATACATGCGATGTATGGCGGCGACAGGGCGCGCAAAGAGAATCTGGTGCGCTACGGATTCCGCCTTCCTGCCGCTAAAGACAACCGACCTCTGACCTTTGAGGAATGGGAAGAGAAAACAAGTCATGGAAACATCATCTACTTGAGTGCCACTCCCGCTGACTATGAGTTGGAAAAGAGCGATGGTATTGTTGTGGACCAAGTGATACGCCCCACCGGTCTGTTGGACCCGATAATAGATGTCCGTCCGACAAAGAACCAAGTAGATGATCTGATGGAAGAGATACAAAAGCGCGTGGAAAAAGATCAACGCGTGCTGGTGACAACGCTGACCAAACGCATGGCGGAAGAAATGGATGAATACTTGCGCCGATACGGGGTGCGTTCCGCCTATATCCATTCGGATGTGGATACGATAGAACGCGTGAAGGTCATGGAAGACTTGCGAAAGGGACTTTATGATGTGCTGGTGGGAGTAAATCTGCTGCGCGAAGGATTGGACTTGCCGGAAGTAAGCCTTGTCGCCATTCTGGATGCGGACAAAGAAGGCTTCTTGCGTAACTACCGTTCACTGACCCAGACCATCGGCCGTGCTGCGCGGCATGTGGAGGGTTATGCCATCCTGTATGGCGACAAGATAACCGATTCGATGCAGCGAACCATCAATGAGACCAACCGTCGGCGCGAGAAACAACAGGCCTATAACAAAGCACACGGCATCACCCCTACCGCTGTGCGTAAACGGATGGAAAACAGTCCGTTGGCTTCCTTGTATCATAATGCGGAAGAAGAGAAAAAGAAACTGGAAGAAAGCATTCGCATAAGTTGGAAAAACGCGGCTTGGCAAAGTCTGAACCTGAAAGAACTGGAAAAAGCGATTCAGGAAAAACGCAAAGCCATGCTTGCTGCGGCCAAAGCATTGGATTTTGATAATGCTGCGTTGCTTCGCGATGAAATGCTGCTGATGGAAGACAAAGCACAAGCAATGAGAGGGGAGTAAGGACAAAAAAACACCAAAATATTTGCACAATTCAAAAAAAAGCACTATCTTTGCAGCCGCATTTAGAGAAGTAGAAAAAATGAAGAACATCGCCTTTATTATCAACCCTATTTCGGGTACGCAAAACAAACGTAAGTTACCCAAGACAATTGAACAACTGCTGGATAGAGAACAATGGCTCGCAAACATCGTATTCACCGAACGCGCCGGTCATGCGACGGAACTGGCACGCCAATACGCCCGCATGGGATTTGATGCCGTAGTGGCAGTAGGCGGTGACGGTACGGTGAACGAAGTGGCAAGTGGCCTGAGGGATACGGAAACGGCACTGGGTATTATCCCGATGGGTAGCGGCAACGGATTTGCACGGCACATCGGCATCCCCATGCGCACCCAACGAGCGATAGAGATGTTGAACCATTCGGAAGTTATCAAAGCCGATTACGGACTTGCCGAAGACCATGTCTTTGTAACTACATGCGGAACAGGATTTGACGCCCTAATCGCTGACCGTTTCGCCCAAGCGGGTACACGAGGTTTCCAGACTTATATAAAGAAAGTGATACAAGATGCACTGACATATAAATCGGAGACCTACCGTATCATGGAAGGAGAAAAACTACTATTCGAGCATAAGGCCTTCCTACTGACATTTGCCAATGCCAACCAGTGGGGTAACGATGCGTTTATTGCTCCGAAGGCCAGTATACAGGATGGCAAAATGGATATTTGCATGATGAGCAGCAATGCCTTATTGGCTGCCCCCAGCTTGGCGTTGCGCCTGTTCACCAAATCGATTGATAAGAGCCTCTTTATGGAGACCTTGCGGGCAAAGGATGTAATCTTGTATCGCGAACAGACTTCGCCGTTCCATATCGACGGAGACCCGGTGGATATGCCTCAAAATGTGCACATCCGAATAGTGGAAGATGGTTTGCGTGTGCTGGTGGAAAAACGATTCTAACGATGAACAAGGTACGAGTAAAAATCGTAAACAAGAGCGGCAATCCGCTCCCTAAATACGAAAGCCAGCAAGCGGCAGGATTGGACTTGCGTAGCAATGTTGATGCGCCGGTAACACTACAACCGATGGAACGCCGCCTCATCCAGACAGGTTTGTATATCGAACTGCCGGATGGTTATGAGGCACAAGTGCGGCCTCGTAGCGGTTTGGCACTGAAACGCGGACTGACTGTGCTGAACAGCCCCGGCACGATTGATGCCGACTACCGCGGTGAAATAGGCGTTATCCTTATTAATCTCAGTCAGGAAACACAGACCATAGAACCGGGTGAACGCATTGCGCAGATGGTAATTGCCCGCGCAGAGCAAGCCGAACTGACAGAAGTAGATGTGCTCGGCGAAACGGAACGTGGTGAGGGCGGATTTGGACATTCGGGACGACAATAAAAAGACAGCAACAACGGAAGTGAGGAATAGTGTAGTCATAGTGCTTGTCGGGCTTATAGGGCTTGTGTTGAGCGGTTGTAAATCGCCCAAGTTCGTGATGACCCCTGCCCGAACGGTGGAGGAAGACCAACGTTTCCTGTACTACTTCTATCCCGCTCAACAGTTGTTTGAGGAAGGGGAATACCAAAAGAGCTTTGAGTTGATGCAGTTTTGCTACAAACTCAACCCGCAAGATGCTATGGTGAACCAATACCTGGGTGACTTCTTTATCGGTATGCATAAGGAGGATGTGGCATTGGCTTTCTATGAGCGTTCGCAAGCCAATGACCCGCAGAACGATAAGATATGGGTGCGGCTCCGCGATTGTTATATGCATCTACGTATGCCGGATAAAGCCCTCCGCGCACAGGATGAACTGGACAAACAGAATGGATATGACTATGTAAGTGCGCTTACTCGATATTACATCTATTCGATGAAGAATGATGCGGAAAGTGCCTTAAAAGCTGTAAACGATTACTTGGAAACCGATCCGGAAAATGTGCAATTCCTGCATCTGAAAGTGCAACTGTATGAGTTCTTGCCTAAAACCAAAGTAAAGGATAAGATTGAGGCCTATCGTCAGTTAATAGCCGCTGACCCATATAATACGATGGTGCTGAACAACTATGCTTACTTGCTTGCCACCCATAAAGGCGACCTGAAAGAAGCTGAAGCACTCAGCAGACGGACTTTGCAGAGCGAGCCTAATAATCCGGTCTATCTGGATACGTATGCATGGATACTCTATCTGCAAGGCGAACAAGCATTGGCGGAGTTATACATCCGACAGGCAGTCAACAAACTTGGCGGACAAAAAGAACCCGAAGTGGAACAACATTACGAAACAATCATAAACAAAAAGAAATGAAAAAACTAACCTACATACTTCTTGCCCTGCTGTTGTGCAGCTGTGCCACCACCAAGAACGCCCCTATCCGTCAACGCCATACGGCAGAAGTGAAAAAGGCAAGTCTCACACTGAAAACGGATAAAGATGCGTTTACACTACATGCCGCTATGCAAACGGTATTGGACTCGGCATGTATCATCAGCGTGCAACCTATTGCAGGTATCGAACTGATACAGATACGCGCTACGCATGATAGCGTGACTATTATAGACCGTACGAGCAAACGTTTTGCCCGCGTAGGCTATGATTTATTGACGGAACTCTCCAATCGTAAAATATGCTACAAGGAAATAGAATCTATTGCTACGGGTGCGCACCTTAGGAATAGTCAGAAACAGCTGAAGACACAACTGGAACTGACAGGGCATAAAGCGGAATTAACGATTACCTATCCGCGTATTGATTTGGATGAACCGTTGCGCCTCCGCCCGGAAAGGACAGAGGGGTATCAAATGCTCTCTGCCGAAGAAATAGACCAAATATTCAAGAAATGAGACGAATAGCAAGCACCATATTGCTCCTTTTGTTGCTTTTGCCGTTGTCGGCACAAAGCGTTAAAGACTTGCAGAAACAGCAAGCCGCTATTCAGAAACAACTGGCGGAGACGGATAAGATGCTGAATGAGACAAAGAAAAACGAGAAAGCGACCGTCAACAAGTTAAATATCCTCAACAACAGCATCCGTGAACGCAAGAAACTGATTAATAGTATCAACAGTGAAATCAACTCGCTTGATCAAAATATAGCTAATCTCACCCGTCAAAGTCGGGAACTGGAGACTAAGATGGAGCAACTGCGTAAAGATTATGCTACACTGATAAGGGAAACGCACTACGCCTCAATTAAACAATCACCCCTGCTGTTTCTCTGTTCTGCCGAAAATTTCCAGCAACTCTTTCACCGTATATATTACATGAAAGTCTTTACCGATTACCGCAAAACACAAGTGGCCGAGATGAAAGAGACGCAGACGGAAATAAATATACAGAATGACCTTTTGATGGAAAGACGAGGCGAACGTGCCGAGGCCCTCAGTAAACAGAAAAGCGAGAAAGAGAAATTGGCACGTGATGAGCGTAAGCAGCAAAGCATGTTGAAAGAGCTGAAGAAAAAGGAGAAGAACCTTGCCTCACAACTAAAACAACAGCAGAAAAAGATAGACCAGCTCAACGCCAAAATTGAGCAGATGATTAAGAAACAGACTGCCACCAAGTCCACATTGACAAAAGAACAGAAACTATTGGCGGGAGGTTTTGAAGCGAACAAAGGACGTCTGCCTTGGCCGGTGGAGAAAGGATTTATCAGTGGCTATTTCGGAACTCATCAGCACCCTGTGTACGAACATGTTACCATCAATAACAAGGGTATTTACATTCAGACAACGGCGGGTAGTGATGCACGTGCAGTCTTTGACGGAGAAGTAAGCAGTTGTATCGTATTGGGGAACACCTACGCTGTCATTGTGCAGCATGGTAATTATCGTACGGTGTATAGCAACCTTACACAACTGCATGTCAAGCAAGGCGACAAAGTGAAAGCTAAGCAACGGTTGGGAAAAATCCTCAGTGACAAAGAGCAGGATAACAAGACGGAACTTTATTTCCAAATATACCAAGATCGCACGCTTCTCAATCCCTCACTTTGGTTGGCACAATAAAAGGCAAAAGGGTGTGCGGATAGAATCGAGAGAAATACGAGTGAAATACGAGAGACATACGGGACACATACGAGACGTTGCCGAGAGTAAGAAAAAGGATAAAGATATAAAAATATACTATGAAACAAATAACAACATACATCTTTGCGCTGGCATTATTACTTTTATTGCCGGGATGCAAAAAAGACAATTGGATTGATTGGAAAACGCAAAACACCGTTTGGCTTGCCAACAATAGTACGAAAAAGGGTGTAATTGTCACCCCGACCGGTTTGCAATATGAAGTCATCCGTCAGGGCGTTGCAGGTACTAAACCCGATGACCTTAAAACGGTGAAAATAAATATCATCGGTCGCCTTATAACAGGGCATGTGTTTCAGGAGCAATGCACAATTACTTCGGAAGTGGCATCCCTCATCTATGGTATGCAGGAAGGACTGAAAAAAATGAATAAATCAGGCATATACACATTCTATATTCCTTATAACCTTGCCTACGGAAGTTCAGCGCAGGCCAATCAGGGAATAGAAATCAATGTGCCGCCATATTCCACCCTTATCTTTGATGTGGAATTGTTGGATGTTTATTAGAACGATGCGTAGAGCAAATGCCATATTGCTGATTCTATCCGTATTTGCAGCCTTGTTATTGGGTGCCTGCAAACGGTACAAAAACGATGTTCCGTCTTATCCTGTGCAGATGGAAATGAATCTTTTGCAATATCCGTATGTTACGCGGTTGGTTTACGGAGGAAGTTTTCAGACGGTGTCTATAACTCTCTATAGGGAATATTATCTGCGTCATACCTTTGTAAATGAGACTATCGATGTTCTGCGTTCGGAAGGCTCTTATGTCGGTTATGCCGGTATGCTGGTGTGGAGTGATATTAACAATGAGTTTCATGCCTGCGACCTTTGTTGCCCCCATTGTTTGGATAGGGATATGCCTGTGCAAGTGGATGGACAACTGGCGATATGCCCCAAATGCGGAGAAGAATTTAATCTGGCGCTTGGCTATGCTACTCCCACCAAAGGAATAACACGGCAACCTTTGCGCCCGTTCCAAATTCGCTATAGCAACCATATCCTTTCTATCCGCAATTGACTATGATTACCTCAAGTGAAACAATAGCAATCGGTACTATTACCAGAACACATGGAAGGCAGGGGGAACTGCAATGCCTGATGAGCAATACCTGTTGGGAAGATGCAGATCCCGAATTCCTGATTTTGCGGATAGATAATATCCTTGTCCCGTTCCGCGTCACGGATTGGAGAGGGAAAGGGGCAGATAGCATTATATTCCAACTGGCAGGCATTGACAATGACGAAAAAGCTCTTTCTCTGGTAGGGTCGGAAGCTCGTATGTTGAAAAAGGATACCTGTCAGGCCGAAGATACGGAAGGAGACGAATTGCTGACGTGGCAGGATCTTATTGGTTGTCAAGTTCTTGCTGTGGACGGAACCTTGCTTGGCACACTTGCTGCCATTGATGAATCAACACTTAATACGCTCGGAACGACCGACAAGGGATGCCTTGTTCCGTTGCATGAAGAATTGATCCTGAAACTGGACGTTGAAAACAAAATACTTCAACTTAATATACCGGCTAACTTATGAAACATACATTTACACTCATTTTTTGCCTTATATCTCTCTGTGTGATGGGAACCACAAATTATACCGCAAAGGAACAGAAAGATATTGCACGCCGTCTGTTGGTGGCTCAGAAACTTTCCATGAAGCATCAGTATCTTGAGGCGCTGGATTCTGCAACCGTATCGCTTAGTATGTACGAAGATGCCTATTCCCTTCGTGATTTTGTACGCAAGAATTGGAGCAAGGCGATGACAGAGGTGCAGAATCGTATAGATACGTTGCAAGATGAAACAAGTATTCCGCAAACCGAAGAACGGATTTGGGTGTATCAGCGTCTCGTATCTATTAACGACAACCTATCCACGGTATCGCTGCCTCTTACCGGTCGTAACGGAAGTTGGGTGTGGCAGCCTGATATGGAATATTGGGCAGGGCATCTTGACCACGAAGAACGCCTGTTGCAGCACTTGTTAGATGAACAGAAAAGACAAGAAGAACTGGAACAGAAACGTATGGAGGAACTTCGGAAAGTTGAAGAATTGCACAAACAGCGCCGTTCGGAATGAAGAAGCTAACCATAGATGAGATGCACCGTCTTTCTGCGGAAGAATTTCGTAAGGCGGAGAAATTACCATTGGTTGTAGTACTAGACAATGTGCGTAGCCAACACAATGTGGGTGCTGTGTTTCGCACTGCCGATGCCTTTCGGTTAAAGGAGGTGGTGTTGTGCGGTATCTGTTGTTGCCCTCCTAATCAGGAAATCCATAAGACTGCACTTGGTGCGGAAGATACTGTGAGTTGGCGTTACTATAAGAATACATTAGATGCCGTTCATGCCCTACAGGAAGAGGGATACACTGTGTATGCGGTGGAACAGGCTCACCAAAGCCGTACGTTGGAAATGGTTGCTTCCGACTTGCCCGATAAAGTTGCGATTGTGCTAGGACATGAAGTTTTTGGTGTACAACAAGAAGTAGTGGATGCCTCCGATGGTTGTATAGAGATACCGCAATACGGCACCAAGCATTCTCTTAATGTCAGTGTAACGGCAGGAATAGTTATTTACACGCTGGCTCAGTGCTTACTTCCCAGATAAGCATTTGGCATTCCTTGCAGTCAAACTCCAAACGCAATAACGTTCCGTTAGCCAAGCGCAAGTAACGTGGCTCGCCTTCACGAAGCGGACTGTATTTTCGGCAATGCCCCATCTCATGCAAGATGCAGTATCGGCATGTCATCAAAGGCGCATTATCAGATCTCGTCTCCATTGGTTAATTTGGCTGATAGGTATGAAATAGGGTGGAGTTTTTATCTCTACATTTTGGGCGATATATGGTGTGTCCCCCAACTTGGACAATTGTTCCCTAAGTGTCTGTAATGCCCGTTCTTCATTTTTTGCCGGTTCGTGCGGGGCATCAACCGCATATTCCGAACGCCTGCCTGTTGTTTCCGCCCAAAGAAGGAAACCTGTTTCTGTTTCCTGTATGCCCAAAGTAAGTGGTATGCGGCGTTCCGCCCAAATGGAACGTTCGAATTCCGTATCCTTATTCCTAAATATTCGCGCGCCCGCGCGTAAGTCCGGCATCACGTTAGGAACAACAATGTCTCCATCTACTTTGTTTACGGCAAAGCCTTTGTCTTCGAAACACAAACCGTCACCATTATGTAATTTTACATCCGGTTGCAAATTCAAATGCAACTCATTATATCCGACTTTGCGTACGGTGCCGATAAACTCTCCTGTGGATTTAGGGGATTCCCAAGATGTCATGGACTGCTCACGCTCTTGGAGAAAATAGGTGATACCACCACGGTGGAATGTCTTTTCAGGATTGGGCACAAAACCATAGTTATACACACTCGCTTCCGAGGAGGCTTCCGCATTTAAAGAGGGCATCAGGTTATCCAGTTTCTGCCTATAGTATGCAACGATGTTGGTAACGTATTCTTTGTCCTTCAAGCGTCCTTCTATCTTGAAGGTTGTAACACCTGCGTCTATCAGGTCCTTGAGATAAAGGCTGCGATCCATATCCTGCAGTGAAAGCAGATAGCGTTGGTGGATTGGTTTCCCGTTATCATCCCGCACTTCTTGCATACTGGCATCTAATAGGTCGTAACGTTGCCGGCACATCTGTGCACAACAGCCGCGATTGGCAGAGCGGTTCATTAGTACTTCGCTGAGATAGCATCGTCCGGAATAACTGACACATAAAGCACCATGTACAAAAGCCTCTAATTCCACAGATGTCTTTTCTCGGATGGCGCGTATCTCCTTCAGTCCCAGTTCTCGTGCCAGTACGACGCGCTTAAAGCCTAATTCTTCCAAGTGTTTGACTTGTTCGGGCGTTCTGTTGTCGCATTGTGTGGAAGCGTGGAGACGGAGTGGGGGAAGATCTTCAAGAAGGAGATTCATGTCCTGAATGATCAAGGCGCTGACGCCTGCTTCGTATAATTGCCACGCCAGAGTGACGGCTTCTTTTCGTTCTTGGTCGGTTAAAAGGGTGTTGAGCGTGACAATAATCTGTACGCCATAAGGGCGTGCGTAGTCCACGAGTTGTCGGATAGACTCAACACTATTTCCTGCAGCTTGTCTTGCGCCAAAGCGTGGTGCTCCAATATAGACTGCGTCTGCTCCTGCCTGAATAGCGGCTTTTGCCACTTCTACGTCATGAGCGGGTGCTAATAGAGTCAGTTTCCGTTTCATGATGTTGAGAGAACAGCAGTCGGAACGCATCGGCTACTTTCTTAACCGTAATTACTTTGATGCCCTTTGCAGGGGCGAACTGCTGTCCGAAAGGAACGATAATACGTCTAAATCCGAGTTTTTGTGCTTCCTGAATACGCTGGTCCAAGCGGCTTACGGGACGAATTTCACCCGCCAAACCCACTTCTCCGGCAAGGGCTGTTTCGCGGTCTAACGCCATATCCATATTGGACGAAAGCACTGCCGCCAAGACTGCCAAATCAATAGCCGGATCGTTCACGCGGATACCGCCTGCGATGTTGAGGAACACATCTTTCTGCAGCAACTTAAATCCTACACGTTTCTCTAAGACCGCCAAAAGCATATTCAATCTTCGCCCGTCAAATCCGGTGGAGGAGCGTTGTGGTGTTCCGTATGCGGCGCTGCTGACTAAGGCCTGTACTTCTATCAATAACGGACGGACACCCTCTACTGCGGCCGCAATGGCTATACCGCTTAGGCCTTCGTGGTTGGAGGAAAGGAGGAGTTCGGAGGGATTTGTCACTTCCCTAAGTCCGTCCTGACGCATCTCAAAGATACCCAGTTCGCTGGTAGAGCCAAATCGGTTTTTCTGCGCACGCAGAATGCGATACATATAATGCTGGTCTCCTTCAAACTGCATCACTGTATCCACAATATGCTCCAGCACTTTCGGTCCTGCCAAAGAGCCTTCCTTCGTGATATGTCCTACGATGATAAATGGAACATTCTTTTCTTTGGCATATTGCAGGATACGTGCTGCGCACTCCCTGACTTGACTGAGACTGCCTATTCCGGCTTCAATGGCTTCGGTTCCGATGGTCTGGATGGAGTCCACCACCACAATGTCGGGCGCGATCTCATCGGCTTGTTGCAGAATGCGTTCCAGCGAAGTCTCTGCCACGATATAGAGGTTTTCGGGATTCCCAGCGAGTCGTTCAGCGCGAAGTTTCAGTTGGTGGATGGATTCTTCTCCGCTTGCGTAGAGGGTTTTCCGCTCTCCCATTTGCATCAGTACTTGCAGGGCGAGCGTGGATTTACCGATACCCGGCTCACCTCCGAGCAAGACGATACTTCCGGGTACTAATCCTCCGCCTAAGACGCGGTTCAGTTCTCCCGAGCGCATATCGATGCGTGGTTCGGCTTGTGCTGTCACTTCCTGCAGACGTACGGCTTGGGTTTGTCCGCTACGGGCGGCTATGCGGCTTGCTTTCGCCGGCTGAACGGTTTCTTCTGTTATGGAGCCCCATTCACCACAGACGGGGCAACGCCCTAACATCTGCGGGACTTTTGCTCCGCAAGATTGACAGATATATTGAATAGTTGATTTGGCCACTTTAAGACACTATTTTGTTTCGTTTTTCTTACCTTATTCTATGCTTAACGTCGGCTTGAGCATACATTGAGCATACATTGAGCATATATTGAGCATACATTGAGAGTCGCAGGCTTGTTCGAGGCAAACAGGAGGCTGACGTCAGAATTCCAGGGTCATTTTTTCTTCCGCAAGAATCGTGTTTAGGAAGACGGTTTGTGCTTCTTTGAGGAAGATGCTGTGATCGTCTTCTCTTGACGAGAAATGCCCGATGAGCAGTTTAGCGACTTTCGCCTTTTGTGCTATCAAAGCTGCTTGCCGCGCTGTGGAGTGCATCGTTGGTTTGCATCGGTCTGCCCACTTTTCGGTAAACGTCGTTTCGTGGAACAAGAGGTCGACTCCTTCGATCTGTTCCGTTATTTGTTCGCGGTACATTGTGTCCGAACAATAGGCATAGCGTTTGCGGGTTTCGATATAGAACTCGCCCGTTTCGGCATTTTTCCGTCTATGATGCTCCAAGAACAGGAAACCACAGCAAGGCACTTTGTGTTTCAAGGGGATTGTCTCCACACTTACCGTTCTATCCTCGAAGATTGTTTCGCGTTTGCGCGGGTTGATAGCGTGGAAAAGTACCTCGTATTTCATGTTTTGCAGATGGTACTCCATCAGCGGCCGCATCAGTTTTTCGAGGTCTGGGTGTGCATAGATGTGCAAAGGTTGTGTTCGTCCCATCATATCGAAGGTGGTGAGCAGCCCGATTAGTCCGAAGCAATGATCGCCGTGCAGATGGCTGATGAAGATGTTGTAAAGCCGTGCTGTTTTGATGCCGAGTTGGCGCATTTTGAGTTGCGTACCTTCTCCGCAGTCAATCAGAAAGGCTTTGTCCGAGAGGTTGAGTATTTGTCCCGCCGGACTGTTCTGAAAAGTGGGCAGTGCCGACCCGCAGCCTAATATGGTGATTTTGCCTTCCACTTAGTTGATGCTCTGTATTCTTTGCAGCATTTTTTCGCCCAATGCCGTTTTGCGCTGTATGTGTTCCAGCACGGCTTTCACGAAGGAGTTGCTTTCGAAGTTGCCTCGTACCGACTCGAAGTCAGCTTGCCGTTCGCTGGCGTCTCCGTCCACTCCGAATCCCGTTTGGCTGTTGAGGTCGAACTCTTTGCGTGCGTCCTCGTACACCATTCTATCCAGACGAACGACAGCCTCTTGCCATTCGGCGATGGTTCGGCAGAGTTGGTCGATGGTGACATCGTCCACCGCACATCCCCACCATTTCTCCAGTTTGGCGAGTGCCCAGGTCCATTCGTAAGTGTAGTAGTTCTGATGCATCTCGACAAAGGCTTGTTGGATGGATTGGAGCGTTTCTTTTCCGTCTTCTACGCGGTCCAAGAGTCGTTGCACCTCTAAGCGCGGTGCAATGAGTCCCGCCATGTCTATCCACTCGCCCTGACCTTTTTCGGTGTCGGGTTTGAGGATACGGTGTATGTCTTCAATGGATGCGAACGATGCATTTTCCAGACGAGAAATCAGTGAGTTGCCGAGGAACTTGATGATACCAGTCTCATACAAGCGGATGCCGTGGCGAAGCGACGAGTTGCGGATTTTGCAGTTGTGATAACCGTAGACTTCCGTGTTCGTGCCGCTTATCTGCTGTATCTCCTGCAGAATCTCTCGTCCGCGCCACATCTTTTGTACGGTGTAAGGGGACAGCAGGTTATAGTTGATTTGGTCGATTATTTCAGGGTCTTTGCGCAGGTCGCGTTTGGGCCATTTCTGCGCGTCACGGATTGTTCCGACGGTACGCAGGTTGGCACCCGGCACGAGGAAAGTCTCGGAGTTGTTCTCTATCAGATATGAGAACGGCATGTCGCTTGTGTCGGCGTGGCTGGTGTGACGTCCCATCACCAAGCTGAATGCTCCCACTTTGCTGGGCCACAGGAGGTAAGAGTCGGATGTGGTTTTGGAGCCGCGTTCGGCGATGCCTTGGTGAATTGGTCCCAGTTTGTACATGTGGTTCGACTGGTTGCTGCCCGAACCGGCGTTCAGGAATGAGAACATTCCGGCGATGAGCAGCGTGGACTTATGGTGTGTCACCGTGTAGGGTCCGGCAAAGATTGCAGCGGCTTCGCCGTGCATTCCTTGACAGTTGGCGAAAAAGAGTGACTCGCCTGCCGAATAGTGCTTGTCGAAGATACAGCCTTGCCCGACAAAACATTTGTCCACAATCGTCGAATCGCCTATCTCCACGCCCGATGAGATGATGAACTCGGCGCATTTGACACCAGAGCCGAGTTTCACGGGCGCATGCTCGTTCGACATGATGGTTCCGTTTTTCAGGCGGGATACGCCTGTTATCTGCGCCCAACTTCCGATACGCACGTTTTTGATACTGCCTACATTCAAAATGCGCACGTGGTCGCCGATATCGCCCATCTCATCGGCTTGCGCTTCGGCGTAAGAATCTATCAGCTTGTCTACCGCCTCTATCATCTTCGGACGATGGCGGTATAGGGTCAGGATATATGCCAGCGATGCGGACAAATGGTCGAAAATAGGAATCTCTCTGCCACCTCCTTCATTCATCACCGGCACGCGAATGCCGTTACCGAAGGTGGAGCGTCCGTCCACCAGAATAGCGTTCACGTTCTCGATGCACGTGTCATGTCCGATGCGGTAGTTGGCGATATAGTTGTGAATATTGCACAGGTAGCAGTCGTCGTCCACTTCCACATTATGCAATGTGGCGCGATAGATGCCGGAATGGAATTTCAAGCCGCCGGGCACTTCTATCTCGCGTGCGAAGACGCCCATCTTCACCGTACCCGAGAAGCGGGCATCGCTTACGTATGCGGGGTCGAAACCATCTTTCACCAGCACGTTCTGCCAATTGTCTGCACGGCAGCCTTGACGTTCCAGTTGCTCGCGTTCGGCGGTTGTTAGTTGTCGGTAATCTTTCATTTAGTGGTTACGCATACTCAGGTAAACACGGGTGAACACGTTCTTTGTGTACTGCGGGAAGTCGCTGTTCATCAGCCATCCGTAGTAACCGGGATCGCGGCTTAGCACATCCTTTACACGCATTCCTCTGTATTTGCCGAAATTAAACACTTCTGCTCCGGTTGGGTCGTAACAAACCCGCCCTGCAAAGTCTGCATAGTTGTGTCCGTCCTGCACATAATCCGACAGTGCTTCCACCGTATCGGGCAGGTCGTCATAGCGTTCCAGTTGGGCCATCAGCACTTCGTATGCGGCTTTGGTGTCTGCATCTGCTGAGTGGGCATCCTCCAGGTTTTTGCCGCAATAGAACTTGTATGCGGCAGTCAGGTTACGTGGCTCGTGTCTCTGGAAGATGGTGAAAGCATCCACCATCGCTTTCCGTTTCAGGTCGATGTCTATACCGGCGCGCATCAGTTCTTCCGCCAGCAGGGGTACATCGAAATGGTTGCTGTTGTATCCCGCCAGGTCGGCATCGCGCAGCACGTCTGCCACTTCATGGGCTATCTCCTTGAAGGTCGGGCAGTCTTTCACGTCTTCGTCATGGATACCGTGTACCGAAGCGGCTTCTTCGGGAATATGCATCTGCACTTCCTCGGCACCGCTCATCATTGTCGGCTTGATACGGTAGGTCTTCGACTCGGACGAACCGTTCGGATAGACTTTGTAATAACTCAGTTCCACTACTCGATCCGTGCCGATATTCAGGCCTGTTGTCTCCAGGTCAAAGCACACCAGCGGCCTAGTCAGTTTCAGTTTCATGGTCTTGTCGGGTGTTGGTTATGCCGTCTCCGGTTGTTATTCTGACAGCAGCATCGGCATTAACAGCATCAACAAGCTTTCGTTCTCTTCGTCTTCAGTCGGAAGAATCAGTCCGGCACGGGCAGGGTCAGCCAGTTTCAGCATTACGTCGTCGCTGGTTACCACGCTCAGTATCTCAATCAGGAACGGAGCCTTGAAACCGATTGCCATCGGGATGCCTGTGTATGAGCAGGCGATGGTCTCATCCGCACTGGTCGAGAAGTCGATGTCTTGTGCGGAGATATTCATGCGGTTGTCCTCAACGGCCAGTTTCAGCAGACTGGTGCTGGTGTTGGCAAACACGCTCACACGTTTGCACGCGTTGATAATAGTCTGGCGGTCAACGGTAACTACGTTGGAGTTGTTCTGCGGAATAACGGCATCGTAGTTCGGGAAACGTCCTTCAATCTGACGACATACAATCTCGGTCCTTCCGAACGCAAAGCGTACGTTCTTTTCGCCGCAACGAATCTCCACATCGCCTTGTTCTTTACCCAACACGTTCTTCAGCAGTGTAGCAGGTTTCTTAGGCAGGATAAAGCCCATCGGTGTGGCGGTAGTGATGGATTTGTTGATGTAGCGCACCAGGCGGTGTGCATCAGTGGCTACCATTGCCAGATGATCGGCCTGCAGGTCGAAGAAGATACCGTTCATTACAGGACGGAGTTCGTCATCAGCCGTGCAGAAAATGGTCTTGTTGATGGCATCCAGCAGAGTGCTTGCTTGCATCGCGAAGCCTGCGCCTTGTTCGGGCTGGGGCATTTCGGGATATTCATTGCCGTTGGAACCGACGAAACTATACACACCGTTTTCGGAAGTGATGTTCAGACCGAAGTTGTTGTCATCAATTTGGAATCCTAGAGGTTGCTCGGGGAACTCTTTTAGAGTGTCAAGCAGCAATTTGGAGGCGAACACCACCTTGCCCGAACCTTCGGCATTATCCACGTCCATCGAAGTGCGGATGGTTGTCTCGCCGTCCGATGCGGTCATCTCCAGGGTCGTTCCGTCCAGGCGGAACAGTACACCTTCCAGAATCTGCAGGCTGTTCTTCGGAGCGATTACGCGGCTTACGGCCTGCAACTGTGCAAACAGTTTTGAACTTGATACGTTGAATTTCATAACTTTTTCGTTTATTTTGGGTTTTACATTTTTAGCCTATTTAGAAATCAGCGCGCAAAGTTACAAAAAAATATCGGAATATACAAATTTTTCCGCCAAAAAGTGTAACTTTTTACCAATTATTTGCATATTTCGCGGAAAAACACTACCTTTGCGCCGTGATTGGTGTTTTTGACAGCGGTTATGGAGGGCTTACTATCCTTGATAGTATCCGCCACGAATTGCCCGAATACGATTTCCTGTATTTGGGTGACAATGCGCGTGCGCCGTACGGCACCCGTTCGTTCGAAGTCATCTATCAATATACCCTGCAGGCAGTACAATACTTGCTCCGTAGCGGTTGCCGGCTTGTTATCTTAGCTTGCAATACCGCATCTGCAAAAGCACTTCGCACCATTCAGCAGCATGATATTTGCCCCGAAACGCATCGCGTATTGGGGGTGATTCGTCCCACGGTCGAAGCTGTTCCGGCGGTTACGAAAAATGGCCATATCGGTATTCTCGCAACCCCTGGTACGGTATCCTCCGGCAGTTATGTATTGGAGTTGGAAAAAGTCTTCGCCGATGTGAATAAGATGCAGAACTTCGGAACTTTGCATATCTCGCAGCAAGCATGTACACTTTGGGTGCCGCTTATCGAAAGTGGCGAATATCTCTCCGAAGGCTCTGATTGGTTTGTGGAGAAATACTTGCGCGAACTGTTGCGTCAAGACCCACAGATTGATACTATTTTGCTGGCCTGCACGCACTATCCTTTGTTGTTGCCTAAAATCCGGCAGTCGCTTACCCGAATCCGGCAGGAGAATGGGAACGGACGGTTGCCCGAACTGGTCGCACAAGGGGACATTGTCGCCCGAAGCCTGCGTGATTATCTTTCGCGCCATCCGGAGATTGAGAACTCCTGTTCAAAGGGCGGTTCCTGCCGTTTTCTCACCACCGAATCGGCGGATAAGTTTGCTGCCTCTGCATCGGTTTTCCTGCAGTCGCCGCTTTTCCGCGAATCTCCGCTTGCTGCAGAACATATCGAATTATAAATCAAATAGATAGAACATGAGAAAAACACTCCGTTTGGTTACTATGGCATTATTGATTGCCGCCAGCCTTGTCGCGTGCAAGAAGAAAAAAGAAGAAGTTTACATTGACCCCGAAGCCGGCAAACCTGCTCCCAAAGGCGCAGTCAAGGTCGGACGGTTCCATGTCGGAAACGGCGTGTTTGTGTGGTTCGCGCAAGGAAACTTGAAATACCATCCCTATCATAATTCGTGGCAGTTTGCGGATAACCAGTATGATGTTATCGGGCAACCCAACGAGGAAGTCAAGTCGAACTATTTTGGCTGGATTGACCTTTTCGGATGGGGAACAGGCGTGAATCCGACGGAAACCTCTGTTTCGGACGTGGATTACCCCGATTTCAACGATTGGGGAGATAATATCATTACGAACGGTGGCAATCAACGTGGCTTGTGGCGTACGCTTTCGCACACGGAGTGGATTTACCTCTTGCGTGGCAGAAAGAACGCCTCCAACCTCTTCGGTGTGGCTACTATCAAGGCTTCACCCGATGTCAAAGGCCTGGTGCTGTTGCCGGATAACTGGCACAAGCCGGAAAACAGCCATTTCGAACCGGCGGCTAATCACACCAAGCGTTGGGAGTTATGGGAAGTGAATAGTTATTACTACCACATTGAAGATACCTACCAATATAATGCCAATACGTACACCCTTAACGAATGGAAGGCGATGCAGGATAGTGGTGCGGTCTTTTTGCCCATTGCCGGCTATGCTATCCAAACAAATGAAGAATCTCCTTTGTCGTATCATGCGGACAAACATGAATATTGGTGTTCTTCTCCGGCGGATGACTTTGGTTATGCCCTCATTTGTGATGTTCGCACTGCGGATGAGGGCAATGAAGACGGAGCGGTATGGTATCTCTATCTCATGCCGAAGAGGAAGAAGTTCCGTCTTCCCGTTCGCCTTGTCCGGTAGTACTGGGTGTCATTTTGTTTGTATATTTGCCCTAAAACGTTTCATTTCCGGTCTGCTGTTAGACTCGGACGGTCATTAGGTTATTATTAGGTTATTATTAGGCTATTATTAGGCTATTATTAGGTTATTCAGCCGAGATGACCGTGAAGCGATTGAGCCGCACCGAAGAATGTCCGGTGGACATTTGAGGAGTAAGTGCGGCGCGCGAGTCCGAAGCAGCCTTCACTGCTGCAAGGACATCTACCTATCCCGTCCACTTACATCAAAAAGCATATTCCGAACGCTTTTTTTTCTGTTTTATTTGCATAATTCAAATAAAAGCAGTACCTTTGCAGCCGAAATGGTGCAACAGCCTTATCCGTCCGGTACGGACGTTAAACTCCCGCTGGTACCGACAGCGTAAAAAAGCGGTAACATAAAAGGTGTTTATGACACTTTAGCTTTGGCAATACAGAATCTACTAAATTCAAAAACAATGTGGGTATGAAAAAGTTTTTAATATCATTACTTCTTTTTATCTTCGTCTCTTCATCTGCTCATGCAGAGGGCGACTATATTCAAACTTCGATGGATGACCATCGGTATGAAATGATTCAACTTGTTTATGGCGCCTATGCGTATAATATTAAATTTGATAAATGGACTGGAAATATATGGTTGTATACCAAAGATGGTTCTTCTGTTACCATGAGATCCCCTTCCGATGAACATGATTTAATTAATAAGCAATGTGTATACCAATTAATGAAGGGCAATAAAGACTCCATCGAACGTTGCTTTGTCGTAAATACAGTAACAGGTGAAGTTTGGGAAGTTATCTTTTCAAAGGGGTATACAATAAGATATGAGAAAAAATAAAGTTGTAGGTAAACGGGGGGGCGTGACAAATGGAATGCTTTATGTAGTAATAATTTTGCTATTTGCGGCATGCTCAACAAGCAAAGTCACTAAACCTTCACCTATCCAGAAAATACAATACGGGAGTGGTGGTGGCTTTGCTGGCAATGTCACGACATACACCCTCAAAGCAGATGGAACACTTTGGCTGCAAGAGAAGCAAATCGCCAAGTTATCTTGCGATGATTTAAGTTCGATACTTGAATTGGCAGAACAATTACCCAACGAAAACTATGTTCGACCGAGTAACACATACTACTTTGTTCAAGTTATATTGAAAGACACAACATACTACTGGTCATGGAATGCTGGCAACTTACCTGATCCTAAAGTTACAGAATTATATATCAAACTCAATAAACGATGAAAAAATTATTGGGTATCGTACTCACATTATTTACCATCACTGCCCTCTTTGCCAATGTGCAAGGGCACTTCTTTATGAATGTAAGGGACGACAATATTCAAATTGCACAAGCGAAAAATTATTTTGCTCAGTGGATGGATTTGCCGGCTAATACCACATTCACGCTTTTTCGCGATACGACTGACAATCTTGGAATACGACATCTATCCTTCCAACAAAATGTAGATGGTACCGAAGTTGCCAATTCGATCGTCTTGGTTCACGCCAAGAATGACATTATCTTTGCTATTAATGGTGATATAATGCAAGCTACAGAATTTACCCAGAAGGATCAAAGAAGAATAACTGCGAAAGAGGCCACTTTAAAGGTTCGGAAAAAGGCATTCGATGCTGTGGTCCCTCTAAAAATAATTCGAGCGACAATCAATGGTGAGAAGGTATATCGATATGCGTATGAGGTCTTAAATGATGATGCTACCAATAAACAATACGTAGATGCTGAAACGGGTGCTATTATAAAGGTCAAACCGCTTGTTTATAATGCTGATGTCACCGGTTCGGCTACGACTATGTACTCAGGTATGCAACCTATTACTTGCTGTGAATATGATGGTGCCTATTATCTACGAGATGAAGGAAGGGGCATTATTACATTAAATGCCACAGATAAGTCTGACTCAGAATTTGATTATATATTTCATATTCAAGACAAAGAGGCTGCTTCTGCTGAGTTGCTAAGTTATATCTCTTCTTGTCCTGATATCTCCAATTCTACAACTATTTGGGACGAATATTGGATGATGCTATTGGAATCTGTAAAAATAGAAGAAGTTAATCAGAATTCCAATTGGTATTCCATAGGCGAAGGCCCGGCCGATGTGTACATCAAAATTAAGGATGGTGCAGGAAATGTAAAATTTACATCTTCACGATATGATGACCCGACATTCCCAGTGACCTTCAACATCGGTATGCAAATTACAGCACCTCCATATTATATCGAAGTGTGGGACTATGACCCAATTAGTTCCGATGACTTGATAGAAACAATCAAAATTGAAACCATAAGGGGTGAAAATAAGACATACAACTTTCTGGATTTCACAACTAGTAATGTTAAAATGTCTTATACTATCAGATCTTCAGGTAGACAACCGTTCTTGGATGCGCACTGGGGAATGGAGAAGACGATTGATTTCTACCGCGAAAAATTAAATTGTAATAGTTATGACAACAGAGGCTCCGTTGTGTACCAACTAGTCAATCACCCTTCTGAGATAATAGGCAGGCTTCAAGGCATCTACGCTAACGCGTGTGCAGTTGGTGAACTGAATCCTTGCTTTATGATGTATGGAATGGGGGAAATATCCTCGAATCCAGAAAAGAGTTTAGGAAGCATTCGACCATTAGTCTGTATAGATGTTATGGCTCATGAGTTCACTCACTTGGTTACAAGTAGAAATGGCAATGGAGGCTTAGAATATATTGGGGAATCAGGCGCACTTAATGAGAGTTTTTCGGATATTGTAGGTATTTCTGTTAAACAATATGCTACGGGAAAGAACGATTGGCTAATAGGAAGTGATATGATGATTTACGTTTCTAATATGCGTTCTATGATAAATCCGAAAAATAGTTATGATGGCTATAGGCCACAACCTGATACGTATGATGGACAACACTGGGCAGATATTATGGACGTCAGCACTACAGGTGATAATGGGGGTGTGCATATTAATAGCGGCGTGCAGAACTATTGGTACTACCTGCTTTGCGCAGGTGGTAACGGAGTAAACGACCTTTCCAACGCCTATAAAATAACGGGAATCGGTATGGATAAGGCACTGCAAATAGCATATCGTAATCTCATCTTCTATCTAACACCGGAAGCCACATTTGAAGACGCTCATAATGGTTCCATTCAAGCAGCAATAGACTTATATGGTGAGAATTCTCAGGAGTATCAATCCGTTGTAAATGCCTGGTACGCAGTAGGTATTGGTGATAAATACACTACTAATGAAGAGAACGTAACCGAATACTACATTGCAGTTAAACGAACCTCCGGCAATTACTATTTCCTTACGCCTAACAAAGTAAGTGGAAAGAATCGTTTAGTCGCTGTTGATGCCGGAACATCAGTTCGCACAAGCATCGACACCATTAATACAACGCCTGAATATTTATGGACTTTTGTAGATAATAAACTAAAGAACCATAATGGACAATACTTATCTTGCTCAGCTGCAAAGTCGGTAGTTATGGCAAATACGGGAATTGAACTGATTAAGACAGCCAACTTGGATGGTTCTGTTACATTTTCACACGCGGCAAGCGAAACAGAAACGTGGTACTTCTCTTTGGCATTAGCAGGTAATGATTACTTTGTGTTCTATGCCAATGCGAACCAGTTCACACATTTGTTGATGCTTCCAAAGGGGAAAGGAACTACTACTCGAATAACTAATATCAACGTAATACCTGAGACTCAAAAAATCCGTCGTAATGGTCAAATCTACATTCTCCGCGACGGCAAAGCCTATACTGTCACAGGGGCAGAAGTAAAGTAACGCTCTGAAATATAGCAGAACCCAAAGAAAGAGAGGAGTCCTCAGTAATGGGAACTTCTCTCTTATAGATATCTATCCGCGCCCCCATTGAAATCTGATACAGTTCTTTTCAGTTCCTCCCG
>CACZFM010000009.1 GCA_902780495.1 uncultured Bacteroidales bacterium
GTCTTTGTGTTTGTTGTACAGCAAACCCCATTCAACACCTTTCATCTCTTTCTTGTATTTGCGCCCGAAGAGTTTGTCCACCCAATGAATGACATCCTGGAAATACTGCCACAGTTCATCGGCATCGGTATCATGCTGATGCTTTGCCATGTATTGTTCGACCGTCAAACCCTGGGCATCGCCAATCCATTCGAGAGCAGACTCAAAATAATCCTGCCGGATAGGTGTGCCGGACATAAAGTCAGAGGCTATCTTATATGCCACGCAACCTGTCTTGGAGAAACGGCGTTTGGCTTGAGTCACCCAACTACCGGAGTAGATGGCATTGCGGATTTCCTGATGCGTCAGTTTCTCACCTGCGATATTGATGGTCTGGAACCATTTGAGTTTCTCGTCATCCGTTCCCTCACAGATATAGACTTGCAGTTTATAATCAAGGATACGATTTTGCTGTTCGGCGGTCATATTATTAAATCCTAACAGGTTGCCGTCAAAATTCATCATATATTCGCCTGCGATGAACGAACAAATAGAGATAGTGCGTTGCTGTCCGTCAAGAACTTCGTATTCCAAATCGCTGTTAGTGTGAGAATCGGGGTTTTTGACCCAATACATAACGTTGAGCGGGAAGTTCTGCCACACTGTTTCCATGACGGCATTCCGTTTTTTCTCGTCATAGACAAATTCGCGTTGATACTTTGGACGGATATTCAGCCGGCCGTTGTAACCGGTGATACCTTCCTCTTGAATGCTTAAATCTTCATAACTCGCGCAGAGTTCGCGGATTGTGATTTCGTGTAAATCTATTTTCATGGCTGTATTATTTTTTGCGACGGATGAGGATGCGGGCATATTTTTTCTCACCATTTATATATGGGTACCCCAAATTATATTCATCAACTTTCGTTGTTGTCATTGCTGCAACTATTTCAAATTGGTCGGGGTTGTATTTGTCCAAAAAAGTAATCGGCACTCCCATTATACCATCATAGTCACAAGGAATATCTGTGTATGTATTCACATTGATTGCATCGTAATTGTCGTACTTGGGGTAATCCTCCGAAGTATAATGTTTATATAAAATCAAGTCCTCGTTATGCTTTGCAACGGGTAAGTTTGTAAACCAGCAAGAAGTGGAAACTCGTGCTATCTTTTTGCCGTTTTCCATATGATGGAATTTTTCAAATGTGTCCGGTACTTGAAAGAACATCCCTACATTGAAATTCGTGTATCCTGTACGGATTTTATCTTCTTGGAACATTTTGAATGTTTCTTTATATGTAAGTGCGTTTGTATTGCCTATTATAATAAATTGTTTTCCATATTTATCTAATAACGCCAGATACTCACGGAACAAAGAGAAGGGTGGATTTGTTACGACAATGTCGGCTTCTTCCAATAATTCCTTGCACTCCGGACTATCAAATGAGCCATTTCCTTTTAGTATAGAAATCACATTTTTGTCATTTTGCATCAGATATTTAACATCCGCAAGATTGATAGCGCCATCGCTATTGTAATCCGCCACTTCGGTAATTTCCATCTTATAGGCAATCTTTTTCGGGTCATCGACAGTATCCCCGAAATCTATGAGTAATTCATCACCGGAAACAGGCGAGCCGTTATAGCAAGTCGCGATGAGTTTCTTGAGGCCCAGTGCGTTGAAATTGAGGGCAAAGTATTTGAAGAAATTGCTCTCGTAGGGATCATCACAATTACAGAAAACTACCTTGTCTTTGAAATAAGGCTTGTAGTACTTGAGTTCTTTGGCAATGTCGTCTAATTGCGTGTAAAACTCATCTTTCTTTGCTTTTTGCGCGGCTGCTAAATCTGCTTTTGCCATAGATTAGTAGTTTTGTGCATTTCTACTAATCCGACAACGATAAGAAAGTGAGTTCCTTATCGCGTACCAAGGCAACCCGGCAAGGAGACCTTCTCACATCACAAGAAACTCACAAAAAGTGTAAAGCATCTATTAATGATGTGATGAGGTGTCCTATACACGGAAACCTTTACTCTTATTCGTTGTTTATCTCCTTAAAACTTTGCCGGGTTTTCGGTAAACGCGAAATAATAGTAATGCTATATTTATATTCATTTGGCGCACGCTTGCGCTCTGTCCTCCTGTTTAACGTCAGTGAGTGACGCTCCGCTTTTTACACTGTTGAGCCCAGTGCCCTCAGGTTTAACGTCCGTGAGAGAGGGACGAGAGGTTTCAAACGTTTCAGGCTGCAAAGGTAGTGCATTTTTTTGATATATGCAAATAAATCCGCATTTTTTTGCGGATTTATTGTTGAACTAGTGAGACTATTGTTCTAGTTTGAATAGTCGGACTATTGTTTCCGGCCTTTGGCAGGCTTTCCTCTGCTTTTCGTTGGCTTAATAACCTACTAATAACCCAATAATCACCGGTAAGAGTCAAGAGTTAAGAGCTAAGAGTCAAGAGTGCTATTCGGTGGTGATGGCGCCTTGATAGGTGCAAGCGATGCCACCAAAAGAACAAGAAAGAGCCAGTTCGTCCGGTGTGACAGTACCTTGCAAATCCGTTACCGTATATTTAGAGACCGGAGCATTACGCACCATTGGTACAATGTTATTCCCCGCAAAAGTAATCTGTTCTTCCGTCCGAATATACGAGACATCGGGAATCACCAAACTAATCGTCACCGGCATCCGAGAAGAAAAGGATACATCGTAAAGATAAATATCCATCACATTCCCTTCTTTCAATTTGGCTTCCGCGCGCACATCGTCCATCGTAAACTCCTGACTTGGCACCGAAACAAGGCCATAAGCCGTAAAGTCCGTTACTTCCTCAAAAGGTGTCTGATTCGGCATTTCAGGGTCATCGTTTTTGCTTTTTTCGCAGGCTACAAACAGTAGCGCCATTGCGACGAGAGATAAAATCTTTTTTGTCATAGTGTTAGAAATTTATATGTTAATATGTATGGTTGCACCCCATTCACGCGGTCTCCCCCGCTGCAAGAAATCATTGTCCATCGACCGGAAATAAAAGACATCGTACTTCGTAGCAGTGAGGTTCCGCCCCCACAACTGCAGTTGGACATAGTTCCAATCCAAGGTGAGAGTAGCCGCCAACAGTCCATAGAAAGGCTGCCAACAATCGTTCTGTTCTTTCCAATAGATGCGCCCGATGCCCTCTCCTTTGAGCGATAAAGAGATAGTATTCAGCGCCTTGTGTCCGACCGAATATCCCGCCATGACAAGTCCATGCGCAGTATGTTGCGGTGCATACGGGATGAACTTGCCTGCATAATCCCCTATCCCATCGTTGAAATCAATGAAGCGGGCATCCGTGAAGCCATACGAGAGATTCAACAGTCCGAACCAACGACTACAAGTCCATCGGTATTGCAACGCCACTTCCGTACCCCACGAACGGGCACGCGCCGCATTGGCCATCATGCGCCCCGTGGTTTTGCCATTGGGGAAAACGGTCACTTGCTTGTCCTCGCAAAGGATATAGAAAGCATCCAAGTCTATTTTCAGCCCGTCAACCGGCGTGAAATGTGCGCCAAGTTCAAAAGTCCAATCCGTTTCAGGGCGATACTTGGTGATAGCGACATCCGAAAAACGCGCATCTGTCATCTTGAGATGCATACCCATATCGGCAGCAAGATTATTCATCACCTGATTCTGCGTAATAGTACTGAATATCTGCGGGTTATATCCACCTGCCCTATAACCTTTCGCCGCATAAGCATAGAAAGTCGCCCACCATGTGTTGTAAGACACGGCAAGACGCGGCAAGACCTGAAAATAGTTGGCACTCTGCACACCCCGCATCTCCGTATGTAAGGCCTGATAATCAGTCATCAGCATGGTAAATCGATAAGAGATATCCGCTGTACTAAGGTAACGCATACGCGTGTGCTCAATATCTAGACGCACGCCCGCATTGATATGCCAATTGCCCAATCGGAAATGGCTTTGATGATACACCGCTGCACCGGCATTGAAGAACGCAAAATCGCTATAGATGGGCAGTGAGGCATTGCTTATCTCAATAGAATCAGACGGGAAAACAGTCTGAATACCACGGTTGGCGTTGGCAAGGATAAGCGTTTCAATGCCTTCACGCATAAAAGTGACCGGTGCTTGCATGGTGTTGGACTTGCAGAAGCCGTTCAGCCCCACCGTCCATTCATACCACTTGCAAGGTTTGGGCGCATACAGCAAGGCATCCAGTGAAGCCGAATGCTGATGCTGCTTCTGATTCAAAGTGAAGATATCCGCACGCGTGTAATCCTGATCCATGCGCATATCATCACGCATAAACTGATAACTGCCGCTGAGCAGAAGGCGGTAGCCATCATGCTTGTATTCGGCACGAATGGACGGCATCAGCACCAAACGCCCATATTCGGACGGGCGATTAAAGTCAATACGCCCCGTTTCCGCGTCGGCATAGGGGAACGCCCCCTGCTCCAACCAATCAAAAGAGACAGTCCCCGTCAAGCGCCATTCGTCCGTAGGACGACTATCCAGCACCAAACGTCCACCCGCCTGCTGCCCACGGTCAATTCTTTTGCCATCAAAAGCATTCGTGTAAAAGCCATCCGTACGATGGTAACGCACAGCCAGTCCCCAACCGAAAGAACGTGTCTCCGGCCGATAGACAGACGCCTGCGCCTGCACATCATTGGCCGTGCCGTAGCCCACCATACCGCGGATGAGTTGGGAAGTGAAGTCCAGAGGTTGGAAGGTGCGTATCTCCATAACGCCTCCCGGCGAATTACGTCCGTACATACTGCCCTGCGGCCCACGCAACAACTCAATACGCTTGACATCCTGCATCGTATGGTCGTACATATTCTTATCCAGCAGCGGCACACCGTCAATCACCATCGTTAAGACAGGGTCGTTGATACGACTTCCGAGACCGCGGATATAGATACTGCTTGTCATTGCAGCGCCATAGTCCGGCATGTGGACGTTCGGAACCAATGAAGCAAGGTCTTTGGGTGCCTGGATTTGCGCAACATCCATAAGATGTGCATCAACCACACTCACTTGCATCTGCTGATGGGTGAGAGGTTCGGCAATACGCGACACCGATACTTCCACATCCGGCAAAAGCACCGTATCTGCCACCTCCGCAACAGTAGGCAGTGAGGTGCAGAACAAGAACCATATAAATACTACCTTTATCCGCATTCTGTTTCAAAAACGCGACAAAGGTAGTATAATTTATTGAAAAAACAATTAAGAATTTCTTAAGATACCCCAAAATCCCAACAAATAGGGATATCAGAAACCGAAAGAGAACCCGATACGTGCCGAGAGATTCTCGCCCTGATAGAAACGAGGGCAGAAGCGGTCGAGATAATCCTGCGCCTTGCCCGTGATTTCACTGGTGCATGTCTGAGTAAGATTGTCATGACCGGTGGCCTTGTTGTAAAGCAGTTGCGCCGTAAGATACATGTGCGGATGCACTTCGTATGTAAAATCGAGCGACAACTGTTGATTGGTAAATACCGCTTTGTCAAAAGGCTTCTGCGAAATAGCATTGGAAATATCACGACGGAGATACAGATAAGGATTGTACTTGGTGTCGTGCGTATAACTCAAACCAAGCCACATACCACGGAGCGGACGATAACTGAGTTCGACAAAAATACTCTGTGCATTATCCCCCATATAGTGCCCCATCGGATAACCATTGGAGGTGTATTCGATGACATCAATGGAATGCGTGTAACAAGCAATATAGGAACGCATGAACTCACCTTTCAATCCTAGCCCGCGCACAGGCCAACCGGTCCAGTCAAATCCGACCAGATAAGAGACAGGGTTTTTCTCCTTGGAAGAAGGTTTGGCGCGTTCCCACTTGACTTCGTCAATAAAGCAAGAACCATACAACTTGAGGTGGTCAACAGGCCTTGCAGTAAGGGTGAAATAGACCTGCGAATTCTGGTTCTCGGAACTGGCGCCTTTGGTCAGAAGGTGGTCAAGCGACTTGTAAAACGCAATGGGAATGAAATATGCCGCCTGCGGATTCTGCTCCGCATAGACAATAGAATTACCGAGAGAGAAATGCACCCACTTGCAGGGCATGAAGGTAAGCATATTCGCCGCCATATACTTGCTGCGCTGGCGCGGTTGGCGCGTGGTAATAATCTGTGAACGCGTTTCAATATCCACGGTCTGCTCCACATAATAATCTTCCTCATTCAACACGTTGGACACAAGCCAAGCATGAAAATAATCGAACTGCAGCCACCAGACCGGCGTAAGCTGTAACGCCAATTGGGGAACAGCCGGATTACGGCCCGACAAGATATTGGAACTGTGATAGGCATCGCCCCAACGGATTTCCTCACGCATAAGGGAAACGGAGCCCCACCAAGTGTATAACGAAATACCGCCTTTCGAGTCCGAGAAATCGCCTCCGTATTCCGCCTCCTTGTATTGCACACCAGGGATGGTGTTCAGTGCAGGTTGCGCTTGCGAAGCACCATACTGCAATCGCGCCCCATGCATCTTCGCAGTATTACCCGGGTAATATTTATTGCTCAATGCCCACTTGCCATTATAGGACTGGTCGCGCAACGAACCCCAGATGGAGAGATGGTGCGCAATATCCATCTGCAGTTCCGCTCCATACCAACGCTTGAAGATAGCCCCCTTCTTGGAAGCATAGACATCCATACCGAGAAGAGGCCGCACCTGCATCTTGAACAATTTGTTCTTGGTCATGTACGAGAACTGCGGGTCAGCAAGTGACAAATTATAGGTGCGATGGTCGGTGTACTGCACATAACGGCTGCACATTGTGTCGCGCTCCAATGCATATTCGTCCAAATAGAAACGAAGGTCCTCCCGCTGACGATTGTTCAGGAGCGAGTCTTTCTCCCCCGCCCTAACCAACATGGCCGCTACCTGACGACGCGTGTACGGGCGTACCGCTTCGTCCAACTGAATGATACCATCGGTGGCCAATTCGTCCAAGAAATCATAGATACGGGTATATGCCAACGGCACAGGAACATTCTGTGCGGCAAGGCGCACACTTCCCCCTATACACATTAAGCACAGGGAAAGGACGATAAAACGGCAGGAACGCATCATGCAAGGAAAATAACGGAGGGACAGATATTACTTTTTATAACGCTCGTTCATTCCGGCAATAACTTCCGATGTGACATCATAGCCTTCGGTAGCCATAAGCACATTGTCCTTTGCATTGTTGCTCAAGATAATCTGGAAGCGGCCATCGGCATTGAAATCACGCAAGAACGCCTGCAAAGAGTCCGCGAGACGGATATTGAGTTCCTGATTCTCAACCATAATATCCTGCGACAACTTTGCCTCCAGGTCTTCCAAATCCTGCTGCTTTTTCTGCAAACGCTGATACTCGCTCTGTGCTCTTTCCTGCGAAAGGAAGGCACGATTCTCCATTTTCTGTTGGAAATCAGTCATCTCTTGCTGCAGGGTGCGGGCGCGTGTGTTAAGTTTAAGGCGCGCATCCTCCTGTTTGCGCATCAACTGTTCGTTCGCCTCCTGTGCAAAGGTGTAATGCAAAAGCAGGCTATCCACATTGAGAAAAGCAATGGGCATATTCCCCTCCAAAACAGGTGCCGCATCAGCAGAGGTGCACACCTTCTTGCAAGAAGGACGGAAAAGGAAAACAAGCACAAAGAGTGCGATAATAGCAACGCAATAAATGACGTTCAGAATGGTTTGTTTGTTCATATTGATTCAAATTTTTAGATTATACTACATGTTTTTTGCATCTATCCTATTGACATCCACCCGACGCGCTTCGCGGTCCTGCGCCGTAGCACAATGTATGCCATGCCGCTTCATAAGCGGAGACTCGGAGATATGCTGCGAGGAAAAACGCCCATTCTTCCGCAAGATGAGCCTTACCGAAAGCAAAACCATCGCCAAGGCAACAAACCCTATTGCAAGCCATATTTCCATACACAATACTCCAATTAGCCTGCAAAGATACATCTTTTCTGCGACATGAACAAACTTTTCGCACTTTTTTACAAAAAAATGCGCGTACGCTTGCGTATATGAAAAAATAGCAGTAACTTTGCGCGCTTATTTTGATGAGCAATGAAAATTATTCATCCATAAAACCGATAGAAATATTATGGCACAGCAACAACAGAACATGGGTACACTATTCAACGCCCTTACTGCAGGAAGCAAAATAACCGGCACAATAGAAGCCGATTCAGACATCCGTGTTGACGGAACGATAGAAGGAGATGTAAAGTGCACAGGCAAGGTAGTAATAGGAGAACAAGGTCTGGTACACGGCAACATCCAATGTCAGAACGCAGAGATTATGGGCAGACTAAACGGGACTGCCGTCATCAGCCAAACACTGGCTCTCCGTGCGACCGGCGCCATCCAGGGTGATATTCAGACAGGCATCCTGATTGTGGAACCGAATGCAATCTTTAACGGCACCTGCTCAATGGGAAACAAAGAGCAAGAGGAAGCATAACCATGCAGACAACAGCCCTACGGGGCTACAAGACAATACTAAAAACAATCAACAATCAATCCATTAACCATTAAAAACATTCTTATCATGAGAATTAAACCATTCCGCGGCGTTCGTCCGCCCAAACAACTGGTTGAGAAAGTCAACAGCCGTCCGTACGATGTATTGAACAGTGAAGAGGCACGCAAAGAGGCAGAGGGTAACCCCATGTCGCTGTACCACATCATCAAGCCCGAAATCAACTTCGAGCCCGGTACCGATGAGCACGACCCGAAAGTGTATGCTTCCGCCCGTGAGCATTTCGACCTGTTCAAGAAGAACGGCTGGCTCGTACAGGACAAGAAAGAATGCTACTATGTTTACGCACAAACTATGGGAAACCGCACCCAATACGGTCTGGTGGTAGCCGCATGGTTTGAGGACTACATGGCAGGACGCATCAAGAAGCACGAGTTGACACGTAGAGACAAAGAGGAAGACCGCATGAAGCACGTGCGTGTGAACAACGCCAACATTGAGCCGGTGTTCTTTGCCTACAAGCATGTGGACGAATTGGACCGCATCATTGCCAAATACACTGCACAGACCCCTGAATATGACTTTGTAGCCGAGATTGACGGCTTCGGGCATAAGTTCTGGGTGATTGACGATGACAAGGACATTCAGCGCATTACCGAGCTGGTAAAAGAAATTCCCGCTATGTATATTGCTGACGGTCACCACCGCAGTGCAGCAGCCGCCCTTGTGGGTAACGAGCGCAAACAGCAGAACCCGCACCACACAGGCGATGAGGAATATTGCTTCTTCCTGGCCGTTTGCTTCCCCGACAACCAACTGAACATCATTGACTACAACCGCGTAGTGAAAGACTTGAACGGCCTGACCGACGAGCAATTCCTTGCTGCCGTAGCCGAAGACTTTGACGTTGAGAAGATGGGCACCGAGATATACAAGCCCAACCGTCTGCATAACTTCTCACTATACTTGGGTGGCAACTGGTACAGCCTGACCGCAAAAGCAGGCCGTTATAACGACAACGACCCGATAGGCGTGCTGGACGTAACCATTTCGTCGAACCTGATACTGGACAAGATTCTCGGCATCAAGGACCTGCGCAGTGACAAACGCATTGACTTCGTAGGCGGTATCCGTGGTCTTGGCGAACTGAAGCGCCGCGTTGATTCCGGTGAGATGAAAGTGGCTCTGGCTCTGTATCCCGTGACGATGCAACAAATCATAGACATTGCTGATTCGGGCAATATCATGCCTCCGAAGACCACTTGGTTTGAACCCAAGCTGCGCAGCGGCCTCGTGATCCATGAACTGGACTAAGTCCATATATATGCTATTGGCAGGTGCCATCCTTATGGTTGGCACCTCTGCCTGTAGCATCAAGACACGCATCAAACGCGCCGACCGCAAGTTTGCCATAGGCGAATACTATGATGCCGCTGAGATATACCGAAACTGCTACGGCCGTATCTCCGCGAAGAGTGAACGCAGCCTGAAAGCCAGGGTCGCGTTCAATCAAGGTGAGTGTTACCGTATCCTGAATAGTCCGAAAGCGGTGAAGAGTTATCAGAATGCCGTCCGGTATAAGTATCAGGACAGTATCGCTTATCTCCGTCTTGCGCAAGTGCTACACTATCAGGGCAAGTACCGTGACGCAGAGAAAAACTACACCATCTATCTGGAAGGGCATCCCAATTCGGATGTTGCCAAGTACGGCATCTATGCCTGCCGCCAGATTGAGCAATGGAAAAAACAGCCGTCCCGCTACCGTGTTCATGCGGCAAAAGATTTCAATTACAAGAAGTCCGGTAACTTTGCGCCCGCCTTCATCGGTGAAGACGGTGATGCCCTGATGTTCACCAGCAACCGCAAGATACAGAACTCGAAGGACAAAAAGACGCTGAAACGTCCCAGTCCAGTGACGGGTCAGCCAACCTACAACCTGTTTACGACAAAGAAAGATGCAAGTGGCAAGTGGAAAGAGATAGAGTTGCCCGACGGCATCTACGGTGAATCCGAAAGCGAAGAGAACAGCAACGAGAACGACAGCACACAGCAAGACAAGAATGCCATTGCCGCTGAGTTGGGCGCATGCTGCTTCACCGCTGACGGAAAGACCATGTATTTTACCTATTCCAAGCCCATCAACGGACAGGATCTCGGCGCAAAGATATTCCGTTCGGATCGTGCGGGCGGCGAATGGGGAGAACCACAAGAAGTGAAACTATTCCAAGACAGCAGCATCACCGTAGGTCACCCAGCCGTAACCGCCAATGGTGATACCCTATACTTTGTGAGTGACGCCCCCGGCGGTTTCGGAGGCAAAGACATCTGGCGTGCCGAGGAAGAAGAAGGGCAATGGATAAACATTACCAACATGGGGCCACAAATCAACACAGGCACCGATGAACTGTATCCATCGGTACGGAGAGGCGGCGTGCTCTACTTCTCTTCGACAGGATTGCCCGGATACGGCGGACTGGATATATTCATGGCCCGTCCAACAGGCAGAGACACTATCTATGACGATGTGAGCGAGAACAGAATCGCTATATACCAGGTGCAGAACATGGGGCTACCGCTTAACAGCAACGGCGATGACTTCGGCATTACGTTTGAGGGGAACAAAGAAGAGGGTTACTTCTCCTCCAACCGCGGTCAAGCCAAAGGACTAGACCAGATATACCATTTTGTGCTGCCGGAAATCGTGTTTGCCGTGGAAGGCAAAGTGGCGGACAACAACGGGGACCCATTGAGCGAAGGTATCATCCGCCTGGTGGGAGACGACGGTACCAATGTCAAGATGCAAATCCGCCGTGACGGCACCTACCGCCTGAAATTGAAGAAAAACGTCCGTTATGTGATGCTGGCCACATCGCGAGGGCATCTAAACCAGAAGCAAACGCTGACGACAGAGGGACTGGAAGCCAGTCATACCTATCAGCAAGACTTTGCACTGGCTCCCATATCGAAACCGATAACGATGAACAACGTGTTCTATGAAACAGGCCGTTGGGAACTGACCGAGAACAGTTCGGAAGAGTTAATGCACCTAGTAAAGATGTTAGAGGACAACCCCAATATCACCATCGAATTGGGTGCACACACAGACCGCGTGGGTGACGACGCGAGCAACAAGACCTTAAGCGAGAAACGCGCACAAGCGTGCGTGAATTTCCTTATCAAAGCGGGAATAGAAAAGGACCGGTTGACGGCAGTAGGCTATGGAGAAACACATCCCGTAGTTGCCGACGAGGCACTGCACAACCAATACCGCTTTATTCCTACCGGCCAAGAACTGAACGAGACCTTTGTGCTGACGCTGACGAAAGAGCAACAGGAAATCTGCAACCAACTGAACCGCCGCACAGAGTTCCGTGTACTGAAAACAACCTATAAACTGTACTAAACGAAGATGCAACAATACCTTGACCTCTGCCGCCGTATTCTGAACGAAGGGCACCGCAAACAAGACCGTACGGGTACGGGAACGCTATCCGTGTTCGGGCACCAGATGCGCTTCAGGATGGACGAAGGGTTCCCATTGCTAACGACAAAGAAGCTGCACCTAAAGAGCATTATTTACGAACTGCTCTGGTTCCTTCGCGGTGATACCAATGTGCGATACCTGCAAGAGCATGGTGTGCGCATTTGGAATGAGTGGGCAGACGAGAAGGGTGAATTAGGGCCCGTGTACGGTCACCAATGGCGTTCCTGGCCTGATTACGAAGGCGGGCACATAGACCAGATACGGAACATTACGGAACAACTGAAGAGTAACCCTGACAGCCGTAGGCTGATGGTATCGGCATGGAATGTCGCCGAAGTGGAAAAGATGGCGTTACCTCCCTGCCACTGCCTGTTCCAGTTCTACGTAGCAGACGGCAAACTGAGCCTACAACTATACCAACGCAGTGCCGATGTGTTCCTGGGCGTACCCTTCAACATCGCCAGTTACGCCCTTCTGCTACAGATGATGGCGCAAGTGACAGGCCTACAATGCGGCGACTTTGTGCATACGTTAGGGGATGCGCACATCTACCTTAACCATACGGAACAGGTGCAACTACAGCTAACACGCACCCCACGTCCGCTACCCAAGATGAATCTGAATCCAGAGGTGAAGGACTTGTTCGGATTCCAGTATGAAGACTTCAGCCTAACCGACTATGACCCATACCCGCATATAGCAGGTACGGTAAGCGTATAAAGAAAGAGATGACGAGTATCATTGTAGCCATAGACGAACACAACGCCATCGGGCGCAAGGGAGGCCTGCTGTGCCACCTGCCTCAGGACATGCAGCACTTCAAGGCACTGACCACCGGTCATACGATAGTGATGGGCAGAACGACCTATCTCTCTTTCCCTCGCCGGCCGTTACCCAACCGCCGCCATGTGGTACTGACAAGAGACACAGAATGGCATGAGGATGGTATATTGGTGGCACATACCCGACAGGAAGCGGAAGCACTGCTGAACGACAAGGAAGAGAACTTCATTATCGGAGGCGGGCAAATATATAAGGAATGGCTACCGAAAGCCGACAAACTGTATGTGACACGCATACACCACGTATTCGAGGATGCTGACACGTTCTTCCCCACCCTTGACCTGACCCATTGGCAGACGGTGAAGCAGACTGAATACAAGGCTGACGAGAAGAACCCGTACGACTTACGTTTCATTGAATATACAAAACGAACTATATAACTAACAAACATGGATAAGAACACTATTATCGGCTTTATACTGATAGCCGGCATTCTGGTAGGATTCTCCCTACTGACCCGTCCCTCGCAGGAAGAGATGGCGGAGAGACAACGTATCAATGACAGCATTGCGCTTGCGCACCAATTAGAGCAAGAAGCCCAACAACTGAGCCTTCAGCTTGCTTCCGCTCAGGCTACTGCAGAGGCAACAGCCACAGACAGTGCCGCCCTGCGCGAGCAAATCCGTGCCACTTACGGTGCATTAGCCATATCGGCCGAAGGCGAAGCAAAAGAGGTTGTGCTGGAGAACAGCCGCCTCCGCCTGACATTCACCACCAAAGGCGGATATATGCAGCGTGCAGAACTGAAGGAATACAAAGCATACGGCGACTCCGTTAACAACCTGAGCCTATTCCGCGGTGACGAAAGCAATATGGCATTTACCCTGGTGACCGCCAACAACCGTATTCTTTCGACCAGTGAACTCTACTTTGAGCCACTGCAACCCAATCCGCAAAACCTCATCATGCGTCTGCATACCGATATGGAAGGGAGCTGGCTGGATTTCGTCTATACCCTGCATGAAGACGACTACATGCTGCACTTCTCCATCCAAGCCCACAACATGCAACACGTACTGGCGCAGAACATCAATTCATTGGAGATGCAATGGCACCAGCTTATTCCCCAACAGGAGCGCGGACGCAAGTTCGAAGAGCGTTATTCGGTGCTGCAATATATGCTGGCAGGCGGAGAACAGGAACGCATGTCGGAGTCGAAGCACGACAGCCAGCGCGAGTCGGCACGCGTGAAATGGATAGGTTACAAAGACCAATTCTTCTCCACAGTACTGATTGCCGACGAGAGTTTTGCTTCCTCCGAGTTTGAATCCACTCCCCAAGACAAGCTATCCCGCTACATCAAGGAGTACCGTACGCGTACGACTGTGGACTTCGATATTACAGGTAAGAAAGAGACAGGTTTCCGTTTCTTCATGGGTCCGAACAACTATAACCTTCTGAAGGCATACGACCACGACGCTATAGACGGACAAGAGCTTCATTTGCAGGAACTGGTGCTGCAAGGATGGCGCATCATTATATGGATTAACCAGATATTCTCATTCCCCGTCTTTGACTGGCTGATGCGGACAGGCTGGCACATCGGTATTGTGATTCTGCTGATGACCCTAATCATCAAACTGATTATTCTTCCGTTCGTGTTCGCCTCTTACCGTTCGAGCGCGAAGATGCGCGTACTGAAACCGCAGATAGATGCTATCAATGCCAAGTTCCCTGCCGAGAAGATGGCAGAGCGTCAGCAGGCGATGATGCAACTATACAGCCGCGCCGGCGTCAGTCCCATGTCCGGCTGTGTGCCCATGCTCTTCCAGATGCCGATACTGATGGCTATGTTTTGGTTCTTCCCGACCGCCATCGAACTGCGCGGTCAGTCGCTGTGGTGGGCTGAGGATCTGTCGGCATACGATGCCATTCTGACCTGGGGCTACAACATTCCGTTCCTGGGTGACCACATCAGTCTGTTCTGTTTGATAATGACCATTGCCAACATCGCCTATACCACTATCACCATGCAACAACAGACGATGGATCCGAGCATGAAGATGATGCGCTGGATGATGTACCTGATGCCGGTGATGTTCCTCTTCATCTTCAACGACTATGCAGCCGGATTGAGCTACTACTACACGCTGTCGCTCGCCATCACCATTCTGCAGACGATGATTTTCCGCTGGTCGATTGACGACAAGAAACTGCTTGCGCAGATGGAGGCCAATGCGAAGAAGAAAGCCAACTCGCCCCACAAGCCCACGTTCATGGAGCGTCTGCAAAAGATGCAGCAAGAGCAACAGCGTATGGCGCGAGAGAATGCCAAGGCACAACAGAAACGTATGCGCTGATGCAGCAACGCGAACCCAAGAGCAAACTATCCATTCACGAAACTATATCAATCATCAATATGGAACTTTCAGAACAAGAACTTGTACGCAGACAGAGTCTGCAGACCATGCGCGAGATGGGTATCAATCCCTATCCCGCCGCCGAATATCCGGTGACCGGTCACTCCACCGATATCAAAGCCGGTTTTACGGACGAACAACAGCCGGCGCCCGCAGCCGATTGCCCCAGGGTATGGCATACGGGCGATACGGTTTCGATAGCCGGACGCCTGATGTCAAAACGCATTATGGGAAAGGCTTCCTTCATCGAATTGCAGGATTCCAAGGGACGTATCCAAGTGTATGTTTCGCGTGACGACATCCAACTGGCGGAAGATGCCGAACCCGAAGTGCAGGAGAATAATCCAAACGCCAATCTGCCCGTAGAGACCTTGCGGCAGATGTATAATGTGGTGTTCAAGAAACTGCTGGACATCGGTGACTTTATCGGCATAGAAGGTTTCGTGTTCCGCACCCAGATGGGTGAGATTTCGGTACACGCCAAGCGTCTGACGGTACTTGCCAAGAGCCTTCGTCCGCTGCCTATCGTGAAGTACAAGGACGGTGTAGCCTACGACGGCTTCAACGATCCCGAACAACGCTACCGCCAACGCTACGTGGATCTGGTGGTGAACGAAGGCGTGAAAGAGACATTCCTGAAGCGTGCTACCATCCTCCGTACGATGCGCCAAATCTTTGACGAAGCGGGTTATACGGAAGTGGAGACCCCTATTCTGCAGCAAATAGCAGGTGGCGCATCGGCACGGCCGTTCATTACACACCATAACACACTGGACGTGGACATGTATCTGCGTATAGCGACAGAGCTATATTTGAAGCGCCTGATTGTAGGCGGATTCGAGGGCGTGTATGAAATAGGGCGAAACTTCCGCAACGAAGGAATGGACCGCAGCCATAACCCCGAATTCACTTGCATGGAGCTGTATGTACAGTATAAAGACTACAACTGGATGATGTCGTTCACCGAGCAAGTGCTGGAGCGTATCGCTATCGCCGTGAACGGCACGACAAAGGTGAAAGTGGGCGACCACGAAGTGGACTTCAAAGCCCCTTACCGCCGTCTGCCCATATTGGAAGCCATTCAGGAGAAGACCGGTTATGACCTGAGCACCATGAACGAAGAGGAAATCCGCACTGTGGCAAAGAAACTGGGCGTGGAAGACACGGAACACATGGGCAAAGGCAAACTGATAGACGAGATATTCGGCGAGACCTGCGAGGGTACGTTTATCCAACCGACATTCATCACCGACTATCCCGTGGAGATGTCGCCATTGACCAAGATGCATCGTAGCAAGCCGGGCCTGACGGAACGGTTTGAGTTGATGGTGAACGGCAAGGAACTGGCGAACGCCTATTCCGAGCTGAACGACCCGATAGACCAATACGAGCGCTTTGTGGACCAAATGAATCTGGCAAAGAAAGGCGACGACGAGGCAATGGTAATCGACCACGATTTCATGCGTGCTCTGGAGTACGGTATGCCCCCCACTTCGGGTATCGGCATCGGTATTGACCGCCTTGCCATCCTGATGACCGGGCAACCCACCATTCAGGAAGTGCTACTCTTCCCCACCATGAAACCCGAAGCCAACTAAACACAGCGCATACCATGGAAAATTGCAAAGTCGCCATATTAGGCAGCGGCAGCTGGGCAACCGCCCTCGCCAAGATTATGCTTTACAGTGAGCAGCGCATCAACTGGTTCATCCGTCGCCAAGAGGCCATTGACGAATTTATTTCGACAGGAAAAAACCCAGGCTATCTCAGCCAATCGCGATTTGATGTGGACCGGATTCAGTTTTCCTCCGACATCAACGAGGTAATCATGCATTCGGAGATTCTGGTTATTGCCATACCTTCCCCTTACGTGAAGAGCGTGCTGACCAAGATCCGCCGTTCGCTGAAGCGTAAGATTGTGGTATCCGCAGTCAAGGGTATGATACCCGATGAGAACATGACTATTACGGACTATATCCACATCCGCTTCGAGGTACCTGACCAGAACATTGCCGTGATAGCGGGTCCGTGCCACGCGGAAGAGATTGCTTTGGAGCGCCTAAGTTACCTGACCATAGGAAGCCAGAATCCGGATACCGCCACATTGGTTTCGTCGCTCTTCTCAGCACCCTACGTCCACACGGTGACCAGCGACGATGTATTGGGACTGGAATACTCGTCAGTGATGAAGAACATCTACTCCATTGCTTCGGGTATGTGCCACAGTCTCCGATACGGTGATAACTTTCAGGCAGTGCTTATCTCGAACGCCGTACAGGAGATACAGCGTTTTGTGTCCGCCTGCAATGGAATGCCGAGTAATATTGACGCCTCCGGTTACCTAGGTGACGTACTGGTAACCTGCTACTCAAAGTTCTCCCGCAACCGCCAATTCGGACAGATGGTTGGCATGGGCTACTCGGTAAAGGCCGCCCAGATGGAGATGCAAATGATAGCAGAGGGTTACTACGGTACGCGTTGCATACACGACGCCAATCAGGCAGTGCAGGTATCGCTGCCCATCGTGGATGCCATGTACGACATACTATACTGCCGTATGTCGCCCACCCTTGTGATACAAGAACTAACTCAAAAACTGAAATAAACGATTATGCAAGACATTCATTTTTCCTACCAACACGCCTTATCGGCTGACACCGTCCGCAGCTACGCGGCACGCATTGCCCAATGCCAATCCATGCTGGAGCAAGGCACGGGAGAAGGTAACGATTTCCTCGGGTGGATTAACCTCCCCGCCGACATACGCCCCCAATTAGCAGACATCCAAGCCACTGCCGAGCAGTTGCGCCGCGACTGTGACATCATTGTCTGTATCGGTATAGGCGGTTCGTATCTGGGAGCCAAAGCCGTGATAGAGGCATTGCAATCGTCGTTCGTGCAACTGGAAGGCGGCAAGCCGCAGATTGTGTACGCCGGACAAAATATCGGCGAAGACTACCTGTACGAACTGATGACACTGCTTCGCGACAAGCGGTTCGGCATCATCTGCATTTCCAAATCCGGCACCACCACTGAGCCTGCACTGGCGTTCCGTCTGCTGAAGACCCAACTGGAGGAACAAGTAGGCAAAGCTGACGCACAGAAACGCATTGTCTGCATCACCGATGCACGCAAAGGCGCGCTCCGTACGCTTGCGACCCAAGAGGGCTACAAGACCTTTGTTATTGAGGATAATATCGGCGGCCGTTTCTCGGTGCTGAGTCCCGTCGGCCTGCTACCTATCGCCTGCGCCGGATTTGACATCCAGGCACTGGTGGACGGCGCAGCTCGCATGATGCAGGTTTGCTCGTCCGCCACTCGGATAGAAGAGAACCCCGCTGCCCAATATGCTGCCGTGAGAAACGAACTGTACCAAAAAGAAGGCAAGAAAGTGGAACTGCTTGCCAACTTCCATCCGAAGATGCACTATATGTCCGAGTGGTGGAAACAACTGTATGGCGAGAGCGAAGGAAAAGACGGCAAGGGCATATTCCCTGCCTCTGTGGACTTCACCACCGACCTCCACTCGATGGGTCAGTACGTGCAGGACGGCCAACGCATTCTGATGGAGACCGTCATCTCTATTCTGACGCCTGACCACGAACTCCGCTTCCCGCACGATGAAGCGAACTTAGACGGTCTGAACTTCTTGAGCGGCAAGCGCATTGACGAAGTGAACAAGATGGCAGAATTAGGCACCATGTTCGCCCATGTGGACGGAGGTGTACCTAATATGAAGATTGAAGTGCCCGCCCTGAACGAGTATTATCTGGGTGAGCTGATTTATTTCTTCGAACGCGCCTGCGGTATTTCCGGCTATCTGCTGGAGGTCAATCCGTTCAACCAACCCGGTGTGGAGGCCTACAAGAAAAACATGTTTGCCCTTCTTGGCAAACCCGGCTACGAGAAAGAAGGCGAAGCCATCCGTGCCCGAAAAGCATAGCCAAGGGTATGCTAAGGGTATGGTAAGGGTATGCTATCCCTATGGTGGCGGATAGCCGGTGTCACACTCCCTCTACGCAAAGAACGCGACCACACCGCGACCACATCGCGACCTGACAATAAGATGACAACAACAGCGCCCGAGCAGATGCTCGGGCGCTGAACTTATCCTATGCGGATTACGGTCTGCAAGCAGACGTAGCGCACATTATTGTTTCACCAAAGTAACAGTCTTGGTTGCTTTCTCCGCATCGATAATCAAGGTTACCACATACGTACCTTCTTCACCTTCTGCAATAGTGATGTTGTCACCACCACCATCCTTACCAACTTCTACATAAGGATCGGCATCAGTAGTTGCAGAACGGAACTTGCAACCACCTTCCTGCAATTTCACAGTACCGGTCCAGGTATATACCATACCGCTCTTGGCGGGAGTACCCAGCGAGAAGAAATTACCCCAGCTCCAGCCTGCATCGGCTTCTGCACCGTCCTGTTCAGCAACAGCGGCACCAACAAGACCTACAACAGAATTGGTATAGTCAGCGATAACGACATCTTCGCCTGCAGCAATCGTAACGGTCTTCTCGTCAGCGGCAGCATCAATAACCACCGTCACCTTGTACGTACCATTACCTCCGACAGTAAAGTTCTTGTCCTGATCCGGACCATCACCAATCTCTACAGGATTTGCATCGGTCGTTTTGTTGGAACGAACCTTGAAGCCTTGACCACCAACGAGTTTAACGTCAGCCGACCAGGTATATACATCACCTTCCTTAGTCGGAATGCCAAGTGATGCGAGGTGCCCCCAAGACCAACCACCATCGGCATTGGTATAGTCGGTAGCATACTCATCGCTCACACCAGCACCAACAACTACCAGTTCAGTAGCCGAATAGTCAGCAGCCTCCAGTGCGCGTACCAGGGTAACCTCATTTTTGAAGCCCTTTTCAATCGCACCACCGGTGAGGTTCCAAGTGAGGACGAATTTGTGCACACCGCGTGAGATCTTGATGTCAGCAGCACCCGACTTCATACCTTCACCCAGGTTGGTCTCGATATTCACGTCGGCAGCAGGGGTAACTTTAATCTTCCAACCGTTACCCCAACGATATTTGTACTTGCTGGAGCTCTGGTACTCTTTCTCGTCAATCGTCCAAGTCATACTGGTCTTGTTGAATTCGGAAGGCACCATCATCGTACCGTCGGACAACTCCCATTCAACGGGGCTAACGATAATCGTTTTGTCAGGCAGGTCGTTGTTGACGTTCAGGTCAAGCGCAATGTGGTAGAAACCGGTTACCGGAACCGTCATCTTTTGGTTTTCCACCATCACACCTTTGTACACCTGAATAGTGATACCGTTACCCACATCGTACGGATCACCCAGTTCGAGGTCAGCACCATAATGAGTGACATTACCACCGTCGTTGTACACGAGTTCGAACTCCTGTCCACCTTCGAGGGCAACATACTTCTCATACAGACCGGCACGGGCTTTCTTGTCGTACTCGTTGATACCGGCACCCATGAGCGCCAACTTGGCATTGTCTGCATTCATGTCCAGCACGGCTGTGGCAGGACCAACCACAGAGAAACCGTTCTCTACAACGTCGTCCAGATTGACGCTGTTTTTCTTCTTACACGATGTGAACATCATACCGAAAACGGCGATGGCACACATCAATAATCCAATCTTCTTCATAATGAATAAATGGTTTTGTTAGTTAATAATTATTTTCACAGTAAGAACCACAAAGGGCTCTATATTATTCATATCCTTTGTTCTGCGTCCAGATGCTCTTTCCGTCCTCGCCACGCTCGGCTTTCTCCAGGATAGCATACGGGATGGGGAACCAGCGACGCTTGATGTCCGAATTCTTGACATACTCCACTTTCTCGAACTGGTCAAAGCGGATGAGGTCACGACGACGCATCATCTCCCAAGCGAACTCACGGCCACGCTCGTCACAAATCTGGTCAACCGTCCATCCGTGCGGGTCACCGTACGCCTCCACAAAAGCAGCCACACGTGCATCATCGGTGGTAAGTTCGGGCGAATTGGCAAAGGTACGGGCAAGCATAAGCCGGAAGTCCGGATCGTCGATGTGGGAAGTACCCTGACCGCCGCGCGTGATGGCCTCCTCATTCATCCAGAGCACATCCGCATAGCGCAGCAGCACAAAGTCGTTCTCGCAGTATTTGTAGGTAGAAGTCTTGTCCACCTCGTACTTGAGCATACGGGCACCATCGTTCCAAGTGGCACTATCCAAAGACTTGATTTCAGGCGTGATGACAGCCTTCAACTTGTTCTCGTCTGCCAGCGTGTCGCCTTTGGCATTGCAGACAGGACCTACGAACCAACCCCAACGGTTTTGGTTCATCGTGCCCAGTCCTTCGTTACCGGCGCCACGGACATCCGCTTCGTTGTAACGTTTCATGAAGGACGGACGTGCGCAGAAACCGTTCCACGGCTGCTCGATAAGGTTCCAAGAAGTCTTGTGGCAATAGTGCAAGCTCAGCATCGTGATACGCAGTTTGTTCGCCATCGAGCCTGCATAGTCGCGGTAGTCAAAGTCGGCACTACCCTCCTCCACAATCACGAAGATATTCTCCTTGCTCTTCTCGTTCTGAATAGCGAAGTTGGAGAAGAAATTGTTCTCAATGCTATAACTGCCAGAAGAGATAATCGCTTCGCAGCAGCGGGCTGCGTTGGTGTAGAAGTCTTCCTCGCTCTCAATCTGAATACCGATAGAATCCAGCAGATGCATGGATGCGGCATCCGCCTTCAACTGGGTGAGGAAATCACCCGACTGGTTGAAGGACTTATAAGAGGGCGCATTCAGGTAAAGACGCGCCAGAAGGGCGTTCGCCATACCCTGAGTGCAACGACCATAGTTGACGTCGCGCGAAGCATCGTCCGTAACGGCCGGCAATTTCTTGGCACTGTTCTCCAAGTTAACCACCAGACGCGCCCAGACAGCAGCCGGCTCCATCAGAGGCTGAGCCTTCGTTTCACCGAAATCCTCACGGTAAGGAATACGACCGAAGCAGTCGAAGAGCATATAGTAGTAGTAGGAACGCAAAGCTTCCAACTCGGAAACATACTGCTCGTATACCTGCGGAGTCATGGTCGCCTTATTCAGTTCGAGCGTGTAGATAAGTTTGTTACACAGTACAGCACCCGAAATGGTGGTGTTCCAAATGTTCTTGAAGGCATCGCCGAACACATTCCAGTTGTGGGTGTTCAGGTTCTTCCAGTAACCGCCATCGTTCCAGTGACCACCCGGCACACGCACAGGGCAGACGCCCTCGTCGGTAGTGAGGAGGTTCACACCCCAATAGCCCCAGTGGTCGTGCAACCACTTGACATCCGCATACGCCTGGCCAACCAGAAGAGCCACGTTCTGCTCCTCCTTCATCATATCGTCAACCGTGGGCTGACCATAGATTTCCTCTTTGAGCATGTCCTTACACGAGGTGAAGGAGGGAATAATCATTGCGCATACAAGCGCAGCCATAATATATCTTTTCATAATCATATCTCCTTATATATATTAGAACAAGTTCAGATTCAAACCAAACATACAACTTCCGGTACGGGGATAGAAACTGGTGTAATCAATACCTGCGCTCCATACATCGGTGGTATTCACCTCAGGATCCTGTCCTGAATACTTCGTGATGGTGAACAGGTTCTGCGCCGTAGCATAGAGACGAAGCGACTGGATGTACTTGTTCTCCTTGAAACGGAACGTATAACCTACGGTGATGTTATCCAACTTCAGGTAGGAACCATCCTCCAGATAGTAGGTTGAGAAAGCACCCTTGTTGGCATAGGTGACACCATTGGGGTTGTTGTGAGGATTGTTCTTGATGTCGTACATGAAGACATTCATCGACTGGGTACCCGTATCATCCGGACCATACGCCCAACGCGTCACGTTCAGAATCTTGTTGCCGATTACACCGCGGAAGAAGATGGTGATGTCCAAATCGCGCCAACGTACGGTGTTGTTCCACCCATAAGTGACAGCCGGCTGCGCATTACCGATAACCTGACGGTACTGCTCGCTCGGAGTGGACACATAACCACCACTCGGCGTTCTGTACATCCATGCCTTGTCGCTCGGACGGAAGCCTTCGAACTTATAGCCGTAGAACGAACCGATAGACTCTCCCTCTACGAGAATCTGCGTGTTCGTATTCATAATACCGTTCTCACCTACTCCGCCCGAAGTGGTCTGCGTGTAGTTGAAGCCCTTCGAGGGGTCGGAAAGTTTGGTGATATAGCAGTGGTTCCAAGCCAAAGTGGGCGTGGAAGTCCAAGTCCAGTTCTTTGTCTTCACAGGCACACCGGAGATGGCAACCTCAATACCGTAACTGCGCATCTGACCGGCATTAGCAAGCAGCGTTGCATACTGATAAGGAGGCGTAGGAACTTCATAGTCCCACAAGAGGTCTTTGGTGTCGCGGATATAACCATCGATGCTACCATAGAGGCGATTGTCAAGGAAGGCGTAATCCACACCGATATTGTACTCGAACTTACGCTCCCAACGAAGGTCAGGGTTAACATTCTGGCTGACACCATAGGTGTAGACATAACCGCCATTGTACCAGAACGTACCGCCATTCGACAAGAGAGCAATGGATTGCAAGTCATATTTGAGGTTGTTACCCGTAATACCGAAACCGGCACGGAGCTTGAGTTCGTTACACCAGTCCTGACCTTTCATAAAGTTCTCACCCTTGATACGCCAACCCAGACTGACTGCAGGGAACCAACCCCACTTGTGGTTGTTACCAAAACGAGAGGAACCCTCGGCACGCAGAGAGGCAGATACGAGGTATTTCTCATTGTAGTTATAGTTGACACGTACAAATCCGGCAGCCAGCACATTAGAGTTACGGTACGAACTCATATTCATGCCGCTCTTGTCTGCCGTACCATTACCGATGAGGTAATACTTCATATCGGCTGTCGGGAAACCGCTATTGGACATCTCCGAGCCGTCATAGAAGAACTTCTGATAAGAGAAACCTGCCAATGCCACGAGGTTATGACCATTCCAACCGTTGGCATAATCAATCGTACCTTCGTAGAGTTGGTTGAGGTTCATGGAATTCTGACGACCAGCCTTGTTAGAATTGGCCTCGTCCTTATTAAGAATGCCATTGTACCAATAGTTGCGATTATCGCCCTCCTCCACAGCAGCGAAACCACTGACCTTCAAACCGGGAACAGGCTTGATATTCACCGTAGCCTTCAACGAGCCTCGGAAATAGTTACCGTCTTGATAACTTTCCTTATTGTTGAGCGCCTCCACAGGATTAGACTGACCCGATGCCTGCGGTGTGAAATAACCGGACGGCGTGGACGAGTCGTAAACCGGATAGGTGGGGTTCGCAATAGCAGCCTGCGTGAAATCACCGCAGAAATAATCATTGCGATAGTGCATATACGAAGCATCGTATTGCAGTTGCAGCCATCCATTCAACGCCTTTTGGTCTGCCGTTAACTTCGCCTGAATCTCTTGGCGATTGTTGTTCTTAGCAATACCTTCCGCATTCTTGAATGCTACAGATGCACGATAGTTGAAGTTCTTGTGCGCACCAGAAACAGCCAAGTGATGGCTATGCGTGATGGCGGCCTTGCGGGTAAGATAACTCATCCAATCCGTCTTGTTGGTCGTACCATCAGCATTCTCATAGATAGTGGGTTTTACCTTGCCATTGGATATCCGCTCCAAATCCAAGAATTCAGAAGGAGTGGCCATGCCGGTCTTGGAATTAACCCACGCCACACTCATGTAGCCCGAATACTCAACCGTAGTCTTAGGCTGGTCGGCAAAGGCATCTCCGCGCTTGGTGGTAACCAAGATGACACCGTTGGTACCGCGCGTACCATAAATAGCAGCGGCAGAACCGTCCTTGAGGACATCCATGGAGGCAATCTCATCCGGCGAGATATTGTCGATACCGGAAACGGGCACACCGTCCACGATATACAGCGGCTCACTACCCGCACCTTTGTCCAACGTAGAGAATCCACGAATCTGAACCTTGTAACCACCTTGGGTAGGATCGGACGAATTGTTGATGATGTTCAAACCAGCCACCTTACCCTGCAACAGACCTACAGGACTGGACTTGACACCGGCATTGAAATCCTCAGCCTTGACAGAAGCCACAGAACCGGTAACCTCCTTTTTCTTCTGGGAGCCGTAACCAATAGCCACAACTTCGTTGAGCTGGATGGTTTCCTCCTTCATGCGGACAATCATTCCGTTCTTGGCAGCCAATTGCTGCGTCTCAAAACCGATGTAACTAATCTGTAATTTTGTCCCTTCAGGAACATTGAGCTCGAAGACGCCATCAAAATCAGTGACAGTACCCGACGAAGTACCCACAGCAACAACTGTGGCACCTATCGCCGGTTCGCCACTCGGGTCTTCAAAGACCGTACCCTTGATTTGCGCATTGGCAACCAATGCCAAAGCGGACAAACAAAGGACGTAGCAAATACGTAAATTTTTCATGATGTAATAATGATTAATTAGAAAATATTCAACTTCAGGTTGTTATATTCATTTTATTTCTTTTCACGAATCAAGAACACAGATAGCGCACCTAATACGAGCAAGATACCTGCCACGACTAACATGCCCACCTGCGCACCATCACAGATATATTTGAGACATGCTCCCCCTAACAGTGCCGCCACAATCTGCGGCAGACAAATTGTCCCATTGAAAAGACCAAGGTAATACCCCATATTGTCACCTTTCAGCGAATTGGTCAGAATGGTAAAGGGCAATGCCAGCATTGCTGCCCATGCGGCACCAATTAGCAAATATGACAACCATAGTACATAGGGATTCGTAACCCAAAGGACAGAAACAAACCCTACTGCCCCAACCAACAGGGAAATAGCATAAGCACCTTTATTGGACGTCCATTTCTCAAGCAACGGAAGTACCATTGCCCACAGAAGAGAGCCTACCGCCTGCACGCAAAAGACTACTCCAACCCAGTTGCCCGCAGTCTGGAATGCTTCTGCAGCCGTGCTGACACCATCCCAACCATAGCACTGAGTGGCTATCGAACCATTTGAATAGGTCCACATATACATGAACGCCGACCAACAGAAGAACTGCACAAGCCCGACGGTCCAAAACGTGGAAGGAGCATTCTGCAACAATTTGACAAAACCAGGGTCATCTTTCTTTTCCTCTTTCTTTTCGGCAAGTCCATGGAATTTGGCATATTCTTCCGGATTCATCTCTTTCACCGTCGCAAACGTGTAAAGTACGCACAGGATGAGGATGGCAGCCCCCACATAAAAACTCCATTTCACCGAGTCTGGAATAACCCCTTCCGGAGCAGTGTTGGCGATGCCTACCCAAGTGAAGAAAATGGGGAATATATAACCGACAATTGAACCGGCGTTGCAAAGTGCCGACTGAATGGCATAAGCAGTACCCTTCTGCTTCTCGTTCACCATATCGCCCACCATCATTTTGAAAGGCTGCATTGCAATATTGATACTGGTGTCAAGAAACATCAAACTGAACAGGCCGAACCACATCGCCACGTTAAGCCCCAAGAAGGCAGCCTGTGCAAACGAGAAATTACCCGCATTCGGCAATAACACCATCACGGCAACAGCAATAAGCGCCCCCACCAACAAATAAGGCATACGACGCCCCATACGAGTCCACGTGCGATCACTATATTTCCCCACCAAAGGCTGAACTATCATACCCATCAACGGAGGCAATATCCAAAAAAAACTCAAACTATGCGGGTCAGCACCAAGCGTTGCAAAGATACGCGAAATATTTGCGCTCTGTAATGCGTAAGCAATCTGAACGCCAAAGAAGCCGAAACTGAGGTTAAATAGTTGTCCAAAAGGTAAATCTCGTTTCTCCATACTCTACATGCATTTTATGAATTAGGCCGCAAAGATACTACTTTTTTATTATATACGCAAGAAAATACATTTTTTTTCGAAAAAAATTTGTCATATCAAAAAAAAATGCTACCTTTGCGCTGAAAATTACAAAAAAAAACATCAACGACACGACAATCTATAAAGAATCGTCAATCGACATGACACGACATGAAGAGTTAATCGCTGCTCTGCAGCACCATTTTGGTTTCGATGCTTTCAAGGGAAATCAAGAAGCAATCATCCAAACCGTAATGGAAGGAAAAGATTCGTTTGTACTGATGCCCACAGGCGGAGGCAAAAGTTTATGCTACCAACTTCCATCTCTGCTGATGGATGGTATGGCAATCGTCATATCCCCTTTGATTGCGCTGATGAAGAATCAAGTGGATGCCATGCGTAATTTCTCCGAAGAAGACGGGGTGGCACATTTTATCAATTCATCCCTTTCCCGCCCTGAAATCGCACAAGTAAAAAAAGATGTGTTGGATGGGAAAACCAAACTGTTGTATTTGGCTCCGGAAAGTTTGACCAAAGCAGAAAACATAGATTTTCTCCAAGGCGTAAAAATCAGTTTTTATGCGATTGACGAGGCTCATTGTATTTCCGAGTGGGGACATGATTTTCGTCCAGAATATCGTAACATCCAAAGTATGACGGAACGAATCGGCCGAGCCCCCATCATGGCATTAACGGCCACCGCCACACCCAAGGTACAACACGACATTCAGAAAAATCTGTGCATGCTGGATGCTGTGGTGTTCAAGTCCAGTTTTAATCGCCCTAACCTTTATTACGAAGTACGGCCGAAAACCGACGATGTAGACAAAGAACTAATCCGCTATATCCGTTCAATGGAAGGAAAATCAGGTATTGTGTATTGTCTGTCCAGAAAATCGGTTGAGGATTTGGCTGCCACTCTTCGCGTAAACAACATTTCCGCACTCCCCTATCACGCCGGTATGGCACCTCTTGCACGCGCCACTAACCAAGATGCGTTTCTAATGGAAAAATGCCAAGTGATTGTGGCTACAATTGCTTTCGGAATGGGAATTGACAAACCCGATGTCCGCTTTGTCGTGCACTACGACATTCCAAAATCATTGGAAGGGTATTATCAAGAAACCGGTCGTGCCGGGCGTGACGGAGGAGAAGGTCAGTGTGTTTGCTTCTATTCTCCCAAAGACATTGAACGTCTTCGGAAATTTCAGCGTGACAAACCCGTATCCGAACAAGAAATCAGCAACCAATTGCTGTTTGAGACCCAAAGTTATGCCGAGTCTTCGTTCTGCCGCCGCAAATTACTGCTGCATTATTTCGGCGAAGAGTATGATCAGGACAATTGTGGCAACTGCGACAACTGCAAGAAAGTATATCGCATGGCAAATGAAAGCGAACTACTGATGCTTACCTTGGAGACAGTTCTACAAGTAAATGAAAAATTCAAAGCAGAACACATTGTTGATATACTACATGGGAACCGCACAGCTGCTGTTACATCATATAACCATAATGAGTTGGAAAATTTCGGAGCTGCGGAAGATGATGACGAACAAACGCTACATGCAGTGATTCGACAAGCATTGATTGCCGGGTACCTGAAAAAGGATATTGAGTCTTATGGGGATCTCAAAGTCACCGCAGAAGGGAAGAAATACATGAAACACCCCATTCTGTTTGAAGTACCCCTGGAAGTACATGATGAAGAGGAAGAAGAAGTGGTTGAAGCCAACATGACCGGTTCTGCCGCTGCCGATGAAGTTTTGTTTTCCATATTAAAAGACCTGCGCAAAAAACTAAGCAAGAGATTGAATGTGCCTCCGTTTGTTATTTTCCAAGACCCAAGTCTGGAAGCCATTGCCACCACTTATCCGGTGACTATGGAAGAATTGCAAAACATTCCCGGTGTAGGTGCAGGAAAAGCCAAGCGATATGGAGAAGAATTTCTGCGCGTAGTGAAAGAGTATGTGGAAGATAACGACATCATACGTCCAGAAGACTTACGCGTGAGAACTGTTGCCCATGACTCCACCCGGAAAATCAGCATTATCCAAGCCATTGATCGTCGCGTCGCATTGGATGATTTGGCAGAATCGAAGGGCATGTCAATGGACGAAATGTTAGAAGAGATTGAAGCTATTGTATATAGCGGGACAAAGTTGAATATCAACTATTTTATAGACGAAGTGGTGGATCCTGACGAAGAAGAGGATATCATCGAATATTTCCAACACGCGGAGAACGATAACATCAAACTCGCCATGGAGAAACTTGGGTATGATGATTACGACGAACTGCATGTAAGACTCGTACGCATTAAATTCCATTCCGAGTTAGGGAACTAAATGTTACAACAGAACGTGCAAAACAATACGATTGATATACTAACCCTGGGATGCTCGAAAAATCTAGTGGATACAGAGCGACTGATGGGCATGTTGGAGAAAGCCGGTTACGTGTGCAAACACGATCCGAAAAGACCGACGGCCCCAATAGCCATTATCAACACATGCGGATTTATCGGTGACGCGAAAGAGGAAAGTATACGCACAATCCTACAATTCTCAAAACGGAAAATTGACCATCGTCATCATCTTCAGAAACTGTATGTGATGGGGTGTCTCAGCCAACGCTACAGAGCAGAATTGAGACACGAAATCCCCGAAGTGGACAAGTGGTTCGGAAAATTTGATTACAACGGGATTGTTGATGAACTTACGTTACATAAAAAGCAACCGTCCACATCTTGTACTATTGAGCGCCACTTAACGACTCCCCGGCATTATGCTTACCTCAAAATCAGTGAAGGCTGTAATCGTATGTGCTCATACTGCGCCATTCCATTAATTACCGGACGACACACATCTATTCCGATGGAAGAGATTTTGGAAGAGGCACACATGCTGGTGAAAAAAGGAGTCAAAGAGATAAATGTAATCGCCCAAGATCTTTCATCTTATGGATTGGATATCGCCCAACGACATCTGCTGCCCGAACTCATTGACAAAATGGCAAATATAGACGGCCTAAAATGGATTCGGCTACATTATGCCTACCCCACCGATTTTCCAACTGAGTTATTGGACGTCATGGCTAAACATGCCAATGTCTGCAAATACCTTGATATTGCCCTTCAACATTGTACCGATCACATGTTGGACCTGATGCGCAGACATATCACCCGAGCAGAACAAGATGCATTGATACAACGGATACGCTCAAGTGTACCAGGAATATGTATCCGCACGACCCTAATGGTAGGGCATCCCGGAGAAACTCAAGAAGATTTTGAGGAGTTAAAAAAGTGGGTACGAGCTATGCGCTTTGAACGATTAGGCGTTTTTACTTATTCCGATGAAGAAGGAACATTCGCCCACAAACATTACACGGACAATATTGCAGAGGAGATAAAAAAGCAACGGGTAGATGAGTTGATGTCCCTCCAGCAAGAAATTTCCAATGAATTAATGCACAATCAAATCGGGAAAGAGATGCTGATTATTATTGACCGCAAGGAAAACGAGTACTATATAGGGCGCACAGAGCACGATTCGCCGGAAGTGGATTGTGAAGTGTTAGTGAAAAGTAGCACAAAAAAATGCAAGATAGGCGAAATGTACCTTGCCAAAATAACTAAAGCTGAGGCATTTGACCTCTACGCAGAGCTATGACAACCAAAGAATTAATCAACAAAATTGGCGAAAAGACAGGGATGACCAAGACACAGGTTGAACAATTGATGACAGCCACGACAAAGGTCATTACCTCTGCCTTGCAGAATGACCACACCGTACAACTGCAAAATTTCGGGACATTGGAACCTAAAGAAAGAAGGTCCAGACAAGTGACAAATCCCAAAACCGGGGCAAAGTCGGTAACACGCGCCAAACGTATTGTCAGTTTTCGTGCCAACAACAAATTAAAAGCAATTGTGAAATAGATATGGCTACAGACACTAACAAACTTACTTGGGTTGGATTACGCCAATCTATTGCCAAAGAAAGTGGCATCGCCCAAAAAGATGTGGCGCAATTCCTGACATGTATGATTGACCTGATTACAGAAACGCTGCATGAAGGCGAATCCATCCGTATCAACGGATTAGGAACATTTCATGTACAAGATATGGCTCCAAGAAAAAGTGTGAATGTAAAAACAGGAGAAAGTATCATCATACAAGGCTATCATAAACCCGGATTCACAATGGAACGTGCGGCTGCGGAAAACATGAATTACGTACCCAACGAACTGACACCAGCAAGTGATCCCATACGGAAATTGAATGATCAGGCCGATGAAATTCTCAACATATTGGCAGACATGGGACAAGGCCCCAAAAAAGAAAATTCCATGCAAGACGAGCCTGAACCCATAAATGAAGATTCTCCCATTGAAGAATCATCAAACCAGGATAGCACAACGAATAAAGAAATAGAACTTCTACCCATTGATGATATTCAATCCCCTAAAGCCAAACAGGAATTTCACCCATGGATGGCAGCTGGTATAACAATGAGTATTTTTTGTCTTTTGCTAATCGGAGGGTATCTTTTTCTTCAACATAAAATTGAAGTATGGGTAAACCATTTACAAGAAAAAGCGGGGCAAGAAATATCCGTTTCTTCATCCCCTATAGAAGAGATAATATCAGGTAATGAAGAAACAGACGAAATAGAAGCAATAGATGAGATACAGACAGACGAAACGTCTAATGATACCATCGCAATAGTGGCACAGGAAGAGAGTGCACAACAAACAGACACTCAAGGAGAATATACCGAATTTATTACCACTGAAATTTTGGCAAAAGACAGCCGATTAGCGTGGGTGGCCAAAAAACACTACGGTGAGAAAAAATTCTGGGTATACATATATGATGCCAACCGAGATCGTTTGACAAATCCAAGTGTTATTTTACCCGGCACCCGCCTACGTATCCCAAAATTGAGCAAGAGTCAAATGGATTTGACTAATCCCAATACACAACGGACTATCAAAGACATGGAGGATAAATTCTTGAACCGGACACACAATTGAAATCACAAAACATCCATATTGAGGGGGCACGAACCCATAATCTAAAAAACATAAATCTGGATATACCACAAAACCAGTTGACTGTTATCACCGGTGTATCCGGAAGTGGTAAGTCGTCTTTGGCTTTTGATACATTGTATGCAGAGGGACAGAGGCGTTATGTCGAAAGTTTGAGTGCCTACGCGAGACAGTTTCTCGGACGTATGCAGAAGCCGGATGTGGATCACATTGATAACATTCCACCAGCCATTGCCATTGAGCAAAAAGTATCTTCACGTAATCCACGCTCAACAGTGGGAACCGTAACTGAGATTTATGACTATCTAAAATTGCTATTCGCACGAATCGGGCACACTATTTCACCTATCACGCATCAAGAAGTGAAACGAAACACGATACAAGACGTAATTCGTGAAATGGAAAAACAGGCAGAGGGGACACCCGTCATGCTATTAGCTCCCATTCAAATACCAGAAGGAAGAACCTTTCAAGAACAGCTACACATTTGGGACCAACAAGGTTTCTCCCGTTTATTCGAAGCAAAAGAAAAAAAAGTAATCCGAATAACCCAATTTACGGGAGAAAAACCTGATACTAATTTACATCTGCTGGTGGATCGAATTATCTGCGACAAGAAAGATTCTACCCGTAATCGTTTTGCTGATTCAGTACAGACGGCCTTTTACGAAGGAAAAGGAATATGCCTACTCTGGTGCGAAGAAACATCAACTGAAGGAAATTCCACCCCTGTTATGGTTCAATTCTCGGAACGATTTGAAGCAGATGGCATTTCTTTTATTGAGCCCAACGAACATCTATTTGATTTCAACAATCCCTTGGGAGCATGTCCCACATGTGGAGGATTAGGAACCGTAGTGGGCATTGATCCCGACTTGGTTGTTCCAGACAAGTCAAAATCCATCTATGAAGGTGCGATTGCCTGTTGGCGTGGAGAAAAAATGAGTTTCTGGAATGAAGCATTAATTTATAATGCGAGCAAGTTCGGTTTTCCTATCCATAAGCCCTTTTATGAACTATCTCCAGAAGAGAAACAACTGATTTGGACAGGGAATGAGTATTTCCGAGGGCTTGATGACTTTTTTCACGAATTGGAAGCAAAGCAACATAACAAAATGCAATATCGGGTTTTGTTGGCCCGTTACCGCGGGCGCAGTATATGTCCACTTTGCGGCGGAAAACGTCTACGGGAGGCTGCAAACTATGTATTGATAGGAGGGAAAAGCATCTCCGAACTATGCACAATGTCTGTTCGTGATTTGCATGGATGGTTCTCAGGACTCCAATTAAGTACTACTGACCAAATGGCAGTTCATCAGTTACTGCCAGAAATAATATCCCGATTGCGTTTTATGCAAGATGTCGGATTGGGGTATCTTACACTTAATCGCATAAGTAATTCGCTTTCCGGAGGTGAAAGTCAACGAATAAACCTTGCAAAATCACTTGGGAGCAGCCTTGTGGGTTCTCTCTATGTATTGGATGAGCCGAGTATCGGTCTGCATGCGCGCGACACTCAACGTTTAATCCATGTCCTATACGAATTACGCGATTTAGGGAATACTATCGTAGTAGTAGAACACGACGATGAAATACAAAAAGCAGCAAATCATATCATTGAGATTGGGCCTGCGGCAGGTATACATGGAGGAAAGATAACCTATATCGGGAAACCACGATTGGAAAAATTCACTTACGATATTCCCGAACAACGACGTCCATGGCACAATTACATAGAAATTATAGGTGCTGCAGAAAACAACCTAAAAAACATCAATGTCCGTTTTCCCCTAAACGTAATGACTGTCGTAACAGGTGTTTCCGGTAGCGGGAAATCATCTCTGATTAGCAAAGTTCTATACCCTGCCCTCAAAAAATACTACGGCGGGACAGCTGATCATACCGGTGATTTTCATAAACTATCAGGCAGTTTGCATCTGCTATACGATATTGAATTTGTCGACCAAGCCCCTCTTTCCCGTTCTTCCCGTTCCAATCCTGTTACGTACTTAAAGGCCTATGACGAAATCCGAAAGTTGTATGCCGATCAACAATTAGCACAACAACTTGGTTTTACTCCATCCTATTTTTCATTCAACACTCCAGGAGGACGCTGCGAAGAATGCCAGGGAGAAGGAACAATCACTATTGAAATGCAATTTATGGCTGATATCGTCATGGAATGCGAGCATTGCCACGGGAGACGCTTCAAGCAAGATGTATTAGATGTGAAATATCGTGATAAAAACATCTTTGATATCTTGGAGATGACCGTTAATCAAGCCATTGAGTTCTTCAGTGAAGACAGTGCCTGCAAAAAGATTGTACAACGGCTTAAACCCTTACAAGATGTCGGCATCGGTTATATCAAGCTCGGCCAATCGTCCTCCACACTCTCAGGTGGTGAAAGTCAACGTGTGAAATTAGCCTCGTTTCTCGCGCAAGAGGATAGCCGCCCCACATTGTTTGTTTTTGACGAACCAACGACCGGATTACACCATACGGACATACGAGTACTGCTAAAGGCATTAAACAGACTTATCTCAAACGGACACACAGTACTCATCATTGAACATAATCCAGAAGTCATATTGGCAGCAGACCATGTGATTGATTTAGGACCAGAAGGAGGAAATGAAGGAGGGCAAATTGTGGCAGAAGGAACTCCTGAGGCAATTATGAAATGTCCACACAGTTATACAGGTCTGTGCCTAAAACACCTACTCAACGAATAAACGATGTTATCCATTGATCACATATCGATAGAATTTTCCTCTCATCCCGTCCTGGATGACATCTCATTTCTTGTCAACAAAAAAGACAGGATTGCCCTTGTCGGAAAAAACGGTGCAGGGAAAACGACTCTACTACGCCTGATTTCCGGTGAATACGAACCCACATCCGGACATATTACAAAGGACCGAGACATCACTATCGGATACCTTCCGCAAGTTATGCTCCTGCAAGACGGTCGTACATTGAGGGAAGAAGTTATGACTATTTTCCAAGGTGTCGATGAGGCGCGTTTTGTGGCAGAAATGGACAAAACCATTATCGGACTTGGATTTGAGCGCAACGACTTTGACAGGCCTACGACTGAGTTCTCCGGAGGATGGAGGATGCGCATTGAATTAGCCAAAATTTTATTACGCCACCCAGACTTAATTCTTTTGGACGAACCAACCAACCATTTGGATATTGAATCCATCCAATGGTTGGAAAACTTTCTTTCTCAATCGCAGAGTGCCGTCATTTTGGTTAGCCACGACCGCGCATTCTTAGACCATGCGACAAACCGAACTATTGAAATCACGCTTGGACGCATATACGATTACAACGTACCTTATTCCAAATTTGTTACACTCAGGAAAGAAAGGCACGAGCAGCAAGTTCGAGCCTTTCAAAATCAGCAAAAGATGATTCAGGATACGGAAGATTTCATTGAAAGATTCCGTTATAAGGCAACCAAAGCCGTACAAGTGCAAAGCCGTATAAAGCAGTTGGAACGATTAGAACGCTTGGAAGTGGATGTAGAAGACACTTCCCGTCTCAACCTCAAATTTCCACCAGCTCCACGTAGCGGCGATTTTCCGATTATTATCGAAGGTTTAACGAAATCCTTTCCTTCGCGTACTTCAACCAATACAGAAAGGGAAAAAGTCGTTATCAGCGATGTCAACATGACGATACGGCGAGGGGAAAAAGTAGCCTTTGTCGGCAAAAACGGAGAGGGAAAAACTACACTTGTCCGCTGTATAATGGGTCAAATTGATTACCTCGGAACACTAAAGATAGGCCACAATGTAAAAATCGGATATTTTGCTCAAAATCAAGCAGCCCTATTGGATGAGAACATGACCGTTTTTGAAACAATAGACTATGTGGCTGTAGGTGACATACGTACTCGAATCCGTGACATTCTCGGCGCTTTCATGTTTGGCGGCGAAGCCTCAGACAAAAAGGTAAAAGTTCTTTCCGGTGGCGAAAGAAGCCGCTTAGCAATGATTCGTCTGCTACTTGAACCATGCAATCTTCTTATTTTGGATGAGCCAACCAACCATCTGGACATGCAATCGAAAGATGTGTTAAAAGCAGCCATTAAGGAATACAACGGCACTGTCATTATAGTAAGTCATGATCGCGACTTTTTAGACAGTATTGTTGAGAAGGTCTATGAATTCGGAGGAGGAAAAGTGCGTGAACACATTGGCGGAATCTATGATTTTCTCCATAAGAAAAACATGAGCAGCCTGCAAGAATTAGAACATAAGTCGATAACACCATCTCTACAGAATAATACCCCCTCTACAGAAAGCAAAGGTGCACAGGATTATGCCCAACAAAAGGCAGAAGCCGCTGCCAGGAGGAAAAAAGAGAAACAAATCAGTGAGATAGAGAATGAGATTGCACGATTAGAGGAAGAGCAGAAAGAACTAGAAATACAGATGGGGAATCCAGAAGCCCAAACACCAGATAACTTTCAACGCTATGAAACCATCAAACACAAAATAGAACAAAAACTATACGAGTGGGAGATTTTAAGCGAATAGGATGATTATGACATTAGCGAAAGAAAGCATTGACTACATCATTTCGTTTTTACTTTACGGAAACGAAGAAGCGGCAAAACACGTTCATTTGTCGGCGCCATTGGAATGGGATGCATTGCACTATCCTGTGGATATCACATCAACACCAATCGAACTCCGAGACGGGGAAGCATACGTGTCGCCCGATCTCATTTACAATACGTTTTTCTATATCTCCCGTGCAGAAGAACTATTGAATCCGCAACGCGATGAGCATGGACGCTTTTTAGCCAAGTACTCCATTTTAGGGGAAAACAACAGGCTTCATATTCCACAGGTAGATGAATACGCCCGTATGCTGATGAAATCCCTTGATATTCCTATGCCGCCATCTACATTTGCCAATATATGTCTAACACACGATGTAGACACGATTGCCCACTACCGCCATTTACGTGGTGCGTTGGGAGGCATCTATCGTGGCGAATGGAAACAGGTCCTCGCTTCTTGGAAGAATATAAGTAATGACCCTGCATTCACTTTTCCATGGCTGATTTCACAAGATGCACAAGTGAAAGATGCGGAGATTATCTATTTCGTAAAAGATACACCCGGTTGGGGATTTGATTATCCACAATATAACCTAAGGGGAAGAGATTGGCACTATACACGTAACATGCTATACGGCAGCAATGCCCTAATAGGATTACATTCCAGTTATTACGGCCATATCTTCAATTCGGTCGGCTATACACTACACCGCAGTCATTATCTGTGTTGTCCTATTCCTCAATTGCGCAGGTTGGCAAAAGCGGGTATCACAGACGACTACACGATGAGCTTCCCTGACCAAGCAGGTTTCCGTTTGCAAACCACACGTCCGGTCCGCTGGATAGACCCCGAAACAGGAGAACTGAGCAGCCTTACACTACATCCATTGACCATTATGGATTGTACATTGAGTGCTCCGCACTACATGAATCTGAACGAAGACGAAGCCTACTTTGAAGCCGAGCGACTGATTGAAAAAGTGCGTCAGTGTCATGGCGAATTAGTATTGCTGTGGCATAATACAAGCATTTGCAAGGAGACATATCATAAATCACTCTATCCGAAAATCCTTTCTCTATTGTAATGAAGATACTTGTACTCACCGACCCATACGGACCTCCGTCATTTGCACCGAGAATTCGTTACTTCTGCGATTATTGGTGCAAGAATGGGCATGATGTATATGTTATTACCGAACGCTTTCACCCTATTGCATTTCCCCATACCTATCCTATTAAGGAAATCTCTTTGTACCGAAATCGCATGGATTGGTTTTTCAAAAGTGTATGGTCGCTACTGACAGACTGGAAGAATCGCTATTTTTCACGAAAGGCAAAGAAAGAGGTGAAAGACCTGTCGTTTGACCTCGTATTTTGTACCACGTTCTCTACCTTTCCGCTACGAGCTGCACTGGAGATTGCCCGCGAGAAACATCTTCCTTTACATGTTGATATACGCGATTTGGATGAGCAAGTACCAGACGCCCAATACCAACATCACCGACAATGGTGGGCACGGCCATTCCGAAACCTGTACAAGCAAATAAATATCTGCCGCCGAAACCACGTATTACGTCAGGCCACCAGTATCACAACTATCAGTCCGTGGCACGTGGATTTTCTGCACGCTCAGAATAGCAACGTTTATCTCCTTTATAATGGTTTTGATCCTGAACAGTTCTATTTTGCTCCTGTCCACAACAAAGAATTCCTTATTTCCTATATCGGTACGATTTACGAATTCCAACATCCGGAAGCACTTTTCTCTATGATCCGGCAACTACAAGACGAGCTTCCCCAATTGCGGCTCAATCTGCATACTCCTGACCATCATCCTATTGCTATCACCGCAGTAGGAGATGAAATACGAAAAAGCAGTATAATGATTGTACTGACGAGTCCTACTGCCAACGGCATGATGACAACCAAGTTTTTCGAAGCTTTAGGCTGTGAGAAACCCGTTATCTGTTATCCTTCCGACCACGGCTTGCTTGCCCAAACGATTGAAAATGTCAATGCCGGCATCGCCACTGATGAGATAGAGGCCATCCGAACGTTTATTATAGACAAATATCGTGAATGGGAGCGGAACGGTTATACACGGCAGCCTGTCAAGCAAGAGATAAAGCAACGTTTCTCGCGGCAATATCAAGCTGAGCAAATGGAGAAAATATTTAAACAATTATGATTAGCATTATCGTTCCCATATACAATTCTGCAATATACCTTTCCGAATGCATCGAAAGCATCCTTGCCCAAACAGAAAGGGACTGGCAACTGATTTTGGTAGATGATGGCAGTTCGGACGACAGCGTTACCATTGCTCGCGCTTATGCCACCCGCGATGCACGTATTGAGTTTTATGAGCAGCAACATGCCGGTCAGTCTGCAGCACGCAACACCGGTTTATCACATGTCCAAGGGACTTATATCGTATTCGTTGATGCAGATGATGCCTTGGAACCGGACTGGTGTACACGACACTTAGATGCAATTGAGGGTGTAGACTATGTTCAGTCCGGGTACAAACGCATTCAGCAGAAGACTATCATCCATCAAAAGACGCCGCGACATCGCTACCAGTTCACATCTCCCTGCATGCGGCTATACCGCCGTGAAACCATAGAAGGGATGAGATTTACGGAAGGTATAATATATGAAGACGTACTATGGTCGGTCAATTTATGGCTACGTAACGCCACTTGCCGTATTATACACTATACAGGTTATCTCTATACCCTCAATCCGCATAGTACAACTTCCAAGACGCGTCCCGATGCACAACGAGAAGTATTGGGGATTCTGTCTGCCAACTTAAAGAACGCTTCTTTTAGGAACAAATGGATTATCGGATATACGCTCGTTCGTTTGAAACTATATTTTTCGTTTTTAAACAATCAAGCATAGTTCTTTTTCAAGGGGATGTTAGGTAAGGCAATGAGAAGCCCAATCATACATCCGTAGGCGATGACATCGTCCAAGAAGTCGTATAAATCCACTCCACCGACTTGTATTTTCAAATCGAACCAATAGCGGAACAATTCCAACAGAATCATGTTCACGACCTGAGCAGCTGCGACAAAGAAAGCAGCCACTTTGGCTCCGCACATGGGAAGGCGAATACCGAGAAGGAGATAGAATACCGTGAGTGCCAGAAAGATAACAACATAAAGGGCAAAAGCCGTGAGTTTCAGTTTCTCCACCAAAGGCGAGTTATCAAGTCCCGAAAGGCGCAAGGCAGCCAACTCCGCCACCATGAAGGACCAATAGCAAACCTGCCCAAAGGTCACCAGATTGTACATAGCAGAGGGACGCGGCATCTGCTGATGCAGAAGGTACATGAAAATCAAGAACAAGATACAGACAAACAAATGCACGCCTGTCTGCAACATCAGGATACTGCGATCATCAATGTAGTCATCCAATTGCATAAAGGCACGTACCATGACATGAAAAACCAAGACAAGGAATACCAATACCGCAATGAAGCGTGATTTACGAAGAACATCTTCCATAACTATACTATTCTACAAATAAGACTATACAATCTGTTTTTTAGAGAGGCATCCAAATAAAGACTGCGGCATCCCAAAGGGCGTGACTGAGAATGAGTGCAGGCATCCAATGCGGGCGCAACCAATAGAGAACGCTCCATGCCGCACCACAGACGAGTGCCGCCATGATAAGCATAAAATTGAGAGAGGGTACGTGTACCAAGGTATAGAGCAACACGGTAGCAGCCATTGCCAGTACCGGTGCATTGCAAAAGAGACGAGGTCTGTCGCTTGAGGCAAATAGACGCACCAAGCGTTCCTGGACATAACCTCTCCAGAAGATTTCCTCAGCGGGACCAATAACAAAGAGAAGCATTGCCCAAAGAACCTGCATATCCCATGTACCCTTAATGTTATAAACTGCATTCACCTGGTCACGGGCAAAGGGGAAGATGAGCTGGGAAAGCTTATCACCCACCCAAAAGAGTCCCCACAAGACTGCTGCGATAAGGACACCGAGTGCAATCTGTCCGAGCCAGTAACGGAAAGCCTCCATTCCCTCCATATCTCCCCAAAAGAGCGTTCGGCTGTGCCATATATCACGCCCATAGATAAAGGAAAGGATGCCGAGAAGAACGGCAGTAGAGAGCATAACCGCCCAGAAGTTTATGTCGTTTCTCGTCCAGGGAGAAAACATTGCGAACCACAAGAAAAAGGCCGCCAAGAGAGAAGAACGTAATTGTCTTTCCATACGCACACTATTTGTTTATAAGAACCGCGCCAACAAAAGTCCAATGAAAAGGAGAAGGCTACCTATCAACTGCTGTTTAGCCGTGGCTTCGTCCAGCGCGTTAATACCACCCTGAACGGTGTCCATCCGCATCATTGTACGGCAATTCATTAACGCCAAAGGCAAGGAAAGGGCTATGAGCAAAGCCGTCCAAGGCATCTTACCGAGTAGGACACAAACAACGGTCCACAAAAGCGGGAAGACGACCATGATGCAATAAAGCCATTGCGAAGCCCTCTTACCGATAGACATCGGCACCGTTCGTATGTTTGCGCGCAAATCGGTTTGTATGTCGCGCGTGTTGTTGGCATGAAGAACGGCATTGGTGACGGGAATGAAAGCGAGCACAAACCATAAAGCCTCCCATTGCACAGCACCCGTAACGACAAAGGATGTCCCCAGCGCAGGCAAAAAGCCAAACGTAAGGAAGATATCCACATCGCCAAGGGCATGTGACTTCAGGAAAAAGTAACAGGCTGCGAGCAGTGCGCCTGCGCCACCGAAAAGGAGCAGCTGCCATCCGGTAACGAGCATAAGCCCCAAACCACAGAGACACGCCACGGCAAGCAGAACGATTGACAAATGCAACATACGTTCGGGGGTAATCACTCCGTCCACCAAAGTACGTGAACCGAAAGTGTCGGAGGCATCCACGCCGTGACGATAATCAAAGTAATCACTGAGTGTGTTACCGGCAGCATGAAAGAGCATTGCGCCAGCGAGTGCCCAAAGCATGAGCCACCAGTTGACGTTGTAACCGAGATAAGAAAGACCCGCCGTGGTCACCAGTACCGGAACGACCGATACGGGGAAAGACCACGGACGGGTAGCCATGAAATCAGAGGCCAAGTTTCTTGCGAATGTCTTTTGGGAGGGCATCTTTATGAACAAGAATATCGTTGGTCTTGTATTTCATAAACGTCTCGGAAGCATACCAAACGCCTTTGTATTTGTAGCGTGCAGTACCCCAAGAGTTCTTAATCATATAGTACTTCTTACCATTCTGGTCGTGCGCGATACCAAAGATCTGCATACCATGGTCGTCCGTATTTTCCCAGTTGTCATAGGCCTGCTGACGCATTTCCTGGGTAACTTCAATCTCAGGGAGAGGACGTTTGGTGAGTTCCTCTTTCTTCTGTGAAGCAGAGAGACCGAGCCAGTGCGCCATATCACTGCCCGTGAGATCAGCACCATTATCGGCATCGGGGCAAACGGCAATACCATTGCGGGTGAATCCGTCTTCACTGACATCGGCACCCCAAGCGAGGGTGAAACCATTCTTAAGGGCATTGTCAATGATACGCATCATATCTTCCATGGGCACATTGTACATCTGATCCATACGCCAGTTGTCAGGCACCTCGAACACAAAGCGAGGATGACCCTCTTCGTAAGAATAAGGATGGTGGGTGTAAGAAGTGATGGAAATATAGTCATCCGCATTGAGTTTGAGCACTTTGTCAGCGAACGTACGCGGAGTGTATTCCTTACCCTCATAGGTGAAGGTTTCCGGGCATTTGCCAAGATAGGTGTCATAGACAGCCTGCAGTCCCTTTTTCCAAACGGGAGAGAGTTTCTTGATACTGCGTGTGAGTGCGCGAACATAACCACCGGCAACGGCGTCCAATTCGGAATGCACAGGCAGGGAGTCTTTTGCCGACCAGCCATACTGAATACCGGGCATAGCTTCCTGAGGCACCATACCATAGTGCTTGAGGCAATAGATAACGTCGTAGGCACTTCCACCTGCAGCGAACTGGGCGTTCTGGTACATACGAACTACATACTCGGCACGATCAACCATCGTATGGCTAACGACAAACATTTCGCTAAGGTCGAACTGTTTGCCCTTCTGCATACGCATGATTTCGCTCTCCAGGAAACCAATGGTAGAGAAGCACCAGCAAGTACCCGAACGGTTCTGGTCCTTAATGGGTGTGATACCTACACTGTCGATAGTGGTAAAGATAAAGCCAGAGTCCTTCTGTGCTGAATCGGGCTCCTGCTTCATAAAACCATCGTGCGCCATGGCCAATGTGCTAACAGCCATAAGCGAGAGAATAAAGAACTTTCTCATTGCAAATTGTTTTTTACAGGTTAATAGTATTTCTTTGTTTGGTTAAAACGCAGCAAAGGTACAACTTTTTTTTCATTCCCGCAAGAAAAACGCAGAAAAAATGCCATCAGACGGCACTAATTACGCGTTGTGATGTGAAAACAGGCCTGTTTATATTCGTATTTCACATAAATATGTCCTTCTCGCTGCTGATTGAGCAAGACCTGTCCAAGAACAAGTTTCAGGTTTTCGGGGGTCATGTAATCGTGCGTGCGGGTAACCTTGTCGTAAGAGGTATAAGAAATGTCGAACGTAGTACCGAAACAGTGCGCAGAATTAGAAACCGAGTTGTAGTTACCGCTTTTCTGAAGCGAGCGTATATCTTCCTGCGTGCGCAAGACAGATGTAACATGAAAACGGTAATGCGGCAGGTTGTTTCGCTGCAAAATATCGGCAAACTCCTCCCCTATTGCATCCAAGCGTTTTGCCGCCGCCGGCACAAGATAAGGAACCGAATGGGTAAGCGAATCGACGATATAATTACGTCCGGTTTTCACAAGGCGCAAGTGTTTCTTGGAGTGCGCCGCCGCTTGTCTATCCTTTGGCGTTGGGTTTAAGCCAATGGCGCGTGCCGCCTGCAGATGCTTTGCGTTACGGTCACTGAACTTGGCGGAATAGCGTATGTCCCGTCCAGGATAGGCGACAAGATTGGTTTCCTCCGGTTCTGCGGAGGATTGTTCCTGCGACGCATTGTCCGTCTGTGCATCCGAGCGATTGCCACATGCGACAAGGGCAAGGGTCAAGAAAAGACAGAGAATATACTTCATAACAGAAAAAAGCGACCCGAAAGCCGCTTTTTCTTTGTTTCGTTATTGATTAGTCAACGAGAGCACCCTGTGCGTTGTAGCGAACGCCATTGCGGATGATGATGAGTTGACCGTCCTTCATTACTTTTGCAGTACCTTCTGTCTCGGCAGCCTTAACTTCTTCTACGCCGGAAGCAGCAGCATCATAAACAGACGTCATGTGATACCAAACGTTATTTGTTTGCAAATAGAGACTCATTACAAATTTCTTACCGGAGCCGGGTTCGGTCTCTACGATAAATGCCATGAAATTCTGCCATTGGTCACTGGTAACTTCTGCACCGTTAACGAATATTTGAGTAAGAAGTTGTCCGTTAGAAACAGCCAAGGTGTTGATATCATGAGCACCCTGAACACAATAGAAACCATTATCTTGTGCATCCGTGTATACAACATTAGAGAAAGCTACCAAATCCACACCATTCTGAAGTGCGTTATCAAAAGCTTTGAACTCCCAGTAGTCACCATTTTCAGAGGGCTGATATCCTACAACATCGTCGAGAACGATTTCAGTAGCGGAGATAGCCGTCTCTGTCATAGTGTAAAGCTCTTTAGTCTTCCAACTCTGGAAAGACATAGCAACTGTGCCATGGAATTCCATTACATTAACGCCCGTAGATTTATTATGCCAGTTGAGTCCTTGAACATCGTAGATATAGTACGTTACTTCTCCATATCCTTGAACCGTTTGCTTTTGAGTACCTTTGCAAATGAAAATCAAGTCACCACCGGTCATTTCATATGCGTTTCCTTGGTCATATACTTTTGCAATGGCCATATTGTTTACATAGCCATCATTGAGGTGATAAACACCTTGGAGAGTAGTTGCAGAAGGAGCTATCAGTTCTACATAAGCCACGATCTCATTTTGCGCATCATAAAACATGATATTGAAGTCATTCTCCGTGTACGTGTAATTTCCACTTACTGTACCTTTCATGTTGTAAGCAACAGCGCTTGTGAACGCGTCTTCTTGAGTCATTTGTGCAGATTGACGAATCTGCGCGCTTGCGCCGATGAACATAAGAGCGGCGAAAGCCAAAGAAATCATTTTCTTCATTGTTTTGTAATTGTTTTAATTGATTTGTTTAACTATATTGTTTGTTTATTTGTTTAGACTTACGTGCCTTTCGACCCCCAAAAATCCAAATTCGCCGCAAAAGTACTGCTTTTTTTTGAATTGTGCAAGTTTTTTTTCATTTTTTTTGCATCCGAGTGTCATTTTTGTTTCTTCGAGGGTCGTCACCGTCCCGATAATGTCCCTATTATCTATCGTATATCTAACGTATATCTATCGTGTATCTATCGTATATCTATCGTATATCTATCGTGTATCTATCGTGTATCTATCGTATATCTATCGTAACGCCGATTGAGGGCATCAATGGTTTGCTGGCGCTCTTTGAGCAAGTCTTCATAATGGCGGAGGATGTCGCGCACAACCTGATTCTCATCAACAGCCGGATTGGTGTACGCCGCATCCTGATGGAAAACAATCTGCTCCCGATGGATACCATACTCCAAGGCAGAGGTATAGAAATCGGCATAATCCGCCGCCTCCAAAGCTTCACCGGCAATATAGAGTTCGACCGTAGCGGGTTTGGAAGAGCTATTGACCTTATAATCATAGACATAACTTCTTCCATGGGACTTATTGGCAGCTACAAAAGCATTGGCACTTCGCGTGAAATTGGTTTCACGAATCATGGTAATTCCCGACAAAATACTGGGCACAACCAAGGCGATGAGAAAGACCGAGACAATGACCCTGTTGCGACGGCGTGCGATGGGATTGGTGCCCTGCTCAACAGGATAATGCAAAATCTTCACACCCACCAAGGATGCCAACGCGATGAAACTGAGGTTGATGAAGAAAAGATACAGCGCGCCCAAAAAGACAGACATATCCCATGACGCCAATCCATAACCGACGGTACACAAAGGCGGCATGAGCGCCGTGGCAATAGCGACACCAACAATCACCGTGCCCTGCTTCTTGCGTGAGGTCTCAATAATGCCCGCAAATCCGCCGAAAAGGGCAATGAGGACGTCATAAATAGTGGGATTGGTGCGTGCAAGCAGTTCGGTGGGATGCTCAAGGTACAAAGGCGAAATGAGGAAGAAAAGCGTGGAAGCCAAGATGGATATGCCCACCATGACCACAAGATTCTTAATAGACGAGTTGAGCAAACGCGTGTCGTTCACGCCCAACGCCAAACCCAAGCCCATGATAGGCGACATAAGCGGCGAAATCAACATGGCACCGATGATGACCGGAATGGAATTGACATTCAATCCTACCGAAGCGATGACGATGGCACAGAACAAGATGGCGATGTTCGGTCCGCGGAAGCGAACATTGGAACGTATGCTCTCCGCCCCTGCTTCGACATCGATATACTCGCGGAAATCCAAGAAATGGCTGACATGCTCCCAGAGCTGATAGAAACGACGGCTGTCCATAAGAGAAAAGTTTAGTGTATATTATCGGATATTAATCAGTTTATGCGTCTGCAGCGACAATGCCCAATGGGGATGCTGCAAGATATAGGCTACAGTGGCTTCGGTGTTAGAACAGGAAAGCGGCTGCAAATAACGGTGGGATGAAGCGATGGTTTGCGCCCAATGCTCAACATCCTGTCCGCAGAAAACGACTTTGAGTTCGTCCGCAGAAGTAAGCACCACCCGACTGCCCTCTTTAGGCGAACAGGTGACGAAATCAACGGATTCGGGGACAGGCAAGGTGCCGTTGGTTTCGAGACATAAGGTTTTTCCGGTGCTGTGCAAGGCGGCCAATAGCGGTTCATCAACCTGCAACATCGGCTCTCCGCCCGTGAGGACGACCAGCGTATGCTCGGAAGACGACAACTCCTGCACGCGAGCGACAATGGCCTCCGCCGTCATCTCGGAAAAAGCTGCGAAATCGGTGTCACAAAACGGGCAACGGAGATTGCAACCGCTGAAGCGCACAAAGACAGCCGGCGTACCGACATGCAGCCCTTCGCCCTGCAACGAATAGAAAATCTCGTTGACACGATAGATGTGAGCGGGCGTTTCCATCTATTCGTCCTTCTCGTAAACAGCGAGGTTCCCCTCGGATTCCTGCACTTCGACGCGATAGCAATGCTCCACGCTTTCGCAAATCCAACGGGCAAGATTCTCCGCCGTAGGGTTGCAATCAAGGACATCGTTCAAGCACGTATGGTCCAGTTGACCGTGGACAAGGCTTTTGATACGGCTGAAGTCAGTGACCATGCCGTTTTTATCCAGTTGTGCCGCGCGGCAGCAGACCGTGATGGTCCAGTTATGGCCGTGCAGATTGCTGCATTTGCTCTCGTAATCCAGCTCCAAGCGATGGGCTGCCGAGATAGTAAGTGTCTTTTTTATGTAATACATTATCGGTTGTATGAAATTAAAGATATTCAAGATTGATAAACAGTCGGGTCAGGGATACCGGCATCAGCAAAGGCCTGTTTCCGCTCGGTGCAAGTGCCACATCGCCCGCATTGGCGTTCGCCACCGCAATAGCAGCTCCATGTTTGGGCATAATCCACACCCAGCGCATGACCTCGGCGCACGATGTCCGCTTTGGTGAGACGGGTGTAAGGCGTGAGCAGACGGACGCGCTGATAAGTGCCTGCCTCCATCGTACGGTCCATGGCAGCGACAAAGTCAGGACGACAATCGGGATAGATGGCATGGTCTCCGCCATGATTCGCCATCATAACCGCCTTCAAACCACGGTCTTCCGCCAAACCCGCTGCCACAGAAAGCATGATACCGTTGCGGAAAGGCACCACAGTGGAACGCATATTCTCGTCATCATAGTTCCCCTCCGGTATATCCTCTCCGCCTACCAAAAGCGAAGAATGGAAATAACGCTGTATGAAATCCATCGAAATAACCAGATGCTCAATGCCCAATTGGTCGCAATGGTAGCGGGCAAACGGTATCTCGTTCTTCGAATGACGGCTGCCGTAATCAAAGGTGACCGCCAAAGCGATACAATCGCGATAGTCATACAACATCGTGACGGAGTCCAAACCTCCGGACAAAATCAAGACTGTGTCCTTCATAGTTCAGAAATTGTTTTTGTAGCACATCACATCCGCCATACGTGCCGTCATACGCTGCTGCCGCAACGCCTGATGCTCTTCGTCCGCCCAAGAGGCAAAAGGCAAGATGGAAATGCCTCCTCGCGGATGGAACAAGCCCGTGACTTCGATATACTTCGGGTCCATCAGACGAATGAGATCCTTCATAATGATGTTGACACAATCCTCGTGGAAATCGCCATGGTTACGGAATGAGAAGAGGTAGAGTTTGAGGCTCTTGGACTCGATCATCCGAACACGCGGGATATACGAGATGAGAATGGTGCCGTAATCGGGCTGCCCTGTCTTCGGGCAAAGAGAGGTGAACTCCGGACAATGGAGCGTGACAAGATAGTCATTCTCCGTGTGCTTGTTGACAAAAGTCTCCAACAGTGACGGGTCGTAATCGGACGGATAGACCGTGTGTTGGTTTCCGAGAAGGCTGACGCCTTCCATTTCAGTGTTTGTTCGCATATTGTTTTCAGTTTTTTTGCGATGGAGGAAAAACATAGCTCCATCATTATGTCAGTTATTGTTTTGTTTCATGTGTGCCATTCAGTTCGCGCTCGATGACTTCTTCGCGGGTCAGTTCCTCTCCTATCGCCACCGAATGCCCCGCCACAACTTCCTGAGGCATTTGGCTTTCGCTATAGAGGAAATAGGTGCAATCGGCTTCAACAAGTATGTTGCCTTCGTTATCCGAGAGTTGCCCGTGAATGACAGCAAGATTGCGACGGCGTTCCACCAGATGCGCACGCGCCTCGATGAAAGGCATGGACCCTAACATCGGCCGACGATAGCGCAAATCCATCTTGGCTGTGACGCCAGACAACTGCAGTTTGTGAAACGCCACCCAGCCGCATACTTCGTCCAACAGAACCGCCTGCACGCCGCCATGAATGGTGTTAATCCACGACTGATAGCGCAGATTAGGATGCCAGATAGAGACGATGTCCTCCCCATCCTCGTAGAATCGCATCTGCAAGCCAATCGGATTAGTGGGACAGCAGCCAAAACAATTGTAGCCGTCCAGTCCTGTCCATGGATTTTGTATCAGTCGCATATCAGTGTTCTATCAATTATATAAGAATCGTTTGATACTCTTTTTCGGCGTTTTCTCAAAGGGGTCTTCCTTGATTTCGATATCGGATACCTGCGAATAGTTCGGGATTAGCTTATTCAGTTTGTGCAAGTTCTCCTGCATCGCCGCCAAGATGGCCTCTTTGGTCCAAGTCTTAGTTTTGTCCTCCGGGAAGACAAGGGCTACAAGTTTGCCCTTCCGCTCCACGATAAGGCTCTCCTCCACTCCATCCAAGGCATTGAGTTTCGACTCAATCTCTTCGGGATAGATATTCTGTCCGTTGGCATTGAGGAACATGGTTTTCTTGCGCCCTTTCAGGTAAATAAATCCATCCTTATCCATCATACCAAGGTCGCCCGTCTTGAGCCAACCCTGGGCATCAAAGACTTCATCGGTGGCTTCCATGTTACGATAATAGCCCATCATGACATTTGTTCCGCGTACCCAGACTTCACCTACCCCTTCGGCGTTGGGATTATTGATACGCACTTCGACATTCGGCACCGCACGTCCGCAACTGCGACGGCGGAACTCCTTGACACGGCAACCGCCGATAAGCGGTCCGCACTCGGTCATGCCATACCCTACCAAAAGCGGGAAACGTATATCCATCAAGCAATCCTCTACATCAGGATGCACAGCGGCACCGCCCAAGAGGAAATAACGAATGCGACCGCCAAAAGAGTCGTTGAGTTTCTGCTTCACTTTCAGGCGGATGAAATGCCCTATCAACGGTGCATTCCAAAGCGCATGAATGAGTTTGCCCGACAGACGGACAGAGAGGTTGCGCTGGTAAATCTTCTCTATCACCAACGGCACCATTACCAACATATAAGGTTTGACCTCCTGCAAAGCCTTCATCAGGATGGCAGGTGTAGGCGTTTTCGCCAGGAAATAGATGTGACATCCCGTGCAGAGGGGATAAAGGAACTCCGCCACCTGACCAAACATGTGGGCAAGCGGAAGAATAGATACCACCGTTGCATTCTTCGGCGCAGGCAGAAGCGTCAAGCCCGCCTCCACATTGCTGCAGAGCGATGCCGCATTGAGCATCACGCCCTTGGGGTTGCCGGTAGAGCCAGAAGTATAGTTGATAAGCGCAAGCTCTTTGTCGCCATCCTCCGGCAGATGGAACTCTTCACGCGTAACGACACCATACGTTCCGTTGGCGCATTTGGTCTTCCAGTCCACAAAGCCGGCACGCATCTCATCATTACCTTGCAAGAGGGTGAAATCGCTGAGCGAAACTACAGGCCCCTTGAAGGCAAGCAATTCACCGTTCAATCCGTTCCATACGTACGGACCGACGAAAAGCATCTTGCTCTGGCTGTGCTCCAAGAGTTTGGCTATATCTTCACGCGTGAAATCCGGCAGGATGGACACGACAACGCCCTTGTAAGACGCTATCGCCAGATAAGCCACTGCCCATGCCATGGAATTGCGGCCGACAATGGCAATCTTATCTCCGGGCTGAACATTCAAGGTGCGAAACAACGCATGAAGGCGAAGCATAGCTTGCGCCAGTTCGCCAAAAGTATACGTGCTTCCTTCCTGTCCGTAATCGCTCAAAGCGGGTTTATCCCAAGAAGAAGCGAATTGTTCGTTCAGATACTTGAAATAATGCATTATTTATATAGGTAACGCTTGATACTCTTTTTCGGGGTTTTCTCGAATTCCGTTTCCACCATCTCAATGGCAGACACTTGGCTGTATTGGGGCAGATGGTGGTTGAGACTTCTGCGGTTTGCCTCCAGACGTTCACGCAGTTGCTCTTTGTCCAAGCCGCCCTGATAGTCCGGATAAACCAATGCAACAATCTTTCCCTCACGGGCAATGACTACGGACTCCACAACATAGTGGAACGCATTGAGTTTGTCCTCAATCTCTTCCGGATAGATATTCTGTCCGCTGGCACCGAGAATCATATTCTTGCTACGACCACGCAGATAGAGGAAACCGTCCTTATCCAAGACACCAAGGTCACCCGTACGCATCCAACCGTCATTGGTAAAGGTTGCTTTGGTGGCTTCCGGGTTCTTGTAATAGCCTTTCATCACGCAGAATCCGCGCACCTGCACTTCGCCATCCACATTGTACTGGTCGGACGAATCGATACGGAACTCCATGCCATCAATAGGCTGTCCGCACGAGTGCATGCGATAGACATCCCACGGTGAATAAGAAAGCAACGGAGCGCACTCTGTCATGCCATAGCCTACGCAGTAAGGCAGCTTGATATCACGAAGGCACTGCTCTACATCCAAGTTGAGCGCAGCACCACCAATAATAAGGTGACGCAAGTTGCCGCCAAAAGCATTCATCAGTTTCTCGTTCACTTTCCTGCGCAACACGTTCTTGATACCGGGCGTATGCCACAAGACTTTCATCCAAGGTTTCTTGATGACAGGGAAGACACTCTTACGGATAATCTTCTCGATGACCAAAGGCACGGTAAGAATCATATAAGGTTTGACCTCCGCAAAGGCTTTCATCAAAATGGTCGGTGTCGGCTGCTGAGTTAGGAACGTGATGTGCGTTGCTTCGCAGATTGGATACAGGAACTCAAACATCAGTCCAAACATGTGGGCAATCGGCAGCATGGACAGCACATGATCACCTTCACGATGCGGAATCTTGTAAATGGCGTAATGCACATTATGACTAAGATTCAGATAAGTAAGCATCACGCCTTTAGGATTACCTGTAGAACCGGACGTATAGTTAATCAAAGCAAGATCATCCATGTTGTCGGTCGGATAATGAATATCCTCCAACGCGATGCCCTCGGGATGAGCGGCATCGAATGCAGCCCCCGCCTCATTGAACGCAGTGATGGTAGCCTCTTCTTTGGCATGAATCATAGAGAGTTCGTCCAAGAAGATCGTTCCAATCAAACCGGGCATGGTGTCCAAATCCACTTTACGGCGGACATTCGGTCCTACCAACAGCAGTTTGGCCTCGGAATGTGCCACCAGGTTCGCGATATCCTCTGCCGTAAAGTCAGGCAGGATACTTACCGCCACAGCCCGATAGGCCGTGATAGCGAGGAAAGACATACCCCAATTAGCACTATTGATACCCGCAAGAGCCACTTTGTCACCGGGTTTGATACCAATCGCCTCAAACTGCGCATCAAGACGGGCTATAGCGGTCGCGAGCGTGCGATAGGTATAAGGCGATGTGCCATCCAGATTGACCATACAGGCATCATCCCAATGTTTCTGCATCGTGGCCTGCAAATACGAAAAATAATGTTTTGTTTCCATATTATTCTGTTTCCTTTTATTCCAATTCGCTGCAAAGGTACTACTTTAAATTCGAACAACCGTTCAAAAAGAGTAAAAAAACGTTATTCCTCAATTTTCAGAAGGTTGTACAGATAGTTGTATTGCTGCGGAAAGGCACTAAAGTCCATTGTTACACCGGCTTTGGCGGTATCAAATCCGTCCTTGAGGTGTGTAAACATCATTGCAACGGTGTCCACCGGTATATCCCTCCGAATGATGCCTTTTTGCATCTCATGTTGCAAGGCCCGTTTCCACAAGAAGAGTTCTTTCTCGTAAATACGCTGGGCTTTGCGGTAGAGTTCGGGATAACGGTGATACGCCGTGTTCATCAGCGTCACCACGTTGGAGGTATTGACATGTTTGTTCTCAAACTGCGTCAACAAATCCTGCAACGAGTAGAGATATGACAAGAGCGCCTGAATCATTTCCGGAATGGTTACCGTCTGTTCAAGCAGCGAATTCAGGCGCTGCTGTTTGGGTGTCAGGAAAAAGCGGTTCATCACTTCGGTGAACAGTTCGTCTTTGTCACGGAAGTAGTAATAAAGTGTACCACGCCCCATATCGAGTGCATACTGCAAATCGGATATCGATGTACTGTCGTAACCATTCAGTGCGAACAGTTCCAAAGCTTTGATAGCTATTTCCTCTTTACGGTCCGGTTTCACGACTTAATAGGCATTCATCTGTTTATCCACTGTTTCATTAACAAAGTCTGCAAACGCCTGCACAGTCATTTGTCCTTTGTCTTCTGCGCCCTGCTGGCGAACGGATACAAGTCCCTGTTCCGCTTCTTTCTCACCTACGATGAGCATGAACGGAATACGCTTGAGTTCGTTGTCACGAATCTTGCGGCCGAGTTTCTCATTGCGGTCATCCACAATGGCGCGTACATTCTGCTGCTCCAGCATTTTCTGTACCTGCCATGCATATTCGTTCGACTTCTCGGAGATAGGCAATACGACAGCCTGATCGGGAGTGAGCCACAAGGGGAACTTACCTGCGGTGTGCTCGATAAGCACAGCCACAAAGCGTTCCATCGAACCGAACGGTGCGCGGTGAATCATCACGGGACGATGCTTTTGGTTGTCTTCGCCCACATATTCCAGGTCGAAACGTTCGGGCAGGTTGTAATCCACCTGAATAGTACCTAACTGCCAACGGCGTCCCAGTGCATCTTTGACCATAAAGTCGAGTTTGGGACCATAGAAAGCGGCTTCGCCGTATTCCACTTTGGCGGGCAGGTTTTTCTCCTTGCAGGCTTCGATGATAGCATTTTCCGCTTTTTCCCAGACCTCATCCGAACCGACATACTTAGTATGATTGTTCGGGTCACGGAGCGAAATCTGCGCCTCGAAGTTCTTGAAGTCAAGCGATTTGAAGATGATTTCTATAATCTCCATCACGCGGATAAACTCCTGCTTTACCTGGTCGGGACGGCAGAAGATATGGGCATCATCCTGCGTGAAACTGCGTACGCGAGTCAGACCGTGCAATTCGCCCGACTGCTCGTAACGATAAACAGTGCCAAACTCTGCGCAGCGGAAAGGCAGGTCTTTGTAACTGCGAGGAGAGTTCTTAAAGATAGCACAATGGTGCGGGCAGTTCATCGGCTTGAGCAGATACACTTCACCTTCTTCAGGCGTGGTAATGGGCTGGAACGAGTCTTTACCGTAGTGATCCCAGTGGCCGGAAGTGATATAGAGCTGCTTGGAGCCAATATGCGGCGTAATAACCTGCTGGTAACCATAACGGCGTTGGATTTTCTTCAGGAAATCCTCCAAACGCAAGCGCAATGCCGTTCCTTTGGGCAGCCAGATAGGCAGTCCCTTTCCTACCATTTCGCTGAACATAAAGAGGTCAAGTTCCTTACCGATCTTTCTATGGTCGCGTTTCTTGGCTTCCTCCAACAATGCCAGATGTTCGTCCAACATAGCTTTCTTGGGGAAAGAGACGGCATAGATACGCGTCATCATGGGACGTGTCTCGTCACCGCGCCAGTATGCGGCAGCGCAAGAAAGCACTTTCACTGCTTTGATAGGTTCAGTGCTCAGGAGGTGCGGTCCGCGGCAGAGGTCGGTGAAAGCCCCCTGTGTATAGGTGGTGATGGTTCCATCCGCCAAATCGTTAATCAGTTCGCACTTGTAGTGCTGTCCACGTGCCGTGAAATCGTGCAGCGCATCCGCCTTGGCGATAGAACGTTTCTGCAGCACTTCTTTTTTGGCACGCAGTTCCATCATCTTCTGCTCAATAGCAGGAAAATCCTTCTCGCTGATGGTTTGTCCTTCTGCGGGATAAACATCGTAATAGAAGCCGTTTTCAATAGCAGGACCTATACCGAACTGGATGCCCGGATACAATTCCTGCAGGGCTTCTGCCATCAGGTGTGACGAGGTGTGCCAAAAAGCGTGCTTGGCTTCTTCGTCTTCCCACTTGTGCAAACGGATGGCACAATCGGCAGTGAGAGGAGTATTAAGTTCAGTGATAACAAAGTCGTTATCGGTTTTCACAGAGGCAACCAGGATTTCCTGTGCCAGACGGCTGCTGATGGACTCAGCCACTTGCAAGGGCGTAACGCCGCTTTCATACTCACGGACGCTTTGGTCCGGAAAGGTAATCTTAATCATATATAAACGTACAAATGTTTACGGATGCAGGGCTGACAAGTGCCCATTATCCAAATTCGCTGCAAAGGTACTGCTTTTTTTTGAACTATGCAAGAAAAATCAGATATTTTTGGTTTAAAGTTGAAAGTTTAAGGGTTAACGTTTAACGTTTAGGGGTTAAGGTTTAAGGAATTTTCGGTCCATTATCGGGTCAATCTCGGTCCATCTTCGGTCCATTTTCGGTATCATATTTTTTTAATTAGTGCGTGTTTTACATATACCCCTCCATATATAATGTAAAAAAGAGGCAAAATCTATCACCTGAAATGCAACTTTTTTGCATTTTTATTGCATTTTCTTTATAATGCAATGATTATCAAACGCCAATACCCCACAAATACATCTGTGACAGTAAAGAGTGCTAACGGAGTGGTAAGGTAGGCTGCCTCAAAATACAAGGTAAGAAAGAAGGAGAGATTATCAAGACAGGGAGGAACGGAACGACGGATTTAAACCTGAATGAGATTCGGGTCAATTGACAAAACATACTCTCTCCCGCATTTCTTCACACCTTGCCAAAAACCACGTATAACCTTTCTAATGCTGGTCTCCATAGGGCAAGTAACATGCAAAATAGCATGCACATGATCAGGCATAAGATAATATTGCAACAGACGGATTTGAGGATGCAAGATGGATATCTGGGCAAGAGTGTGGATAACGTTTTTGCCGAGCACCGTGCGTGTTACAGATGCCCGTTTCGGATCATTCTCCGGAATGACGAGTTTTCCCAACAACGGTTCACGACTTGGCACGGTCAATGTCACATGGTAAATGCCCACACCTTTCCATGCCGTTCCGCGTTCCTGCCAATGCCAATGTTCGTAATTTTGGGTCATAGAAGATTACAAATTCTCGTAGTATCCCTGTAACACAGCGTTGATGGCCTCCATACAACTGTTAGTAGAATAGCCATTTCGTTCAATGTACCCGAATCGGGTGCAAAGGTACAACTTTTTTGGGAGATAACCAAATGTTTGGGCCAAAAATATGCTTTCCTCTGCTTTTCGTTGGCTTAATAACCTACTAATAACCCAATAATCACCCAATAATAACCCAATAATAGCCTAATCGTTATTCGGAAATTGTCTGACTTCTGTAATAAGCAAGCAGATGCCAACAACGGAAATACACCAAAACACCCGTGAGAAAGAGTCCACAAGACAAGCCTTTTAAATCAGAAAGCTTACCCCTTCCGAACAAGTCTGCAAATGAACGGCAGACAACGCTCCTATGACAATAATGCATCAATGCCACCTTATCTTGCATCTGTATCTTCCTGCACAAAGCGGCATATCTCTCCCACTCTCCCCACTCACGCAACAGGGTCTCCTGTCTATCCCAGAAAAGCATAAGGCAATGAAAATGGTATTCGTTCTTTTCCGCAGAAAGGGATTGCGAGGCACGATGGTAATGGTACGCCGTATCGGATACAGACGATATCTTTCCCGCAGCATGGCAAAGTTGAAGAATAGCCAAGCGGTCTTCCAAATAATCGAATCGTTCGGTCAAAGGTGCAACAGCAGAAAGGAAGAGTTGACGCCGGATGAGTTTGCCCCACAAATGAGCGATATTATCCCTGAGAGCATCCTCCAGATAGGATTTTCCTGTTGCCGCGTATGCATTATGCCGGGTTTGCTGCAAGTCTGTTTCTTCCCAATAAGGCGCATCCACGATATCCGCATTCGTCTCCAACGCCTTATCCATCAATGCAGCGATATAGTTAGCATCCACATAATCATCCGCATCCACAAATGCCAGATATTCTCCCTTTGCCAGTTCGGCACACCTGCGACGCGTATAATCGGGTCCGCAGTTCGCAGTATTGTTTTCCAGCACCACATTGATAGCCGTTTCCGACTGCAAGAGCGTTTGAACAAGGGCTAAGGTATCATCCGTTGAACAATCGTTGACAATAATCAGTTCCAACGCCTCATAGTTCTGCCGCAAAAGACTCTCCAAGCACGCTTTTACACGAGCTACAGCATTATAGGCAGGAATACATACGGATACAAGCGGACGATTCATAACAAGCGATGTTTTTTAATCATTATCCGGCAGAAGAGCAATTCTGCAAAGCCGGAAACAACAAGTGCGGAGACAAAGATATATAGATTATGCCGCCATAACAAACCTGCCGCCATAAGCAAAAGACATGACAGACAAGCAATGACCTGATTGAGAGTTACCCAACTATAACGATTGTGCGGAATAAAGACGAATTGCAGATATGCGCCCACCTCCAACCAAGTATAAATCGTTATACTCAACAACACGGCAATAGGATAAGCGGCAATCATCTGCCAACCTCCCAAGAAAAGAATGACAGGATAGCCGAACACAGCCACTGCCAACATCATGGCAAGCGCTATCATACGTTCGTAACGCACCACTTTCTGTATCCGCGCCGGCGAAGGATTGGTGACCATTTCCGGGAAAAGTGCTTTGTTGACACTCTGCGTAAAGAGGCGTGGAATCTGCACGACTTTGGTAGCAAGGTCATAGATAGCCACTTCTTGCAAACCCAGGCAGACAGCAATAAGATTGGTTTGTACACGGTCTTTGACATTCGTTGCCAAATCGGTCAGGAAAAACGGCCAACCCGCCTTGATATAATCGCGTATGACATTGAGGGGAACACGGCAAAGATGCACACCTTCATGATAGATTTGCGCCATAGCGGCTACGCCCCCCATTACCATCGTGCCGGAAACGATGAGTGCATACACAAAGACATCTTGCTGCGTATGCACAAACAGCAACACAAGAGGTATTTGCAACAAGCGACATACAAAATTGATAACCACCGGCGTGCGCATAGCCTTCCGCCCTTGGAAATACCACTGGGGGAAAAGGATATTAACCGCATTCTGGGCAAATATCACCACAAACAAATAGGCATAGTCCCTCAACATCGGAATCGCCCAAACAACAACAGAAGCCACCACCGCCATCATGACGAAAAGCAAAGACTTGAGGTAAAAGACCGCAGAAACGACTTCCGACAATATGCGTTTATCATCCGGATGGAGCGAAACCGTCTTCAGGGCAGGAAAATCAAAGCCAAATTCAATCACGACCTGAAAATAAAGCACCACAGAAAGAATGAACACATATAGTCCATACTGCTCCACCCCGATACGACGTATGACGATGGGATAGATAATAAAACCAATTAGGGCACTTGCAACCTGCAAAACCGTCATATAAGAGTAATTCTGCAGGACTTTCGTCTTGCAAAGAGAGTTCCATATTTCGTGCAGTTTGTCCAAAGCCTGTGTGATATACCGTTCACTTATCTTCTTGTATCAATATCCGTTCAAAAGGCACTCCGCCCAGCAAGGCGGCATAACGGGGAAAGCCGGAACGATACATCTCTTTCGTACCGACAGCATATACTTTCTCCGCACCGGCTAACAGGTAAAAATCAACGACCGATTTCATATACTGTTCCAACGGCTGCCCTGCCAATGTATCCACATGCGCTGCCCGGCCTGTGTTCGTAAAGACAAAGTCCAGACAAGCAACTTCACGCGTGAGGCGTTCGCTGTCCGAAGTCACCAATATAGGAAGATTTGCCACATCATGCAGGCGAAGAAGCCAAGAGATAACCAGCTGCAGTAATTCGCGCTGCCGTTCCGGCGAAGCAGGTTGATAGGCATACTCAGGATAATCACCCAACAAATTCTGCATACGGAACGCTACTGCCACATAGGGTTGCGCAGTATGTGCGGCAAAAGCATCCAAACGCTGTTGCAACAATGCAGATGGGCGAAAGAGTTCCTTAAACAAACCACCCCACTCGTAAGCCGTTCCGTAAGCGGCATTGATGAGCGGCAACCAGTCACGGTTGGCATAGGCATGTATCTGCCTATCCTGCGGCAGATGCTGCACACGGCGCAAGGTGGCATCACCCGTCAGGCGCAACATGCGGCAACAAAAGAAATTGCGGCAGATATCGGATTCTGCAATTCTCCAGTCGTATCGGTTCGGTATCTGCAACTGCGAGAGGTCGAAAGGAAAGGTATAGTGAATACGAAAATCCCGTCCGACAGCCTTGCAGTAAGCATATAGGGAAACGATACCTTTCCATCGGTCGCACAACCCGCCGTGGAAAGTGGTTCCATCCACCATCGCTACGAGGCTGTTGCCACTGCCGCGCTGTCCCAATATATGATAACGGCGGAAGCGACCTAAGCAATCCTGCATTTCAACAGGCAGCCAACCTAATAGTCTTTTATGAACGGATTCGCGACTGCTCATATATCTTCAACAATTGCTTGCCCACTTCCTGAGTGGTGAAACGCGTCCCATGCCGACGGATGGCAGAACGGTCATATTCTCTTGCATGGTCCAACATATAGCGAATGGCATCCGTCAGCGCTGCTTCATCGTCGGCAGGCACGGATAGACCCGTCTCTTTTATCAGCCGCAGACCCGTGGCATCACTCTCCACAGAGGGAATACCCACAGCCATGGCTTCCGCCAATGGTATACCATAAGTTTCAAAACGGCTGACGAGTATATTGGCATCGCTTCGCTGCATCTCCCGCGCTACTCCCTGCGGTGCAATCTCGCCCGTCCAACGAAGCATACCCTCCGGCAAGGAAAGCGAATCGGCATAGTCACGACAGGCCTGCCAGTCCGGTCCGTTCCCTACCAGCGTAAGCGTGAAATCCTGCCGTTCGCGACTAAGAGTCTTTACCGCGCGCAACAAGCCTTTGACATTCTTCGCCCGCTCAAGGAAACAACTGACATGCAACAAACGCTTCGTACCTTCCGATGGCGGCAGCGCAGGCAGACGGTAAAAACAATCGTCCACAATATTATCCACATGCCCCCAACGACTGTTCTTGATGCCACAGTCCTTCATGGCTTTTTTCAATAGGGGCGACACGGTATAAATAGCCGAGGCTTCGGCTGCGATCTGCTCCAGCAAACGCCGTTTCCAACGCGGGAAACGGAGATACTGTCCATTTTCCGGCATAAAGCCAGTCCAATGCTCCACAAGGATATAGGGAATGCCAAAGACACGTTTCAGCACGTACGCCACCAGCCCCATCTTGAGTGTCAAGACATTGAGTTGCACCAAGTCGGCATCCTGCCACCACGTATTCACCCGCACTTCCACCCCTTGCGAAGCAGCAGCCTGTGCATGGTTTTGGACAAAGAGCCCTGCCATTCTATCCCTCTCGGAGGGATACCAAACCGATAGATACAGGACTTTCATGGCACACGTTAATAGATGGCAAATTTGCGTGTTTCAGTGGTACCGTCATCGGCGCGGAAGACAATCAGATAACTGCCTGCTGCGCAAGAACGGTCGATATCAATCTGCTGCGCACCGGACTGACCAACGAAGGAACCCGTCTGCAAGGTCTTGCCCGTGACATCATACAACGCATACGTGCCGTTCTGTTCCGTGGTCAGAAGCAATTGGTAACCGCGCTGGGCAAACGATATCTCCATACCCTTACGCTCCGGAGCCTGCTGCATACGCTGAGGCACATACGGACAGGTGCAGATGGTCTTACCATCGTCTTCACGAGTCAATTCCGCCCAATAAGGTGTGCCAAAACGCAACATCTCACCTTGACCGCGGTTCACATAGATATAACTGTTGTTCGCTCCCTGACCCTCAACAGGCTGACCGTCATTATACCAGCCGATACGGGTGAACGTGTAACCGCCATTGTAACGCTCGTTGTACAACGCAAGTACATCATCCCACTTCTGGACAATCAACCAGGACGGATAAAGAACATGCAACATCATACGAGGCAACTCCCAACGGATGCCGCAGATATCCGTCACCGTCACATCAACAGGATAATCGTCCGGACGGAGATAACGCTCTTTGTCCGTAGCAGGATTGACAGGGATAACAATATCAAACGTCTTGCCCGAAGGAAGAGCCACATCCGATACATCCTGCAGATAACCATCCCTATCCTTCACGGGATAAGAGACACTGTACGAAACAGGACGTCCCTCACGCACCTGAAGCGTAGCATGGGCATCTCCCTCATCCGCACAGAACGTAGCGTTGTTGAACACAATATCCGCCTTCAGGTCGATACACAAATCTACCGTTAGATGACGTATCACCGTACTGTCACAACCCTGTGCGTTAGCACCGCGGAGGACGATGGTAGTATCGGTGTCGTGTTCCTCTCGGAAAGTGATACCATCCCAGGTGTAGGGCAGTTGGTTGCTGAATATCTTCAGTGACTTCTCGCTCTGCGTGCTACGATTGACCGTGAGGGTGAAGGTGACAATGGAGTCGCAGTCGTTGACCGTGTGCAAATTACGGGTGACTTTTCCCGCCTGCGTGAAGGTCTCGATGAGCGTGTTTCCGTTTTTCCAAGTATAGGGCAGTTCCGTATCACAGATGGTGGCGCCATCCTGTATGCCAGTATAAGACGGAAGAACCGTAAGCGTGAAGGTAACAACGGAATCGCAGCCGTTGACCGTGCGCAAATTACGGGTGACTTTTCCCGCCTGCGTGAAGGTCTCGATGAGCGTATTTCCGTTTTTCCAGGTATAAGGCAGTTCCGTATCGCAGATGGTAGTACCATCCTGGATGCCGGTATAAGACGGATTAACCGTAAGCGTGAACGTGACGATGGAGTCACAGCCGCCAACCGTACTCAAGGTCTTGGTGACCTGTCCTGCTTCAGTGAAGGTCTCAACGATGTTGTTTCCGTTTTTCCAGCTATAGGGCAGTTCCGTATCACAGATGGTGGCCCCATCTTGAATGCCGGTATAAGACGGAAGAACCGTGAGGGTGAAGGTGACGATGGAATCACAGTCGTTGATGGTTCCAAGATTCTTGGTCTTCGTGAGTTCGTCCATAGAGAAGTTCTCACCTTCCCAGGTGAATTCAGGCAGTTCCGTGTCGCAGATGGTTGCACCATCCTGTACATTGGTATAAGACGGAAGAATCGTGAGTGTGAAGGTGACGATAGAGTCACAGCCGTTAACTGTACCCAGGTTCTTTGTTATGGCGTTATTGTCTATAGTGAAATGTTCACCCTCCCATGTGAAGTCGTCCAGTTCGTTGGCACAAATGGTGGCGCCATCCTGAATGCCGGTATAAGACGGATAGTAGGACAGGTGAAGTCTTACAACAGAATCCGTGCCGTGCGTGGTGAGTGTGTCAAACAGATGAGGTCCTTCTCCCTCACGATCACTACCCTTCCATGGATATTTCTGACCAGGACAGACGGTCGCATACTCATCGCCATACTGCTTCGGCATAACCACCAGATTGACACGCACCGTACTATCGCAACCGCAACCTACCGTCGGTATCGTCTCTTCGTACAAGCGGCTTTCCGTCAACTCCCTGCCACAGAACGGGAAGGAAGCCCCCTCGTTGATATACACCGTTCCCAGATCAACCGTCGTCCCCAGCGCATCCACATAGGAAGGATTGACTATCATGTTCAATTTGACAATCGAATCGCAACCCAACGCATTCGGTTCCTCGGCTTTCACCTGTGCACCATTGTACTCGTCGCTATAGTCGTTAATCTCCACATTATTCCACTCGAAGGGCACAAAACGATTCGCGCAGAATGTGGTATCGAACGTATGGTAACTCTTCTTTTTCACCGTCAGATGAAGCGTGTAACGGATACTGTCACAACCGTCACCTACCTTATGACGAACCGTGTCGTAGTAAACAGTCTCCTTCTTCAACTGACTGAATCGTTCACCATGTCCCTCCCACTCGAAGGACTCACCCTGACAAATGGAAACCGACTCTTCAACATTCTCGTAGGTAAGTACCGTCAGATGCAACAGCGCGATAGAGTCCGTGTTGTAAACAGTCTTCAGCGTAGCAGGATAGTCTCCTTGCTCATCGTATTCCTCCCCGTGCCACGGGAAACTCTGACCCTGACATATCGTGTCGTACTCATGACCGATATAGTTCTCCACTACACGCAGGTCCACTGACACAATACTGTCACAACCGCAACACTCCGTCGGAAGACGATGAGAATAGATATTCGCTGTGCGGAGGTTATCACCGTAGAACGGATACGAACCGCCCTTGTTGATATACACTATTTCCGGCTGCATCTCATACGAGGGAAGCAGGGTTACCGTGAACGTTACTATACTATCACAACCGTTCGCGGCTGGAAGAGTCTTGCTCTTCGTAAGGTTGTCCGTGAAGGACAGACCCTCCCACCTGAACGATGCCAGTTCGTTCTCGCAGACGGAAGCACCGTCCGTGGTATGGTACGTTGAAAGCAAGGTTACCGTGAACGTAACCGTACTATCGCAACCGTTCGCGGCTGGAAGTATCTTTGTCTGCTCAAGGTTGTCCGGTGTGAAATGCAAGCCTTCCCATTCAAACGCTGCCAGTTCATTCTCGCAGACGGAGGCACCGTCTGTGGTGTTGTACGTCGGAAGCAAAGTGACAGTGAACGTAACCGTGCTATCACAACCCGCAGCGGTAGGCAAAGTCTTGGTCTTCACCAAATCAGTGGGTGTGAAATGTTCGCCCTCCCATGTAAATTCGTCCAGAGCAGATGAACAGATGGTAGCGCCATCTGTGATATCGTCATACACCGGCAACAGCGTGACGGTGAAGGTAACTATCGAATCACAACCGTTCACGGATTCAAGCGTCTTCGTCCGGGTAAGATTATCGGGCGTAAAATGCATGTCTTCCCACTCAAACGATGCCAGTTCGGAAGCGCAAAGCGTAGTGCCGTCATTAATCTGGTATGGCTCCGGCTGCTTCCACGTGATGTTGACACCAACAACCGACTCGCAGTCCGTACTGCCTTCCACCAGATGAGTCACTTCCTCGTAATCGCTTGGATAATAGAATGTATGCGTTCCGCCCCAAGGATCCGTATAATCCGCCGTCTTGCCACAGACCTCTATGAAATCCTGCTCCTGCGTAGCGGGATAGATATGCAAATAACGAACATAATACACCGAATCGTAATCGTACACCTGAGAATGGCGCATCTCATGCAATTCGTAATCCGTCTGGTCATCCGACAATACAACCGCTATCGTGTGACCCGGCCATACCTCCCACTGATAATCGTCCCATAAATCCAGCGAGCATACACTGTCATACGTCTCAACCGTCTCCATTTCCGGCACTATCGTCAGATGCAAGGTAACTATACTATCGCAACCGGTGGCATTCGCTTCAGACAATGTATGCACAGCAGTACCGGTTCCCGTATGTTCTTCACCATACCAGAAGAACGAACCGATACCTACCGCCGTCGTATCACCGTACGTGGTCTTGTTAATCGTCAGATGCAAGGTAGCCGTACTGTCACAACCCGCTGCGTTCGTTGTCTCGTAAGTGATGTTCGGGTCACTCTCCGTATAGGTCTCGCCGTTCCATTCGTAGGAGTCACAGGCAGTGACCTCTATGTCCGTATGAGAGGTGGCAAGCAGGGTGACCGTGAACGTAACTACCGAGTCACAACCGTTCGCGGCTGGAAGTATTTTCGTTTGTGTGAGATTATCAGGCGTAAAATGCAAGCCCTCCCACTCAAACCCTGCCAGTTCGTTCTCGCAGACGGATGCACCGTCCGTGATATTGTACGTCGGAAGCAAAGTGACCGTAAACGTAACTACCGAGTCGCAACCGTTCGCGGCTTCAAGCGTCTTCTCCTGTGTAAGGTTATCGAGCGTGAAGGGAAGGTCTTCCCATGTAAAGTTCTCCAGTTCAGAAGGACAAATGGCAGTGCCATCCGTGATACGGTACGCATCGGAAACAGTAAGCGTGAAGGTCACCGTACTGTCACAACCCGCTACGGTACGCAAAGTCTTGGTACGCGTCAGATTATCCATCGAGAAATGCAATCCCTCCCAAGTGAATTCGTCCAAGGCAGACGAACAGATGGTAGTGCCGTCTGTGATATCATCATACACCGGCAACAGCGTGACGGTGAAGGTAACTATTGAATCGCAACCATTCACGGATTCAAGCGTTTTCGTCTGGGTAAGATTATCGGGCGTAAAATGCAAGTCCTCCCACTCAAACCCTGCCAGTTCGGAAGCGCAAAGCGTAGTACCGTCGTTGACATGGTATGGCTCCGGCTGTTTCCATGTGATGCTGACACCCACAGATGACTCGCACTGTCCGCCACTGCCTTCTACCGCATGGGTCATCTCTACATAGTCTTCGGGATAAGTAAGGGTGCGCGTCTCACCCCAAGGGGCTGTGTATTCGTACGTGGGACCGCAGACTTCGATAGCTTCCTGATCCTGCGTGGTCATAAACACATGCAGGTGACGGCGGTGGATAATGGAATCGCAGTCACAGATCTTCGACGACTCCGTCTCCTCCAAATCATAGTCCGTCTCCGTATCGGATATATCCACCGTCACAGTATGACCCTCCCAAGGAGTCCACTCGTAACCGTTCCACAAATCATCCGAGCAGGCATTGTCCGCATCAGGCCTTATCTCCACTTCAGGCTGAACATACAAATGCAAGAAGCAATAGATACTGTCGGCTCCGCCTACCACCGTACGGATAGTGTCCTTGTAATCCGTTTCCTCCGACAAACCACTGAAGTCGGGATGCTCAGGCCAATCGTAGGTAGTACCATGACAGATGCGAGCCGTGTCGTAACGATTCTCAATCACAACCAGCCGCACAATGCTGTCACAATCATGCTGATTGGTTTTCCGAATGATACCTTTGGTCGCCACTTCGTCGCGGGAATTAATTGTGATTCCGTGCCAAACCAGAGGGAAGTTATCCACCGTCTCGGTCTCAACAATATCGTCCGCATCATAGATGGTGAGATCGTTCAAGACATAGATGGTGTAGCACTTATCGGACGGATTCTGCTTTAGATGCACGGTATCTCCCCTGCTCTCTTCACCCGTGATGACGTGGTTGTTGAACCAAGGTTTGGGCAGTTCGCTACGGCAATAAGAAACGGCCGGTGCGTTCAGCGTTTGTATAGGGGTGACTGTAAGATTGAGCGTATAGACGGCTTTCACACATGTTGAATTGGGATGGTATTCGGTATAGGTATCCGTTTTTGACTCCGTGTACGTCTGTCCGTGCCATATGTATGGCACTTCATCACCACAAATATTCACCACATCCGGATCATGATATTCCGTGGGCGTGTAGATAGTCAGGTTAAGATGCGTGATAGAGTCAAGCGTAGGATCCACAAGGCTCTTGCACGTGTAATCGTCGGTGAACGTACCCGCCGTGGTGTAGGTTGTTCCATGCCATGTGTAAGGGAGGGCATCTCCACAAAGGGTAATTGTTTCCGTTGCCTCTTTGGAACAACTGCCAAAGTTAGCCGTAACATTCATATCCCTTGCCTGCATTGTAAGGCGATAGGTTCCGTTTCCATTGTCTATCACATACGAGGCATCTGCTCCACTCCAGCCTTTGAAACATGTGTTATCCCCTATCGGTTGAGGTGTAAGTGTAACCGTTTCACCTGTCCTATGATTTTCACAATCAGGAGAGACACCAACAGTGCCATTGCCAGATACAGAAGTAGTAAGTTTATTGACATCCTCATCCACAAGCCTACCTATTGTAACTATCGGGCGCCTTGTGCAATCGTCCGAACCTATTCGGACATAAAGCTTTCCACCTTCCCCTTCTGCGACAGTACATTTCAAGGAATTAAAAGTACAATATTCAGGGTCTGCATTATTAAATCCATAGCTACCATAGGGACATACAAGATTGTTATCTTGAGGGTGTCTCCTAAAACCAAATAAAATCGGTTGACTCGTTGGAGTTTGTTGAAAACTCCAGTAATAGGTTTCGTAATAGATGGTGTAGTAATAATAATTAACCGGCTTTCGGTAATATCCTCCCAATGGAAGTGTAAAATCATACACACCAGCCTTGGGCCCTAATCCGTTTGTGTATTGTTGAGTCTTACCACTTGTAGAATTCCCCACCCAAAAATACAATTGTATATAATCATAACGAAAGCCATCACGAGTAGTCTGCGCCCGAACTCGTATGAACTTATTATATGACCAAGCGCTTGGAGGGTTATTTCCGTTATATTTGTACCACGCGTTTACATATTCTGCGCTATAATCAAACGTTGGAGAGGGAGCATCATAGGTATCGACAACAATATTATCATCTTCGTATGTAAAAGCAGCTTGAGTTCCCTCCTCTTCCCTTACAGGACAGCACGTTTGAGAATCAATCGGAAGATTCACGAAAAACAACAGACTCAAAACCGAAAAAATATGTAAAAATCTTTGTTTCATACGCATAATATTTCAATTAGCGCGCAAAGATACTAAAAAAAAAGCATATACACAAATTTTTGGTTAATTTTTTTCACAAATCGCACTACTGAATCTTTTTTTGAGAAGTTTTCGTGCCTTTTGCGACACATTTTGCCACAAAACATACTCAACAAGACACCATTAACCATTCACTTGCTAATACCTCGATAATGACCGCTATATCTATCGTATATCTATCGTATATCTAACGTATATCTATCGTATATCTATCGTGTATCTATCGTATATCTATCGTATATCTATCGTATATCTATCGTGTATCTATCGTGTATCTATCGTATATCTAACGTGTATCTATCGTAGAGAGTCCGAGAAATGTTCGAAAAATGTTCGGGAAAAGGCACAAAAAAGCACAGCCACTTTACTCGAGAAAACTCCTAATGAAAGGATTTGGGATGTCGTGCCCCTTTGTAATCCGGCCACCGTATTCCGCTACTTCCCGAAGGAAGGTCTCGGCAGATCGTACCGGCACGCCATTGGAACATGAGAGGTCCCGGTTGGAATAATACTGTTGAGTTTTCCGGTCTCTTGGGCTGTGCTGTAGGTTTTATCGTTTTGTATGCCATGCCAGCGTCAGAACAATGCGGTGGGTTTGGTTCCGCATGTCAAACGGGTCAGGTATGGATGTCTGTTGTGTATCGATAGGAGCGAAAACATACTGGTTATAGTTGTGCAGGCAATACTGATAGCCCAATTGGGCGATAAAGTGATTACCCCTGTAGCCGACACCGGCTCCCACGAAATGCCGCACTCCAGGCGAGACAAAATCCGCGTCCACACGCACGTCGTTACGCGCCAATGTATAGATGCGGTCAGCCTTGGAGAAAGTGGATTCGAAGGCATATCCGGCATTGATGAAGAGGTTGTTAATCAGCACCAACTCACCTCCAACGCGGAAAGTATGCACATCCTGCAAGTCCTTGCGATGGCGATAATCGTACTGGAAACTAACCAATCCGCAGACCGGTCCGCCGCCGCCCAAGATGCCTGTCGCGCCCAGGGTGAACCGCAAAGGCTGCGTAAAGCGCCCCGTACCGGCAAAGCGTTCGGTGGATGCCTTGTATATTTCCTCAAAGCGATGGGCATCATCCAAGAGGATATCGGCATGTGTGGTGGTGGAAACCTTCATCGCCGTAGGCGTTTGGAAGGAAGCTCCGACACGCAGATACCGACAAGGCTGGTAGATAAGTCCCAGCGAACCGCTGACCCCTACCCCCGTCTGGCGGACATAACTGTTGATTTGGGCATAATCGGTATATTTCTCACCTTCTTCGACAGGGAACGCCTCTTCGTAAGTGGCTGATTTCGTGTAGTAAAGAGAACGGATGTTCAGCCCCGCTCCGACATACCAATGGTGGTTGATATTCGCTCCCCAAGCAAGGGTATATTCGTCCACATAGCCACTCTCGGAGAGTTTGAGCGCCGTTTGGGGCATATTGCCACCATAATCGGACGACCAAGCCGTCTGAACGGTATCGAAGACATCGGGATTGTCGGTGGGAAAAGCTGTGTATTCAGGGTCAATCATATAACTCCAATAACCCAGTTCGCTCAGCCAACCCGTGTTGGGCGAATTGTATTTGGAGTCCTCCAAGTCGGATGCGGGCAGCAGTGGATTGGCAACCTGGTCCAGCATCAGATTGGAGATGGAAGGCTGATTAAAGCCGTGGACCAGCGTTGAACGCGAGAAAGACTTGATACGATTGAAGGAGAACATGAAGTTGTTGAAGCGCAAGCCTCCCGTCTCGTTGCGGTTTTCCAGCGAAAAGACCAACGAAACCTGCGGCAAAGAGAAGACATCCGCGCTGTCGGACGACTCGCCGACATGGCGATTGCGAGACCACTCCTCCTGCATGGAAAGGGATATCTCCATGCGTTTGTACAAGCCCAAGCCTGCGGGATTATCCAACACAGCAGAGGGATCCGCTCCGACCGAAGCCATCGCGCCCGCCATCGCCGTATAACGCGCCGTGCCCATAATGTCACGACCGGCAAACAACTGCTCGTCCTGCGCCCAAAGCGATGCGGCACAAAGAGCAGATAAAGCGAATATGAACAAACGAGGATACTTCATGGTTTAGCGGTTTGGTTTATGAATAACGGCCTTAACCACCGTGTCGGTGACCTGCACAAACTGCACTTTCGGCTGCTGCTCCTGCTGCTTTTGCTGCTTGGCAGGCTCAACTTTCTTCTCCTGCGCATCAGGGACAGACTTGGAAGAACGTGCGGCAACCTTCGTTGCAGGGAAGGAATAAACATCATCCACATAATTATCCGCCCAAGCCCAAGAGAAAGCACTCAAGAGCAAGACAGACAGAGAGATAAGAAAGAAGCGGTTCATAGCAGGCAATGTTTGAGGCAAAGACGTTTAACGGAAACCAATGATGTGGCGAACCTCATCCAAGGTATGCTGCGCACTCTCGGAAGCGCGTTCGCAACCCATAGCCGCCACCCGACGAAGATAATCGTCGTTGTTCTGGAAATCCAGGATGCGTTCGCGGATAGGCGCACAGAAAGCGTTGATGTCAGCCGCCAACTGTTTCTTCAGGTCGCCGTAACGAATCTGCATGTTGTTATATTGGTCGTTGAAATAATCGTAGGTTTCTTTGGTGGAAACAAGTTCCATCATCGTGAAGAGATTGCGGATGGGTTCGGGTTTCTCTTGGTTGAGCATCGTTGGTCCCGCATCCGTGACAGCGCGCATAACCTTCTTGCGGATAGTGGCTTCATCGTCACAGAGATAGATAGCATTTCCCTCGCTCTTGCCCATCTTGCCGCTACCATCCAATCCAGGCACCTTGACCGCCTTTTGGTTAAAATGGAAAGACTGCGGTTCCTTGAAGAATTCCACACCATAAATGCGGTTGAAACGACGTGCGAAAAGGCGCATCATCTCCATGTTCTGCTCCTGGTCCTTTCCCACCGGCACCTTGTCCGCCTTGTGCGCCAAGACATCCGCCGCCATCAGCGTAGGATATGTAAGCAAACCGGCATTCACATTATCCGGCTGGGTGCGCGCTTTCTCCTTGAAACTGGTGACACGCTCCAACTCGCCGAGATAGGCATTCATATTGAGATACAGATAGAGTTCGAGGACAGGCTTGACGTCACTCTGTATATAAATAGGTGCCTTTTCCGGGTCAATACCGCACGCCAAATACTCACTCAAGATAGTTTTGACCGAACGGCGTATATTCTCCGGCGTGGGATGCGTGGTGAGCGAATGCCAATCCGCGATGAAAAACATGCAGTCATACTCATTCTGCATCTCAAGGAAACTCTTGACTGCACCGAAATAATTACCCAAGTGCAGGTTTCCCGTAGGGCGAATACCACTGATAACCTTCTCCATGCCTCTTAATCAATTGGTAACTGACGATTGATACCTGTTTCGAGCACCGTGAGCGACTCCGTGCGGCTGATGCCAGGAATGCACTGAATCTTGCCATTCAGCAACTCCATCAGATGACGGTCGTCACGCGCATACAACTTAATAATAATAGAGAACGCTCCCAAGGTGAAGACAGATTCAACTACTTCAGGTATCTTCTGCAACTCAGCCGTCACAGCCTTGTACATAGAGCCTTTCTCCAAGGTAATACCCACATACAGGCAAAGGTTATACCCTAACATTTTGGGATCGACCTGAAAGCCCGAACCGGTGATAACACCGTTGTCATACAATTTCTGCACGTGCTGATGAACAGCGGCACGGCTGACATGACACTCCGCAGCCACATCCTTGAACGGAGTGCGTGCGTTGTTAGTAATAATCTTCAGGATGTTACGATCCAATTCATCTATGTGTCCCATACTATTCATATAAAATCAAAACGGTTATATATTTCAAATTTCCGACAAAAGTACTGCTTTTTTTGGAAATATGCAAAAATAATTGTAATTTTGCACGATTTTTTATGCAATTGTCCACAAAATCGCATTCAAAAAATCATTTTAAGCCCCTTTAGACATGGAAAACGTAGAAGAATACATCGAGCGCCACAGTAGCCAAGAAAGCGCAATACTGGCCTCCATCAACCGCAAAACCCATCTGGAAGTGCTCAATCCGAGAATGCTGTCAGGGCATATAGAAGGACGATTCCTGAGTATGCTGAGCCGAATGATACGCCCATGCCGCATTCTGGAACTTGGCACCTATACCGGCTATTCCGCACTATGCCTGGCAGAAGGACTGACGGAAGACGGCAAACTGATAAGCATAGAAAAGAATGATGAATTGGAAGATATCATACGCGAAAACATAGCCTTGTCACCCCTGAGGCACAAGATAGAAATCTTGATTGGCGATTGCAAAGAACTGATACCGAGTTTGCACGATAAGTTTGATATCGTTTTTATAGATGCAGACAAGCGGGAATACAGCGAATATTTAGATGCCGTGCTGCCCATCGTGCGCAAAGGCGGGTGGATAATCGCAGATAATACACTGTGGGACGGGCACGTGGTGGATGCAAACTACGACCACGACAAACAGACCCTCGGACTACGCGCCTTCAACGACAAAGTGCAAGCAGACGAAAGACTGGAAAACGTTATGCTCCCACTGCGAGACGGTGTGACACTTATACATGTGGTAGGTTAGACAAGGCGATGATTCCAAAAATACATCACGCCATCAATGGTATTGGTGGCGACGAATGTATAGACCAAGGCATAGCAGATATTCTCTACACTGTGCACCTGCGGCAAGAACCAAGCGGAAGACATGATGACAAAATCGAATGTCAGCAAGATACGCCCCAATGCCCAAGACCTGTATTTATTGATAATCAGTGCCAAAATATCCGTGCCCCCCGTTGAGCCATGGCAAAGAAAAATGGCCGCCATCCCTACTCCGTTAAGAACGCCTCCCAATATCAACGCCAATAAAGGATCGGCGACAGGAGAGCAGTCAACAGGCGGCAAGAATTTGAGCCACAGCGTAAGACATAGCACACAATAAACAGTGCGCACGCAAACACGCCAACCGATAGTGAAACACGCCACAATAAGAAAAAGCGCGTTTATAACCAATTGACTAAGCCATATCGGGACGACCGTGTCCGTAGCAAAGTAAAGGATCTCACAAAGACCCGTCAAGCCACCACCAACCACAGCATGTGGCAACATAATATAGTTGACCACAATGCCGTAAGGGATGGCAGCAAGCAAAATAACCAGATACTCACATGCGCCTTTCCGAATGGAGACAAAAGGAATCATGTGCGTTCCTTGATTGGTTCAAATCCCAGGCCGAACACTCCGCGCGTTTGCGTCTCGCTGATAAATGCAGAGGGGTCAATCTCCATAACAATTCGAAAGATAGCCGTGGATTCCGACTTACGCGTCAGCAGGACAATGACCCTGCTTTCCTGCTGCGTATAAGCCCCTTTCGCCTCAAGGAAGGTGACTCCGCGTCCCGTACGCGTCATGATGGCATCCGCTATCTCCTTATACTTCTTAGAGAAGATGAAGAACTGCACACTTTGGCGCCCACGTCCCATCACCCAATCAACAGCCTGCGCCTCAATGAAGACATAGCACAAACCAAACAAGATTTGCTCCACGCGAGTGACTTGCGGCAAGAACCATGCACTGCCAATAATGACCATATCCACCATAAACAAAGCACGCCCCATTGGCATGTGCTTGTATTTGTTTACAATCATGGCGATAATGTCCGTACCACCAGTATTGCCGTTGTAAGCATAGATAAGCCCTAAGCCAGCACCATTGAAGATACCCGCCAATACAATCGCCATGAATGGATCAGAAATCTGCGCATGATCGGATATCGGGAAAAGCTTCAGCCAAACCGTCAAACAAAGAATGCCCCACAAAGTGCGAACACACGTTTTCCAACCGAGCACGATGATTGCTATAACAATCAACACAACGTTCAACACCAACGAACTGAGCCAGATGGGTAAAGCCGAATCCGTTGCAAAATAAAGTATTTCACACAGACCCGTCAAACCACCGCCAATGATGGCATGGGGCACAAGCACCTGATTGACAACCAATCCGTAAGGTATGCTACAGATGGCTATCATCAGGTACTCCTTTATCTCAATAAAAACTGCTTTTTTGTTCCACATAGATTAACAGAAAATAATATTACACATCAGCCTTTGTGCAACATTGGCGGGATATAGTTCAACGCTATCTGCTCCACTCCGTCTTTAGTAACCTTCAGCAATACGGACTCCGTCATGGGGAATACGACATCCAATTGGGAGACAGTCTGATGGTGATTAATCGTCAGCGTCCGTACAGACCCTTTATCGGTAAAGGCATAGCAATACTCCAACGGATAATGAATGGTCTGTGTCATCGGATTCGCCAAGAAGATATAATATGTATCTCCGTCCTGACGCACCCAAAAATCGGGCAGATTGTCTCCTTCCACCAACGGACTACCCGGCAATACGGAGATCTCTGAACTAACTGATGGAAGCGCCATCATTTTCTCCACCGCAATCGCATAATCGTCATGTTTGATTTTTCCCGGTTCTTTAGGCGGACGAGCCATATAAACAGGTAACCCTTGTTCCGCCAAACGCGTAATTGCTTCCACTGCGCTCTTCTCCATGTACTCTACATCCACATACAAGGCACGGAAAGTGGCATCACCCATATGCAATACTCCATCTTCAAAAGAGGATTGTTGCAGGAAATATTCATTCACCCAAAGCGGCTGATAGCCCTTGTATGCAATAGGAGTTTCAATAAAGCGCATCTCATACTGTCCCCAAAGCCAATTCATCTGCTTATGAACATCTTCCGGATATGCACCTGCCATCCACGCATCCTCCAAGGGGATATAAACCGCCAAATCGCTATAGTTCTTTCCCTTCCGCATATACTCCGAAACAGTGGTCATATAACGGTTAAAATCAGTTAATACCTGTCCTGAAAGATTACACTCTTCCGAGGTTGAGACTTGGCAAGTGGTATAGAAATAGTTTGATGTATCACCGACCTGATTAAAAGGCATTCCGTGCCAAATAATTTGGTTGGTACCATTGGCAAAGAGAGCATCACATATCAACTTCAAATCTGCCACTTGTTCTTTTCCTTGATGAGGAGAGTGTCCGCGGAAATTATTTGCTCGCAGACTCGTCCATCCATATGCGCACGTGAACGTCTCTGCCGTAACTGCCGGCTTGCCACCAATGGTAGCTGCAGAAGCGGCTATTTTACTGAAACATGGCTCATACAAAATCGCTTCCGTTTCGGGCACATCCACTATGGCAAATGCTGTCAACAAATCGGTCGGAGCGCCACCACACTGCGCACGAGAGAAACAGCCTTGCTCAGCAGCATTCTCTGCAAAAGGTTCATAGAATTCCCTAAGCACGTAGCCCGACAAGGTTTTCATGTAGTCATAAAACACCTCATTATCGTAAATCTCGTGCGTCTGCATATTCATGAGTTTGCGCTCCCGAAGATAAGGTAAAATGTCATAGCCATGCTCTTTCAAGAACACCTCATCAAACCCCGGTGTCCACAAATACTCGGTCTCAACCTCCCAAGAATCAACAAACAAACCAGAACGATTTCCTTTATAAGCATCTTTCAGCCCTTGATTCATTTTTCGTGCATAACGTTCAAAAACGGGACGGCTTAAATGATTGATGATTTTCGCCACTTTAGGATGATCCCACACTAACGGACGCAGACAAATTTCCGTGGAATCGAAATAGTTACGTGTCTGGTCTCCATCCGGCAAATCCACATCAGCAAAAGGCCACATAGTACCAAATGTAAAATCACATCCCAATCCCAACGAATCAGCACAACGCTTGGCAAAATTAACAGGAATAGCCCATTCTTGCGACAGGAAATCAGGATGAGGTGTGGTACTGTCACAAAACATCGGATAAATCCATGCAATCTCTACTCCCCCAAACTCATGCTCTTTCATCCACACCAACTGATCCCGCACCGCATTGGTGTCAATATCCGCAGAATGCCACCACCAACGCGTGTAAGGTTTACACGAAGCATATAAAAGATTCTCCTGTGCATTCTGACCGTTCTTACATGACGGAAAAGCAGCTGCGAGTGCAGCTGCCAAACCTATTGTTATAAACAGATTCTTCATAGTAAACAATCACTATACGATATTAGCAATTGCAACCATAGGAAGCAATCAAATTGCGGTCTCCGAAACCGTTATCTACCCTGCTAACAGGAACCCAGAATTTGTTCTGTGCCACCCACTCAGTCGGATAAGCAGCTTTCTGACGGCTATAACTATGATGCCATTCATCCGCTACCAATTCATATTCCGGATGCGGAGCATTCAACAGAACATTGTCTTTTGCATCTGCCTTACCCGTTTCAACCTCACGGATCTCCTCACGGATAACCAACAATGCATCAATAAACTGATCTATCTCATGTTTCGATTCGCTTTCGGTAGGTTCAACCATCAAGGTGCCATGTACAGGGAAGGACAATGTCGGTGCATGGTAACCAAAGTCCATTAAACGTTTGGCAATATCAGTTTCCGTGATACCAATAGCATGGAATTGGCGGCAATCCAAAATCAATTCGTGTCCAACACGACCTGTCACACCTGTATAAACAATACCATATGCATCTTTCAGTTTCTTTGCCATATAGTTGGCACTCAAAATTGCAGCGGCCGTTGATTCACGTAATCCTTCATAGCCCATCATACGGATGTAACCGTAAGAAATCAATGCCATATTGGCATTTCCATACAACGCACTGGATACACGATTATGATCCTCTGTCGGCATACAATCAACCAAATGTTTGGCACAACAGATTGCGCCAACACCAGGGCCACCACCACCATGAGGACTTGCAAATGACTTATGCAGATTCAAGTGACATACATCCGCGCCGATAAATCCAGGGTTGGTATAGCCGATTTGGGCATTCATGTTAGCACCGTCCATATAGACTTGACCTCCATTCTTGTGAATAATGTCGCACATCTCACGAATAGCCATTTCAAAAATACCATGAGTTGAAGGATAAGTAATCATACATCCAGCCAACTCTTCCTTATTTTCTTCCGCTTTTTGCTTCCAATCTGCCAAATCCGTGTTACCATTTTCATCACATTTTACAATGACTGGAGAGAAACCAGCCTGTACACATGATGCCGGATTCGTTCCGTGTGCAGAAGCCGGAATCAATAACTTGGTGCGTTGTTTTTGACCTTTTCGCCACAGATATTCACGAATAGTCACCAAACCTGTATATTCTCCGGATGCACCGGAAGTGGGCTGCAAATTACAAGCAGCAAAACCGGTAATAGTACTCAACTGTTGTTGCAATTCATCCAACATCTCCTTAAATCCATCCACTTGATCCTCTGGAGCCATAGGATGAACAGCCATCCAACCCGGCATGGTGATGGGAATCATCGCGGCAGCAGGATTCAACTTCATGGTACAACTGCCTAATGGGATCATTGTGTGCGCAAGACTGATGTCTTTGCGATCCAAGCGTTTGATATACCGCATCATGTCCGTCTCAGTGTGGTAGTTTTTGAAGACATCAGCCTGCATATAATCCACCGGACGCACTTTCTTCTCATCAATAGCCCACAAACCTTCAAACGCATTTTCATCATCCTCATATTGAGGTATATTGTCGCTTACTTCAGCAAACAGTTCTATCAGATTGTTCATATCGTCCAATGTGACAGTCTCATCCATGCTCAAGCCAACAAAATCTTTACCGTAATATAAATTGATACCTTTCTCCAATGCTACCTCGCGCAATTTATCCACATCCTTCACGCGTATCTTCAAGGTATCAAAAAACTCGGTATTTTCCTGCTCAAAACCATAAGCTTGCAGCATTTCGTTCAGGTACACGGCCTTTCCATGGATACCTTCTGCTATCTCGCGTACACCTTCTGCCCCGTGATATACGCCATAGAAACCTGCCATCATTGCACACAAGGCTTCAGCAGTGCAGATGTTCGATGTCGCTTTTTCGCGTTTGATATGCTGCTCACGAGTTTGCAGTGCAAGGCGGAATGCCGGATGCTCATATGTATCCTTACTCAAACCGATAATACGACCGGGCATTTCACGTTTGTACTCGTCTCTCGTTGCCATATAGCCTGCGGTCGGACCACCAAAGCCCATCGGAAGACCAAAGCGTTGTGCCGTTCCGCAAACGATATCTGCTTGCAACGGTTTTAGCAGTGCCATTGCCATCAAATCGGCAATCACCGTCACTTTCAGCCCTGCCTGATGACAAGCATCAATAAAACCTTCATAATCCTCAATCGAACCATCTGCGTTAGGCAGTTGTACAATGGCTCCCATATATTCACTTGTCGGGGAGAAAGCAGCGTAACTGCCACGCACCAATTCAATGTCTTGACCTGCGGCACGAGTATTCATTACGCTCAAGGTGTTCTCGAAAATCTTTTCATCCACAAACACTTTCTTCACACCATTTTTTACCTGGTCGCGTGAGCGCAGGTTACGCATCATTGTCACGGCTTCGGCAGCAGAGGTCGCCTCATCCAGCAACGAGCAGTTGGCAAGTGGAAGACCTGTCAAATCACTAACCATTGTTTGGAAAACAAATAATGCTTCCAAACGACCTTGACTCACCTCAGCTTGATACGGAGTATAACTGGTGTACCAAACGGGATTCTCCAGCACATTACGTTGAATAACAGCAGGTGTAATGGTACCATACCAGCCGCGACCAATCAAACTTTTATACGGCAGATTGCTGGCTGCCATATCAGAAATGCTGTCCAGATGCTCCTGTTCCGTAAGAGGTTCATCCAAATCCAAAGGTTCTTTCAAAAGGATGTCTTTCGGCATTGTCTGCTCGATCAACTCTTCCATTGACTTTACTCCTACTTCAGCAAGCATCTGCTGTTTCTCTTCTTCGCTGAGACCGATATGTCTCTGCTTCAAATAATTGACTTTCATATAAATAATGATTTTGATTGTTACTCTTGTTATTTGTTTTTACTCCAAGCAATTGTCCAACGCTTCTTCTATGAATTGCGTGTCCATGTGTTGCCCGATGAATACCAGTTTTTGCATCCGGTCACCGTATTGTTCATCCCAGTCACGCCGCAGAATCGGGTCTTGTGCCATCATCTCCATCAGTTCCTCTTTGGGCATGGTCGCATAAAACTCACCTGCTTGTTTGAGGTTGAATTGTCTGCCTGCTTGTTCAAAAAGATAACACATGTCGTATTCGTCTGCAAAATAGCACATTCCCTTGCAACGGATAATGTTTTTGGGCCAGAGTCGGGCCACAAAATCATCAAAGCGACCCAAGTTCATCGGTCTGCGACGATAATAGACAAATGTACTCACGCCATATTCATCCGCCTCACCTTCTTCCTCATTATGGTCATGATGATGCTCGTGATGATGATGCTCATGTTCGTCTTCGTCGTCATCATCATCCACTGCACCTTCCACACCTTGTATCCATGCCGCACTACCTGCCACATCATCAAAACGGAACAATCCCGTATTCAGCAATTTCTCGAAAGGAATATCGCAATAGTCCGTTTCTATGATTTCGGCTGTGGGCTGAATAGCACGTATAATCTGCTTCAGTTTTTCTCTTTCTGTCACAGATATCTCACTCGCTTTATTCAATAGTATCAAATTGCAGAACTCAATTTGCTGAATAACCAGCGACGCAAGATCATCCTCTTCTAGGTTCTTCTGTTCCAAAGCCTTACCCATATCAAATTCATCCCGCAAACGCAGTGCATCTACCACGGAAACGATGCAGTCCAGTTTCGGATACGGATCCTCCGTGAACGGAACCATTCGACGATACTGACAAATCGTTTGTGCAATCGGGGCAGGCTCACATATCCCGCTTGCCTCTATCACAATGTAGTCAAATTGCCGTGCCACGCACAAATCATGCAATTGCTGTATCAAATCCATCTTCAGTGTACAGCAGATACAGCCGTTTTGCAGAGCAACCAAGTTCTCGTCTTTTTGCGATACAACGCCGCCTTTTTGAATCAGTTCGGCATCTATATTCACTTCACCCAAATCATTCACAATCACCGCAAATCGGATACCTTTTTGGTTTGTCAGTATTCGGTTGAGCAGTGTCGTTTTGCCGCTCCCCAGATAACCTGTCAGCAGCAGTACAGGTATAGAATCAACGTTGTGCATATGTTTGATAGATTGGATAGTATTCGTCCACAACTTCCATTTGACCATATATTTCACATGCACGGAGCACGGAACCTAAAATTGCCAAATGTTGTTGCAGTGTATTTTGTACAGACCTCTTTTGGTCTTTTTGCAGGGTATCACCCCAAACCAGATATTCTGTGCTGTTTTTTGCGACAGCCTTCATAATCGCATTTCCTTTGTCATACTCACCCAGCATAAAGTACAGGGATGCCATGGATGCGGAAGTGTAATCATACGGAATATTATAGGGCGGCAGCATTTCATCTGCATAATCCAGCACCTCTTTTGTTTTCTCTTTCTGACCTTCGCGCAGCAATGCTTCTGCCAATTCTGCAAACATCATGCGGTGGGTATGGCACATTCGCATCAGGTTCTCGTCAATATAGATACCGGGTTTGTTCATATTGCCGTATTGGAACTTATGCATCATGTTCTCATACATTTTCTCCGTATTCACGCGAGGTTGGCCGTCCGAACTGCGATTAGGCGTCACTTGATATGCCAAACCTGTCAGTTCGAAGTAGGGACGAAGTCCGAGATAGTAATCATCTCCCACCGTTACAGCAAAATACATCGGACGCTCAAAGTTATTTTGTTCAAGCATCTCCATAATCATCATTTCCGAACGGGTGAAACGCCTTGCTTCTTTCAGCATAATCTTTTGGCCTTCAGGACCATCCACGTATAGTTGTTTCGAAGGAATGTAGTTTTCTCCGTCTTTCTTCGTACGCGGATCATCCATTTTCAGGAACTCGAATGCTGTTTCTACGGAAATCGGCGAATGGATTTTGTCATCCACCCAAACTACCTCATTCGTACCGGGCATAAAGTCCTTGTATTCCCATGTGATTGGTAGACCTTTGCTCTCGTAGTAAGGACGTTTCATTTGGCTGATATACCAATCTGTCTGCAAATAACTCAAGTTGCAGACACGTATATCTTGCCCTACTTCTTCCACTTCTTGATTATACCACAACGGGAAGGTGTCATTATCGCCATTCGAGAACAAGATAGCCTGTTCTTCACACGATTTCAAATAGTTGGCTCCGAAATCTCTGCATGAATAGCGCTCTGAACGGTCGTGGTCATCCCAGTTCTGCGATGCCATTTGTGCCGGCACGAGCAAACATACCAATACGCCCAAAAAGGTCAGGGCTGCACGGGAGGTTTCGCTCTTCGTCATTCGCTCAATAGCATCAGTCAAGGCGAGTACGGCCAAGCCGATCCAGATACAGAATGCATAGAAAGAGCCTGCGTATGCGTAGTCACGCTCACGCGGTTGGTAGGGCGTTTGGTTCAAATAAACCACAATTGCCAAACCGGTCAGGAAGAACAACAGGAATGTCAGCGTGAATGATTTCCACCCTTCTTGTTGTACTTTCCCGTTCGTTTCTTTCATTTTGCCTATTTGCCAGATGATACCGATAATACCCAGCAACAGCGGAAGCATGTAATATACATTGTGTCCTTTATTCTCTTTCAGTTCTGTCGGCAACAGCGATTGGTCACCCACTAACATCTTGTCAATGAATGGAATACCGCTAATCCAGTTGCCTTTGCTGACATCACCGTAACTCTGCAAATCGTTCTGACGGCCGGAGAAGTTCCACATAAAGTAGCGCCAATACATGAAATTCACCTGATAACGGAAGAAGAATCGCAGGTTTTCCGCAAAAGTCGGGCAGTATTCTGTCTTCTGCTGACCGCAATAGTCATACTTGATTCGTTTGCCCTTCACGTTGGCCCACTCTTTGTATGCTTGCACATGTCGCCCGTCCGAAGAATACATACGCGGGAACAACATGCAGAATTGTTTCATGAAGACATAATTTGTCTTGTAGCCCGTTATCACATAGTGGTCTTTCTCGCCTTCCACTGCCGGAGCAGGAGCATATTGGGCATGTCCTTTTTTCTCCACCGGAATACACATATTACCGCGTATTTCCAGTTCCACAGGAGCATTATATGTCTGACCGTAGAACAGCGGACGGTCGCCGTACTGTTCGCGATTCAGATAGTATTTCAGGCTGAACACATTATCCGGCGAGTTCTGGTCCATCGGTGGGTCGTCCGTCGAACGGATTACCAGCACGGCATAACTGCTGTAACCCACCAGCACCATCGCTATCATCATCGTTATAGTGTTCAGCCAACGAGCAGAAAGCAGGTCTTTTTTGCTCAACAGCAATGCCAATGCAGCCGCCGAAAGCAGAACGCCAATCCACCATTTCTCAAACAGGAACGCAGCACCGGATAACGCAAATACAAGCACGCAAGCCAAAGCCTCACGCACTTTGCTCTTATCTTCTAATGTCTCATGGATTGCCCACACAATGGCTCCAATGGTCAGCACGATATAAACAAACACACCCGTATTGAACGGACAGCCTAACGTATTGACAAACAACAGTTCAAACCAGCCCGCAATAGTCGGGAATCCGGGAATGATACCATATAATATGAACGCCAGCAACGCAACCGCAGCACCAAAAGCGCCGAAGATGCCTTTCCACGAAAACTCGTATTTGCGGAAGTAATACACCATCACTATCGCCGGAATCGTCAGCAGGTTCAGCAAGTGTACACCTATACTCAGTCCCATCAGATAGGCAATCAGTATCAGCCATTTGTCCGAACCCTCTTCTTCCGCATGTTCATCCCATTTCAATATCAGCCAGAACACCACTGCCGTAAACAGCGATGATGAAGCATACACTTCACCTTCAACGGCCGAGAACCAGAATGTGTCGCTGAACGTATAGGCCAATGCGCCCACTGCACCGGCACCGAGCACGCCAATTCCGCGTGCCACCGTATCCGTATTCACCAGCTTGCGCGCCAAAGCCGTTATTGTCCAGAACAGGAACAATATCGTAAACGCACTTGCCAATGCCGACAGCGCATTCACGCACATCGCAACATGGCTCACATCGCTCGCAAACAGCGAGAAGAAATGTCCCATCAACATGAAAAACGGTGCTCCGGGAGGGTGACCCACATCCAGTTTATGAGCACTCGAAATGAACTCTCCGCAGTCCCAAAACGAAGCCGTCGGCTCAAGGGTCAGCAGGTAAGTCGCTGCCGCAATGGCGAATACAAACCATCCGGTTAGCGTGTTCCATAATTTGAATCTTTTCATTATCTGTCTTTTCGTTTGAGTACAAACTACGCAATTTATCGTGCAAAGATACAAACTTTTTTTTACCTGTGCAAATTATTATCATTTTTTTCTACTTTTTCTTTGAAAAACTTGCACGGACCATTTCTTTTTTGTACCTTTGCGCGCTATTTTTGGTAAAATAGGCTCAATAAACGAAGAAAATGATATTTAATTCACTTATAGTATGAAACTTAACGACAGAGTTATTGCGGTTGTAGGCCTTGGCTATGTGGGCCTCCCGTTGGCAATTGAGTATGGTAAGAAATATCGCGTCATCGGCTTCGATGTTTTTCAAGGTCGTGTGGACGAACTGAAAGAAGGAAAAGACCACACCTTGGAAGCAGACCTTGTTGGAATGAAGCAGGCATGCGACGCTTTCAAATCTACCGGTAAAATCGGTCTCACATTCACATCCGATCCCGAAGAGTTGAAGCAGGCAAATACATACATCGTCACGGTGCCTACCCCTATTGACCGTTTCAACAACCCCGACCTTACGCCGCTGCTCAAAGCCTCCGAAACCATCGGAAAAACGCTCAACCGTGGCGACATTGTCATCTATGAATCCACTGTTTATCCGGGTTGCACCGAGGAAGACTGCGTACCTGTGCTGGAAAAGAATTCAGGGCTGAAGTTTAACCATGACTTCTTCTGCGGCTATAGTCCCGAACGCATCAATCCGGGTGATAAAGTCAACACACTTACCAAAATCAAGAAAATCACCTCTGGTTCTACCCCCGAAGTGGCAGACCTCGTGGATGCGCTTTACAATTCTATCCTTCTCAACGGCACGCACCGCGCGCCGAACATGAAGGTGGCAGAGGCGGCAAAAGCGGTGGAGAACTCGCAGCGCGACGTCAATATCTCGTTTATGAACGAACTCGCTCTTATTTGCGACCGTGTCGGCATTGACACCAACGATGTCATCGAGGCGGCGGGTACAAAGTGGAACTTCCTCAAATACCGTCCCGGATTGGTCGGTGGGCACTGTATCTCCGTCGATCCGTATTATCTGGCGCACAAAGCCAAGTCGCTGGGCTACGAACCGCATGTCATCCTTTCCGGACGTGCTGTCAACAACTCCATCTCCAAGTTCATTGCCGATAAGGTGCTGAAACTCATGATTCAGAAGGATCAGAAAGTAAAGGATGCCAATGTCCTTATTCTCGGCGTGACCTTCAAAGAGAATTGTCCCGACTGCCGCAATACCAAAGTCGTGGACATTGCCACTGAATTGGAGGAGTTCGGCTGCCGCGTGGATATTTACGACCCGTGGGCATCGCCTGCTGTTGTTAAGCACGAATATGGCAAAGACCTTATTCCGGCCATTGACCCTGACAAACCCTATCAGGCAGTTATCGCATGTGTCAGCCACGATCAGTTCCGCACCTTCGATTTCAAGAAGTATCACGATCAGGGTGCCGTTGTCTTCGATGTAAAGAATTTCGTGGATCGTTCCGTTGTAGATAGCCGTTTGTAAGCGACTCTCTCCGAGTTAAACACGATAGATATACGTTAGATACACGTTAGATACACGATAGATATACGATAGATACACGATAGATATACGATAGATACACGATAGATATACGATAGATACACGATAGATATACGATAGATATACGATAGATAAAGCGATTATTATCGGGGTATCGTCGAGCCACAATCAATACAAATCAAAATAGCAAAATAATGAAAATCGCAGTTGCAGGAACAGGATACGTCGGGCTTTCCATCGCCACATTGTTGGCGCAGCACAATCATGTTGTTGCCGTGGATATTGTACCCGAACGGGTGGATAAAATCAACCGCCGCCAAAGCACCATACAGGACGATTACATAGAAATGTATTTGGAGCAGGGCAAAGATGAAGGAGGCAATCCCGTGCATCTGGACCTTTCTGCCACACTGGATGCACCCAAAGCGTACAGCGAAGCCGAAATGGTTGTTATCGCTGCACCCACCAACTACGACCCGCAGAAAAACTATTTCGACACCTCGGCTGTGGAGTCTGTCATTCGTCAGGTCATAGATGCCAATCCCGATGCGATTATGATTATCAAGTCCACCATTCCGGTAGGATTCACCGAGACGGTCAGTCAGAAAACCGGCTCGCACAATATCATTTTCGCACCGGAATTCCTCCGTGAATCCAAGGCTTTGTATGACAACCTGTATCCTTCGCGTATCATCGTCGGTTTTAATCAACAAGACGACCATCTCCGTCAAGGGGCGCATCGTTTTGCCGAACTCTTGCAACAAGGTGCTATTGCAGATAATATCCCTACTCTTTTCATGGGGGCAACCGAAGCCGAAGCGGTCAAATTGTTTGCGAACACCTACCTCGCACTGCGCGTAAGTTATTTTAATGAATTGGATACCTATGCCGAAATGAAGGGGCTTTCCACACAAGACATTATTCAGGGCGTATGCCTTGACCCGCGTATCGGTTCCCACTACAATAATCCTTCGTTCGGCTATGGAGGTTATTGCCTGCCCAAAGATACCAAGCAGTTGTTGGCAAACTATCAGGATGTACCCGAAAACCTGATTGGTGCCATTGTGGAAAGCAATCGTACGCGCAAGGATTTCATCGCCGACCGTGTCTTGCAGATGGCGGGATGGTATAGTTATTCTGAGCATAACCAGTTTGGCGCGGAGCAGAAACCCTGTGTCATCGGTGTCTATCGCCTTACCATGAAATCCAATTCCGACAATTTCCGCCAGTCCAGCATTCAGGGTATCATGAAGCGCGTGAAAGCAAAAGGGGCGCAAGTCATCATCTACGAACCCACCCTGCCTGACGGAACAACCTTCTTCGGTTCGCTTGTCGTCAACGATCTCGTTGCATTCAAGCAGCAGGCGCAGGCCATCATCGCAAACCGATACGATACATCTTTGGACGATGTGAAACAGAAAGTATACACCCGCGACATCTTCCGTCGCGACTAAACATGATACACATGAAACGATTTATTTCCGTATTACTCATCACCACCTTTACCGCCGTTCTTTTGGCACAGTCCCTTTCCGACCAGGAAGTTATAAAGATTGCGCTCTCCTACAAAGAGCAAGGACTCTCCACTACCGATATGGCGAAAGAACTCGTTCGCCGTGGAGCAACGGTTGAGCAACTGCAGCGTCTGCAGAAAGAATGGCAGCAAGCCGCAGCCGATAATGCACAATCTTCCGATAAAAACAATCGGAATTCCACACTCCGTGAGGATAATGGCGAAACCTTTGACTGGGCTGGTATGAACGAACAGTTATCGGAGAAAGCATCATCCATCTACGGACATGACATCTTCCGCCGTGCAGGAAAAGGCTTCTCACCGTCCATGAATCAGGCAACGCCTCAGAATTACACGCTGGGGGCAGGCGATGAAGTCATCATTGACATCTACGGAGCTGGACAACTCAGTGTGAGAAACACCATCAGTCCGGATGGCACAATCATCTTTGAAGGATACGGACCTGTTCATCTCGGCGGACTTACTATTCAGGAGGCTACACGACGCCTTAAGAATACCATCGGAACACGCTATCAGGGCAGTCAGATTATGCTCTCGCTCGGACAGACACGTTCCATCTCCGTACAAGTAATGGGCGAAGTAAACATGCCGGGTAGTTACCAACTCAGTGCATTTGCCAATGTCTTCTCTGCCCTTTATGCCGCGGGAGGCATCACTGAAACGGGTACACTCCGTTCCATTCGTATCTATAGAAACAACCAATTGGCAAACACGGCAGACCTCTATGCCTATCTGACGCAAGGTGCATCCTCTGCCAACGAACGCCTGAACGATGGCGATATTGTCGTAGTCGGAGCGTATGAAGAACTGGTTACCGTTTCCGGCAAAGTCAAACGCCCTATGTCGTATGAAATGAGACAGGGAGAAACCATTGCCGCACTTTTGCAACTGGCGGGTGGTTTCAGTGGCGATGCCTACACGGCAGCTGTGCGTGTAAATCGCAAAAACCAGGGTGCAATGAGCGTTTCCACGGTTAGAAACGAACAGTTCGAATCCTTTGCCCTGATGGATGGAGACTCTGTGGCAGTAGATAGCATTTTGCCGCGTTTCCAAAACACGGTGGCTATTCAAGGTGCCGTCTTCCGCCCCGGACAATATGGCTTGAGCGAAGAACTGCATACCATTAGCCAACTCATCGGCATGGCAGACGGAGCAATGGAAGAAGCATACCTTGAACGAGGCGTGCTCTATCGCATGAAATTGGATCGCACCTACCAAGCCATTCCCTTGGATTTAGAAGATATTCTTGCAGGGAATGCGGAAGATATCGAACTTCGGAACGAAGACGAACTCTTCATTCCCAGCAAGCATGAGCAACTCAGCCGTCAGTATGTGGTTATTCATGGGGAAGTCTTCCACCCCGATACCTTTGCCTATGCCGAAAATGAACGTGTCGAAGACCTGATTCTTCGCGCCGGAGGACTCACCGAGCGCGCATCTACCAGCAAAGTGGATGTTTCCCGTCGTGTGATTGATCCGTCCGCAACCGAAGAGAGCCAGATAAAATCGGAAACTTTCACCGTAACTATTGAGCAGGACATGGCTATCACCGACAAAGGTTTCCAGCTGAAACCCTTTGACGAAGTGTTTGTTCGGCAAAGCCCCGCTTTCGGCAAACAGATGAATGTGCAAGTGCGTGGTGAAATCCTCTTCGAAGGAACCTACACCATGAAGACACAGGATGACCGGTTGAGCGATTTGGTCAAGGCGGCAGGAGGTATCACCGCCCATGCCCATATCAACGGCGCACGTCTCCAACGCACAATCACGGAAGAAGAACGCATTCGTCGTCAGCAACTGCTCAAGATGAACAAGGCAGCCAGTTCGAAAGACTCTGTCAACATCGAAAAACTGGATCTCGGAAATACATACTTTGTCGGCATTGACCTTGCTGCAGCTTTGAAGAATCCGGGAAGTAACGAAGATATCGTGTTGCGTGAGGGAGATGTATTGATTATCCCGACTCAAAATACCACGGTCAAGATTAACGGCGAAGTGCTCTACCCCAACACCGTTAGTTACATCAGCGGAAAGAAAGCAAGATACTATATCAATCAGGCTGGTGGTTACAGCAATATGGCACGCCGCAGCAAAGCCTATGTGATTTATGCCAATGGTAAAGTGGCTCCCGCCTGCTCGGCAAAGATTACTCCGGGCTGCGAAATCGTTGTGCCCAGCAAACCCGAACGGCAAGCGTCCAATGCCGCGCAGTGGGTCAGCATTGCATCTGCATCTGCCTCTCTCGCCAGCGTCGCCGCCACCATCACAACCCTCATAATCAACTCCTCAAAATAATCTTATCCCTATGGAACAGGCTGATAATGCAAATGTCATCAATCTCATTGAGATGGCACAACGCCTCAGAGAAAAACGAAAGATTTTCTATTGGGCGATACCTATTACTTTTGTCGTATCTGCTTTACTGATTCTCTGTGTCCCAAGATATTATCGTTGTTCTATTGTTTTGGCACCGGAATCCCAATCCATGGGCACCGCAGGAGCATTGGGTTCATTGGCAAGCAATTTCGGATTTGATTTGGACACGCCTTCCGAAGATGCCATCTATCCAACCTTGTATCCGGATGTAATAAAGTCAACCGACTTTCTAACGGGGCTGTTTGATATCTCTATCACCTCTTCAGACGGAAAGGATTACGGTAACTATTACACCTATTTGACGAAACACCAACGTTATCCGTTCTGGACCGTTGCATTGCGAAAAACAAAATCACTGCTCACCCCTGGTGCGTTCAAAAAACAAGGAGGAAATCCCAATGCTACCGGTAATGAGTTGGATGTTTTTTGGATGAACAAACGGCAATGGAGTGCAATAGGAATCATGCGTGACAAAATCAGTTGTGCAGTGGACAGACGAACCAATGTTATTTCCATCACGGTGCAAGACCAAGATCCCTTTGTTTGTGCTGCTGTAGCCGATTCTATCAGGGTGCATTTGCAGGCATTTATGACCGACTATCACACGCAAAAGGCACGATCCGATATGGAATATTACGATGGCTTGCTCACCAAAGCTCACGAAGACTATCTGACGGCAAGCCGTAATTACATCAGTTACGTAGATAGTCATAGTAATCTCCATCTTGAGCAATACAAAATTCAAGCGAAAAATTTGGAAGATGAAATGAATCTTCGTCAAACAGCCTACACCTCTTTTCAAAAACAATATCTGACTGCCCAAACGAAATTGCAGGAAAACACACCTATCTATACAACCATTCAAAGTGCGAGTGTCCCTGAACGTCCGGCAGGTCCGCATCGGATGATATTTGTTATAGGGATGTGTTTCTTTGTTTCTTGCATCATCGCTGTATGGATTTGCCGAAAAGAACTGAAACTTGCATTCTAAAAACAACATTCTAATCAAGTATTGGAAGAGAAGGTCGAACATATTGGAAAAAAAGAGATTGCATGGAGCTATGCTGGCACAGTGTTTATGATTGGTGCAAGCGTGTTGCTGCTGCCATTCATTCTCAACAAAATGCCACAAGAGACTGTGGGTATTTGGAATATATTCCAAACCATTACGGCACTTGTCTTATTGCTTGATTTTGGTTTCCGCCCCACTTTTGCAAGGAATATTAGTTATATCTTCTCCGGAGTAAAGACTCTGCAACGTAATGGCGTAGAGCATACGAAAGAAGAAGCAGAGGTGGATTATAGCCTGTTGAAAGGTTGTCTGATAGCCATGCAGCACTTTTACCGTTGGATGGCATTAGCGGTCTGGATATTGCTTGCAACAATCGGCACTGCGTATTTCTATTATATTCTGCAAAAGTATTCGGGTGACCGTCAAGATGCACTGATTGCATGGATATTGTTAATTGCCATTAACTGCTACAATCTGTACACTTTCTATTACGATGCCTTACTGACAGGGAAAGGCTATATCACACGCATCCAGCAAATCAACATTCTTAGTCAATTGATTTATATCGGCTTGGCCATCGGACTTATCTATTTAGGTTTTGGATTGGTGGCTGTGGTCTCTTCTCAATTGGTCGCAACCATCATACGACGGGTATTGGCATATCGGGTGTTTTTCACCTCTGCATTGAAGAATAAATTGGCGGAAACGGAAGCACAAGACCCAAAATCTATTTTGGAGGCCATCACTCCGAATGCCACAAAGGTTGGAATGACATACTTGGGAGGGTTCTTGGTCAATAAGTCTGCGATTCTGATTGGAGCGGCATTCTTGACCCTGGATGAAATAGCGATGTACGGCATCACAATGCAGGTAATGGATGTATTGGCACGGTGCAGCATGGTTTGGTATACGGCATACACTCCACGTCTGGCCCAATGTCGTGCTTCTAACGATATTATACAATTGCGTACATATTACATTCGTTGCACATTGACATACACTGTTATATTTGCATTGGGTGGATGCCTGTGGATTGGTGTTGGCGATTGGGTGTTGAATGTAATTAATAGTCAAACCTCATTCTTACCCACTCCTCTATTGGTATTGGCGTTAATTGTGGCTTTCTTAGAGCACAATCATGCACAATCTGCAGGGTTTATCATGGCAGACAATCGGATTCCGTTTTTCATCCCGTCTTTAGTCAGTGGTGCCGCAACCGTATTTCTGTTATGGATGTTCCTGTGTCCGTTCTCAATGGGACTTATCGCCTTGATACTGGCTCCTGGATTAGCACAATTAGCCTACCAGAACTGGAAATGGCCAAGTGTAGTAATTAAAGAATTATGGGAGATATGAAAAAATTGTCAGTCATCATTGTTACCTATAATTCCGAGCCGGACATTTACAATTGTTTGGCATCCCTTTTTGCAAAAAATGATTTGGGTGAAGCACTGGAAGTTATTGTCGTAGATAATGACAGTCGTAATTTTACCCAAATGCAAGCGAAGCTCGTTACGCTATATAACGACCGCGTACGCATCTTTCACAACACGCTGAATGGAGGCTATGGCCAGGGCAATAATATCGGCATTCTTCATGCCCAAGCACCGGTCATTATGATTATGAATCCTGATGTACGATTAGTGGATATCTCACTACAATCAATCGTAACACAATATAATAACGATTCACTTTTGGCTCTCTGTGGTTTCCGTCAAGTCATTAACGAACGTGGTAAACAAGGCACATCGTTTTCCTTACTGAATCACTACAATGGTTTCCTGCGCTTATTCGGAGGCATTCTTGCTAATCGGTTGAATCTATTCTGTTGGCGGCACATGTATTTCTGTGGAGCTTGTTTTTGTGTACGTAAATCCATGATTGAAAAAGCAGGCCTGTTTGACGAAAACATTTTCTTATATGGCGAAGAAAACGATATCCATTACCGAATACATCAGGCTTGTCCGCACACACATGACAAATATATTCGCCAGGCAGTATATTTACATTTGACAGAAGATCGTCCTTATTCGGAAAAAGCATTTCAATTGCGTATAAAATCCAATGAATACGTGATGCAAAAACAAGGTCGTCAGGCAGGCACCTATATCCGCAGCGAGGAGCAACGTCAAAAATGGAGCAAATGCTTAAAGAGATGATTAACAAAGAACGCATATTGGTTGGATTGCAATGGTTCATTCTGTTTGCTCTATTTGCTTACGACGGGTTCTCTTACCTGCCACAAAGTAGCAACTTTGCATTATTCAAAAGTATATATTACATATTGATATTTGTAGCCTTTCTGTTTGTCATTGCTCTCCAATCGCACAAAGGAATTATCCCGTATCAACAGATAGGAAGAATTTCCTGGATAGTGCAATTGTATGTATGGTTATATTTCGCACGGCTGTTTTATGACTTTATGATTGCAAACGTAGAACAAGAGATTGTAACGAACCCGTTTGCGGCTGTGTTTTTATATGCCAATGCGGCTATCATTCCTTTTTACGGATTACGCTTCTTCCGATGGGATCTAATAGATACCAAACGATTGAATTTGGGACTCTTGTTAATATTTTTGACGATGGGCGTAGTAAGCCTGAACTATATCTTTACCGGCAAGGCTTTGGAATATCTGGGTTCAGATGGACGGTTTATGGGAAATGAATCAATGGATACAATTGCATTTGGTCATTTGGGAACAAGTATCACCATATTGGCAATAACCCTGTGGCATCAGGATGATATTCGATTATGGCACAAACTACTGAGCATCTTTGCCATACTGGCAGGGTTATTTATATCAATCGCAGCGGGTTCGCGTGGTGCAATTGTTGCGTTGATAGTTTGCGTATTGGCATACATGTATCTGCAAGGGCATAGAAGAACACTTTTTATTGTCATCCCAATATTGATATTGGTAATTTATTTGACACTCCCTGTTGTAAATGATGTACTTGTTCAATATAACAATCACTCAATGGAACGCTTGTACAATAGTTTATACAACCAAGAGGCCATGACGGGAGGCGTAACAAGCAATCGTGATATACTTTACCAACAAGCTTGGGAGCATTTTACCGACAGTCCCATTATCGGATATTCGTTTTTTATTAAAGGCGAATATGCGCACAACAGCATCTTGGAATCCTTTATCGGGCTTGGTATTGTTGGAGGCGTACTATTCTTGATTATCATCACCTATGCATTGTATGCAGTTAAAAAACTAACTATGCTGGATAAGCGTTACATGTTTATCTGTTTGCTGTTTATTCAGTATTTGTGTTATAGTATCTTCTCTCGCACGCTGAGTATGCTTCCGCTATTCTGGCTGTCGATGTTTTTGGTCATCATCTACCACTCTAAAGAAAAATCCATCGCATGAAGATTCATATTCTGACATCTTGCTTTTATCCAGAGTTGCACCCAAGGGCCTTCAGGGCTTTTGAATTAGCTCGTGAACTGGCACGACAAGGAGATGCAGTGCAAGTGAGCGTTCTCACTCGCGTGCAAGACTTTGATTATAAGGCGAAGGAAGAAAAGTATGGTTTCCAAATTCAGATTCTTGACTTATATCAGCGGCAACCAGGCCAAACCGAACAAACAGGTCTGTCCCTGACATCCACAAAGAAGTGGAAGCAGAAGTTATTCAGCGCTCATCGTTTCTTAGTGGAATATCTGCTGGCAGGAAACCTATTGCGCTACGCGCCAAGAATAGCACAACAACTTATCATTGAGCCGGATACAGACTTGTTCATAGCACTCTCCACCCCATTTATGGATATCTTGGCCGGAGCTTTGTACCGCAGGAAGCACATACTGCCAAATACTCGTTTTATTGCAGATAGTGGCGATCCATTCTCTGGAAGTCAGCAAACCCCAAGGGCTGTCTATTTGCATTGGTTGGAGAAATGGGTGTATAAATATTATGACTATCTGACATTACCTATGGAAGCGGCTATTCCGGCATACATGAAGGTGATTGAAACCGATAAAATACACATTATTCCGCAAGGTTTCAATTTCGCTGCCACACCAATCGCCACCTATAAGAAGAATGCGATTCCCACATTTGCGTATGCTGGCGTTTTCTATCAAGACATCCGCAATCCGGAGTTCTTATTGGAATATCTAGCGAAAGAAAGCAAACCATTCCTATTCCGTATCTATCTGCGGCACAAGGATCCATATACAGATGCTATACTCAACACATATCACGACGTATTAGGGAATCGTTTGGAGATTCAGTATGGCGTAGAACGCAAACAACTTATTTATGAATTAAGCCAATGCGATTTTCTGGTAAATATAGGAAACAACAACAACACGCAACTGCCGTCCAAATTGATTGATTATGGCATTACCAAGCGTCCTATATTCCACTGCGACAAAGCACACTTTAACCAACCAGTCTTCGAGCAATACCTGACAGGCAATTACACAGCCAACACACCAATAGATGTTACACCCTATGCCATTGAAACAATTGCCAACTCCTTTAAGACATTAAAATAGTACAATATGCATATCACACTGATTGCCGGCGCACGGCCGAACTTTATTAAAATTGCACCCCTGATACACGCTCTCCAAAAGGCGCAAGCCGAAAGAAAAAATATCCGGTATCGTCTGGTTCATACCGGACAACACTATGACAAGAACATGTCGGACATGTTCTTCGATGAGTTGAACATTCCGATGCCGGATGCTAACCTTGGATGCGGAGGAGGCACACAAGCCGAACAAACAGCTGCCATCATGATTGCTTTTGAGAAAGAATTAATGGCACATCCAACAGATTTGGTATTGGTGGTAGGTGATGTCACTTCTACCATGGCTTGCTCCATTGTTGCCAAAAAACTGAATACCCGCTTGACACATATCGAGGCTGGTATCCGTTCTTGGGATCTGACAATGCCTGAGGAGATTAATCGTATGGTGACAGACTGTTTGGCTGATTTCTATTTCACAACATCTGAAGTAGCCAATGAGAACTTGCGTAACGCCGGTGTCAGCGAAGACCGTATTCATTTCGTAGGTAATGTAATGATTGATACGCTCTATGCGAACAAACATCGATTTATCAAACCAGAGGCCTTTGATGAGTTAAAATTACAAGAGAAGCGATATATCGTAATGACGTTACATCGTCCGGCTAACGTAGATGAAGCAGACAAACTGCGTAACCTCGTTAATCAAATAACAAGTAATGTGGAAAATGAGCCTATTGTGTTCCCCATTCACCCACGTACAGCACGCATATTCCATGATTTAGGCATTCATGCTGATAATTTGCATATTGTCGATCCGCTCGGATATCTGGAATTCAATTATCTGGTCAAACATGCTCGCGCGGTTGTTACCGATTCGGGGGGCATCACGGAAGAAACCACCGTGATGGGTGTGCCTTGCATCACGCTGCGTGACAATACTGAACGCCCGGAGACGTGCACAATAGGCACCAATGAACTCATCGGCACTAACCCTGATAATATTGCTCCGGCACTCAAGACCTTATACGCCGGAAAATGGAAGGAAGGCGCTATCCCACCTCTTTGGGATGGACATACAGCTGAACGCATTGTAGAAATACTGCTACAGAAATAAGATGAAGAAAATACTGGTCATAGCCGTTACATATCATTCCAATAAAGAACTCCAAGCCTTTTTGGAGTCCGTGCGTCGTGCAGCAGAAAAAGTAAAAAACTTGATACAAGTGGATGTAGAAGTAGTGGACAATGGGCAAGATAACAAAGGCTATTTAGGCGGAGCATTACCAATATACAACGAGAAGGCGAAAGCCTACGACTATACTATTATCAGTAATGTAGATATTATTTTAGCGGAAGATTTCTTTGGAGAATTAAACGCTCTACCAACAACCGGCATCGGCTGGATCGTTCCACGTATCTATTCTGCTTGCCGAAACACAGAGGAAAACCCACAGGCGATCTATCGGTATAGTAAAGCGAAAATACAATTATTGCACTTCCTTTACGCACATCCTAATTTGTATCGTTTATACAGACATTCAGCACATAAACTCACACAACTGCAACGCAACAAAAAGAACCACATCACACAGAATATGGACATCTATGCGGGAAATGGTTCGTTCTTCCTTTTCACACAAGCGTTTGTGCAACAGAACATACCGCTCCAATATCCGTGTTTCTTGTACGGAGAAGAAATATACTTTGCCGAGTTGGTACAAAAGTGCGGTTTGCGAACAGTATTCGTTCCCAACCTGTACATCGAAAATAAAACGCCAAATGTATCCACCAGCCGTTTGGGCATCGAAGGACGATGTGCTTATAGTAAACAAGCTATGGATTATTTATTAAAAACATTCTATTAACATGTTCCATCCTACACTACATAAGTCCACACGCCTTCTCTTCGCCCCCATCATAATGCTATGTGAGTGGCTTGGAAATCATTATCCGAAGGCTCTAATTATGATGCGTTACTATTATGTCTTTCATCGAAAATGTAACTTAATAGAGCCCCGTGATTTGAATGAAAAGATTCTTTGGGCAAAACTATACGCGGACACGTCTTGCTGGACGGAATTAGCAGACAAATACAAAGTACGTGAATATATCAAGCAGAAAGGATTAGGTAACACATTAGTCCAATTGTATGCTGTCTGGTATGATGTAAAAGAGGTGGATTGGAATGCAATTCCTGAACATTGCATCATCAAAGCGAATAACGGCGATGGAAAAGGTACAAACCGAATCATTCACAAGTCAGAATTGGATAAAAAACAAAAACAGGAACTGCTTCAACTGATGGACAACTGGTTACATCGCAAAAACATAGGGGCGCTGCACGCAGAACCTCATTACAAACACATGACTCCTTGCATTATAGCAGAAGAATTGTTACCTATACCGAAAGGGCAAAACAGCCTTACTGACTATAAAATATGGTGTTTCAATGGCAAAGCTTACTATATATGGGTATGTAACAACAGAAGTCTGAACGGTAATAGTGCCCATGTAATGACTTACGATAGAGATTGGAATGCACACCCGGAATACTCTGTATTCAATAGTGATTATTTGCAAGGAGACATCATGCCAAGGCCTGACAATCTGGAGCAGATGCTCCAAGTAGCAGAAACCTTATCCGATGGATTTCCACAAGTTCGAGTGGATCTATATAATGTAAATGGAAATATTTACTTTGGCGAGTTGACATTTACCTCACAAGGCGGACTGATGGACTTTTACACACCTGAATTTTTACAGATTATGGGAGATCAAGTAGATATGGATCTATTCCAACGCAAACAATAATGGAACTCGTCAGCATCATAATGCCTACATACAACTGCGGAAGATTCATCAAAGAATCCATCGACAGTGTGCTTTCCCAGACGTTCACGAACTGGGAACTCATCATCGTGGATGATTGTTCAAATGATGATACACAGGACATCGTGCATTCATATATCGATCCACGAATCCATTATTGGCAAAATGAGCAGAATATGGGTGCAGCTTTGACACGCAATAAAGCTTTACGCAAAGCCAAAGGAAGATACATTGCTTTTTTGGATAGTGATGACATATGGACTCCAACAAAATTGGAACACCAACTGGCATTCATGCAGAATCATAATTATGCATTTACATACCATGATTATATCGAAATAGATGAAGCGTCACAGCCCATAGGCAGACATGTGAGCGGAAAAAAACACCTCCGTCCTTTCGACATGAAATGTTGCTGCTGGCCGGGCTGTCTAAGTGTAATGTATGATGCACAACAAATAGGATTAATCCAAATACCCGATATAAAAAAGAATAACGATTCTGCTCTGTGGCTTCAAGTCATTCAAAAAGCCGATTGTTATTTATTACCCGAAAAACTGGCCAAGTATAGACGACGCACAGGCTCTATCACTCCCACATCGGTTTGGGAAAAAATAGGATGGCACTATATTTTATTTCACGAAGGAGCGAAAATGAATTCCCTGTTATCGGTCTTTTGGATGTGTATGAATATTATCGGAAACAGTTATAAGAAACTTTTTTACGTCAAACGATATGAAACGCTATAATATACCTTTCTCACCGCCTGACATGACAGAGGCGGAAGTAAGCGAAGTGAAAGATGCCATTCTTTCCGGTTGGATTACTACAGGTCCCCGAACCAAGGAACTTGAACAACAAATAGCCGCTTTTTTAGGCACAGAACGCGCAGTCTGTCTCAATTCTGCAACAGCCTGTTTGGAGATGGCGTTGCGTATGTTGGGTATCGGTGAAGGTGACGAAGTGATTGTGCCGGCATACACCTATACAGCATCGGCTTCAGTTGTTTGCCACGTAGGTGCAAAACTTGTGATGATTGATTGTCAGAAAGATAGTCTGGAGATGAATTATGAGGCAGTGGAAGCGGCTATCAACAAAAACACAAAAGCTATCATTCCTGTTGATTTGGCTGGTATTCCTTGTAACTATGAACAATTGTTTGACATTGTTGAACGGAAGAAGGCTATCTTTTGCCCCAAAACAGAGTTACAACATGCCATCGGCCGCATAGCCATATGTGCAGATGCTGCACACGCATTTGGTGCAAAACGCATGAATCAAATGGTCGGAGCAATTGCCGACTTTACATCTTTCAGTTTCCATGCCGTAAAGAACTTTACAACAGCAGAAGGAGGAGCATTAACATGGCGAACCATTCCCAATGTGGACAACGAACAGATTTACCATCAATTGCAACTCTTTTCTTTGCACGGTCAATCGAAAGATGCACTTGCCAAGACTCAACTCGGTTCTTGGGAGTATGATATCGTTGGGCCATGGTACAAATGCAATATGACGGACATCATGGCAGCTATCGGACTTGTACAGATGAAGCGTTATCCCACTCTGTTGGCACGCCGGAGGAATATTATCGAACAATACAATGCCGCCTTCAAACCATTAGGAATAGAGGTACTAAACCATTATACCGACGAATATAGTTCATCCGGACACCTCTATCTGACACGCATACCCGGAATCACGACCACCCAACGCCAAGATATTATTGTAAAAATGGCGGAACGCGGAATAGCAACGAATGTACATTACAAACCCCTACCGATGATGACGGCCTACAAAGCATTGGGCTTTGATATCAACGATTTCCCCAATGCCTATGCACATTTTTCCAATGAGATTACTTTACCATTACACACGCGTTTAACAGACGAGGAAATAGACTATATCATTGCGCAATACACGGATATAATACATAACATATGATACGCTTATTTGACATACTGTTCAGTCTATTCGGATTAATTGTATTGAGTCCGTTGTTTCTGATTGTTGCAGTGTGGATTGTGCTTGACAATTATGGCCCTGTTTTTTACCGCCAACAACGTGTCGGAAAGAATGGGAACGACTTCCTGTTGCTCAAATTCCGCTCCATGCGAATAGGGGCAGACAAGATGAGTTTAATTACGGTGGGAGAAAGGGACCCCCGTGTTACAAAAGCAGGATATTATCTACGGAAATACAAAATAGATGAACTGCCACAACTATGGAACGTTTTCATTGGAGATATGTCATTGGTTGGTCCGAGACCTGAAGTAAGAAAGTATGTGAATTTATATACAGACGAACAACGCAAAGTATTATCCATCCGGCCGGGGATAACGGACTATGCTTCTATTAAATATATCGATGAAAACCGATTGCTTGAGCAGTCATCCAATCCCGACAAAACATATGTGGAAGAAATAATGCCTGCCAAGATTGCACTCAACATGCGTTATATAGAGCATCAGACCTTACGAGAATACTTCACGATTCTTCTGCTTACTTTCAGCAAACTATTCCGGCACTGAAAACGCTATTTCCTAATCTCATCCAACCAACGGAGAAACAGGGAAGTATCGGTGGTGAAAGCCAAAGGACTGCCCATCTGATTGCCATTGGACGAAAGAGCCACCCAATAAGGTTGGGCATTTGACTGAAAGCGCTCTTGCTGCAATCGGGAATATTCATCCCCGTCTGGAATGCCGTTTCCGTTCAAATCCTGCCGCGAATCTACATACAGAACAATTTGAACAAAACGCTTCATTTCTTCTTTCACCCTTTCGTCATGCAGAATATATTGCTCCATCTTCCGGCAATTGACACAGCCATAGCCGGAAAACTGAAGTAATACAGGTCTATTTTCCTGACGCGCATATTGCATACCCGTTTCATAATCAAAGAACACATCTTGCGCTTCAATGGGCATAGGTGGAGCAAAAGCAGCGATCGCTTTCACTGGTGCGCCCCACAAACCGGGTACCAGATATGCGGCAAAAGCAAACGCAGCCAACGCCAACACTTTTCCCACCCAACTCTTGTGCAAAAGATAAATGCCCAAGGCAGCAAAATCCATCACCCACAAGGCGACGAAAAGCCAACGCGGAAGAATACCCCATCCGTATGCCATATCCGCAACACTCAAGAACTTCAGCGACAATGCGAGTTCAAGGAAAGCCAGGGTTACTTTGAAAGACTGCATCCATGCACCGGAACGCGGAAGGCGTTGCATCATCCGGGGCGACAGGGCAAACAGCGAAAACGGTAAAGCCAGTGCCGCAGCAAAGCCCAACATTCCAACAGCAGGTGCCAACAACGAACGACCTGCGGCCTCCACAAGTAACGTGCCGATAATCGGTCCGGTGCAAGAAAAACTGACAATCACCAAGGTAAATGCCATGAGCAGAATGCCCAGAAAACCACCTGTATTACGGGCTTTCCCGTCCAACGCTGTGGACCAGGATGATGGCAACGTAATCTCAAACAGGCCAAAGAATGACAGGGCAAAAACGATGAGCAAAGCAAAGAAAAACAGGTTGACCGGTGCCGAAGTGGACAACGCATTCAGCGTGGAAGCACCAAAAAAAACAGTCAACAACAGTCCTAATCCGACATAAATCAGAATAATACTCAATCCGTATAGCACGGCCTCGCTCCAAGAGCGTTTGCCTGTGGCATCCGCACGCTTGAGGAAAAAAGAAACCGTCATGGGGATAATCGGCCAAATACACGGTGTAAAAATAGCCAACAATCCCCCCAGAAAACCCATCAAAAAGAGATACCAAAGTTCTACACCGCTTGAGAACCGCTTGAGAACCGCTACATTGTTCGATTTTTCTCCGACATAGTAATAGACCTCCGGCGAAGTACACTGCGAATCGTCACAAGCATTATACCGAACGGCTATTTCTTTCCCATCCTCTATCGGAAAGACCAACGTGCATCCGTCCGCATATTCTTCGCCCACCATGCTATCGCCAATCTGAATGACTGTAAGATGCCACCCCTCATCCACTGTAGCGGAAAGACGGACACTATCCCCTTCTTCCCTACTCGTCCAATGAACAGGCTGCAACACCTCGGCCGACAAGCCTGCCCAAGTGCAGAGCAAAACAAGTATCAGATTCAGCCGGCAAAGCATGCTTACATCATCTCCGGTATATCCGACGGCATTCTCAAATCACCACGCGGCGACAGGCTGACTCCGACCACTTTCGGGCCATCGGGCAGACACGAGCGTTTGAACTGCTGCGTGTAGAAGCGACGATGGAAGACTTTCAACCAGTAAGCAATCTGCTCTTCGGTATAAGTATCCTCAAAGGCCAATGTTGCCATATACTGTACCTTCTCCGCCGTAAATCCATAACGAAGAGAGTAATAAATAAAGAAGTCGTGCAATTCGTACGGACCTACTTTATCTTCCGTTATCTGTGCAATCTCTCCGTCATCCGTAGTCGGCAGCAATTCCGGCGAAACGGGCGTATCGATAATATCCAACAAGATACGGCGCATCTCATCGGCAAAGAGATTTTCCGCCATATAACGCACCACATACTTTACCAGTGTCTTCGGAACACCTGCGTTGATGCCGTACATCGACATCTGGTCACCGCAATAAGTGGCCCACCCCAATGCCAGTTCACTCAAGTCGCCCGTTCCGACCACCAGTCCGTTGTACTTGTTTGCGAGATTCATCAATATGAGCGTGCGCATACGCGCCTGCGCGTTCTCGTACGTGACATCCTGTTGGTTGATATCATGTCCGATGTCCTGCAGATGTTGTGTAACGGAATCGCGGATAGGTATCTCGTATTGTGTGACTCCCAATTCGTTCATCAAGTTCGTAGCGTTTGTGTATGTGCGGTTACTTGTACCGAACCCCGGCATAGTGACACCAATCACACGCTTGCGGTCGTAGCCAAGTTGGTCGGCGGTAAGTGCCGCAACCAAAAGTGCCAACGTGGAATCCAAGCCGCCACTGACGCCGATAATCAACGACTCACAGCCTGTATGCTCCCAACGATGCCCCAAACCGGTGGTCTGGATGGATATGACATCCGTGCAGTATTCATCCTCATTGCTTTTTGTGGGCAGGAAAGGTGTTGGCGAGAACGTACGGTGCAACGGCTCGGTCATTGTATTGGAAGACCTTTCAATAGGTGCTACGGGTATCTGGCGGTAGTGACCATGCTGGTCTTTAGTGAAATTGGTATTTCTCTGCCTGTCGGTGCGCAAACGCTCCACATCCACTTCCTGAATAATCATCGACGACATTCGTTGGAAACGGTCACCTGCCGCAAGGATATCACCGTTCTCGGCAATATAGGTAGAACCGGAGAACACCACATCCGCAGACGATTCGCCTGAACCGGACGATGTGTAAACATACGCGCAATGCACACGCGCGGACTGCTGACTAATCATCTGCCGACGGAAAGCATTCTTGCCCGTTATGCAGTTGCTGGACGAGAGGTTGAAGATAATCTCCGCACCCTGAATAGCCAGTTGAGTGGAAGGAGGTAACGGTGACCAGAGGTCCTCGCATATTTCTATACCGAAACAATAATCACGCGTCGTGAACAGCAAATCGGGTCCGAACGGGACATCACCGTTCCACAATTCTATGGTCGGGATACGCGGTGTCAGTTGCCCGCCTTGGTATTGCAATGCAGCACGGCCGGATGTGAACCAGCGTTTCTCGTAGAACTCACCCGTATTCGGAAGATTCACCTTCGGCACAACACCCACCACATCGCCATCGGTCATCACAAAGGCACAGTTGTACAGATTGTTGTCCACTTTCAGCGGTGCTCCCACCAGAACGATGATGCTTTTCCCACGCGTGAAATCACAAATCTCCTCCAGAGCCGCCTGCGAACGTTGTTGCAGTTTCTGGGTGAAGAACAGGTCAGCAGCGGTATATCCCACCGTTGACAATTCAGGGAAGCAAATCACTTCCACCCCTTCCTCCAATGCCTCACTGATCTGCTTTTTAATCTCGCTTACATTGAAAGTGCAATCTGCCACTCTCATCTGCGGTACGGCAGCCGCTACACGTACAAATCCAAAATTCGTATTCATATCTGTTTCGTATAAAGTGCGCAAAGGTACACTTTTTTTTTCATTCTCGCAAATATTTTTTCAGAATTCCGTCTTTTTCTCAGAAAAAGTCATTTTTGTTTGGTCGTATCAGAAAAAAGTTGTACCTTTGCCGTGTATTTTGCCTTGAAAGGTGAAAAAACGAGCATAGAAAATTAACCAACATAAAATTAACTCATAAAATCAATTAGTTATGAAACCCACTCACATTGAACATCTGGGAATCGCAGTACCCAGTTTGGAAGAAGCAATGCCTTTCTTCGAGTTTTTGACAGGTAACAAGTGTTATTCCATTGAGGAAGTAGCCGACCAGAAAGTGAAAACCGCTTTCTTCAAGGTTGGAGAGGTAAAGATTGAGCTTCTTGAGCCCACTTGCCCCGAATCGACTATCGCCAAGTTCATCGAGAAGAACGGCGGACGCGGAGGCGTTCACCACGTGGCATTCAATGTCAACAACGTAGAGGAAGCCCTCAAAGAAGCTGAAGCAGCCGGCATCCAACTCATCGACAAAGCTCCTCGCAAAGGCGCTGAAAACCTGATGATTGCCTTCTTGCATCCGAAGAGCACCAAGGGCGTGCTGACCGAACTCTGCCAACAGCCTAAGTAAGTTCAACGTTTTTTTAACATCAATCACTATGGATAATGCAAAAATGCAACGGTTGGTTGACAACCGCGTAAAGGCGATGGCCGGTGGCGGTGAAGCTGCCGTGGAAAAACACCACGCCAAGGGTTGCTACACCTGCCGCGAACGTATCAATATGCTTCTTGACGAAGGTTCGTTTGAAGAAGTTAACATGTTCCTCACCCATCGTTGCCACGACTTTGGCATGGAGAAGAAAGTGTTCCTCGGCGACGGTGTGGCTTGCGGTTCGGGTACCATTGACGGACGTCTCGTCTATGTCTTTGCACAGGATTCCACCGTCATCGGTGGTTCGCTCAGCGAGACCATGGCACAGAAAATGTGCAACATCATGGACCAAGCCATGAAGATGGGTGCCCCCATCATTGGTCTGAACGATTCGGGTGGCGCACGTGTACAAGAAGGTGCCTGCGCACTGGCAGGTTACGGCGAAGTGTTCGAGCGTAATATCCTTGCTTCGGGCGTTGTGCCGCAAATCAGCGTCATCTTCGGCCCCTGCGCCGGTGGTGCCGTTTACAGTCCTGCCCTCACCGACTTCATTCTGATGACCGAACAAAACTCTTATATGTTCATCACCGGTCCGAAGATTGTGAAATCTGTCACCAACGAGGACGTTACCGTTGAGCAACTCGGCGGTGCACGTATCCACGCCACCAAATCGGGTGTGACCCATTTCGTGGCTGCTACGGAAGAAGAGGCATTGGCCACCGTTCGCCGTCTGGTAAGCTTCATCCCGCAAAACAACATGGAGGAGGCTCCGCTCGTAGAATGCACCGACGACCCGATGCGTCAAGAGGATGCCCTCAACGATATCCTGCCTGCTGACCCCAACAAACCGTATGATATGCACCAGATTATCGACCTCATCGTTGATAATGGTGATTTCATGGAGGTGCATAAGGATTATGCCAAGAACATCATCTGCGGTTTTGCCCGCTTCAACGGACGTTCCACAGGTATCATCGCCAACCAGCCCGCTTGGCTGGCAGGTGTGCTTGACTGCGATGCAAGCCGTAAGGCCGCACGTTTCGTACGCTTCTGCGATGCTTTCAACATCCAGATTCTGACGCTGGTTGACGTTCCCGGATTCCTCTGCGGTACAGGACAAGAATATGCCGGTATCATCGACCACGGAGCAAAACTGATGTTCGCTTACGGTGAAGCTACCGTACCTAAGGTTACCGTCACCGTCCGCAAATCCTACGGTGGTTCGCACCTCGTGATGAGTTGTAAGCAACTGCGCGGCGACATGTGCTATGCTTGGCCTAACGCCGAAATTGCCGTTATGGGTGCCGCCGGAGCTGTGGCACTGCTGCAAGGAAAAGCCATCAAGGCTATTGAAGATGCCGAAGAGAAAAAGAAATTCATCGCCGAGAAAGAGGCGGAATACAACGAACTCTTCGCCAGTCCTTACCAGGCTGCTAACCGCGGCTATATTGATGATGTCATCGAACCGCGCAACACGCGTATCCGCATCATCAATGCCTTCGAGAAACTGCAGACCAAGCGCCTGAACAACCCTGCTAAGAAACACTCAAATATTCCTCTGTAATATGACAACCACTCTTTTTGTCATGCTGAATACAATGAGTGCCCAGGCCGGTATCACCGAACGCACGTGGCTTGTCACGTGCCTCGGTTTTACCATTGTGCTCGTGTTGCTGCTCCTTTTCGTTTTTGTCATGAAGGGGCTGGGATGGCTCATGCAACCCCGGCAAAAAGCCGTTGTGGCCGAACCTGCTAAACAGGAAACGGCGGCTACGGCAACCGCAAATGACCTCGAAAACGACATGGCAGCCATAGCAATGGCACTGCATAGTTTCTACGGCTTGCACGATATTGACTCCGTGCATCTTACTATTCATTCACACCACACCATGTGGAACCACAATCTTTAATCAACTAACACTACAATGAAAGAATTTCAATTCAAAATCAACGGCACTGAATATAAAACGTCCGTAAAAGAACTCGAAAACGGTATGACCGAAGTTACCGTCAACGGTAAGGCATATCAGGTAGAAATGGAGAAAAAGGCTGCGCCTGCCAAGGCCGCTACGCCCAAGGCTGCTCCTGCTGCCGCACCCGCTGCGAAAGCTGCTGCTGCGCCCGCCGGTGGATTCCAAGTAAAGAGCCCGCTGCCCGGTAGCGTCATCAAAGTCGTTGTCTCCGAAGGACAGGCTGTCAAGAAAGGCGACACACTCCTCACACTCGAATCCATGAAAATGGAGAATGTCGTAGCTGCCGAATGTGACGGTACCGTAAAACAGATTGCCGTTTCTGCAGGACAGAATGTAATGCAGGATGATCTCCTGATTGTTTTAGGCTAAAACTACACAAAGCATCCGCACATCCTGACCATACCCTTACCATACCCTTACCATACCCTTAGCGTATGGAAAGGAGGATGAAAAGGGAGTCTTGTTTGGCTGTGCTTTGACAAGTCCCTTATAACTATGCAAGACATTCTTAATTTCTTCACCTCGATGGGCTTTATGAACATCGCATGGCAGCAGGCTGTCATGCTGTTGGTGTCCTTCTTCTTGCTCTTCCTGGCGATTAAGAAACAATACGAACCGCTACTCCTCTTGCCCATCGCCTTTGGTATGTTGCTTACCAACCTGCCTATGTCGGGCATGTTCCACGAGGAGTTGTGGGCATCCTTCCTGCAGCCCTTGCTCGAAGATGGCACGCCCAATCCTGCTTACCACAGTTACGGCGCCATCCTCAAGTCAGCAGGCCTGCTGGATGTGCTTTACATCGGTGTGAAAGCAGGGCTTTATCCTTGCCTTATCTTCATCGGTGTGGGAGCGATGACCGATTTCGGACCGCTCATCGCCAATCCGAAAAGTTTCATCCTGGGTGCCGCTGCGCAAGTGGGTATATTCATTACCTTCCTCTGTGCCAGTATCTGGTTCACGCCTGCCGAAGCCGGTTCCATCGGTATCATAGGCGGTGCGGACGGACCTACATCCATCTTCCTCACCTCCAAGCTGGCGCCTCATTTGCTGGGGCCGATTGCCATCGCTGCCTATTCCTATATGGCACTGGTGCCGGTCATTCAGCCGCCTATCATGCGTGCATTGACTACGGAGGCGGAACGGAAAATCAAGATGAAACAACTGCGTTCCGTATCCAAAACGGAGAAGATTGTGTTCCCTGTCATCATCACTACCATTGTGGCACTTGTTCTGCCTGATGCTGCACCGCTTATCGGCTGTCTGATGTTGGGTAACCTGATGAAAGAATGTGGTGTCGTTGACCGCCTCAGCAAGACGGCGCAAAACGAACTGATGAATATCGTGGTCATCTTCCTGGGCTTGAGCGTCGGTGCTACGGCCACAGGAGCCACTTTCCTCAGTGTCAAGACCCTGCTCATTCTGGCGATGGGTATCATCGCTTTCGCAATGGGCTCGGCCGGTGGTGTGCTGCTTGCCAAACTGATGAACCTCTTCTCCAAGGAGAAAATCAATCCGCTTATCGGTTCGGCGGGCGTCAGTGCTGTGCCTATGGCGGCACGTGTCAGCCAGATGGAAGGTGCCAAAGCCGATCCGTCCAACTTCCTGCTCATGCATGCTATGGGTCCGAACGTGGCGGGGGTCATCGGCTCGGCCGTTGCCGCCGGTATTCTGCTCACTATGCTCGGCTGATGAAACCGCGGATATTTCTTTTACTGACCGTCATACTCTTTTCATCTCTCATCGTAAGAGGGGAAAAGGTGTATGACGGTTTCTCTGGCGGTATGTTAGTGCATACCGGTTATCTTTTCGGACAGGACAACCGCAATCCGTATAGTATGCAGGGCGCTACGTTCGGCATTGGTGGTGCCATGCGTGTGCATCTTGTCCGTCATCTGCGCATAGGCGCGGAAGGATATGTGTCCTCCATGCCCTCCTCTTGCACCGACCGTCGCGGAACATTGCAGTCCGGCAGTTATCTGCGTGCCGGCTGGGGAGGTTTGTTGGCGGATGCTTACTGGCAGTGCGGCAAAGCGTGGCCCTATATAGGCACTACCATAGGCGGAGGTGTCAATCGCGGCTTGTATGTGGTCAAGGGGTCGGAGAATGACTATGACATGGAAGAGCAGTCCATGTTCCGCAAGCAGAGTTATGCCTGTGTCTGTCCGTTTGTAGGCTGTGATTATGTGCTTACGCAGTCTGTCCACTTGACGTTCCGTGTGGATTGGTTATTGGCCATTCACAAGGATACGTTGATAATGCCCACAGGCCCGCGCCTTTACCTGGGCTTCATGTTCTGCCATTGATATTCTTACGGTTTAAAAAGCCGACATAAACCGCAAAATATGCGGCTTAACAACCTCGGAGTTTTAGTAAAATAAATCCTGAGATAACATGCAATTTGAAATTATTCAACCGACAGAGGCGTTACGACCATATATCACAAGGTATGTATTTGTTCGCGCAGAGGGTTCAACAGATACGATGGCTCCTCCTGCGGACGACCCTCGATTTGTGAACGGCAAGCACGTACAGCCCTTATTACCGAACTACGGCAGTTTGGTATTCATGCGCAATGTGCTGGCGGATTTTAATGGAGTGCAGGCGGATGGTCTGACCTTGTTGGGTGCCAATCAGAAGACGATAGGTCTGACCACATTGAAGGGGTGGTTCGAGGGTATGCTGTTGGATTTTGAACCGGGAGGAATGTACGCCTTGCTACACATCGACCTGCAGCAGTTGGCAGGAAAGGTGCTGACGGCAGCAGCGTACGGCGATGAAGGTTTGTTGCAACTGGACAGTATATTCAAGCAATTCGAAAGCGCACCGGAGATTACCCGGTTGATAGATGCCTTCTTCTTAGGTCATCTGCCACATAAGGAAGACCTTAATTATTCGCGCCTGCGTAAGGTGATTGCGGCTTGTGACGAAGCCAAAGGTAATATCAGCGCGGCGCAGATGGCACGTGTGGCATGCCTGGGTGAGAGGCAGTTCTTGCGGGTATTCAAAACCTACGTGGGTATCCCGCCAAAGCAGTTCATCCGGTTGCGAAGGTTTCATCGAACCATCCAGCAGATGCAACAGAGTGCGCATACAGGCAAACCGATAGATTTGCTATCTATCGCATTGACGCACGGATACCATGACCTGAGCCATATGGCATTGGAGTTTCAGCAGATGGGATGTGTCTCACCCAGTCATTTCCGCGCGTTAGGAATACCGTTAAGCAATGATTTTTCCATCTTTTTTGCATAAACAGATGGTTTGATACCACTGAAATGCAAAATGTCCGTTTTTTCATTTAGTACATTTTAAAAAAGCTGTACTTTTGCACTCGATTTCGAAAACAAAGTTAATCGTGCCTCGAAGGGGCTAAGAAAAACTCTTTCTTGCCGCTTTCAGTGGCTAAAAAAACAAACAAAAGAAAACAAGTATGCAAACAATTAAACAAGTAGTCCTTTTAGTATTGGGAGTAGTGCTGATGGGATTATCCGTCTCTGCAGAGACCATCAAAGGACATGTTACTGATACGAATGGTGCCCCGATGCCTTTCGTCACGATTTCCGTACTGACTAAAGATTCCACTTTGTTAACCGGCACCATCACCAACGATGACGGCTCGTACACATTGGAGGTACAGGCAATCAATTACATCATTCAAGCGTCCTATATAGGTTATCACACCTCGTTCGGCGGACCGAACTTTGTGCTATCAGAAGAGACAGAGCAGTTGAGCGAAGTAGAAGTGAAGGCCAAGAAACCGTTGATTGAACGCCAGATGGATAAATTGGTGGTGAACGTGAGTGCTTCGCCGCTGTCGGCAGGTTCGAACGGGAATGATATACTTCGGCGTGCGCCAGGTGTACGTATTGATAAGGACGGAAACATAACCGTGAACGGCAAAAGTGTGGACATTTGGGTGGACGGCAAGCCTTCATACCTGAACGGCCAGCAACTAAAGGGCATGTTGGACGGCACCGACGGCAATACGATTGAGAAGATTGAGATTATCTCCAACCCTTCCGCCAAATACGATGCCAGCGGGCAGGGAGGAATCATCAATATCAAGACTAAGCGCAACATGATGCGCGGGCTGAACGGTATGCTCTCAGCCGGCTACGGAGGAATGTACTTTGGTGATGTCAAACGTTGGCTACAGATGGATATGTTGTCGCTCAACCTTAACTACCGAGGTGAGAAGACCTATACCTTCGGTCAACTGACCCAAGTCTTCGCGCAGAACGATATTGATTTCGAGACATATCGCAAGACGCCTGAATTCGAGAATTATTCTTATTCCGGATACGACATGAAATTTCAATACTACATGCTCAAGGTCGGGAACGATTGGTATATCGACTCTGTCAATACCCTCGGATTTATATTACAAGTGCCCTACATGACTGTTCAGCAGCAGATTATCGATGGCAGGAACTATGCCTATACGGTGGTGGGAAGCGACACAACGAGCAGAAGTCAGAACCGCACGAGCGCCGGAACGCAGTCACCGCAGCACACGGCTAACCTCAACTACACGCATACATTTAACGAGGCGCTGGAGCGCGAACTGACTGTTAACTTGGATTATAACCGCTACAACAACAAGCAAAACAACAGCCAGAATACCCAATATGACGAACTAATACCCCACTCGCTTGGATTGGATATCAAGAGCAAGCAGGTGGTGGATATCTATAGCGCCAAACTGGATTTCCAGACTAAGTTCTGGAATACAGGCATGCTTGAGTGCGGCGTCAAGTACGGCCTGTCATCGACGGACAACCACATGACTACAGACTCTATACTCAATCAAGTGCTACTCAGCCAAACCCCGCAGGACTTCCGCTACGACGAGCATGTGACAGCAGCGTATATCTCTGTGGGCAAGCAGTTCGGCAACCACTGGTCGGTCAAACTCGGTTTGCGAGGCGAATACACCTACAGCCGTGGCAACTGGCAGAGCGCGGATACCATTACCAGCAAGTCCTACTTCAATCCGTTCCCGACGGCGTACGTAGGCTACACCACCAATCCGCTCGGCAAACTGCAACAGCCGATATCCGTCGGCGCCAACTATACGCGCCGTATCAAGAGACCCAACTACTGGATGCTCAATCCGTTCCGCACCTATGTAGATGCGTATAGTTATCAAGAAGGCAACACCGAACTCACGCCGGAGTTCAACAACGATGTTGAGTTGAATTTCTCGTGGACGCACTACCTGAATGTAACATTCAACTTTGCGCACACGCAGGATATGTTCTCCTCGAAATCCACTATTATGCCTAACGGCATGGGTTCCATCAAGTGGACTAACTTCGGTACTTGCACCACCCACGGCGGCAATATATCACTAACCGAACTGCCGATTGTGCCTAAATATGTGACTACAGAGGACGGCAAACGGTCGATGCAAGGGGCATGGCTGGCACTTACTGTCAATGCCGGTTGGCTGCACTTCATCAATAAATCGTACGAGAAACAGTCAGATGGTAGTCCGGTATATGAATATCGCAACCATTACGGCTATGCCGGCGGTACCCTCTCCGCGTACTTGCCCCAAGACTGGACTATGACGTTCGACGGCAACTGGTCTAGCCCCATGACGACCGGATATAACACCAGCGGTAGCACCTATTTCTTCAGCTTTGGCGTGCGAAAGAAGTATATGAAGAAGGGGCTCATCTTCAACCTCAATGTGCAGGATTTGGCTCGCTCGCTATCGTTCCGTAACGATGACAAAGGCTTGGCGGAGGGGTATCGCAGTTGGTATAAGAATACTGTCCGTCAGCAGCGTGTGACACTGTCCCTGACATGGATGTTCGGTCAATTCCAGAAATACAAGAATCGCAAGGTCGGCAACATGGATGAACTCAACCGTCTAGGAGGCGGAGGTGTATCAACAGGAAAATAGGGAATTATATAGGAGTTAGCACTTAATTTCTAATTATTTCTATAAAAAGTCACTATAGGTGGCTTTTTTTATTTTATAAAAGTATTAATGGTTTGAGAAGTGCTCTTTGACGTATTGGATTACCGTAAAAAGTGCTAAAAACACATTAAAAGAAAAAAAATAGCACCTTTTTTGCCTAAAAACTTGCATATGTCAATAAAATGTAGTACTTTTGTGGCCGAAATGGTGGCCAAACAGCCACCTTATAGGATGTTTTATTGATAAATTACAGTTGAAAAACGAATAAAAAGGTTACATAACAATAACCTTTTAATCGCAAAACAGATAAGATGTATATGAAACAGGTAAGCGTAAAGAAGGCATTGCAAGCTTGGAAAGGCATCCAACCGATTTCGGAGAAAGACCGAGAGCGACT
>CACZFM010000010.1 GCA_902780495.1 uncultured Bacteroidales bacterium
ATCATTGCATTACAAAGAAAATGCAATAAAAATGCAAAAAAGTTGCATTTCAGGTGATAGATTTTGCCTCTTTTTTGCATTATATATGGAGGGGTATCTTTTAAACATGCCCCAAATAAAAAATCGAGATACCGATAATGGACCGAAAATGGACCGAGTGTCATCCTATTTCGCCATCTTTTGTGTCGTTCAACCTTAAACTTTAAACATTAAACCAAAAATCTTTGATTTTTCTTGCATATCTCAAAAAAAAGCAGTACCTTTGCACCCGATTTCGAAAGTGGGGAAACAACGAAGGAGCATCAACGCATGAAACATCTATATCCATATAGTCGCAAACTGTCAGCCTTTCTGCTGGCTGTGCTGTTTTGTGTCTATTACACGGATTTACGGATGTGTATGCACACCCACATCATCAATGATGTCTACATCGTGCATTCGCATTTTCATGCCTCCACTCACCATGACTCGCCGGATGGCGCACACACCGCAGGGCAATTATATTTTCTGGATTTATTCCAGTCGGAGTTTGTGCTTTGCCTGACGGCAGGTTTGCTCTTGCTGCTGGCAGTGCGTCCCTTGCTTTCCCGCTTGTTGGAGCATGATTGCCTCTTAGGTTTGCAATGTGTTTGTCGGCACACCAGGTTACGGGCTCCTCCGGCGTACAATAATCTGTAAGAACAGGCACCCTTACGCCCTGAAACACACAATTATTGTATTACCCATCTTAGTCTTATCAAATGAAATTTCATATTTACGGCATAGTCTCTTTGTGCCTTGTATTCACGGCATGTCATCGCACCCGCGAAGCCGCCGACCCCTCATCCGTCATCCATAATGGCGATACCCTTATTGTTCCATCTTCTTCCCCTGTACGGGCAAACATCGTATTGGAAAGCATCCAAACATCCCCATACAGCCTTTCTTTCACCACCTTTGGCAGTGTCCGTGCCGAAGCGGGCAGACAGGCGGAAGTCGCCGTTCCGATGGACGGAAGAACAGGAAAGTGCCTTGTCCGGCAAGGACAGATGGTGCGAGCCGGGCAGCCGCTCTTTGCGTTCCATTCTGCCGACTATGCAGAAGTGGTGAAGAGTTGGTTCCAAGCCCGTTCCGGCAATAATCTGGCAGCACACAATTTGCGCCGCAAAACCATACTGCACAAAGATGGTGTGGTGTCCGACCGTGAATTGGAGGAGGCCAAAAACGACGCCGAACAGGCACTGCGCGAACTGCGGCAGGCAGAGAGCGCTTTGGCGGTTCTGGGAGTTGATACAGCATGTCTGTTGAATGGAGGAGACATCAACATCGTTGCACCTATCTCAGGAGAAATCATGCGCTGCGAAGTGACCGACGGGCAATATGTCCGTGCGGATGCCGAACCCCTGATAACGATAGCCGATCTCAGCCGCGTATGGATAAGTGCGCAACTGAAAGAACAGTATATCAGCAGAGTGCATCGTGATGACAGTGTAACAGTTTTCAGTGATGCCTATCCGGATAAGCCTGTTTGCGGGAAGATTGTGTATATAGGCGGTATAGTGGACGATGCCACACGGTCAGTGGAAGTGATAGTGGCGTGTGATAATCCCGATAAGCAGCTGCTTCCGGGTATGTATGTCCGCGCAACCTTCTGTAGTCAAGGGCAACAGGTCTTAGTAATCCCTGCTTCTGCCATCCTGCAAAGCGAACGGGAGAGTTATGTATATACAGCCTTGAACGACAGTACCTTCCTGCCGGCTATCGTAGAAGTGCAGTCAGCGGATGAGGAACATGTAGTGGTGAAAAAAGGTCTGACATCCGGACAGCGAATAGTGACAAAAGGTGGAATCTATTTAATTGACTGAACATGACCAAGTTACTGATAAACTGGGTGACCGGTCATCGCGGCTTGGTAATCGCCCTCTTTTCGCTCATTGCATTGTTGGGCATCTATTCATGGAAGCAATTGCCCGTGGATGCCTATCCGGACATTGCGGATGTGACAGTGCAGGTGGTTACGCAGGTTCCCGGTCTGGCAGCGGAAGAAATAGAACAGCAAATCACCATCCCGTTGGAGCGCGCCCTGAACGGCACGCCAGGGCTGACGATGATGCGTAGCAAGAACACCTTCGGTCTCTCTACCGTTATTCTGATTTTCAAGGATGGGGTGGATGATTACTGGGCACGCCAACGGGTGCGTGAACGCATAGAGGGAGTGGACCTTCCGTATGATGCCGAACCGGAACTCAATCCGCTTACTTCTCCCACAGGTGAGATTTATCGTTATATTCTGGTGAGCGAAAACACCGACCTTCGTACCTTGACCGATTTAAATAAATGGGTTATCATCCCTCGCCTTCGCCGCATACAAGGTGTGGCGGATGTTAGCAACTATGGAGGTATTACGACCCAATATCAAGTGGAACTTGACCCCGAACGCATGGAGCGTTATGGCGTTTCCCTTGCCGAAGTGGAAGATGCCATTCTCGCTAACAATGCCAATGCGGGCGGCAGTATGCTTGATCGCGGTGAACTTAGCTATGTGGTGCGCGGCGTAGGGCTTGTGCATGACTTGGACGAGATGCGCCGTATCGTTGTCCGTACGCAGAACGGACAACCCGTATTTCTCAGTGATTTGGGAGAGATATGCTACGGCAATCTGGAGAGAAAAGGTGCCTTGGGCTATGATGACGATTCCCTTCACCAAACCGATGGGGTGGAAGGTATTGTGCAAATGCTGCGTTACCAAAATCCGTCCGCTGTGCTGGAAGAAGTACATGCCGCCGTGGAGGAACTCAATACCTCCGTTTTGCCGGAAGGGGTACGCATCAAACCGGTGATGGACCGCACTCACTTGGTCAATACGACCTTAGCCACCGTATCCCACACCCTGCTGTTCGGAATGATATTGGTAATCTTGGTGCTGTTGGCTTTCTTGGGAAGCCCTCGTGCTGCCTTGTTGGTGGCATTGGCGATTCCTGTCTCTTTGTTGGTGGCATTTATCCTGATGCATTTCACAGGCGTTCCTGCTAATCTGTTATCGCTTGGGGCTATCGATTTCGGTATTCTGGTAGATGGTGCGATAGTGATGGCGGAAACCGTGATTCGTGCACGCGAAGACCATCCGCTACAGCCCTTGCAACGGGAATCTACGGTAGAGCGTATGGCAGCAGTGGCCAAGCCTATCTTCTTTGCCACACTCATTATCATTATCGCTTACATGCCGCTATTTGCCTTCCAGCGTATTGAGCGCAAACTCTTTACCCCGATGGCCTTTACGGTTGGTTATGCCCTTATCGGAGCAATGATGACATCTTTGCTCTTGGTTCCAGGCATGGCGTATGCCATTTACCGCAAGCCTGACCGCATATTCCATAATCGTCTGATGGAGCGTCTCACAGCCGCCTATCACCGACAAACAGACAAATTGTTGCGCACTCCTTTCCGCATATTCCCGCCTATTGCTGCAATCCTGTTGGTAGTGGTAGGTCTGACGGTAGCCGTGGGTAAGGATTTCTTGCCCGAACTGGATGAAGGGGGTATATGGATACAGGTACAGGCGCCCTATGGTATCTCCCTGGAACGATCACAACAGTTTGCAGACACTCTGCGTTCACGACTCAAGCAGTTTGATGAGGTGACCTACGTAATGACCCAGGTGGGCCGTGACGATGAAGGTGCAGAGGCATTCACCAGTTCTCATATTGAGGTGTGCGTGGGACTACGCCCGTATAAAGAGTGGCGTTTCGGCCGAACCAAAGCCGATTTGGTGACGGATATGGAAACGATGATTGCCGGTATGCCGGGCTATAAGGCAGGTTTCTCGCAGCCTATCATTGACATGGTGATGGACCAGATTGCCGGTTCCCATTCGGATTTGGCAGTCAAGGTATATGGAGAAAATCAGGAAGAAGCACGGCGGATCGCCACGGACATCATCGCACGTGTGCGGAATATCAAAGGTGCGACGGATGTAGTAATCGACCAGGAACCGCCATTGCCGCAACTGCAGATAGAGGTGGACCGTGAACGCGTGGCACAATACGGACTTAATGTGTCCGATGTCAGCCGCTTATTGGAAGTGGCAGTGGGAGGTAGAGCCGTATCCGAAGTGTATGTGGACGGCAAGACCTACGATGTTACATGCCGCTATCGTCAGGATGTGCGCCAAACGCCGGAACAGATAGGAGAACTTTTGCTTACCTCTTCCACCGGCGCAAAGATACCTCTCTCGCAAGTAGCGCATATACACACCACCCTTGGTGCCTCCACACTGACACGCGAGATGAACCGTCGCCATCTCACAGTGCGCATCAACATCCGTGGACGCGACTTGACATCCTTCTTGGAAGAAGCGCGACGGGCCATTGCCGACATACCGTACGACCACCAACAATATGCCGTTCGCTGGGATGGACAGTTCGAAAACCAGCGGCGTGCATACATGCGCTTGGGGGTAGTTATCCCGTTCGTTCTGGCAGTGATGTTCCTACTGATGTTTGCGGTCTTCGGAAGGTTCCGTCAAGCCGGACTGTTAATAGCCCTTCTTCCGCTCTCGTTGTTAGGCGGCCTGACGGCATTAGTGGTGCGTGGTATGTCATTCAATGTCTCATCGGCAGTGGGTTTCATAGCCTTGTTCGGACTTACTATCCAGAACGGTGTCATTATGCTGGCACATATCAACGACTTGCGCCGGAAAGGATTCTCCCTCAACCGTGCCGTACGCCAAGGGTCGGCAGACCGGCTGCGGCCGGTACTGATGACGGCCTCTGTAGCAATAATCGGCCTCTTGCCGGCTTCACTGGCAACAGGTATTGGCTCAGACGTACAGCGTCCGTTGGCTACGGTCATCGTGTACGGACTGCTTTGCTCCACAGCCATTACCCTCTACGTACTACCTGCTTTGTATTATCTTGTTGAGCGCCGAGCGCTCGTTCAATATCGTGATCACCATGAAACGACAGATTAGTTTGTTCCTCTTGCTTGTGTCTGCATGGACGGCAAGGGCGATTGTATTACCCGATTACACTACCTTTCTGCATAAAGTCGCCGAGCAGAATGCCGGTTATCTGGCTGAACAGTGTCAGATTGATGTAGCATTGGCGCAGCAGGAAGCTGCACGGGTGTTCCGTGATCCGGAAGTGGGATTCTCGTATGGCAATAACCAAGACTGGAATCTCCGTATGGGTCAATCGATTGCAGCAGAATTGTCCTATACTGTGCCGTTGGGCGGAGAGCGCAGTGCTAATATGGGAGTGGCAAATGCAGAACTGGAAGTCACGCGCGCAGCCGTTGCGGATTATTTCCGCAATCTTCAACAGTCGGCAGCCGAAGCGTATGCCAATGCATGGTTGGCGGTCAATAAAGCGAAGTTGTTGCACGAGACCTGGCTTTCTTTCCTGAGTGTGGCGCATGGGGACAGCCTCCGCTGGGTGGCAGGAGATGTCACAGAGGCGGTAGCGATACAATCGGCCGTTGAAGCACATGTGTATATGCACCGATGGCTGAATGCCGATGCCGAGCGGCTGAACGCATTGGCAGCGTTGGCTAATCTGATAGGCGGCGAACCCGTGGAGGATTTGCAGGACTCGCTTTTGCCGATTGCCCCCCTTCCCGCTTTGTCATTGGAGGATTTGAAGAACCAAGCCATCCGTTGCCGTGCGGATCTCATCCACGCAACGGCAGAACATAGATTGACGGAGCAGCAGTTACGGGTAGTCCGTGCATCAAATGCACCGGAACTTACCTTTACGGCAGGATATGAATACGCTACGCGTGTGCGGAACGAAGAAGCGCCTGCCCCGCCTTATCATGGCTTCTCGGTAGGAGTAGCCATACCGTTGAAGTTCTCCTCGCTCAACAATGGTAATGTCCGTGCCGCCCAAGCGGGGGTCCGTTACGCCGAGCATAATTGCCGTGCGTTGGAGTTGCAGATTCACATGGAAGTAGAACAGGCATATAACACATGGAAAGTGGCTTCTCTGATGCTTACGCATAGCCATCACCATATTCTGGAGGATGCCGAACGTGTGCTGCAAAAGAACACAGAAAGCTATCAACTGGGCGAAACATCGCTGTTTGAATTGGTGGCAGCCCGCACGGCATATAACGATTTGCAGTTGGCATATCTGGAAGATTATGCCGAGTTGTTCACCGCCCGTGCAGCCCTTGCCGCTGCAATAGGCGAATAAAATAAAACCGATACTATGCGCAAAACAATTGTATTCTTGATATTGCTCTGTTTATGTTGCTCTGCATATAGTCAGATAAGCGGTATCGTACTGGATGAACACGGGGAACCTTTGGTGGGTGCAAGTGTTTACTGGGTAAACACTACGGCTGGGACAGCCACCGACATGGACGGCGCGTTCACCCTGATGCCTGTACGCACTACCAATCGTTTGGTGGCTAGTTTTGTGGGATGCCATTCCGACACCATTACAGTGCTTAACCGCGAGCCATTGACCATTGTACTGATTGATGAAGCAGTGCTGGATGAAGTAACCATCAGTGAAAGGCGTATCGGAGTGTTGCGAAACCGTCTCTCTGCCTTTGACACACAGACCATTGGTGCAGACGAACTGTGCCGTGCCGCATGTTGCAACCTGAGCGAAGCGTTTGAGACAAACGCATCGGTGGATGTGGCCTATTCGGATGCAGCCACAGGTGCCAAACAAATACGTCTGTTAGGGTTAAGCGGCACGTACGTACAACTACTGCAAGAAAACACGCCCGCCGTACGTGGACTGGCGCAGAATTTCGGCATGGAATACATACCGGGATCGTGGATGAATTCCATACAGGTGAGCAAAGGAACGGCTTCCGTCATCAACGGCTATGAAGCCACATCGGGACAAATCAATGTAGAACTGCTTAAACCACAGACACAGAATCCATTGTCAATCAATTTGATGTTCACTAGCCATGTGCGTGCCGAAGCGGATATTACAGGAGGTTGGGAAATCCCCTTGCACGGCGAAACGCACGAGCATCATCATCATTCCGGTGAACATCATCACCACGAATCGCTCTACACCGGCATCCTGGCACATTATCAAGGCAAATATATCACCATGGATGACAACCACGATTCCTTTGCCGATATGCCGAAAACGCAGAATGCCAATATCGCCAACCGTTGGGTTTACAAACACGATGATTATACTTTCCAGGCTTTTGTGCGTGGGTTGTACGACAGGAGACGAGGCGGACAGATGGCGGATTCTATTGCTAATCCCTACCGAATTAACCTGAATACATGGCGCGTGGAAGGCTTTCTGAAGAACGGCTATGTATTTGACGAAGAGAGTGGTTCGTCCATTGCGCTCATCACCTCACTCAGTTACCATGATTTGGATAACACCTACGGACTCCGCAACTGGAAAGCCGGACAACTCAACGCGTACCTCAATGCTCTCTATCAGGGGAACTGGGAAGGCGGAGGCTTGATAGACAACGACCATCGCTTGAGTGCAGGCCTGTCGGTCAACTACGACAAATACAACGAACGTCTCTCCGCCGGCTCGGTATCGCTATTGGAGGAGATGGACAATCTCAACCGTGAAGAAGTGACTGCCGGCATCTTTGCCGAATATGATTATACTTATTCGGATATGCTCTCATTGGTAGCCGGAGTACGTGGCGATTACTCCACGCGCTATGGCTTCTTCTGTACACCGCGCATGAACATACGCTATACTCCTTGGCAGTGGTGGACCCTGCGAGGGAGTGTAGGAATGGGCTATCGTTCGCCAAACGCCATTGCAGACAATGCCTTTATATTGCCATCCAGCCGCAAGATAGGCATCACTACCAATATCAAACAAGAGAAGGCAGTCAATGCCGGTATCAGCACCACATTCTATATACCTTTGGGCAAGAGAGAACTGCAATTGTCGGCAGAATACTATTACACTCATTTCCTCAATTCGCTCGTCATTGATATGGACCAAGATGCCCATGCCGTCCATCTGTACAACCAAACCGATATAAACGGTCGTTCATTCGCTCACAGCGCACAAATAGAAGCCACAATGGAAGTTCTGCGAGGATGGACATGGACGGCAGCCTTCCGTTGGACCGATGTGGAGCAGACCACCATTGACCCTAACGGCAATGCCCGCCTCCGTCAAAAGGCACTTACCAACCGCTATAAGGGTGTCATTACTACCAGTTATCAAACTCCGCGCCGAACGTGGCAATTCGATGTGACTGCGCAGTTCAACGGCATAGGCCGTATGCCGGATGGTTTTACCGCTATGGGAGACCTGAAAGGGGGGTATGGCACCCCACGAACTATCACCTGGTATCCGCAACTCATGGCGCAAGTTACCAAATACTTCCGCACATGCAGTGTGTATGTGGGAGCAGAGAATATGACCAACTTCTCGCAATATTCGCCTATCGTGGATAGTTTCAACCCCTATGGGGCAGACTTTGATGCTTCCATGGTCTGTGCCCCTATTGATGGCTGGATGGCATATATCGGCTTCCGATACGATCTCCACCGTCCGGAATGAGGATGTTGATAATTCCGGTTAGGCGTTTTGAGTTTCGGCATTGTCGCCCTGTACGGCATATTCACCCGGGGTGAGGCCTGTTTCACGCACAAAGACCCGGCTGAACATAGTAGGAGAAGAGAAGCCGCATTGTTCGGCTATATCCTGAATCTGCATATCCGGATTTTTTCGTATCAGCCGTTTGGCTTCAGCAATACGATAGTTGGTCACAAACTGATAGAAATTACAGCCGTATGCTGCGTTGATGAATCGTGACAAGTAGGTTCTGTTCATGGGCAAGACCTGATGCAAATCCACCAACCTGAACTCAGGGTCCCGATAGGGTTTCTCCTTGTTCATCCACTCCTCAAGGATCGCCCTGTTTTCTTCAATGGACGGGTCAAGCTCTTCTTCCGTTTGCGGTTCTTCTTCCGGTTCAACAGGTATAACTTTCTTTCGGCGAACCATTTTCCAAGGGTCAGGTCGGAACACAATCTGCTCTGTGCTATATGCCAGCATAAAGAGCAAGAGCCATAGGGTGGTGAACATACGGGGTGTGCTGGCCTTAAAACTCATCACAATGTAACTTCCGCCAATGGTCAAGTACATGGTAAGGTATTTCACAATCCACTGCTGGTCGATATTATCCATTGAGGAATAGTTCTCTTCACACCATGTGCGGTAGGCGCGTATGTGCATAGTCAGAAATCCTACGAGAACAACCGGATAGAAAGCTAAGACAAGGTGTAAATCCACGGGCAACAAATAATCTACCACCCCGACAATAAAGACAGGAAGAAGGTGAAGAACCGAACGCCGGACGTTCAACCATCCCGGACGCAACATTTCGGCAGGGTAAATCAATAGCAGCCAGGCATAGAAGTTACCGATGACGAGTTCCCAACCTTTGAGGCTCAATATGCCGGTCTCCGAGCGTTGTGCATCGTACGCAATCAGTCGCATCAGGAGAAGTGTTGCCAACACCGTCCAGAAGAGCAGGACAAATGCCCACAACTTACGCGCACGCATACCATCGTGGTGGCGCCAGACCAAGCAAGCGCCAAACAGACCAACTGTTGCGATACAACCATTCAATATCTGACTAATGCCGTTCCTAAATAACTCGTCAGGGATAAAATCCGCCAGCCAGTAACTGAGTTGTACACAGGCTAACAATACGATAGCGAACACAACATTCGATTCGTACTCCATATATATCCTCCGCGGATTCAATTTACCCCCCCCCCCGTAATTGTCTGATAATGTGTCTTTTGCGTGTTTCATTTATCTTTTAATTCTATGCCAGATGGCCAAAAAAGCGTGCAAAAGTACAACAAAAAGTTCGAATATCCAAGCCTTAAGGGAAGATTTTTGGTTGAAAGTTTAATGTTTAAGGTTGAGCGATGCAAAATGAATTGGTTTTTTCTGCCTTTCCTCTGCCTTTCGTTGGCTAAATAACCTACTAATAACCCAATAATCACCCAATAATAACCTAATAATAGCCTAATCGTTATACGGGAATTGTCCGAGAATAATGCGGTCAGAGGTAGAAATCGCGGGTGAGGGAAGCGTATTGGTCGCTGCGCGGAGAAGCATCACCCTCAATATACAAATTATCCACGATTTCATCGGAACTTTTCTGCGTTTTAGACAGCGTCACTAACATGCGGATAGGCTGCGGCTTTCCAGGCTTGGAGAAAACCCGCGTGAGGCGTGTCTGTGAGAAACCGATGCGATGCGCCAACTGCAAAAAATCCGTTTCAGCATCCGCAGGAAGAATGACTGCCAAGTGTCCGTCTTGCTCAAGCAACCGCCAAGCATTAGTCAGCAAATCGGCATACGAAAGGGTGTCGGTATGACGCGCCAAATGCCTGTTTTCATCGGGATTTTTCAAGGAGTCAACAAAGTAAGGCGGATTGCTTACGATGAGATGGTACGGGTCGCTATTCCACTCCTGCAAACTGCTGCAAGCGACCTTCAAATGTTCCGCCCAAGGAGAGCGGTTGAAATTGTCCGCAGCCTGTCCAGTAGCGGAAGAATCAATGTCAATTGCATCCGTTTGGAAGCACCGTTGTCCGGTTGCGCACCGCTGTGCGAGCATAAGCGCAATGAGTCCCGACCCTGTTCCGACATCCAAGATGCGCAAAGTTGCCGTATTCTCCGGCAAGGGACACCATGCGCCCAAAAGTACGCCATCGGTGCCGACTTTCATGGCACACCGGTCGTGCCAGACAGCGAATTGCTTAAAGCGGAAGAAGGGAGATGCCATTGTCAGGGCTGCGCAGTAACGGTTTCGGGCTCGTGGTGATGATGATGTTCGTGCCCCAGAAGATGAATGCCGAGAGACAATCCGTATCCCAGGAACAAAACCGCCGCAGCATAGCGGAACCAATGCTCGAAACGCTTCACTTTCTCGGTGAGAGCCTGTGCGGAGACGGCACTATAAGAAATAATCCACGCGAGAATCATAATCGGTAACCCCGTGCCAAGTCCGAAGAAGAATGGCAGAGAGTTGCAAATAAGCGGGTCGGAACTGCTGACGGCCAGTTCAATCATCGTGAAGAAATAGATGAGGCGATGCGGGCAGAACGCAATAGCGAAGAATATACCAAGCATGAACGCCCAAAACCAACTGGAGCGCTCGTCCACCGACTGCAGCCAACGCGAAACGCCATGATCGTGGTTGTGATGCAGATGTCCCCCGAACAAAAGGAACAAACCGCATATCACCATAAAGACAGCCAACATAGGTTCGCCCCATTCGGCAATAAAGTGCCGGATATGTTCGGTCTGCGAACCCATAATAAACGGAACGCTGAGCAAAACATAGGTGACCAGTTTGCCGAGCACAAACATCGCGCCCGTGACAAGAACACGCCGGCGGTTCTGCATCTCACGGTCGATGAATCCAATGGCGGCAATGGATGTAAAAAGCGTACAAGGGTCCAAAATCATTAGAAAACCCAATAATAAAGCAGTAAAAATAGCCATAATCATCTTTTTTCTCTAAAAAGTTTGCAAAGGTACGAAAAAAGCGGTAACTTTGCAAGCGAAATGAGAAAAATTTTAGGAATAATCGTTTTGATGGGCGTTTTTCTGTCGTCTTGTGCCGACAAACAAACGCGTATGGAACGGCGTGCTGAACGTCAGACAGAGCATGTGATCCGTGCTATTCAGACGCGCGACATGGACAGCATCTGGCAGGCCGTGCATGAATGGGACAAGACGATATTCCTTATTTATTCGGGTGGCGAGCTGATATTCTGGTCGGACAACGGCTTGACGCGCAAGATACCTCCGACGCCCGATTACAGTGCGAAATGGATAGATTATACGTTCGACAATGCGGATACGCGCGTGATGTGGACGCACACCGGAGCACTGGAGGTGATGACGATTATTCCGATGGAATGGCATATTATGGGGCTTGAGGAACTGGAGCACAGTTTCTCGTACCTGCCGCTGCAAGAACAAGGCCGTCGGAACTGGTGGAAAGCCACTCGTATACGCGCGCGTGCGTATACCATATTATTCATTGTGCTGGTGCTGATAGCATTGGGCTGGGTGATATGGCTGCTCCGCACGCATAAAGGGTTTGACAATATCAATCTGCGCAACAAGGTTCAGGTGGTGCTGATGCTGACATTGGTGGGTTTTTGCATCATTGCCGGTCTGTCGTTTATCCATTTTGAACGGGTGCGGTATATGAACCAACAGATTGTCCGCCTGCAAGAGAAATGCCAACATGTACAAACCGCCCTGCAAAACCTGTATTACTGGGACTTGCGCCTTTCACGGATGAACACGCAGGGACTGAATGTGGATTTGCGCGACCTGGCTCATAGCTATGTGTCAGATATTCATGTGTTTGACATGAACGGCGTGATAGTTGGAAGTTCCACGCCCCAACTGTTCAACGAACAATTGCTGAACCGCCATATGGCACCGGAAGTGTTCTTCTCCGACAAGGCTACCACCATCATCCACGAACAGATAGGCAGCGTGAAATATATAGCCGCCTATACGCCATTTTACAACGGCAGCCATGTGCAGTTAGGGTATATCTCCATGCCGTTTTTCATGTCGGAAGAGGCACAAGCGGCCGATGTGGATGCCCTCTTGGCGCGATTGCTACCGCCGTTCTTTGTGATGCTGCTGATGATGTTGCTGATTTCCAGTATCTTTGCCCACCGCATGAGCAAGCCGTTGCGCGAACTGACCGAGAACATGAAACATTATCGCCCCGGAAAAGACGTGAGCCATATCGATTATCCGTATAATGACGAGATAGGTGCCGTGGTGGAGCATTATAATGAGATGGTGGACCGCCTGAACGATTATATGCGGCGTCTTGCCACTTCCGAACGCGAAGGTGCGTGGCGGACGATGGCACGGCAGATAGCGCATGAGATAAACAATCCGCTAACGCCGATGAAACTGTCTATCCAACAACTGCAACGGCTGAAAGGCGACCCGCGCTTTGACGAGCAATTCGAGCGTGCCAGTCAGATGCTGGTAGAACAAATAGACAATCTGAGCCGTATCGCCGGTTCGTTCTCCACTTTTGCCAAGATGCCCGCTGTATATGCGGAACATATAGATGTGGCAGAGAAACTCTGCTCGGCAAAAGCACTGTATGACCACAACGACCGTCATATCCCCATCCGCTACCTCGGACCGGATAGAGGTGTGACAGCATGGGCAGACGGAGAACAACTGATGCAAGTGTTTGCCAACATACTGAAGAATGCGATTCAGGCGTTGGACGGTCAGAAAGACGGCGATATTATCATCCGTCTGGAGGAACAAGCCGACGAGGTTTGCATCACTTTCTCGGACAACGGTCCGGGCATCCCGGAAGAGATACGAGACAAGATATTTATGCCCAACTTTACAACCAAGTCAACAGGCACCGGATTGGGTTTAGCCATCTCAAAAAGCATCATAGAAAGTTGCGAAGGCCGAATTTTATGTCCTCCGTCAAAAAAAGGTGCGATTTTTCTTGTTTATCTCAAAAAAAAGCAGTAATTTTGCCGTCGCTTTGTGAAATGAAAGCAACCAAATAACAATCAACCCAATAAAACAACAAACAAATCTAATCATGAAAACAGCTGAAATTATGCAGCGTCTTGCTGCCAAGCACCCCGGCGAAGCAGAGTATTTGCAGGCCGTGGAAGAAGTCCTCTGTTCCATTGAGGAAGTGTACAACCAGCATCCTGAGTTCGAGAAAGCTCAGATTATCGAGCGCATGGTAGAGCCCGAACGTATCTTCACCTTCCGTGTTACATGGATTGACGATCAGGGCAATGTACAGGTTAACCTCGGTTACCGCGTTCAGTTTAACTCGGCTATTGGCCCGTACAAAGGCGGTCTTCGTTTCCACAAGGCTGTTACTCCCAGTATGCTGAAGTTCCTGGGCTTTGAGCAGACCTTCAAGAATGCCCTGACGACCCTTCCGATGGGTGGTGGTAAAGGTGGTTCGGATTTCGACCCCGTAGGCAAGAGCGACGCTGAAATCATGCGTTTCTGCCAAGCCTTTATGCTTGAACTCTGGCGTTGCATCGGTCCTGACCAGGATATTCCTGCAGGTGACGTAGGTGTAGGTGGCCGTGAGATCGGCTTCCTGAACGGTATGTACAGCAAACTGAGCCGTCAGTACCACACCGGCGTTTTGACCGGTAAGGGTATGACCTTTGGTGGTTCTATTCTCCGTCCTGAAGCTACCGGTTACGGTGCATTGTATTTCACGAACCATGTGCTTGAGACCGCAGGTAAGAAACTTGCAGGCAAGACCATCGCTCTCTCCGGCTTCGGAAACGTAGCATGGGGTGCAGCCAAGAAGGCTACCGAGCTCGGCGCAAAAGTTGTGGCTATCTCCGGTCCTGACGGCGTTTGCGAAATCAAGGATGGTATCACTTCTGAAATGATTGACTATATGCTTGATATGCGTGCTTCCAACCGCAATAAAGTTCAAGATATGGCTGACAAGTTCCCCGGTAAGGCTGTGTTCACCGCCGGTAAGAAATCGTGGTCTGTTAAGTGCGACATCGCTCTGCCTTGCGCATTCCAGAACGAACTCAGCGAAGAAGATGCAAAAGAACTGGTTAAGAACGGCACAATGTGCTGCTGCGAGGTCAGCAACATGGGTTGCCAACCCGGTGCTATCCACTTCTTCCAGAGCCAGAAAGGATTCCTCTTTGCTCCGGGTAAGGCCGTTAACGCAGGCGGCGTAGCAACCTCCGGTCTTGAGATGACCCAGAACGCAGAGCATATCAGCTGGACAGAACAGGAAGTAGATGAGCGTCTGCACCATATCATGGCTTCCATCCACGAGCAGTGCGTGAAGTTCGGTACACAGAAAGACGGTACGATTGACTACGTCAAGGGTGCCAATATCGCCGGCTTCATGAAAGTGGCTCAGGCTATGCTCGAACAGGGTATCTATTAAGCGGGTACACCTACCATAAAAAGAGGTATAGGATTCTGGGGCTTTCTGGAATTCTATACCTTTTCGACAATTATTATTAAAACAAGGAGAGAGTATGTATCAGGATTTCCAAAAATATCTGCAGCAAACACTGCAACAAATCAAAGACGATGGTCTTTACAAGAACGAACGTGTCATCATCACTCCGCAGTCTTCGGGCATTCAGGTGGCAGGAGAAAACGGACCGGTTGATGTAATCAACTTCTGCGCCAACAACTATCTCGGTTTGGCTGATAACAAAGAACTGATTGAGGCAGCTAAGGCCCGTATGGATGTTCGTGGCTATGGCATGGCTTCTGTTCGCTTTATCTGCGGTACACAGGACACGCACAAGATGTTGGAGAAAGCCATCTCCGATTTCTTTGGCACAGAGGATACCATCCTTTATGCTGCTTGCTTCGATGCTAATGGCGGTCTCTTCGAGCCTCTGCTGACGGCGGAAGATGCAATCATTTCCGATGCCCTGAACCACGCATCTATCATTGACGGCGTTCGTCTCTGCAAAGCCGTTCGTTATCGTTATGCAAACGGCGATATGGCTGATTTGGAAGAGCAACTAAAGGCTGCTCAGGCACAGCGTTTCCGTATCATTGCTACCGACGGTGTCTTCTCGATGGATGGTAATGTATGCCCGCTTGATAAGATTTACGAACTGGCACAGAAATACAACGCCATGGTAATGGTGGACGAAAGTCACTCTGCCGGTGTGGTTGGCCGCACGGGTCATGGTGTGACCGAGCAGTTCAACCTTCGTGGCAAGATTGAGGTGCTGACAGGTACGCTGGGTAAGGCCTTTGGTGGTTCGGTTGGTGGATTCACTACCGGTAAGAAAGAAATCATCGACCTGCTCCGTCAGCGTTCACGTCCGTATCTGTTCTCGAACTCTATTCCTCCGATGGTGGCAGCAGCCGCGTTGAAGACATTCGAACTGTTGACCAAAGATAACCATCTGCAGGACACGTTGCACGAGAATACCAATTATTTCGTAGAGAAGATGACGGCTGCAGGCTTCGATATCAAGCCTACTCAGTCCGCTATCTGCGCCGTTATGTTGTACGATGCACGTCTCAGCCAAGAGTTCGCTGCGGCTTTACAACAGGAAGGTATCTATGTTACCGGTTTTTACTATCCCGTTGTTCCGAAGGGGCAGGCACGTATCCGCGTGCAACTCTCTGCGGCTCATACGCGCGAACAATTGGACAAAGGTATTGCTGCTTTCACGAAAGTCGGCAAACAACTCGGTGTGCTTAAATAACAGACCGACATATCCAAAGAAGGAGCCCTGGGGCGATTCAGGGTTCCTTCTTATAACTACTTTATACACATGAAACGGCTGCTACTTTTGCTCTTTATCTCTCTTCCGCTCTTGCTTTGTGCGCGTGAGTCCTCCGCGCTTAGGTGGGATAGTTTGCGCTATGAGGTGCGGATTGGCTATGGCGATCCGTTTTTTGAGTCGGCCATGCAGTATGAGTTCCCGCATATAGGCAAGCCGAACACGCAGGTTGATTATGTCACGGGGCATCTCTTTGCCGAGTTTCAGTATAGTTGGAATTGGTGGTGCAGTACCGGTATGCAGATTGATTATTCCGGGCAGGGTTGGCACGACCGTCGTGAAAAAGTGGATGGCAAAAGGGGACCGCAGCACGACTATTACAACCTCTCGTTTATGCCTGCCTTGCGTTTCACTTTTTATCGTTCCAAGTGGGTCAATCTCTTCTGCGGCTTGCAGATGGGGTTGACCGTTAATGGCGGCACGGAGATGGACTTGGTGCGCAAGACACGAACCGTTTGTTACCCCGTTGGAGGACTGACGGCACTGGGTGTGCAGGTTGGTCAAAAAGGGTGGTTCGGCTCGTTCGATTTAGGTGGATTGTACGCGCTTTTGGGTGAGGATGATATAGTTATGTTCTCCAGCCGTGTCCTCTCGTTGGGCATAGGCTATCGATTTGACAGATGATGAAAAACAAGATATTATTCTCTATATGGCTTCTATTGATGGTGTGTTTCACCTCTTGCCATCATGACGAACCCACATTGGGCGTGGACTTCTCGCAACTGGATAATGCCGGCAAACGCTTTGTGCCTTATTCGGAAGAAGAACGCGATGTGAGGGAGGAAGAGCCTTGGAATCGCTTGCCGGAAGATGCCGCATCCGATGTGCAGGATATGGCTGTCCCTGGAAGGCGACCGGCCAGTTCTATCACTATCACCGATATGGCGCGGGGTTTGCTGGAGTCGCTCAATAGTTACAAAGTGCATCAGGTCTGCGGTACCTATATGACAACGGGTGCTGACGGTGAGCCTGTCAAGGTCAGTGGCGCCGTCTTCTATCCCAAACAGGGACGGATAAAGAATGTCATAATTTGCAGTCATTATACGGTCACGGCGGACTATGAAGTGCCCAGCCAGACCTTTCCTATCGAAGCCCTGCTGGCATCCTTGGGCTATGTGGTCGTGATGCCCGATTATATCGGCTATGGCGCATCAAAAGATAGGGTTCATCCCTATCTGCAGGCGTATGTCACGGCTGGCACGGTCATCGATATGGCCTTGGCTGTCCGTCCGTTCCTGGCTAACCGAAAGATTGTCGTGGATAACGAAGAGGTTATTTTGTTTGGCTACAGTCAGGGCGGCGCTACCGGTCTCTTCGTCCAGTTAATGATGGAGCAATCTGCCGCCTATAAGGGTTTGTTTAAGATTAAGTGCAACTATTGTGGCGGCGGACCGTATAACATAGCCCGTACTTATGACGAGACTGTCCGTACGCGCACAACGGGCATCCCGTATGCCGTGCCGATGCTTATTCTCGGCATGTCTGAAGGCATGGCGGTTCCCTTGGATGTGGATGCGTTCTTCCGGGAACCTTTGTTGTCGCATTACAAGGAGTGGCTGCTCTCCAAACGCTATGCCGGCTCGCAGATAACCCGACTCATGGGCACGCGCAATATCGACAAGATACTCACACCGATGGCGCTTGACCGCTCGCAGCCGGAGACCAAACGCTTGTATCGTGCCTTGGCGTACAACAGCATTCCTGCCAACTTTGTGCCCGAAGCGCCCGTGTATATGTTCCATTCGATGGATGATCAAACGGTGCCTTTCATCAACGCACAGGTCCAGCATGGCTATTTCACGCAGCACGGGGTGAACAATGTTACCTATGATTTCGGGCATTATGGCGAACATGCCGATGCCTTCTTGACATTCATGAAAGAGGTGTTCCGCAAACTCAAATAGACCTATGAGAAAGATATGCTTCTTATTGCTTTTGGCCTGTGCCTGTGGGGCTTGTCATAAGAGAAAGTCCGACTCTATCTTGCCGCAGGATTTTCGGGTGACGGTCGGACGTATTCAGGCGCAACGGATACATCTTGAACTGTTCCCTGAGTATGAGTTCACCCGCTACAGCATGGATATTATGCCGGTTGACAGCTTCCGCAACACCTATGTTTCGGACGCCGACTATATATATAGAAAGGACACTTCCTTGCAGCGTATAGCGAAGGAGACGCCTGATATTCAACTCAAGAATTTGCTGCAGGAGGGCACGCTGATTGTCAATCTCTCTATCCCATCGGACGAGGAGTATTATCTCTTGTTGTATAGTTACAACGGAAGCCGCCCTGTCAACACCTTGCGCAAGGAACTCTTCCGCACGTTGCCTCGCAAAATCTCCGACCTGCATATCGATTCTGTCACCTTGCTTGGAGAAACCATCGCCATCTATCCCTCTATACTGCAGGACCCCTCGGCCACTTATTTCTGGGATTTCACGCCCTTGAAGGATATCCGTGACCGCTATCTCGGCCTGCACTCCTACTATTTCTTCCAACTGATGGAGAACTATTACGAACTGGATGAGATGGCTGATTTTCTGGTCTCCGGCACGGACACGGAGTCTTGGCGTTGGTATTATAATGACAACACCTTCGCCATTGGCGATACGATGGTGGTCATGGCGGTGGGATATGATTCTATCTCAGGTGAGACCACCGACCGCTACGAGGCTTGGTGGCTTGTGCGGCCGGAGGAGGACACACAGACCGTTCGTGCCGTACCGGCGGAAACAGATGGATTGGAAGATATGTTTATGCCAAAAAATATAAAGTAAAGAATATGAAAATACTTATTTTGATTGCCGAAGAAGGCGAACGTAAATTGATTGAACAGTATTTGCCTAATATACAAGCAGATGTGTTAGTAACGGGCGTTGGAGCCTATAATATCATGCGCTCTTTGCGGGACCTGCCGTTGGATACGGACATCATCAATATCGGCTATGCCGGTAGTGCCAACTATGCCATCGGAAGTGTCGTGGAGGTTACTGAGTCGCGACTCAACCATCCTTGTGTCACCTATCCCGAACCTGTCTTTCCTTTGCAGACTTTAGGACTGCATTTGGCTAATTATCAGGCAGTTTGTTACAGTGGAACGGACTTTGTCACGCAGTCTGACTATCGCGATTGTGTCTTTGATATGGAGTTGGCGTTCATTGTCGGTATGGGTTTCCGCCATGTTCGTTCGGTGAAGATTGTCAGCGACAACCTCAGCCTACATGCCTACCATGAGTTCGGCTCCGGAGTGGATGCCAGAACGGCTGAATAAGTGGCATCCGTCACTTTTTTACCAAAACGCTTGCACATTTCAAAAAAAGCACTACCTTTGCACCCGAATTATGTAGTAATCTTGATTTAGATATATTTTATGGGGCATGTGGCGTATTAAAGAGGGTAAATCATAGGATAAAAAGAGCCGAACTTTCAAAACGGGGCAAGCTCTGCAAAGCTGTAAGAGCAGGAATAATAAATTCATTCAATCCAATTAAAACCGATGGGGCGATGGGATATAACTGCCAATAAACAACATGAAAAAATTATTAATGACATTAACTATTTTAGCAATGTCTGTTGTCGCTTTTGCAAATGAAACAGAAAGTGTAAGCGCATCGTCGCTTATGGCTTCAAACTCATCTAACTCAACGACCGTTTATGAAATGTTAGTTTATACGACTGATGTAGTGGATGATTTGTGTAATTATTTTAATGGTAGTTGGTTGGATACTGGCTTAAACATCTATTGTAAATTTGGTGGAGATGTCTATACTTGTACTGCTTATAAAGTGGTTAGTGTGGCTTGTGGTATAAATGGCGTTGTAAAACTCTCTCTCCAAGGAGATTATAATGAAGCGTTAAAAAAAGCGTTAAATACATCCACAAAAATATTTAATGTAAAAAAAGAGAACGGAGAGTTTATTTTCACCCTCGGATGATTAAGAAACGATAGAAAGGTATGTGGAATTATTGTTTTTAATGTCACTACACACCTCTCTCGCCCGAGCTAACCCCTCGGGCGTTTTGTGTCTATATATTTTATATTTCTTTTCATTTTTCGCACAATTCCCGTATAACCATTAGGCTATTATTAGGTTATTATTGGGTGATTATTGGGTTATTAGTAGGTTATTTAGCAGACAGAAAGCAGAGGGAACGCTAATTCCACATATATTTCCACAAAAAAATACAGATTTTTGCACAAATATTTGGTCAATCAAAAAAAAAGCAGTACCTTTGCACGCTTTTTCCAACGAAAAGGCACAAAGTAATGTGGCATTGTTGAGATGACATATCCTGCAAGGCCGCCATTGTAAAACAATTAAATCATTGAAAGTCATGTATTTGACCGCTGAAAAAAAAGCAGAAATCTTTGCCACCTACGGCAAGGATGCCAAGAACACTGGATTGGCTGAGAGCCAAATCGCCCTCTTTACTTTCCGTATTAACCATCTCACCGAGCACCTCAAAGCCAACCGCAAGGACTTTGGTACAGAGCGCGCACTGAATGCTCTCGTGGGTAAACGTCGTCGTATGTTGGACTACCTCAAGGAGAAAGACATCGAGCGTTATCGTGCTATCATTAAGCAACTTGGTATCCGTAAATAAGTATGGTGAGCAATCTTTTTGGAATGAAAAAGAGTCACGTTGTGGCTCTTTTTCTGCTCTCAGCCCTTTCGTTTTCCTGCTCCTCCAAGCAGGTGGCAACCACTGCTTCCGCACCTTTGCGCAAGGATACCGCAGCGATGGTCGAAGCCTCCAACGCCGCATCCCTTCGTCTCATGCAGACTGTTTGCGACGCACAAACGGACGAAACGGTTTGGCTCAGCCCCTTTAGCGTTCAGTCTGCCTTGATGCCGCTGCACATGGGGGCTGCCGGTCACACAGCCGAAGAACTGCGCCCGTTGATGACATCCCTTGCCCTGAAAAATAACAACCAATTGCAAGTCGCATCGGCATTGTGGATTCAGCCTAACTTTGAACCCTACACCGCATATCTTGACGCATGTCGGGCGAAGAAAATGGACCTTTTCATCGAAACAATCCGTGCTGCCAAAGTAAACGCCTGGGCGGCGGAACACACCAACAACAAAATAACGGAAGTACTCTCCGAACCCCTGCCGCCTAATCTTGAAATGCTCATCGCCAATGCCGTCTATTTCCGTGCTGATTGGGAGAATCCTTTCCAAGAAAGGTTCACCCACACCGAACCCTTCTATCCGCGAAGCGGTGCCGCACAGGAGGTGAAGATGATGACACAGAAAGAGCATTACAACTATTTCCGGAACAATACCTTTGCCGCACTTTCAGTGCCCTATCGCCCTGCGGATGACGGAAAACAGTATTGCCTGCAGATTATCCTGCCCGAAAAAAGCAGTTCGGTGGACGAAGTCCTCGCGTCCTTTTCTACGGAGACCCTGAAGCAGATTGCCGAACAGGAGACCTACAAAAAAGTTCGTCTCACCCTGCCCAAACTGGAACTTCGCTATGCCCGTATGCTGAATGAAGATTTGCAGAACTTGGGCATGAAACAGGCTTTCTCGCCGGGAAAGGCAGATTTCCGCCATATCGCCGCCACTCGTCTGTATGTCGGTTTGGTGAAGCAGGATTCCTATCTCCGGATGGATGAAGAAGGCACCGAAGCCGCTGCCGTTACCACCGTTTTGGTGCGCACCACCGCAATGCCGCAACAGGAAGAAGTAATCGATTTCCATGTCAATCGGCCATACCTCCTTCTCATTCGGGATATGGCTTCCGGACTCATACTTTTTACTGGGAAAATAGAAAAAATAACAAAATAAGTACGATTTTTGCGTTTTTATTTGGTCATTCCAAAAAAAAGCAGTACCTTTGCAGCCGCTTTCAGAAGAAAGAGTGCTCCTGCAAGCAAAATTTGGGGTTGCAAGTGGGACGCAATCGGGATGTGGCGCAGTCCGGTAGCGCAACGGTCTGGGGGACCGGAGGTCGCAAGTTCAAATCTTGTCATCCCGACAATAAATAGGGTACCTTGCCCGAGTGGTTAGGGACCGGTCTGCAAAACCGGGGACAGCGGTTCGAATCTGCTAGGTACCTCTCAGAGCCGCCAACAGGCGGCTCTTTTCTATGACAAAGCACAACAAACGAAATGCAGAACGAAATAGAAAATACCATCGCGCAGGAATATAAGTACGGCTTCACCACAGATGTCGATACAGATATCATTCCCACTGGGCTTAACGAAGATGTCATACGCTTGATTTCATCGAAAAAAAACGAACCCGAATGGCTGCTCGAATTTCGCCTGAAAGCATACCGTAAGTGGCTCACCATAACACCGCCCCAATGGGCGCACCTCACCATTCCGGAAATAGACTTTCAGGCTATCTCCTATTACGCTGCACCCAAACGGAACAAAGGCAATGAGACCAAGGAAATAGACCCTGAAATACAAAAGACCTTCGATAAATTGGGCATTCCTTTGGAGGAACGCGCCGCCTTGGCGGGAAATATGGCGGTGGATGCTGTCATGGATTCGGTCTCTGTCAAAACCACGTTCCGCGAAACCCTTTCCAAACAGGGAATCATCTTCTGTTCTATCTCGGAGGCGGTGCAGACCTATCCGGAACTGGTGCAGAAGTATTTGGGTTCGGTCGTTCCGTATTCCGATAACTTTTATGCAGCCCTCAATTCAGCGGTATTCTCCGACGGCTCCTTTGTTTATATACCGAAGGGCGTGCGTTGTCCGATGGAGTTAAGTACCTACTTCCGCATCAATGCAGGCAATACGGGGCAATTCGAACGCACATTGCTGATTGCAGACGAAGGTGCCTATCTCAGTTACCTGGAGGGATGTACGGCACCGATGCGCGATGAGAACCAGTTACATGCCGCTATCGTGGAAATAGTGGTTCATAAGGATGCACAAGTCAAGTATTCAACGGTGCAAAACTGGTATCCTGGCGACAAGGAAGGAAAGGGAGGTATCTATAATTTCGTCACCAAGCGTGGCATTACCTATGAGAATGCGCACCTTAGCTGGACGCAAGTCGAAACAGGCTCTGCCATTACATGGAAGTATCCGAGTTGTATCTTGAAAGGGGACAACTCCTCTGCAGAATTTTACTCGGTGGCTGTCACCAACAATTTCCAGCAGGCGGATACGGGTACTAAGATGATTCACCTTGGGCGCAACACCACATCCCATATCATTAGCAAAGGTATCAGTGCAGGGCATAGTCAGAATGCCTATCGCGGATTGGTTAAAGTGGTGAGCGGAGCGGACAACGCCCGTAACTATAGCCAGTGTGATTCCCTTCTTTTGGGTGACCGTTGCGGGGCGCATACCTTCCCTGACATGCAGATTGCCAATTCCACAGCCATTGTGGAGCATGAAGCCACCACTTCCAAAATCTCGGAAGACCAGTTGTTCTACTGTCAGCAACGCGGTATTGGCACAGAAGATGCCGTTGGCCTGATTGTCAACGGCTATGCCAAAGAGGTAATGGATAAGTTACCGATGGAATTTGCTGTCGAAGCGCAGAAACTCCTGCAAGTCACTCTTGAGGGCTCGATCGGTTAGTATTCTTTTTCTGTTGGATATACCTTGCCAGATATTCCTGTTCCGGTTGTCCGGGCGTAGGAATAAGTTCGGCTTTCTCAAGCATACCCAATCGAGCCAAATCCATGATGCTTGAGTATCCGCTGCGGCAGATTATCTTTTTCGCGCCGTTCAGAATAGGGATAAGTTCCCCATCGCTCATATAGGCAGTTTTCGTAATATTCCCGTGGCGTATCTTCACATTGCTTTCGCCTGTCTTTCCCCGTACTATCAGCACTTCTTCGCTTTTGCCTGCATATTGCTTTGTCAGTTCTTCTTCCAACATACTCCGTTGGGGCTCTATGCCGGATAATACGGCAACCACATCGTATAAGTTTACGCTCTCCTGACCTTTTTCCATCCGTGACAAGGGACCGATATAGTGCACCTTCTCGCTTATCGTAGCTGGATGACTCAATTTCCCTGCCAAACTCTCCTTTTCATCGGAATAATCCGGCACCCAGACTTCATCATACTTGCACCAAATGGCTTTGTGCAGTTTGTCCGCTATCTTGCTCATCCATTCCCATCCGCAGGGCATGGGGATGTGCAATTGATGGGTGATATACACATAGCGGGTGTCTTTGTGTGTCCGGTTCTTTGGGGGAAACATCCCGAATCGGTTGTCTGAGATAATCAGGTCGAAATGTTCGTGGGAAGCAAGGTATTTTGTATGCAGATGGTCTTTTAGCAAAGAAAATAGGATGCGGGGCATATTGCGTAGCATTGCGCCTGTTTGGCTTTTCCCGCTGCTATACCGCAGGTGCATTTCAGGGAAATGTACATATTCCAATGTGGGAAAGGTCTTGCGCAGTAGGATAAACGATTCCCCGTCTCCTCCTAACACAACCGAATGGCCTTCCGCAAGATACTTTCTCACCAAAGGTACACAACGGCTGGCATGACCCAGTCCCCAGTTCAACGGCGCTATCAGAATACGCATTGTAACGGCATTTATTCCCTAACTCGCTGCAAAGTTAATGCTATTCTTCGAATTATGCAAATAAAATTTGTACATATCCGATATTTTTACTACCTTTGCACGTTTTTTGAATGTCAAACAGACTTAGAAGAAGAATAAAGATATGAAATGTGGAATAGTAGGACTCCCGAACGTAGGGAAATCCACCCTGTTTAATTGCCTGAGTAATGCCAAGGCGCAGTCAGCCAATTTTCCGTTCTGTACCATTGAGCCGAACGTAGGTGTCATTACCGTACCGGACGAACGCCTTGTCAAATTGGGAGAACTCTGCAAGCCGGAGCGTGGCGTTATCCCTACCACCGTCGAGATTGTGGATATCGCCGGTCTGGTAAAAGGAGCCAGTCAAGGAGAGGGATTGGGAAACAAGTTCCTGGCGAACATTCGCGAAACGGATGCCATTATTCATGTGCTGCGTTGTTTTGACGATGGAAATGTGGTGCATGTGGATGGTACAGTCAATCCCGTGCGTGACAAGGAGGTTATCGAAGCGGAACTCCAACTGAAGGATTTGGAGACGGTGGAAGCGCGTATCCAAAAGACAGAGAAGCAGGCAAAAGCAGGAGGAGACAAGCAGGCGAAAGTGGCACTGGGCGTGTTGATGCGCTATAAGGAAGCCCTCTCTGCAGGTCGCAATGCCCGTACCGTGGAGTTGGAAAACAAAGAGGAAGAGGCGGCTGCAAAAGAAATGTTCCTACTCACCAACAAACCTGTGCTTTATGTCTGCAATGTGGATGACGCTTCTGCGGCAACGGGTAACCAATATGTGGAGCAGGTCCGCGAAGCGGTAAAAGATGAAGGTGCCCAAGTCTTGGTGCTTGCTGCCAAAACCGAATCGGAGATTGCCGAATTGGAAACCTATGAGGAACGGCAGATGTTCCTGGAGGAAATGGGACTGCAGGAGTCGGGATGCAATCGCCTCATCAAAGCGGCGTATGCCCTGCTCAATCTCCGTACATTCCTCACAGCCGGTTCGGATGAAGTGCGCGCATGGACCTTCCGTGCAGGATGGAAAGCCCCGCAATGTGCCGGAGTCATACATACCGATTTTGAGAAGGGTTTTATCCGTGCTGAAGTGATAAAATACGAAGACTTTATTGCTCTCGGTGGCGAAGCAGCATGCCGTGCTGCCGGAAAACTGGGCGTAGAAGGAAAAGATTATCTCGTTCAGGACGGCGATATCATGCACTTCCTCTTTAATGTATAACGCGAAAAAGAAGATAACACAATGATTGGGATTCTGGATACTTGGTTTTCTGTCAGTCCTTGGATAGGAGTGGGATTGATTGTGATAGGGTTTGTCGCACTGGTAAAAGGTGCTGACTGTCTCGTGGACGGTGCATCGGCATTGGCAAGGCGTTTCGGTATCAGCGATTTGGTAATAGGTCTGACTGTCGTTGCTTTCGGAACCTCAATGCCTGAGTTCGTCGTTAATATGGTGTCGGTATCCGAGGGCTCAACCGACCTTGCTATTACCAATGTATTAGGCTCCAATATCATCAATACATTCGTCATCCTCGGTTTGACGGCGGTGGTGTATCCCGTCGTGTCACAACGCTCTTCGCGTCTCTGGGATATCCCTGTGGCAACGGCTGCCGGATTGCTTGTTTTGGCGTTTGCATGGACTGGCGGTATCGGACGCTGGGAGGCGGCGGTGTTACTGCTTGTGTTTGTCATATACATGGTTGTGATATTTCTTCAGAGTAGGAAGCAAGATGTTGAAGATACAGAGGTTGATCCGACCCCTGTCGGACACGCGTTGCTGCTGATAGGAATCGGTATCTGTGGTCTTGTCATAGGCGGTGAACTGATAGTGAAGAGCGCAGTGCATATCGCTTCCGACCTTGGAGTGAGCGAAGCCATAATAGGTCTGACCGTTGTGGCATTGGGCACCTCACTGCCGGAATTGGCTACCTCGGTCGTAGCGGCTGTCCGAATGAACAGTGACATTGCGCTGGGCAATGTGTTAGGCAGCAATATCTTCAACGTATTCTTTGTGTTGGGTGTGAGTGGCGTCATCCGGACATTGCCTGCTTACGACGGTTTTGTCGTAGATAGCCTGATGGTAGCATTGGGATGTCTTCTGGTATGGGTATTTGTGCAGACAAATAGCAAAAAGGAAGTCAAACGCTGGGAAGGGGCATTCCTCCTGATAGTTTACGCAGGATATTTGACGTACCGTCTTATGACTCTGTAGAAGAGTCAAATTGGGAAAGGGTGAGTTGGTTTATCATATCCCGTTCCGGATCTCGGAACCATCCCCACTTGTTGAAATAGCGGTACATATTCTTGATATGCACCCACGTCATCCGTAGGCTTTTGTAAGAGGCTTTTTCGTGTTGGTGTATGATAGTTATATCGGGCACATATAATGTGAGCCAGTTACGGTGTATTGTCCGTGTCAGATCAATATCTTCAGGGTACATAAAGTAACGCTCATCGAACAGCCTTGCTTGTAATACGGCTTCGGTACGCAGAAACATGAAGCAGCCGCTCAGATAGGGTACATTCATTATCTTGTCATATCCGCTCCACCGCATCTCATATTTGTCGTTGTGTTTTCTTGTCCATCTCTTAGGTAAGAAACGCCTGCCAATCATGTTAAGGGGAGTTGGAAGGAGTTTACACAGATATTGTAGCTCACCGTCAGGATAGACTACCTTTGGCATTACGATTCCCACGGTGGGGTTTTTGTCCATGAAATGGTGCAGTCTGTCCAGCGCATCCGCAGTGACCCGGATATCGGGGTTCATCACAAGGTGATACCTTGTCTTGAGCCAGACACTCTCGCGGATAGCGATATTGTTAGCCTTCCCATAACCGAGGTTCTTGCCTTCGCACCAGATGTATTTCACTTTCTCAAGCCCTTCTTTCCTCTTGTCGGGCGCATCCGATTGTATGAGGTTGGTCTCGGTTGAGGTAGGGGAATTGTCTACCAAGTAAATATATCGCACTTGCTCCGCCTTGCCGATTTCCATACAAAGCGGTATCACTTGTTCCCAATCAGGATAATATAGTACGATAGATACGTTCAGCATACGATGGTTTATCCGTTCAGATGGCGGTGCAAGGCCGTCTCATACTCCTTGATAACAATCTTCTCGTCAAACTTACGCAGAATCAGTTCCCTTCCTTTCTTTCCCATACAGCGTAACTTTTCGGCAGGCATCTCCAACATTTTCCGCATGGCATCCACAAGGCCTTCAATGCTTCGCTTTTCGCAGAGCAATCCGTTTACGCCGTCTAGCACAACATCTTTGCAACCTACGGAATCGGTAGCGATTAGCGGACGTTCCATAGATGCTGCCTCCATCAATGAACGAGGCACGCCTTCCATGTAGTAAGAGGGTAACACAACGCAGGAACAGCGTTCCAGATAGGGACGTACGTCATTGGTTACTCCCAAGTATTCCACACTTCCATTACGCACCCACGCTTCCATTTCCGCAGGATGAATAGCGTCAGGGTTCTGGGCATCCAAAGGACCCAGTAACTGCCAGCGCACCTTAGGATATTCTCTCCTTAGCCTTTCCGCTGCCCTGATATAGAGTTCTACACCCTTGGTGCGTAGCATACGCCCGCAATGGAGGAAGATAAAGGAGTCGTCCGGTTCGCGTGTCGGTAGGAAGAAATCAGTGTTGACACCTTCTCCGTGAATTACATGGGTACGCTCTTGAGCGACAAGGTTCCACTTTACGAAACAGTCACAGTCATCTTGATTGAGGAACCAGACAGCGTTTGTTTTACGCAGCGCATGTTTATGCAACCAGCAAGACAGGTAGAACAACCAGTTTCGCTTGATGAATGAATATCCTAAACCTGTGATAACGTCAATATGCTTAATCCCTAACGAAGAGGCTGCAATAGAGCCGTATATGATAGGCTTAATGGTATAATGGAAGATAAAATCGAAATGCTCTTGCGTATAGATTTCTTTCAGTTGCGCGAGCAAACGGATATCGCGAACGGGATTCTGTCCTTTGCAATCCACTTCGATAGGCACAAAGCGGATAGATGTTCCGGCAAGGGGAGTCAACTCGCAGTCCTGCGGAGTTATCATAACCACCTCGTATTGCCGGCTCAGTTCCTTCATTACTCCCAAACGGAAGTTCATCATTGTCAGAGCACTGTTTCCTACAAATGCTATTTTATACATAATTAAATCAGTATATCATTCAATAGATTGTTTATCTCATCGGCTGTTTTCTGCCAGCTGAACAGTTCCAACCGCTTGTTGCCGCGTTGTATCCACTCTACCTCTTCTTCCGAATTCATATTCAATGCCCGTATCATAGCCTGCGCGATTTGTTCGGGATTTGTCGGCTCAAAATAAATACCGGCATCCCCTGCTACTTCCGGAAGTGAAGAGGTGTTGCTTACTAACAGAGGCTTATGGAAATAGAATGCCTCCAAAGCCGGTATGCCGAATCCTTCGCACAGAGAAGGGAAGATGATGGCTTTTGCCCGTTTGCAATAGGCATTCAGTTCTGCTTGGGAAAGCCATCCCGTAGTAATCACTTTGCCATGTAATGCCTTGATTTGGGCATGTTGTCGGGATGTTAACATGCGGTTATCCCCTACAATAACCAATCCTTTCCCATTGGGTATCCTGTCGCCGGCAAGTTCCATTGCATTAAGGAGTCCGTGCATATTCTTATGCCCGCGCGAACTGCCGATATACAGAATGTAATCACTAAGGGGAATGTTTATTTGCTTGTCCGGTTGCGGCGCATTGAGATGCTCCCACCCTTCGTATATCACATTTATTTTTTGCCGATCAGTATAGGGATGGAAACGCAAAATTTCCTGCTCTGTAAAGCGGCTGACAGCAATAACTTTGCTTGCCTGTTTCAAGCCCTTTGCTACATTGCGGTGCAACCACCAGCGTTTGAATGCCGCCCATCGGCCAAGCTGTTCCGGATAGCGTTCGTAGATAATATCATGTACTACATACAGGGAAGGAATGGTCAGGGCAACAGGATACTGGTTGCTGGGAATGAAAGCCGCATCAAATGCGGGTTGTGTCCGTAACCAATTGCGGAACTGCCACTCTCTTTTCGGCCCGATAGGCGCAATGCGAGCGGTTTGCACATCCAAGCCTTGCTTGCGCCACAACGAAAGGTATTCTTCCGGACATTCTCCCGGCCGTATGACAATATGATATTGCCGGTCAGTGCATAGCGGCAAGCGACTTACCACATTGAGAATGTATTGCGACAAGCCATCCATCCGCAACGATATGGTTGTTCCGTCTATAAGAATATGTTTCATATATATCGCCGTATGCACAATTTAATCCATAATAAATATTCCGATCCCAAAAGCGTGAAGTGAGCCTGCCGTATCGTTCGGAGGCGTTTCCTCCAAGACTGTTCCGGCAACATAAGGAAGGTCTCGATAAGCTGTCGGTCTTCTGCGTTCAGTTTCTGCTTATATTGCCTGTAGAAAGCCGCAAGGCCGTCATAATGTTCTCTTGATACAACAGGCACGTGACGGTTCGCCCACATAAGCTGTACCTTTTTTATTCTGCTGCCGGGGGCATGTCCTGTCACATTGTTATCATGCTGACGGTAGTACATCAGCGCTTCGTTCAGATACACTACTTTACCCATTGTCAATCCCGCAAGAAGCAGTACGTGATCATGCATGGCATACGAAGAAAGGGGCGTGCGTAGGATATCCCTCATGGAACTGTTAAAGAGCGCAGAGGCACCCTGTATGCCGGAATTAAGAAAGAGTGTGTCACGCAGCGAGGTAGGATAGAAAAGGGTATTCCGATGGGCAATGACCCCTTCCGTTTCGCTCCACAATTCGGCATTGGCATATACTACTCCCGCTCCCGTGAAGGAAGCGTTTGTTCCCGCTTGCAGCATGGTGGCTATTTTATGGTCAAACCATACATCATCCTGATCCGACCACATAACCCATGGTGCATCCGAGTATTGCAATATATGGAGGAAGTGTTTTGCGGGGCCGAGATGTTGTATGCCATCTTCAATGAAAACGATACGTTTGTCTTGTTGTGCCCATGCGCGAAGGATATCCTGCGTGCCATCTGTGGAACCGTCATCGTGTACGATACAACGCCAATCGGCATAGGTTTGGCGGCAGAAAGAGCGGAGTTGCTCTTCCACATACTTTGCCCCATTATATGTCGCCATTACGATATCAACCATTCACACTTGATTTAGGCTCAAACACACGGTACTTGCTCATTATGAACGGTATGAGTACAGCGATAAGGTACTGTATGTTTTGGGAAAGTACGGAAAAGAAGGTGTCGCCGATAATCTGCATGGGCACTGAACCTATCCAAGCAGCATAGAGCACCAATGCACAGATACTGCCATCCTCACTCAAACGGAATATCAGTCCGAACAGTAAGCCAAAGAATATGGCAAACACCCATATACCTGCGATACCATAATCTTTATAAAACGGATAGAGGGCGGTAAAGGTATTCGAGCCATACCAGGTTTTGTCGATTTGCACGCCTTTGAATTCCAGAATGGGATCTACTACTTTGGTTTTTCCTCCATCCAATTTACTCTTGACGGCATAGTAAATGCGGAATGTGTTTTCGCCAGGCTGTTCCGCCGAATGCGGTTTCACATTGGTATTGAGATTGGCTATGCTGGTTCCCAAGTATATCGCACAAAATTCATTGATGTTATCCATAGAGCGTAACGATCCACGCGCCAATTGCAAGGAAAGCATCAGGCCAATCAATACAGGTACAGCGATAAAGAGGTGCTTCAGTTTGATAATTCCTTTTTCACTCAGAATAATAGCCGTACTGAGGAAAAGAATCATCATATTCATCTTTCCCAGAGAGATAATGACATAGAACAGGTTGATACAGAACAAGACAATAACACGCCATAGGTTGGTTTTGGACAAGACTCGCAGTTCCATGATATAACTTACCATCCAAAATACGACAAAGAATCCCGTTGTTCGTATTCCTTGTTCGTTTTCCCTCACATTGGCATCGCGCAAGGCAGAGAATGGGTTGCCTCCCGTATGGCGGATAATCATTACAACCGCCCATATCATTACCGGCAAGGTAGCAAGGGAGAAATAGTAATACATATCTCTCACAGGCACACTGGGCGTGATGCCTTTGAGCAAAGGATTGAAACGGAATGACTGCATCACCCATGTAGCAAGGGTAAAGCCTGTTAGCCAGATGGTGAGTGCTTTGAGCGTGTCAGGGCGAAGCGGATGTGCCCCATGGTCAAGAATGGCGTATGCACTAATGGCGACCAACCATGCTCCGGTGAAGAGTACCGCCGGAGCATACCACCTCCGTCTGGCAAAGAGCCAACTGCCAAGGGTAAGCACAATTAGTATAACAATCAGTGTCGTCATTTCTTATCTTCGCGCTACGTGTGCGCAGTAAGAGCGTGCAAAGGTAGTATTTTTTTTCTATATACACAACAAAAAAGCCCAAAACTTTTGTTTCGGGCTCTCTTTTCTTGAATAATTGAGGTTTTATGCCTCGGTAGCAGGAGCTTCTTCAGCAGGAGTTTCTTCTCCCTTAGCCTCGGCTTCAGCAGCGGCAGCTTCTGCTGCGGCTTCCTGTGCTTTGGCAGCGAGTGCGTCTGCTTCAGCTTTACGCTTAGCAGCAACAGCTTCTGCTTTTGCCTTGTTAGCTTCCACCTCTTGTGCCAAACGTTTCTTGGCGGTTTCTGCTTTCTTGTCAGCCTCAGCCTTAGAGATCTTGCCGTTCTTGGCATCCTTCTCGGCTTTCCAGGCATTGAAGCGTTTTTGCGCTTCTTCTTCATTGAATGCACCTTTAGCGACACCACCCATGAGGTGCTTCATCAGCATAACACCTTCGGTAGAAAGGATGTGACGAACTGTGTCGGTGGGCTGTGCACCTACGCCAATCCAGTACATAGCGCGATCGAAGTTAAGATCGATAGCAGCAGGATTGAGATTGGGGTTGTACGAGCCAAGACGCTCAATGATTTTGCCGTCACGCGGCGAGCGGCTGTCAGCTACTACGATATGGTAGTAAGCGTAGTCCTTGTGACCATGACGAGCCAAACGAATTTTTGTTGCCATTTTTTGGTTTTTTCTTGTGGACTTTCAACTTCACGAGTTGTCTGTCCGAGTTAATAAATAAGATTATTTACGTGCTTTTTACCCGAAAAAGCGTGCAAAGGTACTGCTTTTTTTTTGATTGACCAAATATTTGTGCAAAAATCTGCAATTTTTTATGGAAATATAAGTAGAATTAGCGTTCCCTCTGCTTTTCGTCTGCTAAATAACCTACTAATAACCCAATAATCACCCAATAATAACCTAATAATAGCCTAATGGTTATACGGGAATTGCTCGCTTTCGCGAGCGGTTTATAGGTGCAAAGCGCCGTTTATTGCGCTGGCGCGCGGTGTATATAAAAACAAAGGCCGGAGAAATCCGACCTTTGATAATTGTTTGGAGTAACGGAACTATTGAGACATTCGTTACCCGTTATTACTATCCAATCACTCTGCCAAAGTAGTGAATGTAGCCGTTTCCACTTCGCCAATAGTAAGATCTTCGTCTTTTATCTCACTGATAACTACCTTATAAACAGTATTGGGTGTTAAATTCGGCACTTGCTGTTCGCCTTTACCAGACTTGATAATTTGAGCCGTTTTCAAGAATGCGTAGTTTTGGTACATCGCCTTGTAGGTATTAACCAGAGTTTCTGCAAAAAGTTTCGGGGTAGCATACCCATCCACCTGCTCAGCTTTCGCCCAAGATACCAGATATTCCATCGTGTTGTCAAAAGGAACCACATTGATAGTGGCTTTGGTGGCAGTGACATCTGTTACCGTGATCGTAAACCAAGGTTCCGTTGTGAACGTAAACGTTGCTACTTCGCCAATCGTAAGATCTTCGTCTTTTATCTCACTGATAACTACCTTATAAACAGTATTGGGTGTTAAATTCGTCATTGGCTGTTCGCCTTTACCAGACTTGATAATTTGAGCCGTTTTCAAGAATGCGTAGTTTTGGTACATCGCCTTGTAGGTATTAACCAGAGTTTCTGCAAAAGCTTTCGGTGTAGCATACCCATCCACCTGCTCAGCTTTCGCCCAAGATACCAGATATTCCTTCGTGTTGTCAGAAGGCGTCACATTGGCAAGGGCTGCGGTAGGCATGATATCCGTAACCGTGATAGTGAATTTGGGAGCCGAGGGTTCGTCCTTTTTGTTTTTGCATGATACAGCGCCAAAGAGAACAAGTGCTGCTGCCAGGATTGAAAAAATTCTTTTCATTTTGTTTGTTGTTTTTTGGTTAATAATATTGATAAGTTAACATAAAAAAGACAGCACATGGTTAATCCATGCACTGTCTATGGTATTGCGAATATATAAAGATGCTATTTACCCCCCCATTCGCAGGACGGCAAGAGACTGATTATATGTAGATTGCAGGAGCATAATGGCTTCTATAGTTCTACAAATTCGGGTGCAAAGGTACTGCTTTTTTTCGAACTATGCAAATAAATCCGCATTTTTTGTACGTTTTTTAAGATATTCATAAAGATTGCCACCTTTTTCCCAAACATTGCTATTTTGTATGTTGCAGAAAAGCAGTACTTTTGCAGTCTGAAATGAAACATACTATTAACAGATTGTAACGAACTTATGAAAAAGACACTTTTATTATTTACTTTGCTTGTAAGTATGGGGCTGTCCGCCCAAGTATATAAGAACGGGACCTGGTATTCGCTGTATGATGATGAGACCCATGAGGACAAAACAGCCATTCTTTTGTTGACTCTGGAAGAAGACTATGATGTGTTTGCTCCCACGACAGGAAGTATGTCACTGGTGTGGAAACGATATGGCGGTAGCGGCACATGGGGCGGTATGCCCGTTTTCCAACTTGGCATTTCTAAAATAAACGGAAACGATGCGGATGTATCTATCGCCAAGAAAACATCCCGCGATAAGGATGAATACGACCAAGATATACAGGTTACGGGGATTCAAGTAGAGAAAAACTTATCCCAGTTGACAATCTCTATGTATGGTTCGCTGAATCGCTATTTCAAGGATGTAAAAATAGCATTGGCGAAACATATTCTGCTTGAAAGCGGCACGTTTGGAATAACCAGCAAGACGATTGATATGGGTGAGACGGTGTTGGGATACAGCAGCGAAGTAACCCTTCCGTTGCGTTCGTTCCTTTCGTCGGGCGACATCACTATCAGTTGCGACAATCCTGCATTCGAACTGAGCGAGACCAGTTATGAAGTAGGTGAGAATGCTTGTGCCAGTGCCAATGGCAGTGGCGAATGTTCTGCCGGCAAACTCGGTGCTATCCGTAACTACTGCCCGACCGTGACCTTTGCTCCGACAACGGCGGGCGAAGAGACTGCCACAATCACAATAACCGACGGCGTATCGACCGCTACGGTGCAAATCTCCGCCAAAGGCGTTGAACCCCAACAGCCCACGGCATTGGAAGAAATGAACGCCACGCAAAACCAAGGCACAATGTTCTTCCGCAACGGTCAGTTGCTAATCCGCCGTGACGGAGAGGTTTATACCTTATCGGGTGTTCGCGTAGAATAAGCGCAAGTTTTTACTACTGAAAGCGCTGAATGAGCATGTCCACCACTTCGGGCACTCCTTCAGTGGCTTTCTTGCGTATGTGGGTAATTCGGTTGGTATAGGGTCCGAAAGCCGGCAATCCGGGGTCCACGAAATAGATAGGTGCATTTTCCGGTGCATATTGCAAGAGGCTTGCCGCAGGATAGACATTGAGGCTGGTGCCAACCACCAACAGTAAATCCGCCTGCGCGGCAATCTCGCAAGCTTGCGAGAAATACGGCACACCTTCTCCGAAGAAAACGATATAAGGCCGCAGCAACGAGCCATCGGGATGCCGGTCACCATAATGCTGCTCCCATCCATCCAAAGGCACGGTTGCCGTTTCGTTGATATCCGAACGGAGTTTGGTAATCTCGCCGTGAAGGTGAATAACATCGTGTGCCCCAGCACGCTCGTGGAGATTGTCAATGTTCTGTGTGATAATTTTCGTGTCAGGGAAAGTCTGTTGCAGACGCGCAATGGCATCGTGCGCCGCGTTGGGCTTTGCCGCCAGCGTTTCCCGACGGCGGGCATTGTAGAAATCCACGCAGAGTTGAGGGTTACGCAACCAAGCATCATGGGTGCAAACATCTTCGATGCGGTACTTTTCCCAGAGTCCGTCGGCATCACGGAAAGTACCCAAGCCGCTCTCCGCAGAGACACCGGCACCAGTAAAAACAACGATATTCTTCATAGAGAAATGAATTTTTCCGTGCAAAATTACAACAAAATTTGCATATATCCAAATATTTTACTACTTTTGCGGCAAATTTAGATAAAAGCGATGACTATCCTGTCTGTAGAAACGAGTACGCAAGTATGTTCCGCCGCCCTTCTGACGGACGGAACAGTGGCGGATGAACGCATCTCCTACAACGGCGGTAACCATGCGGAACTGCTACCGGAGTATGTGGATTCGCTGCTGCGTTTGTGCGGAAAGATAGATGCCGTCGCTTTGAGTGCGGGTCCGGGCAGTTACACGGGTCTGCGAATTGGCACCAGTCTGTGCAAGGGTATTGCCTACGGTCGAAACATACCGATGGTGGCCGTTCCGACACTGGATATACTGACAGAAGCGTTGCTCGAGAAGACACAAGAATATGCGGGCAGCTTACTATGCCCGATGTTGGATGCCCGCCGTATGGAAGTCTATACCGCTCTGTACGAAAGCGATGGGCGGCAGATAAGGAATGTGGAGGCCAAAGTGATTGACGGAGAGAGTTTTGCAGACATAGCCCCCGACAAGCAGATGGTGTTTTTCGGCAACGGTGCCATGAAATGCGAAGGAGTCATCCGTCGGAAGAATAGCAAATTCGTGCCCGATATTGTGCCGTTGGCACGTGCCATGTGGCGGTTGGTGACCGAACGGCTACAACACGGTGAGACAGTGGATATTGCATACTTCGAGCCGTTCTATTTGAAAGATTTTGTAGCAGCGCCGTCACATGTAAAAGGATTGAAATGATGATGCGAAAACATATAATAGGGATAGGAATGGTGTTGCTGGTGCTGAGCAGTTGCTCAACGACTAAAAATACGGGTGCCACCCGCGGATACCATGGCATGAAAGTAGTACACAACGTGTACTTCAACGGCGCCATCTCCTATCGAGAAGGAATGGATGCCATCAACAAAGCCAATGAAGATGATTATTCCAAGGTGCTGAATCTCTATCCTATCAGTAATCCGAAGACACAACAAGCGGCCGTTTCACAGATGGACAAGAGTATCGAAAAAGCCCGCAAGAGCATCAAACTGCACTCTATCCACGTGCGGCCGAAGAAGATAAATGCCGCCAAACGCCGCAAAGACCCTAAATACAAACTGTGGCTAGAAAGTAAAGAATTCAACGGCCAGATGTACAGGGCATGGCTGCTACTGGGCCAATCGGAGTTCCACAAAGGCGATTTTCTTGGCAGCGTGGGCACATTCACCTATATACAAAAACTGTATGAGAATGACCCTGACATGGTGGCTCTCTGTCAGTTATGGATAGCGCGCGCATATGGCGAAATGGGTTGGCAGTATGAGGCTGAGACACAGTTAGGCAAAGTGAAAGTGGACCACCTGAAACGCAAGCACCAACCGTTCTATTCCGCCGTAAGTGCAGATATTCTTCTGAAAGGACAGCATTATCGCGAGGCTATTCCGTTTGTCAAGATAGCCAAATCGGATGAGACACGCAAAGGCTACAAGCCGAGATTTGAATATGTGCTTGCCCAGTTGTATCAGCAAAATGACCAGCGTTCAGCCGCCAGAGCCGGCTATAAACGAGTGATATCCCTTCAGCCGGAGCATGTGATGCGGTTTAATGCGGAATTGCGGTATGCCGAGCTGGATGACAATATCTCCAAAAGCCTGAAGAAACTCGGCAAGATGGCAAAACGAGACAAGAACAAAGATGTACTGGACCAGATATACGGCACTATCGGCAATATCTATTTGACCCAAAAAGATACGGCTGCGGCACTGGAGCAATACAGCCTTGCTATCCGGCATAGTACCCCCAATAGCAAAAACAAAGCAGGTGTGCTGTTGACAGCGGGTGACTTGTATTACCTCCAACAACAATACGACTCTGCTGCGCCCTGCTACAAAGAAGCGGTGCAGATGATAGAAAATACCGACCCGCGTTACGCACAAGCATACCGGCGGAGTCTGGCATTGGATGAACTGGTGCAACGCACGGAGACAGTGGAATTACAGGATTCGCTGCAACATCTGAGTACATTATCCGAAAAAGAACAACGGAAGATAGTAGACGAGATTATCGCACGTCTGATAGAACAAGAGAAAGCCGACTCCGTCAAAGCACAAGCAGATGCGCGCGAAAAAGAACTGAACGAACCGTTGGAAGGCGTCAATACCGATTTGATGGTGGGTGTGCCGCGCGATAATAGTTGGTATTTTTACAATGAGAACCTATTGAAGAAAGGTAGGCAGGCCTTTGTAAAGACATGGGGTAACCGCAAATTGGAGGACGATTGGCGCCGGCAAAGCAAAGCACAAGCGGGTATATCCAATTTTGCAGAAGAAGCGATGACAGATGGAGACACGGCCGGATTAGTGGCAGACAGCACATCTACAGCCACCGCACCCAAGGTGACAGATAACCATCAACCGGAATACTACTTGCAGCAAATTCCGAAGACAGAGGAAGATTTTTATCAATCCGACTCGCTGATAGCCGCAGCATTATATGATTTGATATACATATATAAAGAGCAGTTACAAGACTATCCCAAAAGCGTGGAAACCTTCCGTGAACTATGCCGCCGTTTCCCAAAAGATGAGCGGCTGACGGATTTGTATTATATGCAGTACCTCTCGGCATTGCAACAGAAAGACAGTGCGGGTGCAGAGCAAATACGGCAAGAACTGATGCGTCTATACCCCAATAGCAAACAAGCACAAATAGTGAGCGACCCTGCGTACAAAGAAAACCTGGAACGTACGGCACAGATGCAGGATTCTCTGTATGAAGCCACTTATGAGGCATATCGAAAAGGCAAATATAAGGAGGTAAAACAAAATAAACTGGTGGCAGAAAAGGAGTTCCCTCTTACGACCTTAATGCCCCGTTTCCTTTTCCTGAATGCAGTGGGTGTTGCACGCACAGAAGGACAGAAAGCCTTTGTTGCCGAGTTGCAGGATATGGTGGAGAGGTATCCAGAACACGAACTCAGCACAATGGCAAAGAATATGCTTGCAATGATGGATGAGGGTTTGAAAGCACAAAAAGGCGGCTCTTTGTCTAACCTGCAAGAAGCCAGAGGACAAACGACAACGGAAGACGAGAAAAAGAATGAACAGAAGTTCTCGTTCAAGAGACAGATAGAAAGTCATGTGTTGATTTTGTTTGCTAAAGATGAACAAACGCAAAACAATCTCCAATATCAGACCGCACTCTTCAATTTTAGTCAATTCCTTATCAAAGACTTTGATATACAGATTATTCCATCCCTTTCCGACAAGGAGAGTGCAGTACAAATCAGCGGGTTTGAAAGTATGGATGAAGCAGAGTGGTATATCTCATTGCTTGAACAGGATGCTTCGATAAGTTCATCCATCCGAGAGGCCGAAGCACAGGTGCTGCCAATCACATCAGAGAATATGAAACTACTGGAAGTGCTTGGTGTGGAAGCTTACAAACAGTTCGTGAGAAGATAAGAATATACTCACATCGGGTCAACATCCCAAAGGGTTTGAATGTTTTTGAAAGGAGCAAGTACTTCCTCTGTATTGGCTTGCAGCATACGTTTGGCTTGTTGCAGCGAGGCTGTTGGTTCAATGCGCAACTGAATGCAACGAAGGAACAGATTTTGGATACGGGATATACCCGGTGTAATTACCGCCGAACAACGTGTGCCGAATACCATTCTAAGGCGTTCTTGCACAAGGGAAGCTGCTGCAGAGAGTCGTTGCTCGTCGCGATGACGTAAGGTTAAGTGAATAAGATGATAGAATGGCGGATAACAGAATTGTTGTCTTTCTGCTTTCTGCCATTGGTACAAAGAATCGCCGTCATGATGACAAACATATCCGAAGACGGGATGAGTCGGGTCGAAAGTTTGAATGATGACTTCACCCTGTTCGCCTTTACGCCCTGCTCGTCCGGCTACCTGTTCCAGCATTTGATATGTGCGCTCGTAACTTCGGAAAGATGGTTGATTAAGTAGCGAATCGGCATTCAACACAGCTACCAAACTGACATCGTCAAAATGCAAACCTTTGGTGACCATTTGTGTACCGATAAGGATATCTACTTCGTGAGCAGAAAACCGCTGGATGATTTGTTGATAAGCATCTTTCTTGCGAGTAGAATCAAGATCCATACGGGCGATACGGGCAGAAGGGAACAATTCTTGTACTTCATCCTCTATACGTTCCGTGCCAAATCCGTGCCATTTCATCTCTCCACCACATTCCGGACAAATGGTTTCTGCAGGAATTTCGACACCACAATAGTGGCAGTGCAATCCGGTGTGACGGATATTCTTGTGGTAACTGAGTGCCACATCACATTGCGGGCATTTGGGCACCCGCCCACATTGCGTACATTGGATGTACGGAGCATAGCCTCGCCGGTTCTGGAACAGGATAATCTGTTTCCCTTTCTCCAGTTCCTCCCGAATGCGTGTCACCAAAGGATCGGAGAAATGATTATACATCTCTTTTCGATGATATTGGCGCTGCAGGTCGATTAGGGTGATCTTGGGTAGTTGCAGTCCTTGAAAACGTTCTTTCATGTGTACCAGACCATATTTCCCTGTTTCTGCATTATATTGGGTTTCAACGCTAGGGGTAGCAGTGCCAAGTAGAACTTTTGCGTGTGCAGTCTTGGCAATCATCATGGCAACGGAGCGAGTATGGTAACGGGGATTGGGTTCCTGCTGTTTGTAACTCGGTTCGTGTTCTTCATCCATAATAATGAGTCCCAGGTTACGGAATGGAAGAAAGACGGCAGAGCGGGCACCGATAATGACCTTCCCTGAAGTGCAATCGTCTTGTAACAATTGGCGGTAGGTTTCCATTCGTTGTCCATCTGTTACTCGGGAGTGATAAATCAATAGTTTGTTACCAAACACTTGTTGCAGACGATCTGTCAGTTGTGTGGTAAGAGCTATTTCAGGAACGAGGTAAAGCACCTGTTTGCCTTTGCGGAGAATATCTTCAATTAGATGGATGTATACTTCTGTTTTGCCGGAAGAGGTAACACCATGCAGCAATACCGTCATGCATTTTTGCCAAGACTGCTGTATTTCTGATTTTGCACGTGATTGCTGATTGTTCAATATGCTTTTTTCCTTGATTTCATCGGGAAAATGCATCAGTTTGACTCGGTGTTTTCCAGCAAGGCTGTATTGCCTGTCAAGTGCTTTGGCAGGCAGTGCAGCCGCCAGTACATCGCCAATGGGGCACATGTAGTATTCAGAAACCCATTGCCACAATTGTAGTTGCTCGGCAGTAACGATAGGGGTTAGGTCCAATGCGGCAGTAATCGGGCGTAGTTTATCTTCTGCGATAGCCAAAAATTCATCTTCCCGACAATGGCGCAAAACAATACCGACAGCCTCTTTTTTCCCTAAAGGTACGGCCACCCGAAAACCGACAGGAGGACATGGCATGTCCTCGGGAACAAAATAGGTGTAAGTGTCGCGGATGGCTAAAGGTAATATGACCTCAATTTTCCTTGGCACTATTTTGGACTGATGCTTTTTCTTCTGCGATAGCTTTTTCGTAGCAGGCGCGGCAAAGAGGTTCATAACTCTCTGTTTCGCCCAAAAGGACTCGTTTGTCACTCATAACAAGACGATGGCTGACATACGCCAGATCGCCGCAATGCACGCAAATGGCATGGGTTTTATATACATCTTCAGCGATTGCCATCAATGCAGGCATTGGACCGAATGGTTCTCCTTTAAAATCCATATCCAGACCGGCACAGATGACACGAATACCGCGTTCGGCCAATTGGGTGCAGACATCGACTATACCTTGATCGAAGAATTGGGCTTCATCAATGCCAACGACATCAATATCGTTTGCCAATAGCAGAATGCTTTGGCTGCTGTCAACTGGAGTGGATTGAATAACGTTGTGATCGTGGCTTACTACATCTTGCTCACTATAGCGGACATCAATAGCGGGTTTGAAGATTTCAACCCGTTGTTTAGCAAACTGTGCTCGCTTCATACGACGAATCAATTCTTCCGTTTTTCCGGAGAACATACTGCCGCATACAACTTCAATGCTGCCCCGTCTTCTTACAGGTCCTTGGGTGTCTCTTTCGTTGAACATATTTGAATGTCTTGCACCATCATTTGAATGGTAGTTATATGATTATAAGTGTTTTCTTCCAATTCATAGCAGATATCTACAGAATTGCCGTTTTGCAGATGCATAGCCATATCGCCTTTCCCGAATGCAATACCTGTGATAGCAGCCGTGCGGTCTGTCACATCAAGGCGTAAATGTTCGCCAGTCTTGCCTACCCGTTTGGTATAGCGGTTATTGATGAGTTGGCGGGTCAGGAAAATCGGGCGAGGATTGTCCGGACCGAAAGGCTCAAGGTGTTTGAGCAGATTGATAAATTGCGGAGTTATATCTTGTAAAGATATCTGTTGTTCGATGTGAATGACCGGTGTGCGTTGTTCTTCCTGTATATGCGTGGCAACATAATGCTCAAAACGTTCTTTGAACAACGGAAGATGTTCTTTGGGCATACTTAGTCCTGCGGCAAAACGGTGTCCACCAAAGTGAGTCAACAAATCTCTGCAGGAGTCAATGGCGCTGTATAGGTCGAACCCTCCTGCCGAACGGGCGGAACCGGTGATGAGTCCGTCTTCACAATCTGTCAGCACAACGGTCGGGCGGTAGTATGTCTCTGTCAAACGGCTGGCGGATATCCCCACCACACCTCGGTGCCAATTGGGAGAATAGACGACTGTGGTGGTCTTTTGATCATTGTCTGGGTCAGCCTGTAGAAGGTCAAGCGCCTCTTTGATAGTTTTTGAGTCACATTCCTGACGTTCTTTGTTGTAAGTGTCTATTTCCTGCGCACGCTTTCGGGCATCATCTTCATTGTCGGCCAATAGCAGTTTGACCGCTTCTGTGCCGGAGCGCATACGCCCGCTGGCATTGATACGTGGCCCTATTTTGAATGCCAAGTCGGAGATAGTTACTTTCTTGTCTTCCAGACCTGCCACAGCCAATAAACTTTTAATACCTGTCAATGGATGTTCATTGATGCGTTTTAGGCCGTAATAGGCAAGGATGCGATTTTCGCCCGTTACAGGGACAATGTCCGAAGCGATAGACATGGCGAGATAGGAAAGCACAGAGTCTAATGTTTCTTGATTGCCTCCATGGTAACGCACCATGGCCTGCATCAGTTTGAAACCGACACCGCAACCCGATAGTTCTTTGTAAGGATAGGGGCAGTCATGCCGTTTCATGTTCAGTACGGCAACAGCCTTCGGAATCGTGTCGCCGGGCGTATGATGGTCGCAAATAATAAAGTCAATACCGCGTTGCTTCGCATATTCCACTTTGTCCACATCTTTTATGCCACAATCCAATGCCACAATAAGTGTGCAACCCTGCTCTTGAGCATAATCAATGCCGCGGAAAGAGATGCCGTAGCCTTCGGTATAACGGTCTGGTACATAGTAATCCAGACGATTAGTCCATCCGGATAACATTTTGACTGTCAAGGCAACGGCAGTTGTCCCATCCACGTCATAATCTCCATATACCAGTATTTTCTCACCGGCAGAAATGGCGCGGTTCAGTCGTTCGGTGGCTTTGTCCATGTCGCGCATCAGGAACGGGTCATTCAGGTCGTCCAATGAAGGATGCACATAAGCGCTGGCTTCTTCGCGACAGGTGATACCGCGTTTTACCAGCAAGCCTGCACCGGCTTCGCTGATGTGCAGTTCAGAAGCCAGATGCTTGCGGAGCGCCAGTTCTTCTTCTGTCCATTCACTGATTAACCATTTATATTCCATCTGTCTGTCAGGATAAAGGGGTCGCCGTCCTTCCAAAGGGGAAGAGTTTCGCGAAAGTGGTGCAGTTTATCAATGTCAAATTCGGCTATTTGGGTACCTTCTTCGTTATCGTTGAAGTGAACAATAGGTGTCAGGTGCGTATCGTAGGCTACGGAGTGCCCGTTGTAGTGCAGACCCACATTGTCTTCGCCCACCATGTTCGCAGCGCAGATATAGCATTGGTTTTCTGTCCCGCGTGCCGCTATCAGGGCATCCCAATAGGGGATACGGCATTCCGGCCAGTTGGCACTGACCAACAGTAGATCGTATGGGTTATCAGGCAGATTGCGTGCCCAGATGGGGAAACGCAAATCGTAACAGATAATCAGGCGCATACGTACTCCCTTATATTCTATTACGGTGCGCTCTCGTCCGGCAGTGAAGAAACGGTCTTCTCCGCCATGGGCATACAAGTGCGCTTTATCCACAAAGGTGGGAGTGCCATTAGGGCATAGGAAGAATCCGCGGTTGCGAAGCGTTCCGTCCTTACTGCGGCAGATAAACGTACTGCAAATGGCCACACCTGTCAGGTCTGCTGTCTTTTGCAGGGCGCACAGGGTCGGACCTTCTTCTGATTCAGCCAATTCAGGATGGTCTGTACAGAAACCTGTGGAGAACATCTCGGGAAGCAGAGCCACATCGGCTCTGCCTGCCAGCATCTCTATGCGGCGGACAGCCGCCGTTGTGTTGGCTTCTTTGTCTGCCCACAGGATTGGGTATTGCAGAATCGCTACTTTGAACATTATTTCTTCTTCGACTCTGCGGGTTTGCCGATGGCTTCGCGCATGGTAGTATCGGCTTGAATATTCTGCATTCGGTAGTAATCCATAATTCCCAAGTTGCCGTTACGGAAGGCTTCTGACATGGCTTGTGGCACCAGCGCTTCGGCCTCTATCACTTTGGCGCGGGCTTCTTGGGCTTTGGCTTTCATTTCCTGTTCGTTGGCAATGGCCATGGCACGACGTTCCTCTGCCTTGGCTTGGGCGATGTTCTTGTCGGCTTCAGCTTGGTCTATTTGCAACTGCGCACCGATATTCTTACCTACATCAATGTCGGCAATATCAATACTGAGAATCTCAAATGCTGTGCCGTCATCCAAACCTTTTGAAAGCACTAATTTGGATATGCTGTCAGGATTTTCCAACACGCTCTTGTGGGTCTCTGCGGAACCGATGGAGCTGACGATACCTTCACCTACGCGGGCAAGAACGGTGTCTTCACCTGCACCACCCACCAGTTGGTGGATATTGGCGCGTACGGTCACACGTGCTTTGGCAATAAGCTGAATACCATCTTTCGCCACGGCGGTTACGGGCGGGGTATCTATCACTTTCGGATTTACCGACATCTGTACGGCTTCAAAAACGTCACGGCCTGCCAAATCAATGGCTGTTGCCATCTGGAAGGACAAAGGTATGCTGGCTTTGTTGGCACTCACCAGGGCATGCACCACGCGTTCAATATGGCCGCCGGCAAGATAGTGTGCCTCCAATCCGTCACGGCGAACATCTTGCAAACCGGCTTTGTGTGCCTCAATCATGCAGTTGACAATCTTGGTAGGTGGCACCTTGCGGATACGCATCAGGAACAGTTGAATCAGTGAGATACGGACACCGCTCACTTGGGCGTTCACCCACAGCATAAAAGGTACGTAGTAGAAAAATACGCACAGTAGCACAAAGATGATGGCTACAAACACTCCGGAAAAAGTATCGAACATAGTATTTAGGGTTTTTTATTGTTTGTTTTTCTCTTTCAGTTCTTCCTCCATACGCGTGCCGGGTTTGGCAAGCCCCACTTGCGAATCAATGGTGGTATCAAGCGCCATTTTATTGATGGCTTTGCTTCGGAAGAATGCAATAATGGCAATCAGGGCGATAACGGTTTCCGCCACCAGCGTAATAGTGCCTGCCATGTGTCCTATTCGGATATATGCCAGAGCCACTGAGGCTATCAGTGCCGCAACACCGCCAATGCCTGCAATGCCGAACCCCGGCAATAGGAAAAGTTCCAGAAGAAATAATCCTACTCCCACTATGCCTAACAAGATGACTAAAAGAATGTTTATCATGATAATGGTTCGTTTTTTGTTTAATTCGGCCGCAAAGGTACTATTTTTTTTTGATATATGCAAATAAAAAACGGATAAACGTATTTTTTTGCATATCTTTTAGGTTATCCTAACGGAAACGGAAGAAATGATCCACCGGACCATGTCCTTTACCTATTTGATACGCAGCTCCGGCAATAATAGCCTGATTGATATAGTCTTTCGCGGAAGCGGCGGCTTGCGGCAGCGGCATGTCTTTTGCCAGCATGGCGGCAAAAGCGGATGACAGCGTGCAACCTGTTCCGTGTGTGTTTGCCGTATGGATGCGCACGGACGGCAAATGGTAGAGTTTGCCCGTCTCATGGTCATAGAAAATATCCACCAGTTCATCTTCTGTCAGATGTCCGGCTTTCAGCAGGACGGATACGCCCATTTGCTGTGCTAACTGTTCTGCAGCATCGGGCAATTGGTCTTGATGGGTCAACTCTTTGCCTCCTAACAATATCTCGGCTTCGGGTATATTGGGAGTGATGACGCGTGCTATGGGTGCCAGCACTTGCGCCAGTGCATCCACCGCATCTTGTTCTATCAGCCGGTGACCCGAAGTGGCAACCATCACAGGGTCAAGTACGATGTTCCTGACTTCGTATCGCCGTAGGGTTTCTGCCACTGCACGCACCACTTCCTGCGAATGTAGCATACCTATTTTTATTGCATCGGTACCGATATCGTCCAGCACGGCGCGAATTTGTCCCGTGATAATCGGCACTTCCACAGGGAACACTGCCTGCACGCCCACGGTATTTTGCACTGTCACGGCTGTCACGGCTGATGCGGCATAGCATCCGCAGGCCGATATGGTTTTGATATCTGCCTGAATGCCGGCTCCTCCTCCTGAATCGCTGCCGGCTATGGTGAGAACGCGCTGATAGGTTTTCATGGTTTGTTGGTTATTTGGTCCCAGAATTCATATTCCATCTTGCTTGCCTGGCAGAAAGCCCATCGCATCATGGCTTTGACGAGCGTAGAGGCGGTGTCTGCCATCGGATTGAGTAGCCGTTTCACTTCTTCCACGCCTTGTGCCATCATCGGGTCTGCATAGCAGCGTATCCACTCGCCATACGGATGTTGTTCATCCACGCAGGCAATGGTCTGCAGGTGTGCCCCGACTGCGCTGTATATCCACATGCACGGGAAAATAGCCGCTAAGGCTATGGCTGGCACGTGTGTATCCGTAGCCCACCGTTCATGTTCCACATATTCCTTTGTCATCGGTAGCATGGTTTCTGTCAGTTGGTTTGCACCGAGAAGCATCTTGTGTAGCCCTTCTTCCTCTTCTTTGGATATCCGTGCGAACGCGCGGAACATCTCTTTGTCATGCGCATCGGGCAGCATCTCTGCAATGGCGAACATACGTTCGTAGTACGCTTGCAGATATAGTCTGTCTTGCTGCAGATAAGCGGTGAACTGCTCTTGCGGTAGGCTGCCGTCTGCTAATTGGAGTAGGAACGGATGACGCCAAATACGTTCGCGCACAGGTTCAATCAATTGCCAAACTTCGCTGCACCAATCGCTGCGGCTGCTTTCCACCATTTGGCGCAGTGTCCGTGCTACATTCTCAGGTTCATCCGATGCCATAATATCCGACACCACGGCTATTCCATCCACACCTTGTGCCATCACATCGCCTGCCGTCTTGCGGTTCATGCCGCCGATAGCTACGCACGGATGTAGGCTGTCTAGCACCGCTTGGCGCATCCCGTCCAATCCGAATGGTGTGGCAGTATCGGTCTTGGTGGCGGTGGAGAAAACGGGTGATATGCCGATGTAATCCACATCCAACGCATTGGCTTCCAGCACTTCCTGATGATTTTCCACCGATAGGCCGATTATTTTCTCATCGCCCAACAATGTTCGTGCATCTTCATACGGCATATCCGATTGCCCGATATGCACGCCGTCCGCATCTGCCGCCAATGCCACATCTATTCGGTCATTGATTATAAGAGGTACGCCTGTGCCTGCAAGTGCGCGCATGAGCGCACGAGCCTCTTCCACAAACTGCCGTGTATCAATGTCTTTCTCGCGCAGTTGCACCATCGTACAGCCGCCTTGAACGGCTTTCAGTACTTGCTCTTTCAGGTCTCGCTCACCGGCTATCCGGCGGTCGGTGACAAGGTATAGCGACAAATCAAAACGTTTTCTGCTCATTGCTGTACTGCTGCTGCCAGTTGGTCGGGGGTGATGGTGTACATGATATCCACAAACGCTGTCAGCAGGCTGCCCGGACCTTTGACTTCCTTCGCGGCCTTTTCACCCGCAACACCCATCAGAGCCATGGCATGTACAGAGGCTTCGAACGGATCTGGATTGATGGCGGCAAAAGCGGCCACCACGGAGGATGCTGTGCATCCCATAGCTGTCACCAGCGTTTGCATGGGCGAACCGTTGCACAACTGCTCGGTGCGCGTGCCATCGGTGATATAGTCGGTCGCACCGCTCACCACCACCACACTACCCGTGCGTTGGGCAAGTTCTTTCGCGGAAGCCACCGCATCCGATGATTGGGCGGTCGAATCTACGCCTTTGCTTTGGATATCGGCGTTTATCAGAGCCATTATCTCCGATGCGTTACCGCGAATAATAGTCGGGTGACAGGTGTTGATAATCTGCCATGCCGTTTGGGTGCGATAGTGGGTAGCACCCGCGCCTACAGGGTCCAGAACGGTCACACCGCCGCGTTGGCGCATCGCATTGCCGGCACGCAGCATCCCTTCCACCCACTGGGCATCCAGGGTCCCGATGTTAATCATCAGCGCACCGGCCAGACGGGTCATCTCATCCATCTCTTCCACCGCATGAGCCATCACAGGTGACGCACCAAGCGCTAATAATGTGTTCGCAGTAAAGTTCATCGCCACGTAGTTGGTGATGTTGTGTACCAAAGGCGATTGCTCACGAAGCCTTTTCAGGTCGCGTTTCAGGTGTTCTTTGTTTATCATAGTCAATAGATTATTTGTTCAATCTGTAGCAGAAACTTACAAACCAGTGCCACTCCCACATTTGTTGGTCGGAGGTTCGTTTGTGGCGCACTTGGTTGTTCAGGCCGAAGTCATAGCCTGCTTGAAGGCGATAGCGGTCCCATTCCATACCGCCACCAACGCCCCATTGCGCCGTAAAGCGGTGCAACTCTTTGTCGGCATAACGGTCATACGGACGGGTTGCCACACCGGCAGCCTCTAACCATTCCTGAGTCTTGGGAGATAGGCTCGGCTGTAACTCATCGCGCAACGCCACACCAATCTGGAACTGCGGACCTGTATAGAAGAACATGTTCAGGTCTTTCCATAGATGTATGTTATAGTACGCGCGCACGGGGATAGTCAATTGGTGCTCATACAGCCGGTGACCGATAATATTGGTGTACACCAAACCGGTCGTCGGATTGGGGGTCGTGTAGTCTTCTACCGTCATCGGAGCCCAACGCTGTTGTGCTTTGCCGTAGGTAAATGTGTACAGCAATCCCGTTTGGATGCTGAAACGAAGCGGAAGAATGAAATCGAATGTCGCGCCCGTACGGAAACCGTGCATAAACACGTTCTCATAAGTCGCTTTCTCCGAACGGTGATGGTTTTGCACATAACCTGCTTCCACTCTGTATTCCACGCGGAACTTATACACCTCTTCTTTCACCTCTTTGTGGGCGGGATTGAAGAAATCTATGGAGTGGCTCTGTAGGTCGGGACTTGTCGGAGATTGGGCAAAAACCTGACTCAACGCGAACAAGGTCGCTAACACTGTCGGAATAATTTTACGCATCGTTTTTCGGCTTTTTAGGGTGCAAAGATACGCTTTTTTCTGCAATTTACCAAAAAAAACGCATTTTTTTGCAAAAATATTTGGTCAATCAAAAAAAAAGCAGTACTTTTGCACGCTTTTTTGGCGACATGGCCTATTCGTCTATCGGCTAGGACGACAGATTTTCATTCTGTAAAGAGCAGTTCGACTCTGCTATAGGCTACAACAACTGACCTTCCTCAAAGGTAACAAAATTTGTTGAATCTAAAAACAAAACACATCTCAAGATGGCAAACCACAAATCATCTTTGAAGCGCATTCGCCAAACGGCTACCCGCAAGGCACACAACCATTATTATGCTAAATCCGCTCGTACGGCCGTTCGCGACCTGCGCGCTACCACCGAGAAAGCAGCTGCTTCTGCTATGCTGCCTAAAGTAGCATCAATGTTGGACAAACTGGCTAAACGCAATATCATCCATCGCAACAAGGCCGCTAACCTCAAATCGGGTCTTGCAATGCATGTGAACAAGCTCGCGTAATCGCCTGCAAGCGCAAAAATCACCAAGGACTATCGAAAGGTAGTCCTTGGTTTTTTCTTGTATCTCTTCATCCCTGCCCATTTAACTAACAAATCAATAAGCTTAATAGCTTAACGGTTTAACAATTTAACAGTTTAACAATTTAACAGCTAATCTCGGGTTAAACACGATAGATACACGATAGATACACGATAGATATACGATAGATACACGTTAGATACACGATAGATATACGTTAGATATACGATAGATACACGATAGATATACGATAGATACACGTTAGATACACGATAGATATACGTTAGATATACGATAGATAACAGGGCCATCATCGGGCCACAACGCCGATTCTCCATATATTTTTACTACATTTTTTTTGAATTATACAAGATTTTTGTAAAAAATACAACAAACCTCGGCCGTTTTTTAGGCGGTCGAGGTTTAATTTTGTGTGATTAAGTTACTTTTTGTGGTTTAGCCAGATAACCGGCACTACAAAGGCGGCAAGTAATACGATGCCGACAATAATTGTTATACTATCCATAATGAATTAACTTTAAAGATTCATATATTTACAAGTCAAAAACTATAGCAGCGTGTTTGGCTGCGTCGCCTTGCAAGAAACGCACCTCGCTAATTGGTTGGTAGTCTATCTGCTCAAAGTGTTTTAGTTGCAGAGCAGCAAATTCCTTATCTGCAGACACGCAACATTCGACTAACAGATTGCCGTTCATCGCTTGTTCAAAGCGGTTCATCTTAGCCAGCCGCTTTTCCAATACTTGATCTCCGAGCGCAAACAGTTCCTTCAGTTCCTCGCGCAGAATAGGTGCATAATAGCGGCTGGTGAAGTTGAGACGGCTATCCGTCGGAGCATATACCAAGCGGTTGAACAGACCGAAGAAGGTGGATTTACGAGTGATATACGGTTGCAAGGCTACTGATTCTTTCAGCCCTTGTGGTTGATTTTCCATAATGAATTGAATTTTAATTGTTAATACGTTAAAAGCCTATATGTCAGGTAACCGGCGTATATTACCAGAAGAAGAACTCCGCCCCAACGGTTGATAGAGCGGTTCTTGTTGCAAAGCAAAAGCCAAACGGCTAACGCGCTGACGGCTACCAAAGCGGCATCTATTTCGATGCCGGGATAAACAGGCAGATGTTTGATTATTGCACTTGTTCCCAAGATGAAGAACACGTTGAAGATGTTGCTTCCGACGACGTTTCCGATGGCGATGTCGTTGTTGTGCTTGAATGCAGCCACGACGGATGTTGCCAGTTCCGGCAAAGAGGTTCCGAGTGCCACGATGGTCAGACCGATGACCGATTCCGCCACGCCGCAATAACGTGCAATCGCCACGGCGCTCTTAACGATCATTTCTCCTCCAACGACCAAGCCGACAAGCCCAGCCAGAATAAGAACCACGCATTTCCAAATAGGGAAAGGAGTGGATTCGGTTGTTGTCGTGGCATCGGCTTTAGCGGTGTAAAACGTATAGAAAAGGAAAGCAGCGAAAACAACCAGTAACGCTAATCCTTCTACGCGTGACAAGCCTTTGGGCTCCATTGGAGAGGTGATAAACACAAAGACCAACACCAGTATTCCCGCCACGATATTTAACGGGATGTCAAGTCGAATCGTACTCCGCTGAGCCACCAGCGGGCATACAAGCGCAGAGCACCCAAGAATAACAAGTGTGTTAATGATATTTGAACCAAGGATGTTGGTAATGGCAAGGTCGGTTGCGCCATCCGCCACGGAGACCATGTTCACCACGAACTCCGGCATGGATGTACCAAACGCCACGATGGTCAGACCGATGACGAGGTCGGTTACGCCCAAGCGTTTGGCGAGTTTGGATGCGCCATCTACAAGCCAGTCTGCGCCTTTGACCAAAAGCACTAAACCAACAACCAAGAAAAGTCCTAATAAAATAGGATTCGATAAATAAGATGATACCATTTTATTGTTTCAATTTGTGTTGTTAATATTCAGTTATTTCGCTGAAAGTCAACACAAAATGCGCCGGAGGAAGTATACATAGTACGTGCTCCCGGCAGACGAACAGAAAGGACTTGTCTCAAGCCGTTCCTGACCGCGAAAAACAATAAAAACAGGTTGGTAATGATGAATCATTTTGCGCAAGAAAGCCGTTCGGGTTCTGTTCTTGCCGAAAGGCGTACGCTGGGTATGTGCACTGAAATGAGTGGGTACAGAGGTGGTTATGTTCGAACCATTGTTGGCAAGGGTCAAGGGTTCGCCTTGTATCCCCACAAGCGTGTGATGGTCGGTTTGTTGCACTGCGCAACCGGACGTTTGAACCGGCTTCGCAGTGGGCTTATCCATCGGCTCAAACCACTGAACGCCGATGCTCACCAAAATCAACAATATGTACCAAAATCGTTTCATTTCAAAAGCGAGTGCAAAAGTACAAAAAAAATCCCACATGTGCAAGTTTTTGTGGAATTTTTTTGATTAGAAGGAGTGATTTTTGTTACTCAATCAGCTTGATCAGTTTCGCGGAATGCCGCCCACTATCGGCTCGTCCGATGCCATTCGTTCACGAAACGGGTCTATGGTCATATTCATCCTTTCTTGTAATACTTGCTATGTTGATATTGTCCGTGGGATTGCGTTTTGTTATTGTAACTGATGGCAAACTTCGGGCAGCGGTGGAGACAACCGAGACAAAGCGCACAACGCTCCGCCGTCCAAACAGGATTCTTGCCGAGTTTGTTGGTCTCAGTTTTTGCCGTTTCCTGCATCTCAATGGCTTGCACAGGACATTTCTTGGCGCACAGCCCGCAACCGATACAAGCATTTTTATCTACTGCAAAGAACTTGGTCTGACGCTCGTATGTCAACAGCGGATCGGTTACCACGCGGAAGAAATACGGCATTCGGTCATGGCTCTTATTGCCTTGTACACCTGCTTTGATCATCGCAATCACCTCTTCTATCTGCGGCTCGGCGGCGTCCACCTGCTGCTGCACTTTCGCGGGATCAGAGAGGTCAAACATCGGCGTCCAGTTGTCCGGCATCTTGACGGAGAAACCGGCATTCATAACGATGCCCTTGCGTTTCAGTTCTCGACGCGCGTCCTCGCAGACAAAGCCCTGCAGGAAGCCATACGTAGCAACAGCGAACACGTAGTTATCCTTCGCCAGACGAATCTCAGCTTTCCGAATGAACTCGCGCACCAGAACCGGCAGTTCGTTCCAGTTGGTGGGAGTTACGAAACCAAGCGGTTCACTGTCCACGAGCGTGATTGTGGTATCGGCAGTCTCGATGGACTGCGCTTGTGTGCCGAGCGCTTCGGCGATACGGGTTGCCACATGCTGGCTATTCCCCGTGGCTGAAAAATAATATATCATGTGTCAATCGTTTTGTTCAATCTTTGGCTTTCTTCAACTCAAAATAATAACTCTGTCAATTTATCTTCCCGAATGATCTTCGGGGCACTTTTACCTGCCAATACCAGCACTTTCTTTCCGTCACGATAGATATGCAACTGCCGCGAACGGACAACAGCCGTCAGCGTCGGGTCGTTCTCTATCTGCTCACGAATAGCGCAATATTCACCATCCGGGGCAAATAATTTCCGCTGCAAGTGCGAGCACATATCAGTAATGTCGATGGTCATTTCTTTAATGTTTGCGAGTGCAAAATTACAACTTTTTTCGGAAACATGCAAGTATTTGGGCGAAAAACTATGGAAAAATCCACTTAGTCGTCTATGCGAACAAACTCATATTTGCTGTTAAACTCGAGGTCAAGGCCAGAGTTAAGTTCGGCTTTCCACCTGCGGTCGTCTTTGCTCCACTCGGTAATAAAAGCATTGGGAAAATTGGCTTTCACATATGCGCGTACTTGTTCGGGGATGAGCGTTGAAGGTACTTCGGTCTGTTTGCAATCCACTTTGGTAAGTTCACCCGCCTTGTTGAACTCCAAGGAGCGACCGTCATTGAATTTGATGTCGTAATCGCAGTCCAGCAGGCCTTTATCCAAGATGACATAAGCGATTTGGGAAGCATCAAAATGCGCCGATACGATGGCTTTTGCCGGTTCTGGTACTTGGTCGAAAGTGATCACTTGTTCTTTTGCGCAAGCCGTCAGGCTGCAGAGGGCAATAAGCACTACGGAAAAATACTTTTTCATAATGGTTAACTTTTTAAAAGGGTTAAACTGTTATTTATTGTAAGTCCCGAATGGTCTTCGCCACATTGATGAGGTGGTCGGCAACACGTTCGGAATTCTGGGCAAGGGAGATATACTCGGTTCCGGCTTGCGGTTTGCAGATACCCAACGAGAGCCGCTGGATATGATTGCGCTCCATCTCGTCGGTCAGACGGTCGATCTCGTCCTCTATCTGGTTCGCATGTCCGAGTGCGGACATGTCCATTTTATGGTACGCCTGCATGGTGGCTTCGTGGAGTTGGGCGATGAGGTGGTTCATCTGGTCAATCTCGTTGAGGGCGTAATCAGAGAAACGCACCTCCTGTTGGCGCAAGCTGTCGGCGTACTCAACGATGTTCTTCGCGTAGTCGCCGATACGCTCCAAGTCGCTGACCGTGCGGATAGTGGAGACGAGATATTGGTGGTCGAACTCGCTAAGTTGGCTATTAGAGAGCAGCAAGGCATAGTGGACTAATTCGCGGTTGAGGTAGTTGAGTTGGCGCTCCGTGCGGTTGAACTCGTCGCGTTCGGAATCATCTAATGTTGTGACGTCCCGGATGGCGCGTTGGTAGTTCTGCAACGCCATTTGCGCCATGTTCTCGATCTCCTCTTTGAGCTGGCGGATAGCAACTACCGGCGTGCGTAACATCTGCGGGTCAAGGAAATAGAGATGGGGTTCGTCGGTCTGCTGTGCAGGCTGGTCTTTGACGAGTTTGCAAGCGATGTTCACAAGGGTGTTGGTCAGCGGAAGGGCTACTAACATGGTCGTGACATTGAAGACCGTGTGGAACATAGCCAACTGGAGTTGCGGCGTGTGGAAGAAGCGCTCGAAGAGGATTCCGAAACTGTATGTGCCGCCGGTGGTGAGTTTAATCAGACCTCCTGCGCAGAGGAAGAGCACAACACCCAAGATATTGAAAATGAGGTGGATCATCGCTGTCCGTTTAGCAGCTACGCCGCTGGTGAGACCTGCGATAATCGCTACGACGCACGAACCGATGTTACTTCCCATCGTGAGGTAGATACCTTGGTCGAGCGAGATAAGCCCCGTGACAGCCATCGTGATTGCGATGGAAGTCATGACGGACGAGGACTGGATGATGGCGGTAATGATAGCACCTAAAACGACCAATAACAACGGGTTACGGATAGAAGCCAAGAAGAGTTTGACAGAATCGAGTGCCGCGAACTCATCCATAGCATTTGCCATCATACTCAGACCGACGAAGAGCATACCGAAACCCGTGAGGATACCGCCTGTTTTCTTCCATGCGTCGCTTTTGGAGAAAAGCATCATAAAGGCTCCTATACCTGCGAAAGCCGCGAAGATGACGGTTGTGGAGAGGCTGTTCGAACCCGATAGACCGAGTGCCACTAATTGCGCCGTGACGGTTGTACCGATATTCGCGCCGTAGATGATGGTGGCGGCTTGCGTGAGGGACATGATTCCCACGTTCACGAAACCGATGACCATGACCGTTACGGCTCCACTGGACTGGATGACCGCCGTTCCGAGCGTTCCGATACCAACGCCGACCAGTTTGTTGTTGCCGGTGTGCGAGAAGAGTTGTTTGAGCCGCCTTGAAGTCGCGGACTCAAGGTTGCTACTCATCATCGTGCAGGCAACAAGGAAGACTCCGATACCTGCCATGAGTGTCAAAAGAGCTGTTAAAATACTGATTACATTTACCATTTGTTCATTTACTATTTAGTCATTTATTTTTTCATTTAATCAAAAAACGGTACAAACTCGCATGAGTTCATACCGTTATAGTTTATGTCCGGGCATAGTTATAGCGCAAAATGGCTTTTCGCGGGGCATAGCGACGCACTAAACCGAGACGCTGTTTGTTGGAGGTGAAAGGAGTTGATAATTGACAGTTGATAGTTGATAATTGACAATCAAACGATTCAAATATGGGTAGAGTTGTTCTACAGATTCCATTGTCCCCGCCAAACTCATCCCATTCGAAATTTTCGACCTCTATTTCAGCAGTGGCTTCAATCTGCAAATCCTGCCATGCATGTTGCAGATCGCTCCATTCGTCTGCTACCAAGCATGCCGCAAAAGCGCTCATTAATACAAGCACGATCACATAGGCATATTTCCGAACAAACTGAATCACGGTGCAAAATTACAAAAAAAATCCCACATGTACAAGTTTTTGTGGGATTTTTTTGCGTAAGAGGGATGATTTTTTTTGTTATTCAGTCATCTTGATTGGTTTGGCAGGATTGCCGGCAACGACCATATCATCAGGGATGTCATGCGTAACGACCGAACCGGCTCCAACGATCACGCGGTTTCCTATGGTGACACCCGGACAAACGATTACTCCTCCCCCCAGCCAGCAGTCATCGCCGATGCGTATCGGCAGACCTGTTTCTATGGTCTGACGGCGAGCAAGATAATCATGCGGATGATCAGGCGTCAGCAGTTGGCAGTTAGGTCCGATAAGCGTGTGAGAGCCGATGGTAATACCTCCACCATCCAAGAATACGCCATTAAAATTAATAAACGAACCTTCGCCTATGCTGATGCGGTTGCCGTGGTCGCAGTGGAATGGGGGACAAATAATCACCGAGGGATGTGCATCAGGGATGAGGGCTTTGATACAACGGTGCAACTCGTCCATATCCCATGCGCCGCATTGATTGAGATCCCGCATGGCATAATACGCCCGCAGGATATTCGCCTGAACCTCCTTGTCCGTATAGTCATACGGCAAGTTATGAAGCATTTTTTCGTATTCTGTCATCATTTTTTCCTGGTGTATTTGGCTTTGACAATCTCGTATGAATTGCGAATGAGGTCTTTTGTGAGTGTGTCTGGCGAGGAATGCGGATCAAGACCTATCCAGTGTTTGGGCGACTCATTATAGGGGTTTCCGACGCAGTCATACTCAGCCTTCAATTCGTCTATCCGCCCAGGCTGGCACTTGAGCGAGATAACCTGAAAATCATTCAAATCGAAGAAACAGAACATATGTCCGCATACATAGAAGACCAGCACTCCTTCGCCGTTCTTAAACATGGTAAAGGGCAATTTCTCCTCTACGTCTGAACCTAAAGAAAGGCAGAAATCTTGTATCTCTTCGACGTTCATAAATGTGACTTTGTTATTTCGAGCACAAAGGTACAAGAAAAATCCCACATACGCAAGTTTTTGTGGAATTTTTTGAAAAATTACATCAATTTACGTTTGCCCATGAGGCGAAGGAAGGCATCCCACCAGCGTGTCGGAAGCAGCCAATGGAAGAAGACAATCGCGTTTGCCATTCGGCCTATACGGTAACGGGTACAAGGACGACGTGCATTGACCGCACGAACAATCGCTTTTCGTACCACAGCCGGATCGGAGATTGTATTGGAGAGGTACATATTCCGCAGGTTATTCGCCATCATCGTTCCTGTCTGTTCATAGGCAGTTCCTCTCGAGGACTCAATCAGGTGATCGGCGGCAATGATGCCCCAATTGGTTTTGATAGCACCGGGTTCGATGATGACCACATCGATGCCAAACGGCTTGAGTTCCATCCGCATCGCATCGCTAAGCGACTCCACGGCATACTTGGATACATGATACCAACCGCCATAATAGAAGACCGACCTGCCGGCAACCGAAGCTATATTGATGATACGTCCGCTATGCTGGGCACGCATCGTCGGCAGCACTAACTGGCAAAGGCGCGCGAGACCAAACACATTGACTTCCATCTGATTACGGGCATCATCCATCGGCACGTTCTCTATAGCTCCAAAATAACCATAGCCGGCGTTATTGATAAGCACATCAATGCGTCCTTCGGCATCCAGAAGCGTCTTCACGCCTTCCTGCATCGATGTTTCATCGGTCACGTCCATTTTCAGAGGCACAATGCCGTACTGACGAAGCGGCTCCATGCGATCAACACGACGCGCTGCCGCATACACTTTGTGCCCCTGTTGCGCCAACGCAACCGCGGTGTCATAACCGATGCCGCTACTGGCTCCGGTAAGGAGAATAACTTTGTTACTTTTCATAGAGTTCATTTTATCTTTTCCTGATTCAGTGTTCAATTATTTCGGCGCAAAGGTACAAAAAAAATCCCACATACGCAAATATATGCAGGATTTTTGCTTTAGTTCGGCACTATTATTAGACTCTCTTCCCCAATTCGTACGCCTCTTGCAGTTTAGAATGGCCTGCAATCTTCTTCGGGTCATTCACGCCGCCGCAGAACAGATGGGCTTTTAGGCTGCATTTCTCGAAGCAATCAATCCAGCCTTGCAGACCGTTTTCGGCACGTTTGGGCGTGAACTCCTCGTCTTCAGCAGCCGTGGTCAGCAGGTAGATGTCGCGGAACTTGTAATCCTTCGGATACATGGCATTCATCCGGTCGATAAGCGTCTTCATCTGCCCCGACATCTCATAGTAATAAATCGGCGTCGCCCAACAAACGACATCCGCGTTGAGCACGGATTCCATGATCGCCGACACATCGTCCTTGAACACGCACGCGCCTGTCTCCTGACACTTGAGACAACCGATACAGAACTTAATCTCCTTGCCGCGGAGCGAAATCAACTCCACCTCATGTCCGGCACTCTTGGCACCTTCCGCAAACCGCTCCGCCAGCGCGTGGCTATTCGATCCAGCACGGAGAGAGGTAGAAATAACAACGACTTTTTTATTTGACATTTGAAATTTGAGATATCTTACTTTAGATTCTTGTTAAAGAACTCCGCCAACTTGTCCCACGGAATCATATTTTTGGGTTCGCCTTTGCCTGCCGGTTCGGTATAGCCGCCGTCATAGAGGTCACAATGCGAGGCATCCGGAATGATGAGCAACTCTTTGTTCTCGGGACAAGGATTCGGAGCCACCACGGTCTTGTAGCCGTCTGCTTTGCCGTCCACCATGTAATGGTACGCCGCTTCGCCGAAATAACGGCTGTGGGCGTTCTCTCCGTGCATGACCAGAACCGCAGAACGGACCTCATTGATATAATACAGAAAACGGCTGTTGGCATAAGCCTGCGTGCCGATGACACGCCAACCGTCATTCGAGTTACCGCTGCGCGCATGGTAGCCACGCGAAGTCTTGTAGTAATCGTAGTAGTCGTGCACAAAACGCGGAGCTTGTGGAGGAACGGTGTCTAACACACCTCCTGCCATGGCTTGTGGGTCAGCAAGACGCTGTTTGGACAGGTTCTCACGATTGCGATGACGCCACTGCTCGTCGTCGAAGGCATCGTTGTAGTCGTTGCCCGATACACGCGTCATGTCGTACATCGTCGAAGCCACCGTCGCTTTGATGCGTGTATCTGCTGCCGCTGCGTTGAGCGCAATGCCGCCCCATCCGCAGATACCAATAATACCGATTCGGTTTGCGTCCACTTCGGGCAGTTTAGAAAGGTAATCCACCGCCGCCATGAAGTCCTCGGTATTGATGTCCGGCGAAGCCGTACGACGCGGTTCACCCGAACTCTCGCCGGTGAAAGACGGATCAAAAGCCAATGCAACAAATCCGCGCTCCGCCATCTTCATCGCATATAGACCCGAACTCTGCTCTTTCGTTGCACCGAAAGGACCACTGACGGCAAGCGCAGGCAACTTTGTACATTGTACTTTGTCACTTTGTCCCTTCGGTTGGTATAAATCGCCCACCAAAGTGAAGCCGTATTGGGTCTTGAAGGATACCTTCTGGTGGTTCACTTTCTCGCTAAGCGGGAACACTTTGTCCCATGTGTCATTTACGCATGTATTCATTTTCTCATTTGAATTTGTGCAAGCAGCGAATGTGAGGGCTGCGAGCATTAGGGTGAAAAACTTTCTCATTATTGTAAAGAATTATATTGCGTATCGCTAACGGGTTCGAGCCATTCGTTTGTGGCGCCCGGTTGTTCTTGGGTATGAATCGCCAAGTGTTGCATCCACGAGTCCGCAGCGGCTCCATGCCAGTGTTTGACGCCTTCCGGAATAGCGATCACGGTGCCCGAAGTAAGGGGGACAGCAGGTTTGTTCCACTCCTGATACCAACCCTTGCCGCTCACGCAAATCAGCACTTGTACCGTTCCGTGGTGAACATGCCAGTTGTTGCGGCAACGCGGTTCGAACGTCACATTCGCCACACCGCCGAAATACGGCTGCAGAAAACTCTGGCCCACAAAATACTGCGCATAAGCATCATTCGATTTGCCTTGCGGCCACTCCGTTTGAAGCAATCCTGCCAAACGTCCGGCCTCGTTCAAAAGTCCATTTGCCGCGAGGGCAACTACGATACCTTGTAACTGCTCTTCGGTCACACCCATATTGTGTGCGCCGGCGATGTGGGCTTTGAGTTGCGGTTCCACGCCTTCAAGACCGCTCAAGGCAGAGACGGTTACCAACTCGCGGTCGGCGTACGTCAAGTTATCACGGGCAAAAATATCTCCGAACAAATGCGCCTTCAGGTAATAATCCGTCGCTTCCGCAAACTCATACTCAAAAGCCTTGCCCACCAACTGCGTCTGCACGCGCGTACCTTCTTTAAGTGCATCGTATTCCTCGCTGAGCGGACTTGCGTCCTCGCCCATAAGAACTTTCACGCCTTTCGCCTGACGGTCACCAATAACACGCTGCAACACGCCCAGCGCATTCAGACTCCGCGGAAAACCCGTATAAGCATACAACTGCGAGAGTGCTTCCTTGATCTGACTAACCGTCAATTCCGCCTCCAACCCATTATGAATAGCTGACTCCAATGCCACGAGGTCTCCCTTAGCTTCATCGCAAGCGATGACACTCATCCACGCTGCCTGCTCCGTTGTAAACGAAAGTTGGTTCATATCTCTTGTTTCTGTCTTCTGCTTTGGGCTGCATGCAATCAGCAATACAGCCAAAGCAAGGGTCATCATTTTCCTCATAACTTCGCTACCAATTCAACGATCTTTTGCTTTGTGGCATCGGTTTTCTGCTCGTCGATTTTGGCGGTTACAACGCCCATGTTCTCGGCATGCCAGTAGTTGCAGATGTCGCGGAACTCAGCCGTCGCGCCATCATACACACCCGGCGAATAGGACGAACAGAGCAACGCCATCTTCTTCACTTTAGCCGGCGCGTTGACGCAGTACATTCGTTGAATAGGCGCCTGGATCTGCGCG
>CACZFM010000011.1 GCA_902780495.1 uncultured Bacteroidales bacterium
AACTAATAGTATTAGCACTAAACTATAAACGCTGTAGTCCAACTGGATTACAGCGTTTACTATATGTACCTACAATATGTACTTTACCGGATGGTTACAATCATTGCATTACAAAGAATATGCAATAAAAATACAAAAAAGTTGCATTTTAGGTGATAGATTTTGCCTCTTTTTTGCATTATATATGGAGGGGTATATGTAACACGCACACCAATTAAAAAAATCGAGATACCGAGAATGGATCGAAGATGGACCGAGATTGGCCCGAAAACGGACCGAGCATATATCACGCAGTCCATTAGGTGCTGAAAAGAACAAGACAAATAACAATTTAACGGTTTAACAGCTTAAGAGCAATAAACTTGCGAAAATCGCAACGAAAGAGGAAAAATACCAAAAAAATCACAAAATATTTGGTGGTTCCAAAAAAAAGCAGTACTTTTGCACCCGCAAGCGAAAACGGAAGCAGGTGAGATTCCTGCACAGACCCGCTGCTGTGTTTCTCTGAAACCGTGTTTGTCACATTTCTTGTGTGAACCTTTTGGTCACTATGTCACTGGGAAAATGAACTCCTGGGAAGGCACAGACAACACGATTGGCGTAACGAAAACACGTTGTGCCGATAGAGATAAGTCAGAAGACGATCCCTTGCCGTAGCGTTTATTCGGCTCCCGAGGACTGGAGCGATGACGAGTGAAAGAAAGGTTTTTACATAGTACCTTGCTGGACATTTGTTCGTTTGTATGTGTCCGTTGTGGGTTGCAGTCACTGGCTGCCGCTGCGTTGTGCTGTATAGTAGAGTTTCGTTTTCGGGTAATAACAATAAATATAGTATGAAAAAAATATCCTTTTTCTGTCTCATTTATCTTCTTTTCTTTGCCCTTTCGATGGGTGCTACCGACACGATTCGTCTGAATATGCAGGCAGACCTTGCTTCTTTCCCATTGGATAACGACGGGAAATGGATACATACATATAGTGATTATTATCCCTCCCTTGATTTTGGGGATTACTTTTCTTTCGCTCATATGAGGCATTATCTGGGAGGAGGTAATCCAAGTACTGAGGATATGGCATATTGGGATGGATTCACCATCTGCACCAACGGAGATAATGCCGATTATGGCTATAGTGGATCTTCCACATTCTGGGTGGAACACCAGTGGGGATGTATGGCTGGCGGAGGCATAGATTCGCTCGGACAGTTGGTAAAAGGCGCACCTTATCTGGTGGCTTATTGGGGATATAACTATGAAGAGGAATATATGCGGAGTCTGCAAGTGGATTTTACAGACGGAGAGACCCATCGCCCGTTGGGAATATGGGTGTGCAACCATCCCTGGGCTTATTATGGCATCTGGCATGATGACGGCTTTGCCCATTCGTTTGCAGACAACGGGGCGGCTTTCAAAATCATTGTGCATGGCTTGGACGAAGAAGGGAAAGAGGCAGGTATGCCCATCCCCGTAACGCTTGCCTCGTTTCATGACAACAAACTGGACATATCCTCCGGCTGGCAATGGGTGAATTTGAGTTCGTTGGGACAAGTAAACGGCATCTATTTTACCTTGGAAAGCAGCGATATGTCGCAGGGGCTTGGTATGAATACCGCGGCTTACTTCTGCCTTGGCGGTATGGAAATACTTGAGCATGTGGACGAGATCCCGCGTCCCGCAGGCATGGAAGCGGAACCCCTTGACGAGCACTCTGTCAAGGTCAATTGGAGTAGGGTGTACGATGCGGCTTACTATCGCCTGTATGTGGACTCTGTACTTATTGATTCCACCACTGCTAATTCGTTTGTGTTCACCGACTTGGAAACATACACTTCCTATCATTTCTTTGCGCAGGCCGTATCTGCCTATGGAGAGTGTTCCGAATGGGGCTATGTTGTGGCACGAACGAAGGATCTCACACCGCCGACCATACCACAGAATGTGCAGGCAACAGCGGATGTGTATAAAATTACACTTACTTGGGAACCGGGCACGGACAATATTGCTGTTGGCCGGTATGGTGTATATGTGGACGGAAGACGATATACGCGCACCAAATATACTACCTGCAATATTACCGGTCTTGCCCCAGGAACCACCTATACGATAGAGGTGGATACTTGGGACACTTCGGACAATACCAGTGAACGCGTCTCCATGCAAGTCACTACTCGTGCTTTGCCTACCGATTTGGAAGAAATGGCTGATGACACCCAACAGACCATATACACATTATTAGGACAACCGGTTTCACGCAGTAGCATTGTTCCCGGACAAGTCTATATCGTGAAAACAGGCAACCGAATAACCAAACAAATCATATACTAACCAATTAACAAATCAAATTTTACAACAACATGAACAGACATTCTGTATTTCTATCGTGCCTATTGCTCCTATTGGGGGCTTGGCATAGTGTGCAGGCAGCGCATGTGACGATAACGATGAACAGCGTTACTCAGACCATGACCTTGAAAAATGAAGATGGGGACGTCATCCCGGAAGATGGGTTAAGCGGTCGCACCTATGAGTTTAATAGTCTGTCGAATGGTGACTATACCATCTATGGCTACAATTCCGACAACGAGATGAACGGTACGTTCACTTTCAAAGTTGGTGACGATGACATGGAATTGCAAATCTGGACGATTCCTAACATCAGTGTGCAAAACAAAAAAGAGGACAACGAGACACTATGGGTGTATGGTGAAGATTTTACCATACAGGATTGTGAAGTGCACAGCCGCGAAGGACTCACGTTTAACGTCACACTTGGAACGAACGCGGGTAATGCATCCGTGTTGACCTACGATGGAGGAAGCGTTATCCTGCGCTTTGTGCCTACGCCGGCACGTGAGGCAGAAGGTTATATCTATTTTTGGGACGGACGCACGGTAACCGGTAACACCAATATTATTGCCGAGATTCCGATGGGCGGTTTATTCTCTTCTTCGTGCCCTGCTGATGCGGAAATAGCCTTGATGCAAAAACAAGGAGGAGCAGCCGGATCAGGCACTATCCACTATGTGCCGTTCAAATTGATTAATCCCGAATCGGTGGTGACAAGCGGTGACACCAAAACCTACACATGGCGGCTTGGCAATAACTGCCAGTACAACATGCGTGCATGGCGCGAAGGAAGCCTGACGCAATTGCTTTATTTCTACTACAATACCGACCCGTCCAAGTGTCCGGTTATCAACTTCACCGAATCGGATTTCTCTGCACGTGACCCCAAATGGATTGACCACAACCCGCGTAATCTCGGACGTATGAACGATTGCAATGTGCTAATCAATATCAACGAGAAAGGCTATCTGACAATGAGTTCGGGGCAGGAGTATGACTTGCTGGCAGAGCGTGACTGGCAGATTATTCCGAATCAGACGGAGAATTACTTCTTGGAGCCGGACTACCATTGGGCAGTCTATGACCTGAATGGTAATCTGGATAATTCAGTAGTGGAAATTGTGCCGGATGGTTATATTGGTTCGGAATGGTCCATTTTGCGGGCCAAGGCACCGGGTACAGCCATTGTGACTGTAACCTACGATGCTGCTTCTGCCAGTCAATATCAACGTGAAAAAACAAATAGACAAGACTATTACGGAGGTCGCTATTTCGGTGCATTGTGGCCGGAGAACACTGGCGTATTTGTAGTATCTGTCAATCCATCTGCTCATAGTATGGATGCCAATATGCGTTTGAACGAGGAATATAACGAAAACTCAGCACGATTAGCCGGTATCTATGTGGATGCTGAGCACGATGTGTTTTACTACATCAACGACGAGGAATATGCCGAATATACCTTCAAACCCACTGGTGTAGCAACGGTGGAAATTTCATATCCGACAATCCGCACCAACGATGCCGTGTATAACACAGGTTGGCATACTGTGACAAAGAACGCAGATGACACCTATACCTTGCACCTTTACCATGGACGGCAGATTGTTCGTCTCGGTGATGGAAATGGCAATTACATCTATCAGGTGCTGACGGCCAAACATGCCACTCGCACAATCACAAACCGCACCAATGCCAGTACGACGCGCTTCTTACCGGGTGCTAATGTCATTGTGCAGTACAACGGCTTGTTCCACCCTGCTAACAAGTTGTCGGGTATCTATAATATGTCTGCGTATATCACTTATAATGGCAACCCCACCGGCTCTTCACTTATCCTCAGCCCCAACCAGTACTGGTTTGCCGGTACCCCTTCCGCGCAGGCAGTGTCCTTTACGATTCCTACTGACTATACGGGTTCTACCTACACCCTTTCTGACGGCGTAATACAAGTATTGGGTTACGGCGATCCCATTGGTAATCACCGTACAATCGGAAAGTGGTCGGGGCGATCGCCGAACTTCACAGCAGGGGTGGGAGCTACTTATTTCGGTGCGTTGCCCGACGTGGTGATTCCTGTGACCCAACCGGCTGAGACACGTGCTCGGTTTATCTGTGATCCATCGGATGCAGAAATTATAAAAGTGACCAACAGCCTCGGACAGGAAGTGACAGCCGACGGCGACGGCAGATACCTGCTCAAGGAAGGGGAGAACACCGTTGTTGCCCATCATCCGGCACGCAAGCGTGCGCCTATTACCGTAACTATCAATTCGGACTGTCCTGCAGAATGTGACATCCCATTGGTACTCGAAACGATTCCCGAAAACGGCTGGGATGGTACCACAAAGACAGAACCCACAAAGACAAGCGGTATATACCATATTAAGAACGGCGCCGAACTGGCGTGGTTTGCCAATCAGGTCAATACAGTTGCAGCTGCAAAAACATACAAAGCAGTGTTGGACAACGACATTGACCTTTGCGGTTATAACTGGACACCTATAGGCAACAGTTCCAAGAAGTTCGCCGGAGAGTTTGACGGACAAGGCTTTACCATTGACAATTTGTATATAGAATCAGGAAACACTTATCTCGGACTGTTTGGCGCTTTGACATATGCTTCTGCTACTGCCAGCGCGGTAGTGAAGAATCTGGTTCTTCGCGGCTCAATTATTTCAACCAGAGATGCAACCAGTACTTCGAATGTTGGTTCCGTAACCGGATATGCGCAATCATTGGCAAGCCGACCTGCAATTCAAATCACGAATGTGGTAAGCTATGTAAATATCACCGCAACATCCGGTGGCGTGGCTGGGTTGGTAGGTAATGCCAAATATGTGAATATAGACCGTTGTGCCAACTATGGTAACATTGTCGCATCTAATTCTTCGAGTACTAATCAGGTGCGTGATAAAAACGTGGCAGGTCTTGTATTCTTCTCTGCTTCTTCAGGTTCTACTAAAGTTGGCACATCCATTACCAATAGTTACAACTGCGGTAACGTGATAGGTGGTAACTATGTGGGAGGAATTTACGCGACAGGAGAATACACCTTGCAAGACATTACGGTAACAAATTGCTATAATACGGGTTATGTCAACGCTACCAAAAGCAATAATTTGGGCTCCTCTATGGGTGCCATTCGTAATGCCAAGTACACTACAGATGAGACGCCGCTTGTTACCAATGCGTATTCGAATACAGATTTCCTCTTCAACGAACTCAATACAATTATCGTTGAAGATGAAGAACCTTGGAAGAGCGGCGAGATAGCCTACAAACTAGGGACGGATGCGGATAATAATGCTTTCGGTCAGCAGATAGGCGTAGATCCGCTGCCTGTTATCGGAGGAATGAAAGTGTATGAGAACGAGCTGAATGATGGCAGAAAGGTTTATACCAACGACCCGTACGAAGAGTATCATCGCGGCGGTCTGACGCCCGGCAATATGGGAACAATCTGCTTGCCGTGGGCTTCTGACCTCTATATCGGTGCCACCTTCTACCGCCTCTTGCATAAAGAACTGAACGAATCGGGTGAACCCTACAATATCGTTCTGGAGGAAGTGACACAACTCGAACCCGGTGTGCCGTATGTATTCATTCCCGAAGCAGAGGATATCTACGTATATTACTTCGATCATACAGAGGTGCTCGATCCCGACCATTTCAATGGCTTATATGGCACATTTGATTACATTACTGATGGCGCAGCAGGTGACCCGAATAACATATTGGAAGACAACTATGTCGTTTATAACAATATGTTCCAGCATTGCAGCGAATATTGCCAATTGCCGGAGTACCGTGCTTACATCAAGATGGATCAAGTGGCTCTTCAAGGCGCGCAAAATGCACCTGTTCCCGTACCCGGCCGCAGACACGTGATGATGGGAGGAACTGTACCCCACAAAACTCCTACTGATGTGCAAGTGGTGGAATGGGATAGCACCGATAGCGGAGTATACGACGTACTCGGTCGCCGTATCGACGGACAAATCAACGCTTCCGGCGTATATGTTATTAACGGAAAGAAAGTATTAGTGGTTAAATGACTATGAAAAAGGAATATGAAATTCCGCAAACCCTTCTCATGCCCCTGTGTGCAGTACAAGTGTTGCTGCTCACAAGCGGGGAAGGGGGCGGAGAGGATCCCAACAATCCTTCTGGAAATGTAAATTATCAGCCAACCCCTGGTATCGTGGGTAACTGATAACAAACAACAGACAACTGATACCTCGGCCTTCAAGGTCTCGTCAATTCGGCAGGCGGCAATTGTGCCGCCTGCTATTATCCGAATTTGTTACTCTCCCCAAGTGCTCCTGTCAAGACTGCGATACGAAATAGCCTCCATCAGGTGCTGCGGCTGAATGTTGGGGGAACTCTCAAGGTCGGCAATCGTACGTGCTACTTTCAAGATTCGGTCGTATGCCCGTGCACTGAGTCCCAGTGACTCCATAGCCTTCTGTAGCAGTGTACTCCCCTCTGCGTCAATAGGGCAATAGCGGCGAACTTGGCGGGAAGACATCTGGGCATTGCAGTAGATACCGGAATTGCGGAAACGTTCATGTTGTACTTTGCGTGCCCTCACCACACGCTCACGCACCACGCAAGAAGCCTCTCCGGGTTGTTGGCTTTGTAGCATTTCAAACGGAACGGCTTGCACCTCGCATTGAATATCTATTCTGTCCAACAAAGGCCCCGACACACGGCTCTTGTATCGGTGTACTTGTGCCGGAGTGCAAGTGCATGTTCGGAGTGGATTACCGTAGTTGCCGCAAGGGCATGGGTTCATGGCTGCAACGAGCATAAACGAGGCGGGATATTCAATGGTCATCTTACTGCGTGCCACAGTTATCTTCCTGTCCTCAATCGGTTGCCGCAGTACCTCCAGCGTGGCACGTTTGTATTCAGGCACTTCGTCTAGAAAGAGTACTCCGTTATGTGCTAAACTGATTTCCCCGGGATGCGGATTGCTTCCGCCTCCAATCAGTGCGACATCGGTAGCTGTGTGGTGTGGCGAACGGAACGGACGGGTCGTCACCAGCGATTGGCCTGCCGATAGCAATCCTGCCACGGAATGAATCTTGGTAGTATCAATGGCCTCCTCCAATGTTAAAGGGGGCAGGATGGTGGGCAGACGTTTGGCAAGCATCGATTTGCCGGAACCGGGAGGACCCACCATAATCATATTGTGCCCTCCTGCGGCAGCTACTTCCATTGCCCTGCGGACATTTTCCTGACCGCGGATATCCGAGAAGTCAATATCGGTTACGCCCCCTTGTTGTGCAAATGCTTGTTCTATGTCAATATGGGTAGGCTCGATAGGTTGGATACCGTTTAGGAAATGAACGACTTCCAATAGTGTTTCTGCGGCAATCACGTCTATCCCGTCCACCACGGCGGCTTCGTGTGCATTCGCTTGGGGAAGAATGATTCCTTTGAAACCGTGTTCCTTGGCGCAGAGGGAAATAGGTAACACACCACGGATGGGTTGCAAAGTGCCATCTAGAGACAATTCGCCGACTATCATATATTCGTCCAGTTTGCTGCGTTGTACGTCTTCAGTTACATACAGCATCCCAATGGCAAGGGGAAGGTCAAATCCTGCACCTTCTTTCTTGAGGTCGGCGGGTGCCATATTGATGGTTATTTGCTTGATGGGAGGCTTGAAACCATTCACCATCATGGCTGCACGGATGCGGTCACGGCTCTCTTTCACGGCATTGTCGGGCAATCCTACCAATGAGAACTCCGAACCTGCTACGGCATGTATTTCAATGGTCACCAGTTCGGCTCGGATTCCCTGTAGAGCCGCGGAAAAACACTTGATAAGCATAATGGATATGGGATGGGGATTATTGTTTTTCGGTTTCTTGTTGTCGTTTGGCTTGGCGCTTGCGGCGGGCATCACCCCAGTTGAAGTCGTGACGGAATACCAGACCTATGCCTTGCACGGTGTTGGCCTGTTTAAGTGAATACTTGTCCACCGTATGGGTGAACGCCCTGGCACGCAGTTTCCCGTTGGAGGTCAACTGATACTCTATGTCCACATCGCCGAAGAATGGACGGTTGGATAGGTCATTATAGCGATAGCCGAAATTGCCGTTGATGCTCAACCGGTTTACAGGATGTATTTGGAACTGTGTCTCATATTCTTGTGAAGCATTGGCTCCTTCTCCATCACTCCGCACGTTGAACCCTACCGACACGATGTCCGTTAGTTTGGATAGCCACTGGTTGATTTGTCCTGTCACGGTGGAAGATAGCAGCGAATATGTGCTGTTGGTGCTTTGCGAGGAGTTGGCTTGCAGATATTCAGGAGTGAAAAAGCGATTAAATACCAGCAGATACACCACCTGACGCATCAGCATCTCGTCGGTGTTGATAATCGCTTTCACTTGTGAAGCCACTGCTTCATCCGATTGGGGTAACTCTATGCCGAAACGGAGTGTCGGGTCAAAGAGTTTGTCAGAGATGTTTAATATGCACTCCACGGGCACCGAAGTGCGGTTGGTGGCAAGATTGGTGATATCCGAACCGAACAGGTCTTTCAGCGAGGCGGTCAACCGGTAAATGGCTTTCACATTCAGCACCGGTGTCATTGGATTGCCTCCCCAAGAGATAGACGAACCCTCGGCAATGGCAAAATCACGGCGGATAATATTGCCTATGGCATAAGAGAATGTGCCAGATAACAGGGAATATGACCCGAACAGACCGATATCTCCTCCGCCATTCATGGTCAGACGGAGAATACCTTCACCTCTTCCTATAATGCCGTCACCTGTATGCGGATCAAGCAAGATATGCACTTGTGCATCAGGCGTTGCTTCTATACCGAGCGACAAGCGGAACTTGGCAGGTTCAACGGCTATAGGCACATCGCGGACAGGTTTCTTCTTCTCTTCGGGATTGACAAAGTTGATGAAACTATTGTCACGTGCATCTGAAGCAGTTGCCACACACAGGTAGAAATCTGTCTTTCCGCGAGTGGCTGCAGATATATTGATGTCTGTCATACTCTCATCTCCATGCACATCTACAGACCCGCTTGCGTATGCCTTGCCATAGAACATAGCCTGTGACGAGTAGGGAATATCCAATGCCAAAAGGTCTTGGAAGTTGCCTCGTATATTAAATCGGAAGTCTTTAAATCGGTCGTGCTCAAGTCTTCCGTTGATGACGCCTCGATGTCCCTCCTTGTCTCGTATACGGATATTGTCAAACGCTATGTGGGTAGTGTCCAGTGTTACCGAGTCAGAGAAATAATAGCGGGCACCGGTAAAGGGTATTGTCAAGGCGGCATCTTTGGCGTATGCCTTAGCGGTCACCCAGGTGTCTAGACGTTTGCCGAAGACGTGAATATTGCCATAACCTCGCCCTTCAATATCTTCCAAGATACCATCGGTCCAGAAATTGATGAAGGCAAGGTTGGCCGAGTCTGCATGGATGTAGAGTTCCCAATATTTGTCTGTGGGGATAACATTGCCGTCCACATGCGCCACCCTGCGTCCGTTTTCAATGGCGTTACCTTCTATCAAAATATGCTCATGTGCCTCATCAAGGGTGGCGGTGGCGCACACATCGCCCAAAGATACATCATTCAGCCGTGCATCAGGAATGCACAAATTGGCCTCGAACATGGGAGCACGGAAGAGCGAATACAACGTAGCCCAACCGGAGACAAGTCCCTTGATGGATATGGTCTTCTGTAGACCCACGTATTGTAGGAAATATTCCAGGTCAAAGTTGTTGAGATCCACACGGATGGAGTCGGTTTCTCGCATGGACGCAATTCCGTTGGCACGCATAAATTGTGTACCTGAAAGCGTTTGCATTGCAAAGTGCTCTACTGACAATGTTGTATCTGCCAGACAGTATTCTATGTGTGAATCAGCCAGAGTCCATGCTGTGTCGCGAAGGTAGAATACGGACGGGCAAACATGCACGCTGTATAGTGGTTTTTGATGATAACGGCCCAAATGTGCGTTCACCAGTATCTCCGCATCTTGATGTTCGGCATCAGTATTGCCGAAATGCAGTGCGGTATACACCGAGTCACGCTGTGCCACAGCCGTTAGCCGGAATCCGATGTCGCCCAAACGGAGCTGGGTGGAGTCTAGATTGATGGTGTGTTCAAGGCACGAAATAGCCATCAGCGCCTCTTTGTTGCGCTGGCGGAGCGATAAGGTTAGATTCTGCCAAGCGGCATTGTTGTTTTCAATAGTTGGCACAAAGCATTGCAGGTCATATTGACGTTCCGATTCGTGGATAAAACCTTTCACCGTAGGCGAGTTCGCCACATGCATCTGCAAACCGCAGATACGGCAGATGGCATCCAGATTGCGGAAATAGAAATAGAAATCTATGTCGTTTGCGGCACTGGATACGGCCGGCTTAGGTAGGAATTTCGGGAATAGTTCATGGGCAAACCGTGCCATCGTTGTACCGAGCGTACTCCATTGGAAATTACCGGATATACCGGCATTCAAAAAGTCGGATAACAGCACCAGCGACACCTTTCGGTTGTTTTCGTTCCACTTTAGGAGGAACGATTTCATTCTGAGTTCCTCTCCGAAGTTGGTGATGTACAGCGAGTCTATGTAGAGTTGCCCGTCCGATCGGTCTATCCATGTGCCCGATTGCCCGTCTGATCCGAAAGTCAGTCTCATCCGACAATGGGCATCCTCGTCACGGCAGTTGTCGTATAAGTGCAATTCATGTAGACGGAGATGGTCTAATTGCAGGGCCACCTCTGCCCAAGGATCGGTTGAAGAGAAATTCATTGTCCCTTGCAGAGACAAAGTAAGGTTGGGGTCGGCTATATCCACCGAACCATGGAAAATATTGTTTTTCGTCTCACCCTTGATACGCAGATTTCGGTATGTGTAACCCTTGTATACCAACGATGTGATGTGTAGTAGTCCTTGGGCGGCAAGAGGTTGGTCTTTCTGTAAGCGAGCGGAAGCGGTGGTTTTGAAAGAGATGGTACCGAAACCCGCATTGGGAAGGAGCCCGCCAAGACGGAAACGTCTGGTGGAGATCTCGCCCGTAAAGCGTATGTCGCGGAACGTGGTATCTGCCGACAAAGTGCCGAGAGTGGTCAGGGTACCTAAACGAGTCACGAAAGCCCCATGCAAGTGCAAATCGTCCAATGTTCCGCTTAGCAGTCCGTGGTAATGCATGTCTCCTAATGTGCCTAAATAATCAGGAAGGGTCACGGGATGATGGTATATATCTGATAGGAAACAAGATAGCAATTGGCGGTTGCAGAACAGGTCTTGACAATTGACTACCACATTGGTTTGTTGCAAATGCAATGGGTCCCGCACGGCTAATGTCCCTAACAGCAGGCGTTGGTTGCGGTAGGTCACTTCTAAATGGTCTGCAAAGACGGAATCTATATCACCGTGAAACTCTGCTTTCACCGTGGCATCTACATCTTTTAGTGCGGCTTGTAGCCTTAGTCCTACCAACTGAGCAGAAAGAGAATCATTGCCTACATATGGTAGCCGTACATCGGCATCCAGTCCGCGGAGTATTACATCATTGCCTGATGGAACATGCTGATATCGCACTCGTGCCCCTGTAACGGTTATTTTCTCAAACGAAAGTGGCATGGGGAGTTGGGTAGGGACGGTGTCTTCTGAGGCAAACGTACGCAATAGGAAATCAATATTGGTGGATGCAGTGTCTTGACGGAGAGACAGATAGGGCTCTGTCACTTCTATTTTTGGGAAACGAAGACGATCTTCTTCAATGGCAAATGGGTCAAACTCCACCGATAGATAGGGCACATAGAGCAGTGTGTCACCGGCTTGGTCGGATAAATAGACTCCTTCTACATCCAATGTGTGGAGTGGCTTGAAATGCACACGGTCAATGTGGGCATCTACGCCCAAACCGCGGGATAGCTCTTCGGTCAGCAGCGAAATGATAGCTGTCTGTACACGTGCAGAACGGGCTAACATCAAAAGTCCGCCTGCGACCATAATAGTGCAGGTCAGTAGAACAATTCCTATGTATGCTATTCGCTTCACCGCGGTTTTTGCTTGTCCGTTTAAGCCCATTACTCCAATATAGCAGGCAAAGGTACTGCTTTTTGAGAATATATGCAAGAAATGTGCCTGTTTTTTTATGGGTAAAGGGTGTATTTATGTGTTTTTCTCACTTTTCTGCAAAAAAGACTTGCACAATCGAAAAAAAAGTAGTATCTTTGCAGGCTTTTTATGGATTGTTTGTAAGGGTGAGTATAAGGTAAGTATGAAGATTGCACTTATTGGATACGGAAAGATGGGGCACATGCTGGAGCAGATTGCCCTTGGGAGGGGACATGAAGTGGTCTGTACGCTTGATGTGGATACACCGTCGGCAGTATGGGATTCTTCTGCGTTTCTGGGTGCGGATGTGGCGATTGAGTTCACGGCACCTGCCGCTGCAGAACAGAATATCCGTCGTGCTTTGCAGAGAGGGATTCCGGTTGTGTCAGGGACAACGGGATGGGTGATTCCGGATGACCTTCGGGCAGCACAAATAGCGGGGAAGTGGGTGTGGAAAAGTAACTTCTCTGTCGGGGTTAATGTTTTCTTCGAACTCAATAGGCAGTTGGCACTTCTCTTAAAACCCTATGGATATCTTCCTGACATCGAGGAGATACATCATATCCATAAATTAGACAAACCAAGCGGAACGGCCAAGACCTTGCAGGAAGATATCCTTTCCGCGGGAGGACAGAAAGTGGCCGTTCGCAGTATCCGCGAGGGAGAAGTTCCTGGTACGCACACTGTCACATGGGATTCTCCGGAAGATACAATCCGTATTCAACACATTGCCAAAGGACGGCAAGGTTTCGCGCTCGGAGCCGTCTTGGAAGCGGAAAAATTAGTAAATAAGAGAAAAAACAATGGATAAACAATCAACGAATACACTGAAAGAAAAACTTGCATCTGTTCCGCGTAGCGGACGGATTCGTGCCGCCGTATGGGGGCTGCTCTACGTGCTGTTTGTACTTTGGGTGGCTTGGGGAGACTGGGCATCGCTTGGATGGCTTGCTTTGCTTCCTCTGGTGTTGGATGCTTTCACCACCAAGTTTATTCCTTGGTCTTGGTGGCGTAAGTACAAACAGACCAATCCTTTGCTTTATACTGTGTGTTCGTGGGTGGATGCCCTCGTATTCGCTCTGGTAGCAGTCTATTTTATCAATCTGTATTTCTTTCAAAACTATCAGATACCCTCTTCTTCTTTGGAGAAAAGTCTCCGTGTGGGGGATTTCCTCTTTGTTAGCAAGATGAGTTATGGTGCTCGTGTGCCGAATACACCGCTTTCCATGCCTTTGGTGCAGCACACTTTCCCTGCTTTGCTGGGAGGAGGGAAAAGTTATATTGATCGTCCGCAGTGGGCGTACAAGCGTCTCCGTGGTTGGGATCATCCGGCAAAGGGTGACATCGTGGTTTTCAATTTCCCTGCCGGTGACACGGTTTGTTCTATGGTATCCAATCCGGACTTCTACACCTTGTGTTATTACTATGGCAGGCAACAAGTCTTGCATCATAAGGAGGCATTTGGAGATATCCTTGTCCGTCCTGTAGATCGTCGTGAAAATTATGTCAAACGTTGCGTAGGCGAACCGGGAGATAGCCTCAAAGTGGTGGATAATGTTGTCTATACCCGTACTGCTACCACAGATTGGCAACCAGAGCCTTCTCGTGAAGGGGTGCAACTCAACTATCTGGTGCAGACAGATGGATATGTGTTTTCCGATCGTTATCTTACCAAACTGGGTATCAATCGTGACGACCGTCAGCGGGTGGGGGATTGTGTATGGCATTTCCCGCTTACAGAGGCTATGCGCCTTGAATTGGCCGCAAATCCGCATATTGTGCAAATGGAAGTTGAGTCGCCCGAAGCAGCGGGCGCAGTCTATCCCTTAGGGCACAACGATTGGTCGCGTGATAATTATGGACCGATCTATCTCCCTTGCAAAGGAGAGACGTTGCAGATATCGGATGAGAACTATCATATCTACAAACGTATAGCTTGGGCATACGAACATCAGCCAATGAAAGTAGGACAACCATATACTTTCCGGATGGATTATTTCTGGATGATGGGTGACAACCGTCACAACTCTGCGGACTCTCGCGCATGGGGTTTTGTGCCGGAGGATCACATTGTGGGACGACCTGTTTTTATCTGGCTCAGCTTGGAAAAAGATATGCCTTGGTTTGGCGGACGAATCCGTTGGAATCGTTTGGGTAAACCGGCTGCAAAATAAGGGGGAATGAGTACGAACAGCATCATATTGCCTACTGCCTATCTGGGGCCTGTTGCCTACTACCGTCGTTGGTGGCAGGCGGAGAGAGTTGAGGTGGAGCAGTGGGAGACGTTCCCCAAACGAACCTATAGGAATCGCTGTCGTATAGCCGGAGTCAATGGACCACAGTTGCTTACCATCCCCGTGGAGAAGTGTGACCACCATCAGTTGACCAAGGATGTCAGGATTTCCTACTGCACTCCGTGGCAACAGCAGCATTGGATGGCACTTCGCAGTGCCTATGAGCATACGCCTTATTTCGAGTATTTCGAAGACGCGTTTCGCCCGTGCTATGAAACACAAGTGGATTATTTGTTGGATTGGAACGAATGTTTGCAGGATAAAGTACAGCAAGTGTTCTGTTTGTCTCACCGGTCTCTTGATACACTTTCGGTGGTTACACGTACTACCACTTGGGTTGCTCCTGTTCCCGAAACGGTTTGGAACGATGATACGGAGGAGTTTGAACCCTATTATCAAGTCTTTTCCGACCGTCAGGGTTTTCGACCTAATCTTAGCATTGTCGATTTGTTGTTCAATATGGGACCGGAAAGTATGTTGTATTTGACAAAACAGGGAAAAAGAGAAAAATGAAATATATAGATTGGCATAGATTGGGTTTCCACCTCACAGAAACGGACTATATTGTTCGTTCTGCTTTCCATGGGGAATGGCAGGATGGACAATTGGTTGGAGAGTGGCAGGAACCTTACGCTACTAAAGACAAATATATCCGTTTGCATCTTTCGGCAACGTGCCTGCAGTATGGACAGGAAGCTTTTGAGGGGCTCAAGGCCTTCCCTGGTGTGGACGGCAAAATTCGCATCTTCCGTTGGCAGGAGAATGCAAAGCGGCTGCAGCGTTCTGCTGAAGCACTTAAGATGGCAGCTCCGCCTGTTGATTTATTTGGTCGTGCGGTCCGTCTGGCGTTGGAGAGGAATATTGCTTTTGTGCCGCCTTATGAGACGGGGGCAACGCTCTATTTCCGTCCCTTGCTCATTGGCACTACTCCGCGATTAGGGGTTGGACCGGGCACGGATTTTGAACTGGTCATTATTCCGAGTCCCATAGGTCCTTACTACCAGTCGCCTGATGGGGATACGCTGGCGATGGAGCCTGCGCATTGCACGACGTTCATCGTTAATCGCCATATTGACCGTGCAGCGCCTTTCGGAACGGGACAATTCAAGGTGGGCGGTAATTATGCGGCTTCGTTCCGTGCTACCGAGGCTGCGCACCTGCTGGGATATGATTGTCTTTTCTTGGACAGTCGGTATCACCGCTATATAGACGAATGTAGTGCTGCCAATTTTATTGGTATCCAAACGCACACGCAGCCTGATGGAACGGCTGAAACGCTCTATCTCACTCCGCGTAGCACGGCCATTTTGCCAAGTATCACGAATCATTCGCTTATGACGCTTGCTCGTGACATGGGGATGCGTGTTGTGCGGCGGCGCATTCGATTGGAAGAACTTGCTGGTATGCAGGAGGCCGCTGCATGTGGAACGGCGTGTGTCATCTCGCCGATTGACAAAGTTATTGACCCTGATAATAATCGTACCTATTGCTTTTCCGACCGGCCGGGTCCTGTGCTTAGTTCACTTTACAAAGCCTTGCAGGATATCCAGTATGGACGTGCCCGCGACCGCCATAAGTGGTGTACGGTTATTGATAATACAAAACAGAACAAACATTTAATTAACCCTAATATTAACTCAAAAACATTATCAACATGTTCAAAAGTCACCCTAAAGGACTAATTCCTGCCGCGCTGGCAAACATGGGCGAGCGCTTTGGTTATTACATCATGAACGCAGTGCTGCTGCTGTTTCTCGTTAGTAAATTCGGTTTGCCGGACGGCGTTGCCGGTCTGATTTACTCGGTATTTTACTTCGGTATCTATGTTCTCAGTCTTGTGGGAGGTATCATTGCCGATCGCACCCAGAATTACAACAAAACAATTCAATGGGGACTGATTATCATGTCGTTGGGCTATGTGTGCCTTGCTTTGCCTTTATTCTCTGGCGATTTGAATGCTGGTGGTGAGTGGTGGACTATCTTGATTTTCACATGCGTTGCCTTGTTGATGATTGCTTTCGGTAATGGTTTGTTCAAGGGAAACTTGCAAGCTATTGTGGGCAAAATGTATGATGAATTGGAAGCGGAAGCTGCCAAAGAAGGACCTGATGCATTGAAAGTGGCACAGGAAAAACGGGACTCAGGATTCCAGATTTTCTATGTCTTCATCAATATCGGTGGACTCATCGCACCGTTTGTGGCTCCTTTGCTCCGTCAATGGTGGCTCAATAAGCATCATTTTGTTTACAATGCGGATATGGCTTCTTTGGCACACCAGTATTTGTTGGATGGTCAAATGACGCAGAAGTTCCAGGAAACCATGCAGGCTGCTGTCCAGGCAGGTTACAACTTCACAGATCATATCACCTTCTGTCAGGACTACATTACGGTTTTTAATACCGGTATCCACTATTCGTTCATCGCTTCTGTTTTGGCAATGGTTATCTCTCTGGTTATTTTCTTGATGACCAAACGTATGTTCCCGCAACCGGCAAAGAAAGAAGCTACGCAAGTGCAGGAATATACTGCAGAGGAGAAAAAGGCGATGGCTACTGAAATCAAACAGCGTATGGCTGCCTTGTTTGCCGTATTGGGTATTGCTATTTTCTTCTGGCTCTCATTCCACCAGAATGGTCAGTCTCTCAGTGTCTTTGCGCGAGACTTCATTAAAACCGATAGCATCGCCCCTGAAATATGGCAGGCTTTGAATCCTTTCTTCGTGATTGTTCTTACGCCCGTTATTATGTGGTTGTTTGGCTGGTTGGCTCGTCAGGGAAAGAGTATCTCTACTCCGCGTAAGATTGCTCTTGGTATGGCTATAGCAGGCTGTGCTTATCTCTTCCTTATGATTGTTTCCATGGTGGCTGGTTGGCCTTCTGGCACTGATTTCCGTGCAATGAACGCCGAGGAATTGGCAACTGCAGGATTGAGCAAGTCTGGTCCTTGGGTACTGCTCGTTACTTATTTCTTCCTCACGGTGGCAGAGTTGTTTATTTCTCCGCTGGGCTTGTCTTTCGTGTCGAAAGTGGCTCCGCGTCACATGGTTGGTCTCTGCCAGGGCTTGTGGTTGGGTGCAACCGCTATTGGCAATCTCTTTATTTGGGTAGGTCCTGTTATGTACAACGCTTGGCCTATTCAGTATTGTTGGCTGGTATTCCTTGTTATCTGCCTCGTCAGCATGGGCGTTATGCTGGGTATGGTCAAATGGCTTGAAAAGGTTGCTTGTTGATTATGAAGGATATATTGAATAAAATAGGTGATTACATCGAGTCTCTGGAGCAGCGTATTGCTGTTCTGGAGACCTGGACTGAAAAAGTTGCCCGGTTGGAGGCTCGCATTGAGGAGTTGGAAGCAAAGATCACTGAACTTGCGGAGCGTCCCGAAGTGGACCCTGCTCCTGTTGTCGAACCTGAGCAGCCTGTGGAAACTGTGCCCGAGCCCGTAGTGGAATCGGAAGAGGAACCCGCTCCTGTTGCTGAGCCAGAACTCGTTGTGGAACCGGAATCGGTTGTGGAGGCAGAACATGAGGCTATTCCCGAACCCGTCGTCGAACCCGTCGTTGAACCTGCTCCGGAACCTGCTGCTCCCCATATACCGGTGCAGACTTCGTTGTTTGGCGCACCTGTGCAGGATATCAGGAAGGCGATTTCGTTGGGCGATCGTTTCCTCTTTCAGCGCGAACTCTTTGGTGGTAGTGCCGAACGTATGCAGAAAACATTGGATGCTCTCAACGCCCTTGGGTCTTTTGCGGAAGCCGAGCAATATGTTCATGCCAATTTCCAATGGGATCGCGAGAGCGCTTCCTACGAACTCTTCATCGCTGTTCTTAAACGTCGCTTTGCCTGATGCTTTATGTCGTTCCCACACCGGTAGGCAATTTGGAGGACATTACCTTTCGTGCGCTGCGTATCCTCAAAGAGGTGTCTCTCATCTTGGCGGAGGATACGCGCACCACATCGGTTCTTCTCCGTCATTACGATATCCATACGCCCTTGCGTTCGCATCATAAGTTCAACGAGCATGCCACCTCTTCTGCCTTGGCGCATGAGATTGCTGCGGGTCGTGATGTGGCGCTTGTTTCCGATGCGGGTACGCCGGGTATCAGCGATCCGGGTTTTCTCCTCGTCCGTGCTTGTGTGCAATTGGGTGTAGAGGTGCAGTGCCTGCCTGGTGCCACGGCGTTTGTGCCGGCACTCGTTGATTCGGGACTGCCGTGCGACCGCTTCTATTTCGAAGGCTTCCTTCCACAGAAGAAAGGACGGCAGACGCGTTTGCAGTTCTTGGCGGAACAGGAGCACACGATGGTTATCTATGAGTCTCCTTTCCGTCTGCTTCGCACGTTACAGCAGTTGGCGGAGGTGTTAGGGGCGAATCGTCTGGCTTCCGTCAGCCGTGAAATATCGAAACTGCATGAGGACACTCAGCGTGGCACACTTGACGAACTGATACAGCATTTTCAGCAACAGCCTCCCAAAGGAGAAATAGTACTCATTGTCGATGGCAAACATGAATAACGCACTTCGGGGATTGGCGAAAGATACGGTTATCTACGGTCTTTCGTCTATTGTAGGCAAGTTCCTCAACTACTTGTTGGTACCGCTCTATACCTATGTTCTTGCGCAGACCTCCGATTATGGTATTGTCACCAATCTCTACGCTTGGACGGCGCTTCTGTTGGTCATCCTCACGTATGGGTTGGAAACGGGTTTCTTCCGGTTTGCCAATAAGGAGGGCTACGACCCGCAATCGGTGTACAAAACGTCTTTCTTTACCATTCTTGCCACCTCGTCGCTTTTTGCGTTTGTCTGTGTGGCGTTTCGGCGGCCTTTGGCTTCGGCTCTTGGGTACGCCGACCATCCTTCTTTCATCGCTATGATGGCGGTCACGGTGGCGCTGGATGCCTTTGCCTCCATTCCGTTCTCTTATCTGCGTTATCGCAATCGCTCGTTGCTTTTTGCGGTGATGAAGCTTCTTTTTGTGGTGCTTAACATCGCTTTTAATCTTCTTTTCTTGGTGGTGTTGGGTTATCGCGATGTCACGTATGTTTTCTTGAGCAATATCCTTGCCACGGCCCTGCAGACGCTCATCCTCGTGCCGCTTACCTTGCCGCGGGGTGGACGTTACTCGTTCCCCTTATTGGGCGAACTCTTGCATTATTCGCTTCCTTTGTTGGTCTTGGGCGTAGCGGGTATCATGAATCAGACGCTCGATCGTATCATTTTCCCGTATCTTTATTCGGGCGCGGATGCCCATGAGCAGTTGGGTATCTACGGCGCTTGTTTCAAGGTGGCGATGGTGATGATGATGTTCACGCAGGCGTTTCGTTATGCCTACGAGCCCTTTGTCTTTGCCAAGCACAAGGATAGGAACTCTGTGGAGGCGTATGCGGATGCCATGAAGTATTACATCCTCTTTTCTTACCTCATCTTGCTTGCCGTCATTTTCTATTTGGATATATTCAAATACATCATCGGCAGTGCCTATTGGAGCGGTCTTGCCATCGTGCCTGTAGTGCTGTGGACCTATGTTTTCCAGGGCGTTTACTTTAACCTCAGTTTTTGGTACAAACTTACTGACGAAACGCGTTGGGGCGCTTGGTTCTCGCTTATCGGACTGGTCATCACCGTTCTCCTGCAGGTGATTGGTGTTCCGCGTTTCGGTTATTGGGCATCGTGTGGCAGTAGCCTTGTCTGCTATTTCGTTATCATGTTGCTCAGTTATTTTGTGGGACGTAGCCGCCTCACTATTCCTTACGACCTGCGCCGTATAGGGGCATACACATTCCTTACGCTTGTGCTTCTTGCGGTGTATTATCTTTTCCGTCATTGGGCGGACGCTATGTGGCTTTCTATGGCGTTTGGCACAATCTTACTCCTTATATATATAGTTATACTTGTTAAATTCGATTTCAATGTTCTCAGGTATCGTAGAAGCAATGGCTCAGGTGGTCAGCATTGAGCAGGACCGGGGCAATAAGCATTTCACACTTCGTAACCCTTTCTCGGATAGGATGGGTATTGACCAGTCTATCGCCCACAATGGCGTTTGTCTTACGGTTGTTCGCAACGAAGGCGACCTTTACACCGTCACTGCTATGCAGGAGACGCTGCGGCTCTCCAATCTGGATGCGCTGCAGGTCGGTGATTGGGTCAATCTCGAACGCGCCATGTCGATGGATCGCCTTTTGGACGGTCATATCGTCCAGGGCCATGTGGACCAGACGGCCCGCTGTATTGATGTGCATGAGACGGACGGCAGTTGGTACTATCGCTTCCAATACCTCTCCTCGCCCGATATGATTCAGCGTGGCTATTTCTGCGTGGATAAAGGCAGTGTCGCCATCAATGGCGTCTCGCTCACAGTCTGCGAACCCGATGTGCAGGGCGATCAGGGCTTTGTCTCGGTCTGCATCATCCCTTATACGCATGAGGTTACCAATTTCCGCTATATGCAGGTCGGCTCGCTCGTTAATCTGGAGTTTGACATCATTGGCAAGTATCTTGCTCGTATGAATCAATTGTTAAAATAATTATATCTATGGACAAAATCAGTTATGCTATTGGTCTCTCAATGGGACAAAATCTTCGCAGCAGCGGTGTCACTCGTTTGGAGTATGCCGACCTTGCCAAAGGTATTCAGGATGTGCTGGAAGGACAGAAACCGCAAATCACCTACCAGGAGGCGCAGACCATCCTTGGTCAGTTCTTCTCCGAGTTGGAAAGCCGTATTGCCGGTGAGCAGAAAAAGGCGGGTGAGGATTTCCTTGCCGCCAATGCCAAACGTGCCGAGGTGAAAACCACGCCTTCTGGCTTGCAGTACGAAGTCTTGGAGGCCACCATCGGACAAAAGCCGAAAGCTACCGACAAAGTGCGCGTGCATTATGAGGGTACGCTCATCGATGGCACGGTTTTTGATAGTTCTTATAAGCGTGGCGAATCCATCTCGTTTGCCCTTAATCAGGTCATCAAAGGATGGACGGAAGGCCTGCAGCTTATGTCTGTCGGCTCCAAGTACAAACTCTATATCCCCTATCAGCTGGCGTATGGCGAACAGGGCGCAGGAGGCTCCATTCCTCCTTATTCAGCGCTTATCTTCACCGTCGAATTGCTGGGCATAGAATAAATCATACACTAACCAAATAAAACAAAACAAATTGAAAATGAAAAAGATTGGATTATTGGCTGTCATTGCTATGGCAATGATTTCCTGCGGTAACACCTATACCGCCAAGCAGATTACGCTTAACGACCGCACCGACTCTGTCAACTATGCACTGGGTCTCATGAACGGTTCCATGATTAAAATGCAGCAGCTGGCTCAAGACAGCAGCGATGCGGTTATCAACGAGTTCCTCGGTGCTTTGGAAAAGGCCTATAACGGCAAAACCGAAAAACTGTCCGAAGCGCAGGAGACTGCACGTAACATCGCTTTTGCGGTCAAGGACTTCGAAACCAAAGGTTTGGCAGAGAACAAGTCTTTCCCCATCAACGAAAAGATTTTCTTCCAGGCGCTTGTTAACGGTCTCTATGAGGATACCACTGTCATGACGCAGGAAGTGGCTGCCGAGTATTTCCGCTCTATCTACATGACTTCTATGGGCAAGGACTCTGTCCTGGCTGGCAAAACGCTGAAAGCCAAATGCCCTTCGTCTGCAGCTCCGGTTGTGCTTGCTAATCAGGCAGATAGCGCCAACTATGCGTTCGGTTTCCTTAATGGTTCCGAGGTGAAGATGTATATTCTCGCTTCCGATTCCACGGGCGATGACCGCAAGGATTTCATCAAGGAGATGAACAAGTCGCTCAAACTCAAATGCCGTAACCCCCAACTCATGGCGCTGGGACAGAACATCGGTAAGCTCATCCGTGAACAGGAAGGGGAAGGCCTCGTAGGTATTCCTGGCATGGAAACGCGCATCAATGTCATCCTTCAGGGCTTTGTCAATAGCATGAAAGGTGCCGAAAAGGACTGGGAACCTGCTGCCGCACAAGCCTATGTACAGCGCACGATGGATGAGATTAAGTATGGCGAAACCCGCCGTCTTGGTGAAGAGTTCCTGGCTGCTAACGCCCTGAACGACAGCGTCCAAGTCACCGAATCTGGCCTCCAGTACAAGGTCATCAAGATGGGTAATGGCAAGAAACCTTCTGCCACCGACAAAGTGCGCGTGCACTACGAGGGAACGCTCATCGACGGCACTGTTTTCGACAGCTCGTATCAGCGCGGCGAACCTACTTCGTTTGGCGTTAATCAGGTCATCGCCGGTTGGACCGAAGGCCTCCAACTCATGCCCGTTGGTTCTACCTTCATGTTCTATATCCCGTACAACCTCGCTTATGGCGAACGCGGCGCAGGACAGCAGATTTCGCCTTACGCTACGCTCATCTTCAAGGTCGAACTCCTTGGCATTGAGAAGTAACGCTCGCTTGCTGTAAGCACTTGCCGAAATGGGAATTATAGCCCGTCAGAGTATTAAAGGAACCATCGTCACCTATATCGGGGTGGCGGTGGGTTTCCTTACCACCTTCTTCGTCCTCACGCGTTTCCTGACGGCGGAGGAGATTGGTCTGGCGCGCGTCTTGTTGGATGCGGCTACGCTCTTCATCGGCTTGGCCCAACTCGGCACATCGGCTTCGGTCATTCGTTTCTTCCCCTATTTCCGCACGCCTCAACAGCCCGCATCGCACGGATTTTTCTTCTGGACCATGCTGGTGCCATTGGTCGGCTTTATCGTTTTTGCACTCATTTATCATGCCTGCCATGTGCCGCTTGCGGCGTGGTTCTCCGAGAAATCGCCGCTGTTTGTGGACTATTATTATGCCGTCCTGCCGATTGCTTTTTTCATGCTCTACCAGACGGTTTTCGAGACTTGCTCCAATGTCCTCATGCGTATTGTCGTGCCGCGTGCCGTGCGCGAGGTCTTGGTGCGCATAGGTCTCTTGGTCTGCTATCTCTTGTATGCGTTCCGTGTCTTGTCGTTGGATGGCTTTGTGTTGGCGTTGTGCATCAATTATGCGGTGGCGGCGGTGGTTAATGTGGCGTATGTCTTTGCCGTAGGCCATATCTCCTTGCGCCCAGACTGGGCCTTTCTCCGTGCCAATCGTCCCTTGGTGCGCCGCTATCTGCTTTACACGGCTTTCTTGCTGGTCTCCGCATTGGCCTCTGTTGTTGCACCTACGCTCTCTTCCTTCTTCTTGACGGCAAAGATGGGACTGTCTTATACCGGCGTTTTCGCTATCGCTACCTATATGGCGGTCATGGTCTCTATCCCTTATCGCTCGCTCACGGCTATCGCTTCACCTCAGTTGGCGGATGCCCTCAAGCGCAATGCCCGTCAGGAGGCGGCAGCACTCTTGCAGCAGGTCACTGGCAATGCCCTCTTGGTCGGATGCCTCGTTTTTCTGCTTTTGTGGCTGAACATAGACCTTATATATACATTGCTCCCCAACGGTGCTACGTATGCCGTCGCCCGGCGCGAGGTCTTTATCTTGGCGCTTAGTCAGTTGTTGTTGGCAACTTTCTCTTTCTCGGTTATGTTGCTCAATTACAGCCGTTTCTATGGCTTCTCGCTCCTTTTCTCGTTTGTCCTCACGGCGCTTGCGGTGGTGTTTAATAATATGCTCATCCCTGTTTGCGGCATGACGGGCGCGGCGCTCAGCAACCTCGGCTCGTACGCGGTCTATTTTGCTTTGGTCATTTTGGCACTTGTCGGCTTGTGCCGTATCTCACCTTTCTCACGAACGCAACTCTGGACGCTTGTCTTGTTTGTGGCGGTCCTTGTGTGTAATTATCTCATTCTCTGTCTCTTGCCTTGCGCGGCAGGAGGATGGGGCAGTCTCCTTCGCACCCTTCTCTTAGGGGGCGGCTTTGCGGGTTTGGCTTATTGTCTCTCTTTGTCTCCTCAACTCAATGCGTTACTTCGTTCGCTTTTCGTATCGCGGCACTGATTTCCACGGTTCGCAGTCCCAGCCGAATGCTGTAACGGTGCAGCAGACCATGGAAGAGGCTTTTTCCCTTGTCTTGCGTACGCCGGTCGCACTCGTTTTCGCGGGGCGCACCGATGCCGGAGTACATGCCCGCGTCATGGTGGCGCATTTTGATTTCCCCGATTCGTTGGACGAACGCTTGCACCGTCTCGCCGAGAGACTCAATAGCCTTTTGCCTGCATCCATCGCTATTTATGACATCTGGCAGGTGCCGGATAGCCTCCATGCACGTTTCTCTGCCCTTTCGCGAACCTATGAGTATGTCGTTTGTCTGCGCAAGGACCCGTTCTGGGTCGGTCGTGCCGCGCGTGTGGCGCCCGATATGGATTTTGAGGCGATGAACCGTGCCGCACAGGTCTTGCTGGGGACGCATGATTTCTCTTCTTTCTGCCGCACGCAGACCGATGTGCAGACCAAGGTTTGCACCCTTACCGAGGCGCAGTGGCAGCAGGTAGGTGATGTTTGGGTTTTTCGTATCACGGCGAATCGTTTCTTGCGCAATATGGTTCGCGCGGTGGTAGGCACTTTGTTTGAGGTGGGGCGTCATCGCATGACGCAGCAGGCGTTTGCGGATGTCTTGGAAGCGTGCGACCGCACCTGTGCCGGTCAGTCTGCCCCGCCCGAAGCCCTCTACCTCACCCAAATCCTTTATCCTTAATTCCTTAATTCTTTAATTCTTTAATTCTTTAACTCTTTAACTCTTTAACTCCTTAACTCTTTAACTCTTTAACTCTTTAACTCCCGAATGACTATTAGGTTATTATTGCGTTATTATTGGGTGATTATTGGGTTATTATTAGGCTATTAAGCCAACGAAAAGCAGAGAAAAGCATACTAAAGGACAGAAAACAATAGTCCAACTAGTCGAACTAGAACACTAGTCCTGCTAAGCGAACAATAAATCTGCAAAAAAACTGCATATTTATTTGGTTATCTCAAAAAAAACCACTACCTTTGCACCGAATTTCAAAACAACACTGGTCATGAGTAAAGCAGAAAAGTTGGAAAATGAGGCGATTGAGCGGCTTACGAAGGGCGGACCGTCGGGAGAGTACCGTTCTGCACGCAGGGCGAATATACCGGTAACGGTGGTGCGCAGAAATACCATCTATCGTGTTACGAATGAAGAGTGTGTCCCTATCGGAAAAGTCGAGGCAGCGGTCAAAGTGACACAGAAGGTCTATAAACTGAGCTGAACCGATGAAGGTGAGGCGGCTGCGCATATTGGCGGGACCGAATGGGTCGGGAAAATCTTCGGTGTATAGCAAGTTGAAGCAGACAAAAGATTTCCATTGGGGCATTTTTGTGAATGCTGATGAGATGGAGAAATTGTTCCGTGAGAATGGCGGTTTGGATGTTAGGCAGTATGGTGTTGATGATTTTCCTTGGGAGGTTTTCAAACGGGAGTATCAGCCTTTTTATGTAGCCACGTCATCTCCTGATATCAATATCGGGCGTGTGGCGGCGAGGGTTCGGAATGGGGGACATAATGTGCCGGCAAATAAAATCAGGTCGCGTTATGTACGTTCTTTGAATAATTTGCGGGATGCTGTCCGTCTTTCGGACAGGGCGTATATTTTTGATAATAGTACATCGGCATATAAATGGATTGCCGAGTATGATGCTCGGACGGGGGATTTGGCGTTGCGTGCGGACGAAGTCCCCACCTGGGTGGTCAGATATCTGTTGCAGTAATTCACCCCTTAACTCTTTAACTCTTTAACTCCTTAATTCTTTAACTCCTTAACTCTTTAATTCTTTAATTCTTTAACTCTTTAACTCCCGAATGACCTTTAGGTTATTATTGGGTGATTATTAGGCTATTAAGCCAACGAAAAGCAGAGGAAAGCCAGAGAACCCCCCAACGAAACCCCAAGAAACAGCAAAAACTCCTCGCTTTTTTCAAAATTCTTACAAAAATATTTGGATTTTTGTGAAAAAACCACTACCTTTGCACCGAATTTTGTGATAATTACTACAAAAACATACTTAAAAATGTGACGGATTATGCTTAAACGAAAGATTGATAGCTATTTGCGTGATTGGCTTGCAAGGCCTGAGCATAAACCCCTTATCATTCGAGGGGCCAGACAAGTGGGAAAGACCGAGTCGGTGAGGTTTTTTGCTAAACAGTATTTTGCCAATGTTGTGGAAATCAATTTCGCACTCCAGAAAGCCTATCGTTCTATTTTTGACGATGGATATGAGGTGGATAGGATTATTAAGAACATCTCTTTGCTCAATCCTGCTTGCCGGTTTGAGGAGGGGAGAACCCTGCTTTTCTTCGATGAGTTGCAGGACTGCCCTGATTGTGCCACTTCGCTTAAGAGTTTTGCACAGGACGGACGGTATGAGGTGATTTGTTCTGGCTCTTTGTTGGGCTTGCATTATGCGCGGATTGAGTCCAATGCTGTGGGGTATAAAGAGGATTTTGAGATGCACTCAATGGATTTTGAGGAGTTCCTATGGGCAAAAGGATATGGGGAGGATAAGATAGACGATCTGTATGACCATCTGGTGCAACGGAAACCTTTTTCGGACTTGGAATTGGAGGTCTATTTCTCGTTGTTCAACGATTATATGATTGTTGGCGGAATGCCGGCGGTGGTGGACAGGTTTGTCCGGCAGGGGAATTTTTCGGGGGTATTGCAGTTGCAGAGGCAGTTGCACGCTGATTATGAGGAGGATATCACTAAGTATACCGTCGGATTAGACCAGACAAGGGTATTGGCAGTGTACCGTCATCTTTCTGTTTTCCTCGCGCAGGAGAATAAGAAATTTCGGATTACCCAAATCGCACATGGCGCGCGAAATCGCGAGTATGTTGGTTGTGTGGAGTGGTTGCAGAATGCGGGTATTGTCAATGTTTGTTATTGTCTGTCCCAATTGCAGTTGCCTTTGAGGGGAAATTATAACCCGGTGAATTATAAACTTTATTATCGGGATACGGGATTGTTGATAGCTTCTTTGGATGAAGAGGTGCAGAATGATTTGAGGATGAACCGTAATTTTGGCACCTATAAGGGGGGATTGTATGAGAATATCGTGGCGGATATGTTGGTCAAGCAGGGTTATCAGTTGTATTTTTATCGTAATGAGACTTCAACTTTGGAGATGGATTTCTTTGTCAGGGATGCAGAGTCGTTGATTCCTGTGGAGGTGAAGGCGAAGGATAATGCTACGCCATCGCTTAACAGGTTGGTGGATAGCGATGTCTATGCAGATATACGTTATGGCATCAAGTTGTGCCGCAAGAACATTGGGTTTAATGGCAAGTTCCTTACTTTGCCTTACTTCCTCACATTCCTTCTTCGTCGCTCCCTTACCTCTTTACCTCTTTAACTCCTTAATTCTTTAATTCTTTAATTCTTTACCTCTTACCTCTTCACTTTGAAACCAATACGTTACGAATTTTCTTAAAAAAACTTCCAAAAAAATTTGGTCAGTCCAAAAAAAAGTTGTACCTTTGCACTTGATTTCGAAAGTACCAACGGCTAATGACACTATTTTCGACATATAAGGCTTTGATTTATACCCACATGGTATCCCTACATGGTCTGTCCATGTCGGCTGCGGTCCTTGTCGGGTCGCAGTTTGTTTTGATATAGGGGTATGCATTGGCCGAAATGCGAATGGACGCGAAGAGGAAAACCATAAACTAACTGAAATGCCAAAGAAAACCGACATAGCAAACCAACAATTGATGACTATTGAGCCGATGCGGGTGCAGCAGATGATTCATAGCATCCGTGGCGAGCGTGTCATCCTCGATAGCGACCTTGCTGTGTTGTATGGTGTGGAGACAAAAAATTTGAAACGTCAAGTCAAACGTAATCGTACGCGCTTTCCGGAAGATTTTATGCTGGAATTGACTCGTGAGGAGTATAATTCTTTAAGGTGCCAAAATGGCACCATAGAAAATGGACGTGGGGCGCATAGTAAGTATTTGTCGTATGCGTTTACTGAAAACGGAGTGGCGATGTTAAGTAGCGTGTTAACTTCTGAAACTGCGGTGCAAGTGAATATACAGATTATGCGTGCTTTCACGATGATGCGTAAAACGTTGGCTGCTCTTACTCAAACAGAAAAAAGGCAAGAACAATTAGAATTGAAAATGGAGCGTTTGAGCAATTATGTGGAGGATATTTTACGAGATCAGAATGATATAAATGATGAAGTGAGTGCACAGATGGATGCTATCAGCCAATCACTTGTGGAATTGTCGGTAAAAGTAGATGATTGGAATGGCAAGAAACGCGAACCTCTTCCTGAAATTGGTTACGCCGCCACCGAGCGCCGTCGCAAAGCAGACAAGGAATAGGCTATCCTCAGCTGCCCGCAAGGCAGTGACTAATATATATAATGACAAAAAAACTATTATTATTAACAACTTAAAAACTTTAATGACATGAGACTAAAACATTTTGTTTCGGTTTTAATGATGCTCCTCGCCATGAGCATCGGAAATGTATGGGCAGACAATGTAACATACACATGGAATCTGGCGAATGGAGACCTTGGCGCGAATGGAAATCCAGCAACTTCTGTTACTAAAGGATCCCCGGAAATTACATGGTCAACAGATTTTACATGGGGTGGGAGCACCAAATATCTAGGTAATGATAACAATAAAGGTGTCCAAATTGGAGCTGCAACTAAAAGCAGCGTAGTGAAGAATTGTACATCGCTCGTCTTGTCTACATCAGGGATAACTGGTACCATTACAAACATCACAGTCAATGGGTGCCATGCAAGTAGTGGAGGTGCTTCGATTATTATCAAAGTGGGAGGTACAACGGTTAAATCATCAACAAATTTTACCACCACGAACGACAACTATTCTACTGGTAATATTACTGCAACAGGTGGTATAGAAATCACCATTAGCAATTCTGCCGAAAAGGCTTTCTACCTCAAATCTATAAGTGTCTCGTATACTACTGGTGGCCAACAACAACAAACACCGTCCCTTTCTTGGAATCCAACCTCTTGGAACTTTGAGACTGTTACAACAACTGCAAGCGCATCGAAGACATTTAGCCTTACCGGTTCGAACTTGACAGCCGGTACACTGACAATTTCAGCACCTAGCGGATATTCGGTAGATCCTACCAGCGTTAATGTTTCTGCAGGGACATTGTCTAGCACTAACGTGACAGTTACAAAGAATACAACCACCGCTGGTACATATAATGGCAACCTCAGCGTATACGGTGGCGGTGTGACTGAAGCAAATAAGGTGAACGCTGCATTGACTATGGTTGTTGCTCCTCCTGTAGCAGTTACCAGCGTATCTGTAAAGGAATCAACTTCTATTGAGGTTGGTGCGACCGAGACATTGAGTGCAACTGTTGGGCCGGACAACGCTTCGGATAAGGCGGTTACATGGAGCTCGGATGACGAGACTTTTGCAACGGTTGACCAAAACGGTAAAGTAACGGGTGTAGCAATTGGATCGACAACCATTAAGGCTACGGCTCATGACGGAAGTGGTGTTTATGGAAGTTGCACTGTAACGGTAACAGCTGCAAAGCCGAAGATTATTATTGATGGAGTGCCCTTAACAGGTACAGCAACAACCGAGGCATCAACCAAGAAGTATGGAAATGCAGATGAGGATTCGATTGATGTCGTTCTGAGTAATGGCGCAAAACAACAAGCGGTACCGGCTAATACGTCAAATTCTTTTACAGGAACAACTGATGGTAAAGCGATTTTAATTGGTAAGCAAGGTACGTATATTTATAACTCAACTCCGTTACCTGGAGATATGAAGAAGTTTGAGTTGTACGCAAACGGAGGTGCTTCTGCAAAAGTTGAAGTTTCTGTTACATTCAGTAGGTTCCCGCTGACTGAAGCTGCAGAGGAAGGCGACACTCTCTATACCGCTCTCTTGTCTACATTGGACCATGTTTATGATTGCTCTACAAAGATTCCTACAGGAGCAAGATATTTCTACTACAAGGTAACAAACGCGTATAACTCACAAGTTCAGTTCCGTATTACGTACGAGCCGCCCGTAAAATCTGCTGTTACGTATAGTGCTACACCGGCGCAAGGTTCAGTAGTCGTCAAGAAAGGTAATACGGCTATTGGTAATGGCGATGAGTTGATTGCAGAAGGAACGATTCTTACCGTAGAGGCTACACCGAATACTCAAAATCACTATATCGGTGGAACTATCACGGTTAAGAACGCAAATAATGAGGATGTAACGGCTTCCGTTCTGAACGGCACAACACTGACGATGCCTGCTTACGCTATCACCGTTACGGCTTCCTTCACTCCCACCTTTGCTATCACCGCAAATCCGAATATCGAGGGTGGTTCGGTTAGCTGGACAGATGGAACAACTGACAATGTCGCTTATGCGGCACAAGGCGCTCACATTACTCCTTCGGCTATGCCTGACGGCGCACACCAGAATCCTGTGCTCTCCATTTATACCAATACTGATGAGCCTACTTACATCAGTTTGGAAGAGAATCAAGACTATTTCTTGATGCCGGCACAGCCTGTAGTCATCTCGGCCACATTCGAGAATATCCCTTGCTCTCAACTGGATGATGCAACCAATATAGAGGTCACAGGCAAAGAATATCCTTACGATGCAGTGACCTTGACTTGGGATGCAGTGACCAATGCGGATTACTATGTTGTAGAAATCGGAAGTGGTAACAATATAAACACTTCGGATCACCTTACAGAAACCACATTTACCGTTCCAACCAATTGGGGCTTAGATGCCGGTACGCAGTACGAATATCGTATTTATGCCTATTCGAACACTCCTGCATCTTATTGCTACAGCATGGTTAACGGCTTCTTTAGCACAGAGGCACTGCCGGTTGTTTATATGCGCCTTAGCGAAAACGGACATTTTACAACTTTGCAAGGATACAATCTGGGCGACAAAGTTGACGAATTGCCTGGTGCCACTCCCGGTGTTGCTTGCTCCGGTGTAGTATTTATGGGATGGGACACTGACAAGGATTGTACATCCGCTCCTGCCTATAAAGAGGGTGATGAATATATAATCAACACCAATGCTGCCCGCCTCTACGCAGACACATTGTATGCCGTATATGCAACGGAATCTCCCGTTACCACGGTTTCAACAACAATGAATGATTTCATTGATGCAAATAATTTGTCAGTAAGTACTACCTCTGATAAGCACTATTATACCACGCTTAATTTGGACGACTATCTTACCCTTTCTACAACAGGTGACAACGATTGTGGTAGTTTCTGGGGAACAACAACGCACGACTGGCGTTTGTATCAAGCGAAAGGCGGAGATGCTAAAGTGACACTCAGCAACAATAACTATTCGTTAAAGAGTGTGAAGTTTACGTTTGGTAATAGTAATAATGGTGTTCTTTTGGATGGAACAACGGCTTTGACCTCCGGCACAGCAGTAGATGCAAGCGGAACGTCAAAAACGTACACCGTAGGTAACAGCGGTAATGCCACCAATGGCCAGATTAGGATCACAGCTGTTGAGGTGAAATACTACACTTCTGCTCCTTATAGCGGATATACCACTTCTTGCATCAATGCACCGGAAGCAGAGACTGATTCTTTGCAGGTAAGAGAAGGGGCAGACGCTGTAGCCAATGGCTTGATTACAGTAACCTACAACGATTATGTGAACCTGGACGATGTTTCTGTTGCCATCTTCAACGATGCCAATTGCACAGAGTCATTTGATGGTAACTGGCTGACCGCTACGCAGAATGCTAACCACAACATTGCTTATACGCTCACAGCAACCAATCTGTATGTTGCACGTACTGCGTACATCAAGTTGACGGCTCGTGAAACGAATAATGCTGTGGATCCTGCAGTAGTGATTATACCTGTTACACAGGCTGCCAAACCGGCTGTATTTGAAAGCATTGAAGAACTGGTTGCCGCTGACCTCGCCACCAACACAGATGTCACCGTTACTCTCACGGATGTAGCGATTGAGAATATCTACTATTGGCCGGATAACACTTCGGAAGAAAACAGAAAAGGTGTCATTCTCAATATACAAAAGGCAGGACAGTATGTCAAGATTTATTACAACGCCCAAGTTTCTACAGAATGGGTTGCTGGTGGTAAATTGTCTGGAACACTGACAAATTGCCCTTGGAAGACCTATAGTGGTGCATGGCAATTGGCACCGAAGTTCGGATGGGCTTGGAGTGAATTGACCTACACCGAACCGGCTACAGCTTCAGCCGTTGAAGTTACAGGGTTCGATGGTCAGACTGAATATATTGACGGACAGGCATTCAATACCAATGGTCTGCACGCAAGAGTTACTTATACCGACCAGTCGTATGATGATGATCCTGTAGGCGTTACCTATGAAGTGACTCCCGCAACGCTCACGCAAGGACAGACTTCTGTCACTGTGGTTGCTACCTACAACAACATCCCAAGTGAAGAATATGTAGTTAACGGTCTGACCGTAACGGCTGTTCCTAACAAGACAGTTGCACAGTTCATCGCTGCCGAAGGCACACGTTGCTACTTGGAGGGTGTTGTAAGTAATTACTCTAACAAAACGAAAGGCTATTTCAACTTGACAGACGCGACGGGTACGATTTATATCTACGGATGTACTTCTCCGAGTTCGTTTGATGCAGGCGATAAGGTAAAAGTGCTTGCTGAAGTATATGAGTATTACCAAACAACGCACGAGGCAAAGAACGTACAATATGTTTCCAAAGTTCCTGCTGCTACCATCACTATCGCTAACAAGATAATGGAGGAAGGTGACGAACCTTGGACCATTGAGGCAACCACCGATCCTGAAGGTGCTGCATCTCATCTCTCCTACAGCATCAAGGCTGGTAGCGATGACTGCATCACACTCAGTGAGGGCGTTGTAACGGCAACGGCTCAAGGTACTGCCACCATTATCGCCTCTGTTCAAGATGGCGACGATTATATGGCCAACTCCGTTGAGTTCACCGTAACCGTCAATCCCGCAGCCGGTCATACCAACGTAGTTATCTATGCTTATTATGGCGGACATTATTATGCGTTGACAAATGCGGTTGAGGCACTTGAGTTCACTGTGAATAACAATAAGATTATCGTCCACAATGATGCGGAAAAAGATGCCATCATTTGGGATCACGCTGTACGTGGTACAGAACATACGTTCTACAATGCTGCAAGCGGCAAATACCTGAAAGGTAGTACTTCTACAACACTTACGGCTTCTACTGGTGCAACGGGTGACCATTATATATGGCAAGAGTATGCCAACGGTGCCTATCTGACAACAACTGCAACTGCACAAACCGTTCGCACTATCCTCTATAGGAATGGTTACGGATTCAAGAACTATGATGTCAACAATGCAGGCGCATCTGGCTATGCTAATCCGGGTATCACAACCGCCGAAGTCGTTGTTGACGAACAAGTCGTTCGTAACGGCCTCACTCCTGGCAAGTATGGTACTATCTGCCTTGAGAAGAACGTAGTTAGCTTCACCGGTGCTACGATGTATAGTATTGACAGCAAAGCTTCCGATCTCAGCTACATTACGCTCGAAGAAGAAACTGGCGCTCTCGAAGCCGGACGTCCGTACATCTTCTTGGCTACTGGCAGCGAGATTAAAGTACAATACGGCAACCAAACAGCTGCTACCGCTGGTGATTACAACGGCCTCGTTGGATCGTTCACAAGAGAACAACTTGCTGAGGGTATGTACATCATCCAGAACAACAAGTTCTATCGTACAGGTGCTGACAACTATGTAGGTGCACACAAGGCTTACATCAACATGGGCGGCGTTCCAGAAGAGGGTGAAACCGCTCATGTTCCTGGCCGCCGTTATGTAACCATGCAGATTGGCGATGTACAGACTCCGACCGCATTGGATGAGGTTACCGTTAACCAAGAGAACGCTAAGTTCATCCTCAACGGACAACTCTACATCCTACGTGATGGTAAGCTGTATAACGCACAAGGACAACTGGTAAAATAAAGTTTTTTCAACAAAAGTACGACAATTGTTTGCACAATTCAAATAATTGTCGTACCTTTGCACCCGATTTGAAAAACCATAATGATTATGAAAAAGCAATATTATCAAATGCCCCTGACGGAGATACTCTCTCTGAATGGCGAATTGATGCAATCAATGCAAGCGGGTAGCGATGCTACTCCGGGTTCAGAAGGCGATGCACCTGCACGCCGCTTCTCTCCCACACCGGGATTGGGCACCAACTAATGACAACGAAGCAACAGCTTCTCTCACATGGCCGGCACGCCCGGCCATAACTCCTGACAAAGCCGGTCTGCCCCGCAGCCCGACTTTGTCTCTCCAAACAACTAACCTTGAATCGCTAACAACGTACAATATCATGCCTAAAATCTTTGAGTATTTCGGATTTAATTCTTCTTCTATTCAATGGAGCACGAACCTATTCATGTGCATGTACTCAAAAGTGGAGTAGAGGCCGTATTTGATTTGATTATAGAAGATGGAGAATTGAAAGATATAGTTTATCGGCAGGGAAAAACGGCGCCGATGAATGAAAAAGACCGAACTATAGCGGAAGCGTTTGTGCGGAAGTATTATAGAAATATCATAGAGAAGTGGATTAACTTCTTTGTATATAAGAAACGGATTCGTTCAACTAAGATATCGAAGAAACTATGAATATCATTGCTGCCAAATATGTCACCCCCTTGAGTGTGGAATTGCATTTTAGCGATGGAACAACACAAGTCGTGAATGTCGGGGCTTTCATAACAAAGCATCCGCATCCGCAATATAATAAATATTTGGACGAGAAAAAGTTCAAACAGTTCCAGTTGGAGCAGGGGAATATTGTATGGGGAAAGAATTGGGATTTGATGTTTCCGCTTGAAAAACTGCACGCCGGTTATTGCGAATAGTCGTTTCATCCTTAACTCTTTAACTCCTTAACTCTTTAATTCTTTAACTCTTTAACTCTTTAATTCTTTAACTCCTTAACTCTTTAACTCGATACAGATACTCCTGTACAAAAGTCTGGAACGGCAGCAGCGTGAAGAACGAAAGCAGATACCACGTCAGTTGAACAACAAACCGTAGCGAGTTGTGAAACGCTCGGTCTTCCACGCGGCGGCAAATAAGCCATGCGGACAACCATATCGGAAGCGTCACCACCGCCGAAACGGCAAACAAAGGTGCGCCAAGCACCAGGAACAGCCATCTGCCCGCCGCGGACATCCGTTTCGACGCAAGACTACGGAACGGCTCCGGAGGATTGGCACGCAGGGCGAGCAAACGCTTCTCGTAATCCGCATCGTCCGGCACCCACAAAATGAGGCTTCGCATACGTTCGGTCAAGGTCTCGCGCAGAGACAGCATCAGTTGCGGACGGTCCATCTCGGGATGAGAGGCAGCAAACGCTGTCACGTTGATAGCCTGACCGATATTCACCGTCAGCGTGTCCCATAGATGAAAAAAGTCACCGTATTCCAATCCTACGGGTACTATATAAACGGGTTTCTCTTTCCCGAAAGCCTCATTCGCATTAAGCGCGATGCGGAAAACGCCCTTTGAGAGTGGCAGCAGCGAATGCATCGGACGATGGGTGGCTTCGGGCATAATGACAAACGGAACGCCGTCACGTAGAGTGGCTACTGCCCGATGAATAGTCTCATCGTTGCGCCGCACCTCATCCCAACCGTCACGGCTGCGACGGATAGGCATCATCTTCAATCTGCGCAGTATGCCGGCTGTGCGGGGATTACGGAAAATGTCGGCACGTGCCACAAACACCTTCGGCGTTTCGTCAATGCTCAGCACGGCCAAAGCATCGCACAGAGCGTTCGTGTGGTTGGGAGCATAAATAACGGCACCATCCGTCGGGATGTTCTCCCGCCCTAAAACAGTGAAACGGCGGTAGGAGATACGGAAAACGCTGCATACCAATCGATGCAGAGCGTTATAAAAACGGTCATTGTCTTGTATTGCTGCCATCGGGTGTGCCGGAATTGACAATTCACGCTGCAAAAGTACAAAATAATTTGCATATATCCAAAAAAAGCAGTACTTTTGTGCCCTGAAACAATAAAAAAACAAGAATAAATAGTTTAACAGACCTCTATTATGTTTGGAATAGCCCAACCTCTCCCGCACGCGCAACTTAACCGCCGCCAGTTTATCGCAACGGTTATCACGGAGTATGTCATGATTTTTCTGGCTCTTTGTCCCTTTGCGCTGATGGTGAATTGGATTTTCATCCCTCACAATGTGGTGGGTGGAGGTCTTACGGGTATCTGTTCTATCCTTTATTATGTCACCCGTGGCGATTTCCCGTCTCTCTTTCCTGCAACGGGCGGTGCCATCCCTATCTGGCTGAGTACATTGGTCATCAACGGCATTCTCTTGCTGCTTGCTGCTATCTTGGTCAATTGGCGCTTTTGCATCCGCACGCTCTTCGGGGCTTGTGCTCTCGCTTTCTGGTATAGGCTTATCCCTATCCGTGAGACGCCGCTTATCGAAGACCCCCTCTTGGCATGTATCGTGGGCGGAGCACTCTTCGGAGTCTTTCTCGGCGTGGTGATGCTGAACAACGGTTCGTCCGGCGGCACCGATATAGTGGCAATGATTGTCAATCACTATCGCGATATCTCTCTGGGGAAAGTGATGGTCGTTTGCGACGTACTGATTATCCTTAGCGCCTATTTCCTGCCTATTCCTGATAACGTGCAGTTGTTGCCTGACCAAGTGTCCGATTACCGTTTGAAGCGTATCCTCTGCGGCCTCTGTATGACCTTGTGCTATACGGCTTCGCTCGACTGGTTCATGCAGCGTATGAATCAGTCTGTGCAGTTCTTCATTTTCTCTCGCAAGTCGGATGAGATAGCATCTGCCATCTCTGCCAATGTCAATCGTGGCATCACCTTGCTGGATGGAATGGGATGGTACAGCAAACAGCCTATTTCGGTTGTCACTGTCTTGGCACGGAAACATGAAAGCACCCTCATCTTACGGATTATCCGTCAAGTCGACTCGGATGCTTTCGTCAGTTACGCCAATGTAAGCGGCGTGTTTGGTAAAGGCTTTGAGGTCATCAAGGCCAAGTAACACTCAGCCGTTTGCCTCTCGTCAGATACGCTCTGCATGCGCTTGCAGTATCCATCCTTCGTTGTTCCCCACACGGATATTGCACCATTCGCCCAGTGTCTCAATAATCTCCACTTTCGTCCCTTCGTGCAATGTGAACAGGTCTGTTCCGCTTCGGTCAGGCGATGATTTGGCATTCAGCACGCCCTGTGTGATAATGGCTTCACGTTGCTGACTGTCGCGGCGGTGCAGCGAACCGGCATTCAGTCCCGACACGATGCAGACAAGCAGCAATATCCAAGCCATGTGGAACGATGCCTTGCGTAGAGCAATGGTTCGGCCTAACAGGAACAGCAGAATACCGGTCAGCATCAGCACGAACGTGGCAAGGGAAACAATCTGCCATGCCTCCTCGGTCAGAGTGTCACGTACGGCTTGTGCCCACGAGGAGAAGAAGAAAGCACGATTATCCTCGATATTATCGATAATCTGCGTACGGGCAAACTCCAGATTATACTGTACGTCTTTGTCCCGTGGGTTCAGACGCAGCGAACGTTCGTATGCAAGAATGGCTTGTGACAGTTCGCCCTGCTTGAAACGGGCATTGCCGAGGTTGTAAAGCACCGTGGCGCGAGAGTGGCGCGAGAGTGGCGCATTGTCCAGTATTTGCTGATACAGGGTGGCTGCTTCGCCATAGTTGCCTGCCGCATAGAGCGCGGCGGCTTGCTCCGAGTCCTCTGCCTTTATGCTTGCAGCGGAGAGGCAGAAAAGGGCTGTCAGGAATAGTATGAAGGGCTTTTTCATATCTTTTGGTTTTCAAGGTTGTTAATTAGTGTTGCGGTCTTGTCATACAGCTCTTGCATCGCATTGTCCCCTGCCGGTGCATAGCGGGCAAATTCAGCGGTGGACAGCACGTCTCGTACATCGTTCACCAGACTTTCAGGCACTTGCTTGCCGGCCAGTATGGAAGCGATATTGTCTTTGTTCAGTTCCGCAGTTGGGATACTCAGTCGGTCACTTAAATACGACCATGCAGCCCGCTCTATCGCTTCATAGAATGCACTGCTATTGTTCCCGTCCATGGCGCGTCGGGCTTCTTTCAGGCGCTTCTGGGCAACTTTATTCGCTTTCTTGTAGCGCAGACGGGTCAGGTCGGCGTTCTCCTTTATCTGGCGGCGGAATAGGATGAAGATGCCCAATGCAATCAGTGCCGGAATCATGTACAGCCACAACAGCCGGTGTCTCAGGTCTATGCGGCTCGGTGTGGCGTATTGGAGTGCATCGGTATGGAGATAGCGGATGTCCGTGCCTAATTGTTTAATATCTTCTTTACCTACATAGTTCTGCACCACAGCCTGTGCCTCTGTATCACCTTTCCCGCGTTCGATGTGCAGCGACCACGGTCCTATTTGTTGGGTCTTGTATTGCTTGTCCGCTGTGTCGTAATAGGAGAACACGATGGCGGGAATGGTGTAGTCGCCTGCCGCACGCGGAATGGCCAGATACTCCGCTTTCTTGCTGCCGCTTACACCCGCAGATGTGGTCTTGAAATCATTAGTCACCTTCGCGTCGTACGCCTCAAAGCCTTCGGGCCAGTCCACCGATGGGGTCTTCAGCAGTTTCATATTGCCTGTGCCTTGTATGGCAAGTGTGATAGTCACGGGCTCATTGGTCTTGAGTGTAGTGGCGGATATGTCGCCGCTAAGCCGGAACTGACCCACGCCACCGGAGAACGAGGCGGGTTTGCCACTGGGCAGAGCATCCACTTTGATGGTCACCCCTGGTGCCGTCAGCCCTTTGGTCACGTTCTCATAAGTGCCGAAGAAGTCGTCAAAGATACTACGCACCTGTTGCCGCACTTGTACGCGCAGCACGGCCTCAAACTGTGCAGGGTCTATCTTTATCTCACCGCTATGTTGCGGATAGAGCAGGGTGCGGTAGAGCGTTGCAGTCTGGTAGTTCCTGCCGTTGTAGTGTTCCAGTTCGGTTTGTATCTCGCCTTGCTCCAGGTCTTGTTTCAGGAAGCCGGTGAACTCCGGCAGTTTGGTGTTGTTGGTGAATTGTGCCACGTCCACGCCTGCAAAATAGAGTTTGTAGCTCAGTTGCAGGGCTTCTTGTTCTTGCACATGTGTCTTCGAAACGATAGTGCGGATGAATACATTGCCGTTCCCTGCTGTTTCTGCACCTGCGGAACTGCGTGCTTGGCTGTTCTGCTGTGCACTGGGGCGTTGGCTTGCGCCGTTGCCGTTGTTGTATGCCGGCTCTTCGTCGGGCGGCAGTACGGTTATCTTCAGGCCGTTGGAGGTATAGGTCTCGCCGTCCACGCGGATAGTAGCGGGAGGCAGGCTGAACGTACCCTCTTGGTTGCCTCTCAGTGTATAGGTGTAGGTCAGCGTGAACGAGGAGGTTCGTCTTCCGTTCACAAACGATGTGGACGACGACTGCGATGTGTAGGGGCCTGCCAGATAGTCAAAGTCCTGAAAGTCGGGAGCCTGCAGGTCGCGTGCACGCTGGTTCACGGTGTAGGTCAGTTGGAACGGTTGGCCGGCTATCACTTGCGAAGGAGCCTGTGCACGGAACGACACCTCATCGGCATACAGGGCGGCGCATCCCCATAGCAGAGATAGTGCGGCAATCAAATAACGTTGTATCGTGTTCATAAGTCTCTATGTTTGCTCTTGTTTACCAGTCTTTTTCTGCGCGTTTCTTGGAGCCTTTCTGGCGTTGCAGTTTCTCTTGAGTATCTTGTTCGTCTTGCTCTAAGGCTTGCAAAATCTGTTCAGCAGTCTCTTTGTCCATTTGATTTTGCTCTTGTTCTTGAGCTTGTTGCTGTTGTTGTTCTTCTTGTTGCTGCTGCTCTTGTTGTTGCTGTTCTTGCTGCTGTTGTTCTTGTTTCTGGTCCTGTTTCTGGTCTTGGTTTTGCTGTTGCTGCTGTTGTTGCTGTTGCAGCATCTGCATGGCTTTCACCAGGTTATACCGTGTCTCGTCGTCTTTGGGGTTATAGCGGAGCGACTGTTGGTAGGCTTTCACGGCCTGGTCGTATTTCTGTGCACCGAAGCACGAGTTGCCCAGGTTGTGGTAAGTAGCAGCCATTCTTGACTTGTCTTTTTTCGGATCCAGTTGTTGGGCAGCGGTGGCAAACTGTTCGGCAGCCTCATCGTATTTGTTCTGTTGGAATAGTGCATCGCCCAGGTTGAAATGTCCTTCAAACGACTTGTCGTTCTTCTCCAGGCCGCGGCGGTAGTTCACTTCTGCGTCCATATAGTTCTCTTTCTTGTATTTGCGGTTGCCTTTGCGCACATCGGCAGATTCCTGTTGTGCGGACAGGGGCAAATAGAGTAGAAGGCTTGATAGTATAAATAAGGTACGTCTCATGCGTGTTTCTCGTTAAAGATGTCTAACTTGCTGATGGTGCGGTTCTTGCGCTCGAAGATGAAGAATTCAACCACAAGCAGCAGCAGTGCCAGCAGCGCAAACGATTGGTATTGTTCCTGATAGTCTGTATATACTTGTGTCTCTATCTCGCTGGTTGCCAGGCGGTCCAGTTCTTTCTCCAATGCCCGCAGGGCGGTATTGGTGTTGTCGCAGCGCACGTATATACCGTTGCCGGCTTGTGCGATTTCTTTGCACATCTCTTCGTTCAGACGGGTCACTACCACTTGTCCTGAACGGTCTTTACGGAAAGTGCCTGTGCCGGGGATGGGAATCGGGCTGCCTTCGGGTTTGCCTATTCCTGCCACGTAAGTCTGTATGCCGGCTTGTTTGGCATCTTTGGCGGCGGATACGGCATCATCTTCGTGGTTCTCACCGTCGGTAATCAGGATGATGGCTCTGGAGGCTTCTGACCGTTCGCTGCCGAACGCCCGTTGTGCCGTACGGATGGCGGCGCCGAGTGCTGTACCTTGGGCTTTGATAAGGTCGGGCGAGATGGTTTGCAGGAACATCTTGGCGGACACGTAGTCGCACGTGATAGGCAGTTGCACGTAGGCTTCGCCGGCAAAGATAATCAGTCCCACTTTGTCATCGGTCATCTTGTCTATCATCTTCGACAGCATCTGTTTGGCCCTGTCCAACCGGTTCGGTGCCACGTCTTCGGCAAGCATCGAGTTGGAGATATCCAGCGCTATCATCACCTCTATTCCTTCGCGTTTCACGGTCTCCGACTTCTGCCCGTATTGCGGACGGGCGGCGGCGATTATCAGCAGTGTCAGGGCTATCATCAGCACCGCGAACTTGATACGGTTTCTCACGGGCGATGCGTCCGGCATCAGGTCGCGGACCAGGGTGTCCTCGCCGAAGGCTTCCATTTGTTTGCGCTTGCGCCGTGTGTGCAGTATATAGGCGGCTGTCAGTATGGGTATCAGCCATAGCAGCCACAGCATATCGATTGATGCAAATCTGAACATGTCTTTTCCTCCCTTAGTCTGTTATGGTGCGTAGCGCGAAGCACTTGAGCAATATGTCTAACAGCAGGCACAGCAGGGCGGCTGTCAGGAACGGAGCATAGCTCTCTGTCCGCTTTGAGTATTCGCGTACGCGTATCTTGCTTTTCTCCAGTTGGTCTATTTGTGCATAGATGCGTTTTAGGCTTGAGTTGTCGGTCGCACGGAAGTATTCGCCACCTGTCGCATTGGCGATGTTTCGCAGCGTGGCTTCGTCAAACTCGCTGTCCATCATCATGTATTGTGTCCCGTACGGTGTCTGCACGGGCACGCGTGCTTGGCCGTGCGAACCTACGCCCACTGCATACACACGGATACCGAATGTCTGGGCGATCTGTGCGGCTGTCTGTGGGTCTATGTCGCCGCGGTTATTACTTCCGTCGGTCAGCAGTATCACCACTTTCGACTTGGTGGGCGAGTCTTTCATTCGGTTCACGCAGTTGGCAAGCCCTAAACCGATGGCGGTGCCGTCTTCTATCATGCCGAACTTAACCGATTGGAACAGGTTCACCAGCACCGCATGGTCAGTCGTCAGCGGACATTGGGTGAAGCTTTCGCCCGCGAACACAACCAGACCGATATTGTCATTCGGGCGGGACAGCACGAAGTCGGTAGCCACTTGTTTGGCGGCTTCCAGTCGGTTGGGTTTCAGGTCTTCGGCCATCATCGTGCCGGATATATCCAACGCCATCATGATGTCTATACCTTCCGTCGACTCGGACGACCAGCGGTTGCTCAGTTGTGGCCGCGCTAAGGCGATGGCAAGGAACGTGATGCACAGCATTCGCAGCACGAACGGCGCGTGAATCATATATACTCTCCATGTCTTCGGCGCTTTGCCGAGAACGGAGGTGTCGCTCATCTGCAGCGTGGCGTGCGATTGACGCAGACGCCATATCCACCAGCCGGCAACTGGTATCAGCAGCAGAAGCAGCAGTAAATATGCAGGGGAATGAAAGGTCATTGTCTTGTCTCGTTTTCGGGTTCAACGTTAGTTGGCGTCGTGGCATCCACAAACGCGTATGCCATGCGCAGGCTTTCTTCGTTCTCATCCGGTGTCGCGCTCCATTTGGCGAACTTCACCAGGTCGGCGAGTTGCAGCATCTTGCTCAGGTCGGCGTAGGTCTCGCGTTGGTCGTTCAGCAGCGGACGCATGGCGCGGAGGGTCTCGTCCGAGGTCTTTTCTTCGGACGACACGTCAAACCGACGGGATATGTATTCGCGTATCACGTCTGTCAGTTCGGTATGATAGGCTTTTTGTTGCCCGTTTTGCCATATCTTTTCGGCTTTGATGCGGTCCAGTTTCTCTTTGGCCACTTCTTCGGCGGGGCGTAGCAGTTCGGGGCTCATGGGAACATCTTCATCGGTCTTGCCGAGCAGGTAGCCCCATTTCTTCCATGCCAGCCATGCACCAACGCCCAACGTCGCAATCAGCAACGCCAGCAGTATCCATCGGATGATACCCCACCACCATATCGGCGCGCGGTAGATATCTTTTATCGGCGTGATGGCAAGGGTCGTATCCACCTCAAACGGCTGTATCACGTTCAGCGACAGCGACTCGGAGTATATCGTCTCATCGCCTGCCACCACGGGGATGGGCGCGATGTAGAACAGTGAATCCTTGAACGATGTCAGCATCAGCGTCTGTTTCAGGCTCACTTGTCCGTTTTGCAGCGTACTGTCTATACCTGTCCGGTCCACAATCTCCACGCCGGGCATCAGTTCTTCGCCGTAAACGGGCATCTGAACCTGCTCATTGGCGTTGTGTACCACTTCTATATGCAGACCTGTCTGGTCGCCGATGAATAGAGTAGTCGAGTCCAGTGCCACTTTCACTTGTGGCGTAGCCCCTATGCTCATCGCGGCTATCAGACATCCGTATATCAAACCAATTCGTCTCATTCTTTCTTTTCTTTATGCGTATTTCGTTACATCTTGAACAGCCGCATCAGCGCACGCACATAATCTTCGCCTGTGGCTATCTCCACCGAATGGATACCTGTTTTCTTCAGCACGGCGGACAGCCGTTCTTGTTGGCGCAGCCAGGCATCGGCGTATTGTTCGCGCACGGTGTCGCTACTGGTGTCCACCCATATCTCTTGGTCGGTCTCAGCGTCTTTCAGGCGGATAAGCCCTATATCGGGTATCTCTTTGTCGCGCCGGTCATACAGTTGTATCAGGCTGATATTATGTCGGTTGGCGGCTATCATCAGCGGCTTCTCCAAACCTTTCTCCGCACCGGCAGGCAGCAGGCAGTCGCTTATCAGGAAGGCGGTCGAACGCCGTTTCTGCGCGTTGGTGAAGTATTCCAGCGCCTGCGCGATATCCGTGCCTTTCGATTCGGGCTCAAAGGTCAGCAGCTCGCGGATGATATGCAGCACATGGGTCTTACCTTTCTTGGCGGGGATGAATTTCTCGATACGGTCGCTGAAGAATATCACACCCACTTTGTCGTTGTTCTCAATGGTCGAGAACGCAAGTGTCGCGGCCACTTCGGCCATCACGTCCCGTTTCGTCTGTGACAGGGTTCCGAAGTTGCGGCTGCCCGACACATCCACCAGCAGCATCACGGTCAACTCGCGTTCTTCTTCGAACACTTTCACATACGGCTTGTTCAGCCTTGCGGTCACGTTCCAGTCTATCGAACGCACGTCATCGCCTGGCTGGTATTCGCGCACTTCCGAGAACGCCATACCGCGACCTTTGTATTGGCTGTGGTATTCGCCCGCAAAGATATTACGCGACAGACCGCGTGTCTTGATTTCTATCTTGCGTACCCGTTGGAGTATCTCTTCGGAAGTCATTGTCTTACGGCACTTGTACGGCGTTCAGGATTTCGGTTATCACGTCTTCCGTGGTCATGTTGTTCGCTTCTGCCTCGTAGGTCAAACCGATACGGTGACGAAGCACATCGTAGCAAACGGCACGCACATCTTCCGGTACCACGTACCCGCGACGGTGAATGAACGCGTATGCACGGGTAGCCAACGCAAGGTTGATGCTGGCGCGCGGACTGCCGCCGAAACTTATCATCGGAACCAGCTTTTCTAATCCGTATTGTTGCGGATGGCGGGTCGCGAACACGATGTCAATGATATATTTCTCTATCTTTTCGTCTATATACACTTGGCGGACGATATCGCGGGCTTTGCGGATATCTTCGGGGTTCAGGATTGGCATTATCTGTTTCTTTTCGCCCGATATGTTCTGACGGATGATTTGTTGTTCCTCTTCTTTGTTCGGGTAGCCGATGACCACTTTCAGCATGAAACGGTCGGTCTGGGCTTCAGGCAGCGGATACGTTCCTTCTTGTTCGATGGGGTTTTGGGTGGCCAGCACCAGGAACGGGTCGTCCAGTTTGAAGGTCTCCTCGCCTATCGTCACTTGGCGTTCCTGCATCGCTTCCAGCAGCGCACTCTGCACTTTGGCCGGAGCACGGTTTATCTCGTCGGCCAATACGAAGTTCGCAAATATCGGACCGCGTTTGATGCGGAACTCTTCGTTCTTCACCGAATATATCTGTGTACCTAACACATCGGCTGGCAGCAGGTCGGGAGTGAACTGGATGCGTGAGAATTTTGCTTTTATCAGTTCCGACAGTGTCTTGATGGCAAGGGTCTTGGCCAGACCCGGCACACCTTCTAACAGAATATGACCATCTGACAGCAGACCTATCAGCAGGCTCTCTACCAGATGTTTCTGACCTACAATCATTTGGTTCATGCCCAATGTCAGGGCATCTACAAACGAACTCTCGCGTTCGATACGCTCTTGGAGTTCGCGAATATCAACGGTTGTTTGCATAGTATATAGTTGGTTTTTTGTGATTTATACAATAGGTTTTTGGGTCGGTTTCGTTCGGTTTTAGTGAGGTATATAGTGGGTTTTATGAGCCTGGCCGAAGTCCTTTCGTACGCTGACTTGCCCGATGGTATATTTATATACCACATAATTCCCTACAAATATCGTGCCAAACCCCTAACGTTGTAACAATTTAACGGCGAATCCCGTGTTAAACACGATAGATACACGATAGATATACGATAGATACACGATAGATATACGATAGATACACGATAGATATACGATAGATATACGATAGATACACGATAGATATACGTTAGATATACGATAGATAACAAGGCCATTATCGGGCCACAAAGCAGAGAATACCCTGTTAACCTGGTCCCACTAACCCGACTGGAACACTAGTTTCACTATAATTCCACAAAAAAATGCGATTTTTCTTGCGTATCTCAGAAAAAAACACTACCTTTGCAGCCTCTTTTGATAAATAGGGTATATAAATCGCAAAAAACACATGAAAAAATCCATCTCTCTCATCTTCGCGGCACTTGTTCTGCCCGTAACGCTTTTCGCACAACTCCCTTGGGATACCGAGTGTACGAAAACCGACTTTGACAACGCACAGACCGTCATCTCTAAAACCGACAATATCTCTTTCTCCAACCCTGTTTTGGGCCTCGGAGGAGGTCTCTCTATAGGTAAAATGGTGATTGTCGGCACCTACTCCGACGAATGTGTCTTTGCCCTTTCCCAAACGGGTATCGCAGACAAACTGTCCTTTGCATGGCAGGGCGGCTCAAGCGGAACGTTCACTGTCTATCAGTCGCCCGACCACAACACTTGGTCGCAGATTTTTACCACCGACGGAAACTTCATCTCTTCGGATACGGAGGAGGAAATATCCCTGGCTGTCACCACGCGCTATATCAAGTTCGCTGCCTCGGCAAAAACAGCCGTGGCCGTGCGGAAAATCAAGGTCTCTGAGCTCAAACGCCTATCCGCAAGCACCGACGAATGGCCCTTTGGCAAAGCGATGGTTGATGATGCAGACGCCGTCAAGAATATCACCGTCTCTTGGACCAATATCATCGCTTCTGTCTCTTCCACCGATTCGCATTTCTCGGCTTCACTTGCTTCGGTCGGACAGAAAAACCTTATTGACCAAACCACACAGCTCACCATTGCCTATTCGCACGCCGAAGCGGGAGAACATACCGGGGAAATCGTCATCGCCGGAGAGGGCAAAGAAGTGCGCATCGCGGTTAGCGGACAGACCGAAAAATACAACCAGACACTCACTTGGATTCAGGAACTTGGCGAATGTGTCGCCACCGATAATATCCAACTGAACGCTTTCACCTCCTCCGGATTGGAAGTGCAATACATCAGTTCGGACAGCACCATCGCTTATGTTGAGAACGGCGTAGTGAAGATTGTCAAAGCGGGAGAAGTCACCCTCTCTGCTACACAGCCGGGTAACTATAAGTTCAATCCCGCAACATCAATCAGTAAAACACTCACCATCCGAAAAGCAGACCCCATGATTCAGGTCTCGGTCAACGACCTTACCTATGGCGCAACCTTGGGCAGTGCCGTCTTTAACGAAGCGCTGCAGCAGGTGGAGGGTGCTCTCTCTTGGCTGGATGGCAACCCCGACGAAATCCTGGATGCGGGCGATTACGTGCTTTCTGTCCTCTTTACACCTGCCAATCAGGGCATCTACAACACACGGACCGTCCAAGTCGCACTCCATATCAATAAGGCCGTACAGACTATCCTCTGGGAAAACCAGACCACCAATCTCACGGTCGGAACGGAAGTGCTATCCACAGCCGTTCTCAGTTCAGGACTGCCGGTCACCTATGCCTTCACCGAATGTCTGCTTTCCATCGACAATGGACAAATCATGCCCGAAAACGAAGGGGAAGTAACCGTCGTGGCATATCATCCGGGGAATAACAACTACCTTCCCACAACGGTCATTATGACGGTCTTTCATATCAGCGCGGCATCCGAAACACCGACAAGACTTGAACAACTCTCTGCAGAACAGATGCGGACGGCAACCAAATATCTGCACGCCGGAAAAGTCTATATCTACTACGACGGTTCCACCTATGATGCCGATGGAAAACGCATCAAATAAACAAATAAAAGCGCGAAAAAACTAGAAAAATACGATTATTGAAACTTTTTTTACAAAAAAACTTGCACATATAAAAAATATGTAGTACCTTTGCGCCCTGAAATGTTCGGAACAAACAAAAACAAACCCCAATAATTAACGAGGGGAAACCCTCACAAGTAAAACTAAAATCTTTTAACAAAATGAGAAAAACATTTTTTATCTCCCTCTTGGCGCTCTGCCTCACTGCAAGCGCATGGGCAGTGGAAGTGAACGACCTCGCTGGGTTGCAGGCCGCTCTCGCAAACGGTGGTGAAATCACCCTCGCAGCTGACATTAACGCTGGCAACACAACGCTCAATGTTGCAAAAGGTATTACGTTGAATGGTGCAGGTCACTATGTGAAAGGTACGGCACAATATGTATTCAGTGTAACAACAGCAGAAGCTGTTAGCTTCGAAGATGTGGTTATTTATGCAGCGAAAGCATCTGCCGGTCGTGGTATCCGTGTTAATGCATCTAATGCAAATGTTGCACTTGATGGTGTGACAATCAATGCACAACTCCGTGGAATAGATGTGCTCCATGATACAAATGCTTTGGATAATGTTACGCTGACAATTAATAATTCTACCATTCAGCACGTGCATGCTTCGTATGGGGTGGCACTGACTGAAAATGGAACGCCGGTTGATGTTACGGTTTACGATACAAAAACCGTGGGTGTTGATGGTAATTATTCGCGTGGCGTGAACTTCGGTCGTTTGACGAATTCGACAATTACGATTACCAATACAACGGTGCAAGGTTTCTTCTACAATCTGAACAATATTGGTGGTACAATGGAGAATACGACTGTTACAGCGGAAAATTGTGTATTCAAAGGACGTGCTGCGTTTAATATCTGGGGAGATAATGGTACGTATTATTGCAAGAATGGCAATGTTACCGGTATCAATAATTTTGGAGGTTCTCAGGAATATTTTGCTAGTTTTGTGTACAACAATAGTACAACTTGTCACCACAACAAGTGTACAATTGAAGGTGGCGTTATCGTTTCGGCATATTTCAATGCAACGGGTATGGCTAACCCCAATGCTCGTCAATACCTGCTCCTTAACCAGGGAGCCGACAATGAGTTCCTTGTTAAGGATGCTACCTATACTTGCACACGCGATACTGATGCCTCTGGCGAGAGCAAGGGTGGTGTCGTTTGTATTGCTTCTGCAACATCCAAAACCACTATTAAGGGTGGTACGTATGATTGCCCCGAAATTGTTGAAACTGTTTATAGTAACGGAACCAGTGTTGCTTCTATCATTATTGAAGGTGGTGACTTTACGCTGAATGAGATATCTGCAGATATGACCGATGGTGATGTCTACAGGAGCATTGTAATCAGTGGTGGTACCTACACGGCTGACATCTCTGTTACCGACCCTGCTGACCCCACAAACAGGCTTGTCGTAGCTGGTAAGGCTCCTTTCATCCGTCCCGATGCTAAGTATGAGCCCCTGGTAGCCGACTACGTTCGTCCGCTTCGTGAGAACATCGTATTTGGTACTATCTGCTTGCCCAATGACGGAAAAATGTATGGCGCAACCCTTTACGAGCCCGCATACAAGTCTTGTTCGATGATTTTCTTTGCAGAAGTCAATGGCGACGATATCGAAGGTGGTAAATCATACCTCTTCAAAGCAAACGAAGGCTATAGCACCATCGCTGCTAAGTATGACAATCCTGCTAATCCTGCCGCTGTTCTCCAAAACAACGGCGCTATGATTGGTGCGTACGAGCAAACACACATCAATTATACCTTGGGTGACTATGCTATCGTTCGTGACAACAAGTACTATCGTGTAAACAGCGATAACGTTTATGTAGGTGCCAACTGCGCATACATTGACATGAACCAGATTAGCAACAACGTTACTCTTGTTCCTGGCCGTCGTTACATCTCCTTCCAGGATGCTTCTGTGAACGAAGTAACTGGTATCGAGGATATCGAGGCTAACGAAAATGCCGGCGTTCAGAAAGTAATGATCAACGGACAACTCTATATCCTCCGCGGCGAACAAATCTATAACGTTGCAGGTCAAGTGGTAAAATAAGTCCAACAGTCAAATAGAAAGGAAATAAAGTTATGAAAAAGGCATATAATAAACCAAGTATGGAGATTGTTGACATGGTTTCTGCCGCAGCAATCTGTGTAGTTAGCCTCACCGATGGTGGTGACACCGCAAACTATTCGCCCACTCCGGAAATTCCTATCGTTTCCGAGTAACACGCTCTCCCGCGCGCATCGCACGATATAATATAGAGCAATTTCTTCTTCAACGGCGTCCTGCTTCTCACAAGTAGGATGCCGTTAGGAATGTAAAAATAAGCAGATACCTACATATATGTTTGATAACTTATCAGAAAGACTCGAACGGAGCTTCAAGATCCTGAAAGGTGAAGGTCGCATCACCGAAATTAACGTGGCCGAAACCGTCAAGGATATCCGTAAAGCACTTCTTGAAGCCGATGTCAACTACAAGATTGCCAAGCAGTTCACCGATCAGGTAAAGGAAAAAGCACTCGGACAAAACGTCCTGACCAGTGTCCGACCCGGACAACTCATGGTCAAGATTACCCACGATGAACTGGCCGCACTCATGGGAGGAGAAACCGCCGACCTTAACCTCAAAGGACAACCTGCTGTCATTCTCATGGCGGGTCTCCAAGGTTCCGGTAAAACAACTCATGCCGCCAAATTGGCGAACTTCCTCCAAACCAAGAAAGGCAAGAAAGTAATGCTTGCCGCCTGCGATGTCTATCGACCCGCTGCCATTGAGCAACTCCGCATATTAGGCGAACAAGTCAATGCCAAAGTCTTTACCGACGAAGAGGAAAAGAATCCTGTCGAGAAAGCACGCAAAGCCCTCCGCGAAGCACGTACCTACGGCTACGATGTTCTTATCATCGATACCGCCGGACGTTTGGCGGTCGACGAGCAGATGATGACCGAGATTGCAGCCATCAAAGCCGCTGTCTCGCCCCAGGAAATACTCTTCGTTGTTGATGCCATGACCGGTCAGGATGCTGTCAATACCGCCAAGGCGTTTGACGAACGCCTGGACTTTGACGGTGTCATCCTTACCAAACTTGACGGCGATGCCCGTGGCGGTGCCGCACTCAGTATACGCAGTGTCGTACAGAAACCCATCAAGTTCATCGGAACAGGCGAAAAGATGGAGGCGCTTGATGTCTTCCATCCCGCACGAATGGCGGACCGTATCCTCGGCATGGGTGATGTGGTCAGCCTCGTAGAACGTGCACAAGCCCAATACGATGAAGAAGAAGCACGACGCATCTCCAAAAAGATAGCAAAGAATCAGTTCGACTTCAACGACTTCATCGGACAGCTGCAGCAAATCAAGAAAATGGGCTCCATGAAAGATCTCATGGGCATGATTCCCGGTATGGACAAGGCTCTCAAAGGCGTAGAGATTAGCGACGATGCCTTCAAACCCATCGAAGCCATGATTTCGTCTATGACACCCTACGAGCGTGCCAATCCTGCCTGCCTCAATGGCTCTCGCAAAGAGCGTATTGCCAAAGGTGCCGGCACTACCATAGTCGAACTTAACCGCTTCCTCAAGCAGTTCGACCAGACAGCAAAGATGATGCGTAAGATGCAGCAGATGCGACGCCGTTGATATGAACCTCCTGCTCATCCTCTTCTCGGTCCTTACCACCTACGCACACTCCGTCTTTCATACCGAAGCGTCAGTGGTGGCGCAATCTCCCGCATGGTCGGAGACTGTAACCGGACTGCCCGCCTGCAGCAATGCGGTCGATTCGGTCATTGCTTATGTGCAGCTCGACCCTGTCAGGCTTTCCGAGTGGGCGTTCGCCGGAATGGGACATCAGGAGGATACAAAGCGGGATGCCGTCTATCTCGTTTGGAAAGAATCTACCTACGATGCCGATGCACGCCACAGCACCATTCAGTTCGACATCCTTGTCAATGGCGTTCTCATGTTCCGCAATGTGCGGGTCGAAAGCATAGTCCGCGATTCAGTCTATGCCGGCGGACGGGATATATGGGTGGATATATTCTATTCAGGTTCCCTTCTTAAACAGGCATCGGGTGTTTTCCACCTCCTGCCTCAAACGGATGGAACGGTACGGATTACCATGAATACGGACATCCGTTTCGGGTGGTTCTTCAACATCTTCATCACGCGGAAAGTGTTCCGTGAGACCATCGAATGGCGACTCGAACGTTTCGTGCAGAATATCGCCCTTGAGGCACAGGGAACGCGTCCCTCCGACGACTATTGGCGCCGCCGTGACGATGCCCAAGCAACAACAAAGAAGAAATAGACATGGACATATTGGATAAAATAGCAGGCCTGGAGGCGAAGTTCCACGAAGTCTCGCTCTTCATCACTGATCCGGCTGTCATTGCCGATCAGGCGCGTTTCGTTCGCCTTAACCGTGAATATCACGAACTGGAGCGTATCCTTTCCGCCGCACAGCGTTACCGCACCTTACGCGGCAATCTGGATGAGGCAAGGCAACTCCTCTATAGCGAACAGGATGCCGAACTCAAAGAAATGGCACGGGCTGAAATAGCCGAACTCGAACCACAACTCCCTGCAATGGAAGAGGAAATCAAAATCCTCCTTCTCCCGCAAGACCCCGAAGACGGCAAGAATGTAGTCATGGAGATTCGAGGTGGCACAGGCGGAGATGAGGCGGCCCTCTTCGCAGGCGATCTCTTCCGTATGTACACCAAGTACTTTGAGTTGCACGGCTTCAAATATACCGTTTCCTCTTTCTCCGAAGGAGCAGTGGGTGGCTTTAAGGAAATCATCTTCAACGTCACCGGTCAGAATGTCTATGGCACACTGAAGTATGAGTCTGGCGTTCACCGCGTACAGCGTGTCCCTGTCACAGAGACCCAGGGACGTGTCCATACCTCTGCCGCCACCGTTGCCGTACTGCCTGAAGCCGATGAGTTCGAAGTACATATCAATGAGGGAGAGATTAAGTGGGAGACATTCCGTTCTGGCGGTGCCGGAGGGCAGAACGTGAATAAAGTGGAGTCGGGCGTACGCTTGCGCTACAATTGGCGAAACCCGAACACCAACGAGGTGCAGGAAATCCTTATCGAATGTACGGAAACACGCGACCAGCCCAAAAACAAAGAGCGCGCCTTGGCACGACTCCGCACACAGATTTACGACAAAGAGCACCAAAAATATATCGACGACATCGCCGCACGCCGTAAGACGATGGTTTCCACAGGCGACCGCTCCGCGAAGATTCGCACCTACAACTATCCGCAGGGACGTATCACCGACCATCGCATTGGCTACACCGTCTATAACCTTGCCGCTTTCATGGACGGAGATATTCAGGGCGTTATCGATGCCCTTACCGTTGCCGAGAACGCGGAACGCTTGAAAGAATCCGAACTCTGATGTACCTCTTCTATACCCCTCATATTGCCGTCTCGCATTGCCTCTCCGAGGAAGAGTCCGCCCATTGTGTGCGGGTGCTGCGTTATACCCTTGGCGATGAGATTCTCCTCACCGACGGTCAGGGAACCACCTACACCGCGCGTATTACCAATCCCCATCCCAAGCACTGCGAATTCGAAATCCTTTCTTCCGAGAAGCAAGCACCCAACCATGCTTTCCGCCTGCATATAGCCATCGCGCCCACCAAGAATGTGGAACGCTTGGAATGGATGGTCGAAAAGTGTACGGAAATAGGGGTGGATGAAATCACACCCATTCTCTGTCGCTTCTCCGAACGCAAGCAGTTGCGTACCGATCGGCTGGAGAAAATCATCCTTTCCGCAGCCAAACAGAGCCTTACGCCCTATCTGCCCAAACTGAATGAACTCACTCCCTACGACGAACTCATACGCCGTGCTACGGAGCAGGATAGATTCATCGCACATTGCTATAAGAATGAAAAACGCGAACTCAAAGACCTCATTCGCAAAGGTAATAGCGTCCTGGTGTTGATTGGTCCTGAAGGCGATTTCAGCGAACAGGAAGTGCAAGACGCACTCTCGCTGGGCTTTCTCCCTGTCTCACTCGGAAACAGCCGCTTGCGTACCGAAACGGCAGGCGTAGTGGCATGTCATACTGCCGTTTTGATGAATACATAGACAACGTATGTTGCAACATCTGATACATATCGACCAACTCATCCTTCTTGCCGTCAACGGCTGCCATGCCCCTTGGGCGGATACACTGATGTGGATTGTTTCGGGTAAACTGACCTGGATTCCCTTGTACCTTCTCTTGGCGGCACTGCTCTTCTGGCGCTTCGGATGGCGTCGCGCACTGGTCATCTTGGCGGCCTTTGGCTTGGCGGTAGGTTTGGCGGACTATATCTCGTCGGGACTTATCAAACCCCTTGTCTGCCGCTTGCGCCCTACGCACGAACCGGCTATCATGGATAGCGTTCATCTTGTCAATGGCTATCGTGGGGGATGGTTTGGCTTTGTCAGTAGCCACGCGGCAAACACCCTGGCCTGTGCCTTGCTCTTCTGCCTGGTATGGCGGAAGCCCGCGGCATGGTGGCTCATGCTGTGGGTGGCCTTAAACTGCTACAGCCGCATGTATCTCGGTGTGCATTACTTGGGGGATATCTTGGGAGGATTGGCCGTCGGCTGCCTTACGGCTGGCTTGGCGTATCTTCTATGGAAGTATGTGGAGCGGCGTTGGCTCCCCTCTCCGGACGAACAGGGTGGGAGGGGGATCCCACAGGCTGACGCGGACGGCGCGGATCGGGACTCGACTGGCGGCTGTTGAAAAGAAGCAACTGACTCTTGGTGAGAACGCCTTTCAACTCTTCCACCATCTGTTGCATCTGCCCCATCTGCTCCTCGCGAGAGGAAGGAGTATCCTGCTGCATACGGGCATAGCGCAGATGAATGCGGTAGATAGAGTCTATCTGGGTGGAATCGGAAAGCTTCAGTTCGCGTATCAGCATCGCTGTCTGCTTCAATGCTTGCTCTTCGGGAGTGCGCTTGGGAAAATCGCCGTGCTGGGCACAGACAATCGGACCGCACAGGCAGAGCAGAAACATAAGAAGATAACGGCTGTTCATACGTACATACATAAATTACAAAATAAGCAACAAAAATCGTGCCATAGCGCACGGAAAACACCATACCGGACGAAAGCAACATGAATGTCAGTTTTTTCATAGCACGACGGCTGTATGCCGACCCTGAAGGACAACTGCGCTCCTCAAGGCCCGCTATCCGTGTCGCACTGATGGGTATCGTTATAGGCGTCTTGGTCATGGTTCTCACGCTCTGTGTCGTAGTGGGCTTTAAGCGTACCATTACCGACAAGGTGGCTTGCTTTGGGGCTCATATTCAGATTACGAACTTCGACAGTAACAATACCTTCGAACTCCAACCCGTTGCCGTCTCTGACTCTTTGTTGCAGCATCTCTCTTCCTTGCGTCATGTGAAGCGGGTGGAGACTTTTCTCACCAAGCCTTGTATCCTCAAGACGGACGATAGTTTTCAGGGCATTGTGCTCAAAGGAAAGGATGCCTTGGATTTCCTTCTCCCCAACCTGCTCTCTGGCCGTCTGCCGGAAACGGATACCGAGGTGCTGTGTTCCGATTGCCTGTGTCGGGACCTCAAACTGGCCTTGGGCGACCGTATTGATTGCTATTCCGTTGGCGAGCAGGTGCAAGTGCGCCGCTTCACCATATCGGGCATTTATGCTACAGGTTTCCAGGAGGCGGATAAAATGTATGTGTGGAGTCGCAGCAGTGTGGTGCGCCGTCTCAATCGCTGGAGCGACAATCAGGTCTCAGGCATTGAAATAACAGTCGATAACATCGCGCATCTGGAGGAAGTGAGCGACCTTGTGTGGTTTGCCACGGCCAATCGTTTTGACGAAGACGGCAACGGACTCTATGCTCAAACACTCCAACAGCTCAATCCCCAAATCTTTGCCTGGCTCGACCTGTTGGATATGAATGTCATCGTCATCATCATTCTGATGCTTTGTGTATCGGGTTTCAATATCATATCGGGGCTTATCATTCTCATTCTGGATAGCATTCGCCTCATTGGTACGCTCAAAGCCCTTGGGGCGGATAATCTTTTCGTCCGCCGTATCTTTATCTTCGAGGCCGCTATGCTTATCGGCAAGGGAGTCTTGATTGGCAATGTCCTTGCCTTGGCGTTGGCGGTGGTGCAGTACACCACCCACCTGTTGCCTCTGGACCCTGTCACCTATTATGTGGATTTTGTGCCGGTGGCCTTCCCTTGGCTATGGCTCTTGTTGCTCAATATTGGCGTTGTGCTTGTCTCTGTCTTGGTGCTGCTTGTGCCTTCGGTAGTGGCGGCGCATATATCCCCTGCCCGTGTCATGCGCTTCGAATAAACTAACCCTCTCTCGCTTATGCAGTTCTCCACACCTGTTGATATCCCTGTCGCACCTTGGTCGCTCGCTTACACCGACCGCCTGCTGATGCTTGGTTCCTGTTTCACGGACTACATGGCAGGCATCATGCAGCGTTACTTCTTCAATGTCACGTCCAATCCTTTGGGCACACTTTATAATCCCGTCTCCATCGCCCGCCATATCCCTGACTTGATGAAGGACAACACTGTTGTTTTCATCACCTTTGGTACGGCGTGGGTGTATATTGACAAACACTTGGCAGTGGATAACGATTTGCAGGCGGTGGTGGATAATTGCCAAAAGCGGCCGGCTTCTGATTTTATCCGTCGCCGTCTCTCTATGGATGAGATTGTTGCGCTGTGGCAGCCGCTTCTCCGTGCGTACCCTGACCGGCGCTTTGTCTTCACCGTATCGCCCATCCGCCACCTCAAGGACGGACTTCATGAGAATCAACTCTCTAAGTCCACCCTGCTCTTGGCAGTGGAGCAGCTCACAGCTTCCGAACACAATGTCATCTATTTCCCTTCCTATGAGATTATGATGGACGAACTGCGGGACTACCGTTTCTATGCCGCCGACATGATGCACCCTTCGGATACGGCGATAGAGTATATCTGGGAGCGTTTCGCACACACTTTTATCTCATTCCCTTCCGTGCAGAAAGAGATGCAGGTACTTCACCAATTGTGGCTTGACCTGCACCACCGCCCTTTGCATCCCGATACCGAAGAAACCCGCACCTTTCAGGCGCAGTTGCGGCTGCGGCAGGATAACTTGCGCCGTCAATATCCTTGGATTTAACTATGCAGATACTCTACGAAGACAATCATATTATAGCGGTTAACAAGACCTGTAACGAAATTGTACAGGGCGACAAGACTGGCGATACTCCTCTCTCTGAGATGGTGAAGGCCTATATCAAGGAGAAGTATAGCAAGCCTGGAGAAGTCTTTCTGGGTGTCACGCATCGCCTTGACCGTCCCACCAGCGGAGTAGTCCTTTTTGCACGCACTTCCAAAGCCCTCACCCGCCTGAATGAGATGTTCAAGTCACATACCCTGATTCGCAAGACCTACTGGGCGGTTGTGCAGGGAATGCCGCACGAACCGCAGGCGCGTCTGGTTAATTATCTGAAGAAGAACGAGGCACAGAACAAGGCGTATATTGTCCCCGCCGGAAAGGCGAAAGGCGATAAGGAAGCGAAAGAAGCGGTCTTGTCCTACCGCGTATTGACGTGCGGGGAACATTATTCCTTGTTGGAGATACAGTTAGAGACAGGCCGGCATCATCAGATCCGTTGCCAGTTGGCGGCGATAGGTTGCCCTGTCAAAGGCGACCTGAAGTATGGTGCCCGCCGTAGCAATCCCGATGGAGGTATCTGCCTTCATGCTCGCGCTATCGAATTCGAACACCCTGTCTCCCATCAGCACATCAGCATCACCGCCCCCGTCCCCGACACCCCCATCTGGCAAACTCTCTTGTCCTGACCCGGAATATCCTAGTGGGTTAGCATTAGTCCCTCCCGCCCCTTTCTGGTCTGTCTGGGTAAATCCTATTCTATCATAGTTCATCCTATTCTCAAATCTCTCAAAAAATCCTTCCATTTCCGCGCATTTTTTTATAAAAATCACCTTTTTATTGATTTTTTTGGCAAAAATATTTGCAGGAATGAAAAAAATATAGTACTTTTGCAGTCGAAAAGTGAAAATGTCTTTATTTGTAAAGGGCAGTGAAACCGATGTACTCCATATCTCAGATGGCGGCAGCATGGCTGAATAAGTCGTGCGAATGCCTCACGGGGGGGGGCATAACAGCTCTTCGCAGATAGCCCCTTCGCCTGCGGCTTGTCCGCATAAGGTCTCTTCACTCTCCGCACACCTTATATATTATAGGTATATATAGAATTGGTGATACCCAAAAGGTATCGCCCTTTCGCCGTGTGCACTAACGATCTATGAAAATATTGATATTACCGTTAAAAAGGTGAGATTGCAGAAAAAATTCGGCAAAATCGCACAAAATGCTGCAAAATATTTGGCGAAGTCGAAAAAAAGAAGTACTTTTGCACCGTCAAACGAAAAAACAAACATGAAACGGCCTGCGATTGTTCATAGTGTACAGACGCGTTTGCATCAGGTTCTGCCCGATGCAGAGGTGTTGTTGTATGGCAGTGAGGCGCGTGGAGATGCCCGGCCGGACAGCGATATCGATTTGCTGGTCTTGTTGGATAAGGAGCATGTCTCTTTTGCTGATAGGATGGCGGTCATTGATAGTCTGGAGGACATCAGTCTGCGGACGAATACGGAGATTTCTCCGGTCATTCACACCAAGCGTTATTGGGAGTCTCGTCCGATGGATATGTTCAAGTATAATGTTCAGCATGAAGGGATTCGGTTATGATGGTAACGCTTGATTCGGAAACGCGCCGTTCTATAGTGGCGTATCGTTGTGAGGCGGCACATGCAGCGTTGGATGATGCGCAGTATTTGTTTCGTGGTAATCGGTTGAATGCGGCGGCCAATCGCCTGTATTACGCGTGTTACTATGCGGTGGAGGCGTTGCTGATTAGTAGTGGCATTCAGGCTTCTACCCATCAGGGGGTGAAATCTATGTTTGGCGCGCATTTTGTGGTATCAGGAAAGATTGATGTGCGGTGGAGCAAGTATTTTTCTGCTGTGTTGGGGTTGCGTAAAACTGCCGATTATGATTTCTTTGTGAAGTATGAGGCGGAGGATGTAGAGCCGTTGCTTAATCAGGCAGAGGAGTTTATTGCCACGATTGAGAAGCTGATTCAGGTTTGATGTAATTACATCCTTTATTATAAAAGCGGTAATATCAATGCGGTATTGCCGCTTTTTTCGTGCAAGTAACATGCCGAAAAATGATACCGAGAGAGGACCGTGAAGCGATTGAGCCGCACCATAGGGATAGCATACCCTTACCGAAGGGTTAGCATTAGTCCATCTTAGTCTATCTTAGTCTCCTGGGTCATCATAGACCACTATAACACTACAACATCTAAAAACAGCAACCAAACAAACTAAAATAAAGTTTAACTTAAATTCAAATCATTATGAAACAAAAATTATTCTCCTTCTTCTTTGCGTTAGCATTGCTGCTTCCGGCAAATCTTTTTGCAACAGCATTTAACATGACTTGGAATCAGATTTACGGAATTTCAAACTTCGGTACAGATGGAACACGGTATTTGGATTCCTACACTTTTATGAATGGCAATAATGTTGTCCGCTTGTATATTTGGAACAGGCGTGCACAGGGAGCCAGATATTATACGACGACCCAGTCTGATGGCGTTTCGGGCAATTTTATTATGCCGGATAAAGGTAATTATTCTACGGCCAATTCTCTTGGTTCATCTGATATCTTTACCGGCTATCAGGCTCTTGTTAATAGTACAGACAGAACGACATTCGTTTCTACAGGCGGAGGAGCTAGTGGAAACTATTTCTTGAAACGCGGTTTAAATTCTTCGGTTATATCCATAGCAGAAGGTGCGGATGGTCCTTATATCAGGATAACGGGTAATAATAGATTTACGACAACTGGATCTAACAGTTATAGCCATACGGTAACTATTGGTTCTGCCGCCACATATCGCACAGTAACCGTAAACAGAAATGATAATTCTATGGGTTCGGTGTCGTATGTAATGAAGAGCGGTTATGTATATACGAATAATATCACCAACTGGAAGAATGGTTCTACTTGGACTTTAACAGCCACTCCTAACACTGGCTATCACTTTGTATGTTGGAAGAAAGGCAACACACAAATATCAACTAACGAGACAACCGATGTAATCATAGACGGCAATGCCACCTACACCGCTTATTTTGAACAGGATGCATCAACCAAGTACACAATCACAACAAATGTCAATACCGCAGGATGGGGAACAGTAACCCCCGGCGGAGAGAAGTCCGAGAACTCGAATTTCACCATTACCGCAACTCCGGCTTCATTAGCTTACGGCTTTGTTAAATGGCAAAAGAACGGTGCGGACTTTTCCGGCAACACTGTCAATCCGATTACGGTGCCTGTCACAGCCGATGCCACTTATACTGCCGTCTTCGAGCATCTGCCGCAGGGCGTTATCACTGTTGTTTCCAACTATGGTACAGTTACGGGGGCAGGTTCATACGAGCGAGGAACACAAGTGACATTAACAGTTACCCCTAACAGTGGATATACTTTTGCACAATGGAGTGATAATAATACGGATAATCCACGTTACATAACCGTCACAGGCGATGCCACCTATACCGCCCAATACTATGATTTGAACCAGCCGCTGCTTGCCTCTTTCTCGTGGGATGACGATAATATCGGTGTTGAGTCCTATGGTGACGGAGATAACCTGTGTAACTCGTTCTACAGTCCTGCCGGCAAGCCGTTCAAACTGCTATATGCTAAATCCAACAGCCGCAATTCTAAAAACTATCTCCAATTGAGCATACAAAGCTCGCAATCTCAAATGTGGGGCGAGGTTTCTTGGGCTAAAACAGGAAGTTATCCTGTACTGAGTTCAGGACTGACAACAGGAAGTTGTGGTTATAGCACCTATTGGTACTGGACTCTCAGCCAGACGAATGTCTGTGTCGCATACGGCTATGACAGTTACGATTTGGGATTGAACATACTTGGTTCATATCTCTGCGACAAGAGCGGCAATGCGGACGACACATCCGACCAGTCAAACTATATATCTGTCACTGAAGGAATGACGTGCGTCATCGAAGAGGGTGCGGGCGGCAATCCGTATATCCGGCTGGTTCGTAACTCCGACCAGCAATGTATGGTTTCTGTCGGTGAAGCGAAGCCCAAATACAACGTCAGCATTACCGCTCCGGAGAATGGTACAATTACTGTTTCTTATAACGATGGCAGTGCGCAGTCGTTCACTTCGGGTAGCCGTAGTATTGAGGAAGGAACAGAACTGACTGTCACCACCACTCCCGCTGCTGACTATCATTTCGGTGCTTGGACGGGCAACGGCGCGGCTTCTGTAACCGTGGACGGCGCAAAGACCATCGGTGCTACCTTCGCGCAGAACGACTACTTCCTCAACGCCACCTACGGCACAGGCGGAGCAAGCGTGACGCGCGGCGACGATGGCAACAGCAGCACCGTGAAACCTGCGGGCAACACCGTCACCCTTTCTGCCACAGCGGAAAACGGCTATGAGTTCCTCGCTTGGGCAGGTGATGATGCGGAAAAGATAAGCAACAACGTGTTCACGTTCCCGACCAACGGCACGCACAATACTACATACAACGTGCAAGCTACGTTCCAGGCTATCACCTACAACATCTCATACGAAGGTCTTGAAGGTGCAACCAACACCAACAACCCGACATCGTACACCATTGAGACAGCAACCATCACTCTCGCCAATCCTGGTACACGCACTGGATACACTTTCGCCAACTGGACGGATGATGACAACAGTGCTGCAGTAGTTACCGGCATAGCAAAGGGCTCTACAGGTGATAGGAACTTTACTGCCACTTGGACTGCAAATTCTTACGACATCACCTATAAAGACAAGGATAATGCCGATTATAGTGGTTCCAACCTGGCATCCCTGCCTGCTACACATACCTACAACACCCCGACAAACCTTGTTGCCGGTGTGAAGAGTGGTTACAACTTCCTCGGCTGGTATGACAATGCTGCTTGCGATGGCGATGCAATAGAGACCATCGGCGCAACCGCCAAGACTGCAAACTTCACACTCTATGCAAAGTGGGAACTGGCCGCCACGTACTCGTCTGTTACCTTTACTGCAGGAGAGCATGGCTCTGTAAGCGGTGCTATCGGTGGTGTTGCTATCAACAGCGGCGATAATCAGGTAGATGGCAGCACCATCACGCTGACTGCCACCCCAGACAACTTCTACAGCTTTGTAGAGTGGCGGAACGCATCGAACCAACAAGTTAGCACCTCTGCCGTATATGAGTTCACACTTTCCGAAGCCGTTAGCCTCACAGCAATATTTGAGCAGCAGGAGATTATCGAACTGACAGATGGCTTCGAGGACGGATCTCAATGGCAAATAGACTACGCGAATCTCCTCACCTTACTTCGTGAGAATGGCACAAATGGTCAATCAGAACCAAGAGACGTACGTATTATTCGTACCTTCAAGGCCGGTCGCTGGTCCACCTTCTCGCTGCCGTTCAACTACAGCTTCCAGAATCCTGACAATAATACCTTCCGCGACCAGGTTTACTATCTGATTAGCGCGGAGTACAAGGAGGGTGGCTATCTGACCTTGAACTGCATGCCGAACACCTATCGTATTGAGGCGAACAAACCGTATATCCTCATTCCGGATGCAGATATTGTAAATCCTGTATTTGAGAATGTGAAGCTGACGGAGATTGTAGATAACTCATATTCGGCATCGGATAAAAATGGTTCCGGCAGTGTGATATTCCGCAACACACAGTACAGACAGATTATATACAATGAGGAATCGAGTATCAACAAACGTACGATTTACTTGAGCAACAACCGTCTGTATTATCCTGGAACTACGGATATGTATATGAACGCCTTCCGCGGCTACTTCTATATGGATTATGAGAACATCTTCCATAGTCCTGCCCGCATCCGCTTGATGAATGATATGGGTGAGCAGATAGAGACCTTGCCGGAAGGAGAGGAAGAAACCTCTGCAGAGGTGAAGAAGTATATCGAGAACGGCATCCTTGTCATCGAGCGTGGCGGCGTGAAGTATGACGCACAAGGTCACAAACTGAACTGATAATAGTAGGGGAAACCCGTCAAGGCATCCTGTCTTTTTCGGGTTCTCCCTGAAATATAGAGATAAACAACTTGAAAAACTATAACAAACCAATGGAAAAGAAAATGTATAACCGGCCCGCAACAGCCGTAACAACGGTAGAGGCTATCACGGCCATTGTATGTGCTACTCAGTCTACTGGTGGTAATGACCCCATTGTTCCGGGTCCTTCCACTACTCCTCCGGAAGGCGGAGGTGATGCTCCTGCCCGTTACCCTCAATTCTAATATTGCCCGATGGACTTGCAATTGACTATTCTGCTATGTGAGCCGGATAGGATGCGCGGCAGCCTGATGTCTGATTATTTGCGGGTCAGCGGTTATGAAGTAGAGACAGCGGCTTCGATGAGCGAAGCCCTGTCTTGCTTTGACCATCGCCGCATTGACCTCTGCCTTTCCGCATTGCGGCAGCGCCAGGCGATTATTCCCATCATCGTCTATGCCGACAATGCGACGAAGGCGGAAGTACTTGCCGCTTATGCCGCGGGCGCAGATGACTGCGAGTGGCAGTCGATGGGAATGGATGTGCTGGTGTGCAAAATCAAGGCGTTGTTCCGTCTCTATCGCAATGAGGCGGAGCGTGCAGGCGGTACGTACGATTTGGGCAACGGTCTTATCTTCAATGCCGCTTTGCAGCGTTTGGGCGATGAACCTTTGACCACGCGCGAATCGAATGTGCTGGAACTGTTGTGCGAGAATCGCAACAAACTGATTGACCGCACCACCTTCCAAAAAGCCATCTGGAAAAGCGATGACCATTTCTCCAACCGTCTGTTGTCGGTCTATATCAATCGCCTGCGCCATTATCTGAAACCTGCCCAAAGCGTAGCCATCAAGTCGGTGCACGGAAAAGGCTATCGCTTGGTATCTTCTCGGTAGATGGTCCCGTGATGGCCGCGTGAATAACAGCAAGAAAGTCTCTAAAAATACGTTTTTTCAGACTTTTTTGCTTTTTTATTTGCATAATCCAAAAAAATGTTGTACCTTTGCAGCCCCGAAAAATGGAAAACAAAAAACAAACATAATTATGGCAAAAAAAGAATTTAAGAAAGAAGACGCTCAATTGGAGAGCGTCAACGAAGCAATCAACACCACCAGTCAGTGGGTGGAAGACCACAGCAATTGGATAATCGGCGTAGTGGCAGGTATAGCTGCCGTGGTGCTCGGTATCATTGCTATCAACAACTATGTTATCCGTCCGAAAGCGCAAGAGGCAAGTGACGAGAACGCCAAAGCAGTTGCTTACTTCATGGCAGGCGACTTTGACAAAGCGCTGAACGGTGACGACCTCGACTGCATCGGTTTTGCCGCTATCGCAGACGAATACAGCTGGTATCAGCAGGGCGAACTGGCAGCACTCTATGCCGGTATCTGCCACTATCAGAAAGGCGAATATGAAGAGGCTGCCAACTACCTCAAGAAATTCTCCGCCAACGATGTGGCTATTGACCCGTCCGCCAAGATGATGCTCGGCAACGCATACGTGGAAATGGACGAACTGAAGAAAGCTGCTGTAGCTTTCCGGTCTGCCGCCAAATGCGAGAACGAAGTGCTGGCTCCTATCGCACTGAAGAAAGCCGGTCTGGTGTATCTCGAAATGGGCGACAAAAAGGCTGCACGCAAAGCCTTTGAGGCTATCAAGGCCGAATATCCCGCTTCCTCCGAGGCACAGGATATTGACAAGTATATCGCTTTAGCCCAATAAGACCGTGACCACTAATCTCTCCAAATACGATGCCGATTCCCTGCCGAGTGCCGAGGAGTTGCAGCATCAGCATTATGGCATAGTGGTAGCGGATTGGAATTCCGACATCACCTACAGCCTTGCCAACGGTGCCATTCACACTTTCCACAAACATGGTGTGGATGACCGGCATTTGACCATTGTTCATGTTCCCGGCACGGTGGAACTGACCTATGCGGCAGCACGACTGATTGCCCATAAACTGGATGCCATCATCGTTATCGGCTGTGTCATCCGTGGCGATACGCCTCATTTTGACTATGTCTGCCAAAGCGTTACGCAGGGTGTGACCATGCTGAACGCACAAGGCAAGACACCGGTTGTGTTCTCTGTCCTGACCGTTGACAACAAAGAGCAGGCGAAAGAACGTGCCGGAGGCAAACTGGGCAATAAGGGCACTGAAGGTGCCGTTACCGCTATGCAGATGGCAAATCTGGGCTCGCGAAAGAAGAAAAAGCAGTCATGAAAATTTACAAGTTCGGCGGTGCATCCGTGAAGAATGCAGAACGCATCCGTCATCTCGGCGATATAGTCAGCCAGACTGAAGGACCGTTGGTGGTGGTGGTTTCCGCAATGGGAAAGACCACTAACAATCTGGAGGAATTCACCCGTATGCTCTATCCGGATGCGACGTACGAAGATATGGATTTTGACCGCCTTTACGACCAAGTGGTCAGCACGGGTGAGTTGCAGTCGTCGCGTATTGTGAGTGCGTATCTCAACCATGCCGGCATAGCCAATCAGTGGATGGATGCCACTGCTGTTCTGCGTACCGACAGCCATTTCCGCGAAGCGCAAGTGGATGTGGAGACATCCTTACGCCTTCTTACTGCTTTCATACAGGCACATCCTGCCCGTGTGTATGTCACGCAGGGTTTTATCGGCGGAACGGCAGACGGTATGCGTACCACGCTCGGACGAGAAGGTTCGGACTATTCCGCCGCACTATTCGGCAATATGCTGGATGCAGAGAGTGTCACGCTCTGGAAAGATGTGGACGGTGTGTATAATGCCGACCCGCGAAAGGTGAAAGATGCCCGCTTGCTGCGCCGTCTGACGTATGCCGAAGCGGAAGCCCTCGCCGAACAGGGTGCGCAAATCGTACACCGTAAGACCTTCGCACCCTTGCAACAGAAGCGGATACCGCTGTATGTACGGCCTTTCCTGCATCCCGAACAGGAAGGCACGGTGATAGAGTAGAGAGGGCATTCGGGAAAAACAGAAACCAATGTGTAGAACGAAAAACAAGATATGAAACCGACTCTTTTTGTACTTGCTGCCGGTATGGGCAGCCGCTACGGAGGATTAAAACAGATTGACAGTCTCGGACCGAACGGCGAGACCATCATGGATTACAGCGTTTTTGATGCGATGCGTGCCGGATTCGGCAAAGTGGTCTTTGTCATCCGCAAGGATTTTGAAGACGCTTTCCGCGAAGTGGTGCTTTCCAAGTATCAGGACAAGATTCCGTGCGAAGTCTGCTTCCAGTCCATTGACCGCCTGCCTGCAGGCTATACGTTCAATCCTGACCGTACAAAACCTTGGGGAACCAATCACGCCGTCCTGATGGGCAAAGACCTGATTCATGAACCCTTTGCAGTCATCAATGCAGATGACTTCTATGGCAAAGAGTCCTTTGAGGTGCTGGCGCGTTTCCTGCAGTCGGTGGAAGGAAAAGAAGGGCAGTATTGCATGGTGGGTTACCGCGTACAGAACACGCTGAGCGAGAATGGCAGTGTCAGCCGTGGCGTATGCACCACCGATGCTGATGGCTATCTTACCGGTGTCACCGAGCGTACCCACATCGAGGATGTTGGCGGCAAAGTGATCTTTACCGAGAACGGAGAAGACACGGTGCTTGACCCGATGACACCCGTTTCTATGAACATGTGGGGCTTTACGCCGGAGTATTTCCGTTACGCGGAGGAGGCTTTCTGCCGTTTCTTGGATGAGAATAGTCAAGAACTGAAAAAGGAATTCTATATCCCCACTTTGGTCAACGACCTTATCCAGTCGGGCAAAGCCACCTGCAAAGTGCTGGATACGCCTTCCAAGTGGTTTGGCGTGACGTATTCCGAGGATCGTGAACAAGTGGTGATGAAGATTAACGCACTGATAAAGAAAGGCGTTTATCCCGAAAAACTATTCTAACTCATAAAAGCATACATACGATGGCAAGAATCTTGGTGACAGGCGGTACAGGCTATATCGGTTCGCATACCGTGGTTTGCCTGATGGAACAAGGTTATGATGTAACCATAGTCGATAACCTGAGCAATTCCAATCGTGAGGTGCTGGATGGCATAACCTCCATCACAGGCCATCGTCCCGATTTTGTGGAGGCGGATTGTCAGGACCGCACGGCTATGGAGCAGGTGTTCACCACCTATCCCGACATTCAGGCTGTTATTCATTTCGCGGCCAGTAAGGCTGTGGGTGAGTCGGTGGAAAAACCATTGCTTTACTATCGTAACAATGTGCTTTCTTTGCTCACGGTGCTTGAAACCATGCAGCGTCATGGTGTAAACAATATCGTTTTCTCATCCTCCTGCACCGTTTATGGTCAGCCAGACGAGGCACATCTGCCCGTGGATGAGACGGCTCCGCGCCAACAGGCTCTTTCGCCATACGGCAACACCAAACAGATTAACGAGGATATCCTTACCGATGCGGCTCATGCCGACAAGGCGTTACGTGTCATACTGCTCCGCTATTTCAATCCCATCGGGGCACATCCGTCAGCCAAGATAGGCGAACTGCCCAACGGCGTGCCGAATAACCTCTTGCCTTTCGTTACGCAGACAGCTGCCGGACTTCGTCCCATGTTGCGGGTGTTCGGCGATGATTACAATACGCCGGACGGCTCCTGTATCCGTGACTATATCTATGTCATGGACCTTGCCAAAGCGCATGTCAAGGCTGTTGACCGCTTGCTGGCTGCCACAGCCTCCGAACAGGTGGAAGTATTCAACCTCGGCACCGGTCGTGGACTGAGCGTGTTGGAAATTGTGCGCACGTTCATCGAAGTGACAGGGCAGAATGTTCCTTACGAGATTGTCGGTCGCCGTGAAGGGGATATTGAGCAAGTGTGGGCGAATCCCGCAAAAGCCAACCGTGTGTTAGGATGGAAAGCCGATACACCCGTTGCGGATGTGCTGCTTTCTGCCTGGAACTGGGAAAAACATATCCGTGGAATCTGATTCTATTCACCGCAAAAGCAACGATACGATGGCAATGTTATATCCTTTGAAATTCCAACCTATTACCAAACCCAAAGTGTGGGGTTCGGAAACTTGGGCACTGTCCGGCTATGGCGATGACGAATCGGTGGTGGCCAATGGTTTCTTGAAAGACAATCTGCTCTCGGAAGTGCAGGAAATCTATATGGATGAACTGGTGGGCGGAAAAGTGTACGACCGTTTCGGAAACTTCTTCCCGCTCCTTTTCAAATTCATTGATGCCAAAGACGATTTGAGCATCCAAGTGCATCCCACCGACGAACAAGCGGCTGCTGAAGAGCAGTTGGGTAAAACGGAGATGTGGTATGTCACCGAGGCGGAATCGGATGCAACCATTATCCTCGGTTTCTCACGCGATACAACTGAACAAGAAGTGCGCCGTCGTTTGGAGGATGACACCGTATTGGATGTGTTGCAAGTAACGCCCGTACGGAAAGGCGATGTGGCGTTTATCCCCGCAGGCAGGGTACATGCGTTGCGACGGGGTACACAGGTGGCGGAGATTCAGGAGACCAGTGACCTTACGTATCGCTTGTACGATTACCATCGTCCCGGTTTGGACGGCAAACTCCGCCCTTTGCATGTGGAGGAGTCGATGCGTTGCCTGGATTTCAAGGCACTTTCCGAACCGCTGACGGAATATCCGCGTAGGGACGGGCTGACCACGCTGGTGCGGGACTCTCATTTCGTGACCAATATGCTGCAACTCAGTCATGCCGTAGAGCGTGATTATGCGAAATTGGATTCCTTCGTGGTTTATATGTGCGTGGAAGGAAGTGTTACCATCCATTGTCCGGATACCGATTGCGAGGATGTATCCTTGCAGCAGGGTGAAACACTGCTTGTTCCGGCAGTCATAAATGATGTGGTGCTTACGCCACACCCCACCGCCAAACTGCTGGAGGTTTTTGTAGATTAGTATTTGTTCCAACAAAAAAGATAGAAAAAATAGAAATCGTATGTTATTTGAGAGTCAGATAAGAGACCTTATGCGGGTATTACCGTATTTCCGGATAGAGAAGAAGAAAGCCGAATTGCGAGGCTTGGATAGCCAGCAACGCCGTGTGATGACCCCTGAGCAAGTTCGGGAAGGTTCGGAAAAGATATGCGAACGTATTGCCGAAATGCAGGCATTCCAAAATGCCAAAACCGTGATGGTGTATTATCCTATTCACAACGAAGTGGATCTCCGTCCGTTGGTGACCAAATACCACGATGAAAAGCATTTCCTGTTGCCTGCCACTTTGTCGGAGCACCAGATGGAAGTGCGCGAATATATTAAGGGTGAACCGCTGCGGAAAGGACGTTTCGGCATTCCGGAGCCTCAAACCCCGATATGGACAGGTGAGGTGGATTTGATTATCGTTCCCGGTGTCGCGTTTGACAAAGACATGCACCGTCTGGGTCGAGGTGGCGGTTATTACGACCGTTTCCTCCAGCGCGTTAAAGCCACCACGCGGGTAGGAGTATGCTACGACTTCCAACTGCACGAACTCATCCCATCGGCTGCGCACGATGTGTTGATGAATCGTATCGTTACTCCCACACTGACAATAGCCAAGTAACTTGTTATAGCAACGAAAGTTGTGCGTCTGCTGCCTGCTGGAGATGACGATCGGTCTCCTCAGTCAGTTTGGACTCGTTTTTACGGTAGTAGTAAATGACACCGTAGTTCTGACATGCTTTCATTTTGGCATAGGGCAGAAGATTCTTGTAATGTTCTTCCACTTGGTTCCATATGTCCAAAATGATTCGGTCTGCTTCTTGGCGCAGATTGTCCAGACCTTCCCACGTGCGTGTTTCGGTCTTTCTGTGCATGTTCTGATTGACCTGATTCTCTTTGAAGATATCGTAATGCACCCTCACTTTGTTGATAGTCGGATTGTAGATGGGGAATCCTCCTTGTGCGATACGAGCCTGCTCGCCTTCGATAATGTTTTTACCCCATACTAGCAAATCCTCTTCGGTGACAAGTTCTGGCAGAACATGTAAATCCGGGTCAAGATGATAGAGCTTTTTCTGCTCCTTTTTTATTTCCCCTCTGACAACGGCAAGGTTCAGCACCTGAATAAAATGGGAGATATACATTCTCGCATTCTGCACCATTTTGCGATATTGCCTGCCAGCAGATACACGGCTGTTGAAGTTGTTCTGATACTGGCAGACTTGGTTTTCAAACTGCAAGACAAATCTTTGCGCTTCTGTCAAGGTGGAGTACTGCAACACATGGTTGCTGTATTCCTCTTCACTTGCCCGTTGTACTGCTTTTTGCAATGCTTTCAGACGGGCTTGGTCGGTGTTCGGAAGTCGACGGTAAGGCATAGTTGTAAGGGGTGTTAAGTGGGTTTGTATTTACTTTGTTCGGTTGGCCATTTGTTCTGCCAGGTTGCGCAGTTGTTCCCGCACGGTGTTGTCGGGTAGGGTGGCCAGTTCGCGGATAGCCGTTTGTGTATGTTCGCGTATGGCATCTTCAGCATCCTTGCAGACATTGAGACGGTCGTAGATAGCCGTTACGGCACGGATTTTCTCTTTGGGTTCGGTGTCTTGGCGTGCCAGTTGCGTTTTCAGTTCCTGCAGCGTTGCCGCATCTGCTTTGTGCAAGGCAGTCAGCAACATGAAACTCTTTTTCCCGCACAGGATGTCGCCACCGATAGCTTTGCCGAAGGTCTTTTCGTCACCATACACATCCAACAGGTCATCCTGTATCTGGAATGCCAGTCCCAGATGAATGCCGTAGTTGTAAAGGTGCTGTGTACTCTGTGGGTCTGCACCGGCTATGTAGGCGCCTGTCTGCAAAGCATTGCCAAGCAGCACGGAGGTCTTCAGGCGAATCATCTCGATGTATTCCGCCATGCTTACATCCTCGCGGCTCTCGTAATCAACGTCATACTGCTGTCCTTCGCATATCTCGGTAGCCATTAGGTTGAACCATCGTAGCACTTGTGGCAGTTTGTCCTCTTTCACCTGAGACAGGAGTTTATAGGCTTCTATCATCATTTGGTCACCGGAAAGGATGGCGGTGTTGTCATTCCATTTCACATGCACGGTGGGGCGTCCACGGCGCACATCGGCTCTGTCCATCACATCATCATGCAGCAGGGTGAAATTGTGGAATACTTCCAGTGCCAAGGCAGCGGGCAGCACATCTTCTTCTTTTCCGCCGAACAATTCTGCGGCCAGCAGTGCCAGAGTGGGGCGCAAGCGTTTGCCGCCGGAAGCCAGCGTGTAGGCAATCGGTTCGTATAGACCTTGCGGCTCTTTGGTCCAGTCCAATCGGGCTATTGCGGTGTTGATATCCATTGTGTGTGTTTATTTCCCGTTTTCGATGATATCGGTCAGTACATCTTTGATGTCCAGTCCGGCAGCGCGTACCTGTTGCGGAATGAACGATGTGGCAGTCATTCCGGGTGTGGTGTTCACCTCCAGCAGGTTGATATCCACATCGCTTGAGTTGTGGTCAGGCTCTTGACCGGCTTTCTTGGGCGTCAGAATATAGTCCACACGGATGATACCGTTGCAACCTAATATATCATACAGCCTAAGGGTCAGGGCTTGCACTTTGTCACGTATCTCATCGGGGATGCGGGCCGGCGTTATTTCTTGCACTTGCCCGTTGTACTTGGCATCATAGTCGAAGAACTCGTTCTCGCTCACCACTTCCGTCACAGGGAATGCCACTTCGTTCTTGCTTGTCTTATAGACGCCGCACGTCACTTCGGTGCCGTTCATAAATGCCTCGCAAATCACCTCATTGCCTTCTTTGAATGCCAGTTGTATGGCGGGCATGATGGCTTCGCGTGTCTTTACTTTGGTGCAACCGAAACTGCTGCCGCCCACATTGCTCTTGATGAAGCAGGGCAGGCCTACTGTGGCAATAATGCGGTCTTCGATATCCGTTTGGCTCCAGTGTTCTTCGGTGCCCGCGCCGCCTTGCACCATTGTCCCGTTGTCACGCAATAGGATGGAGCGCGCAATGCGATAGCCGAAGTTCTGCAGGTAATGGTTACATGCAAACTTATTGAACGTCATCGATGCAGGCAGCACTCCGCAGCAACTATATGGAATGTGCATCATGTCCAGATAGCCTTGCAACAGACCGTTCTCACCGGGCGTACCGTGAATGGTGATATACGCATAGTCATAGTCGCGGAGGCGGCTCAGAGTGTCTATGTCGGCTCCTTGCAGTTCCACGATGGTTACATCATATTTCTCCTTGTCCATAAAGGAGAGGATGCCTTGTGCGCTGCGCAGCGATACATCGTGTTCCGAACTGTCACCGCCGGCTACGATTGCAATCTTGCGTTTCATACGTCTTGGGGTTTAATGGGTTGTTTATTCGGGTTAGATGCCGAACGCTTTCTTTATCTCCGGCATACGGTTTTCTGCTTCCGCTGTGGCGCGCTCGTAGTCTGCGGGCGAAGTCATCGTAGCAGGTATCTCGAAGTAGTATTTGATTTTCGGCTCTGTGCCTGATGGACGCACGCTGGCTTTGATGCCGCCTTCCGTGAAGTATTGCAGCACATTGGATGTGGCGCCCAGGGCCATGTCTATCTTGCTCTCCACCCATTTGCCGTCTTTCAGGTCGCGGCGGACAAGGGTCTTATAGTCTTTTGTGCAGATTACTTTCTCGCCTGCTATCTCGGTCAAGGGCTGTTGGCGGTAGTTGGTCATCATCTGTGCTATCTCTTCGGCACCTGTTTTGCCGGGGCGAACCACGTTGATGGACACTTCACGCTGGAAGCCGTACTCCATGTAGATATTCATCAAGTACTGGTACAGACTCATACCATGGTCTTTCGCGTATGCGGCTATTTCGCAGATGAGGCAGATGGCAGATGGCGAACATTTGTCACGCACTTTGTCGTAAGCCAGGAAACCGAAACTCTCTTCTCCTCCACCGATGTATTTGCGGTCTTTCTCCCACATCCGAATACGGTTTGCAATCCACTTGAAACCGGTGTATTCATCGGTCAGCGTCACGCCTTGGCGGTCGGCAATACGGCGGATTACTTCGCTGGTTACGATGGTCTTCACCAGATACATGTCGGGAGTCATCTTGCCCAGTGCTTTCATGTTGTTGATGATGTAGTAGCAGTACATCATGCAAGTCTGATTACCGTTGATGATGGTCCATTCGCCTTTGTCGTTACGTGCCACGATAGCGATACGGTCGGCATCGGGGTCGCTGGCGATGACCAAATCGGCATTCAGTTTGGTGCCCAGCGCCATACCCATGGTCATGGCTTCCGAGTTTTCGGGATTGGGGCTTTTTACGGTCGGGAAATTGCCGTCAATCACCATCTGTTCGGGCACTACATGGATGTTCTGGAATCCCCATGAACGCAGGCACATCGGGATGATTTGTCGTCCTGTGCCGTGGAGCGGGGTATAAACGATGTTCAGGTCTTTCTGGTTCAGGATGGACTGTTGGTCTATCATCACGCTTTTTACGGCCATCATGTAGTTGTAGTCCATCTCACCGCCGATTATCTCTATCAGGTCTTTGTCACCGCCGCGTTTCACATCGCGCATCTGCACTTTGTTCACTTCGTCAATGATACCTTGGTCATGCGGTTGCAGCACTTGTGAACCGTCTTCCCAGTAGGCCTTGTAGCCGTTGTATTCTTTGGGGTTGTGCGAAGCGGTCACGTTCACGCCGCCTTGGCATTTCAAGTCGCGGATGGCGAAACTTACTTCCGGTGTCGGGCGCAGGCTCTCGAACAGATATACTTTGATGCCGTTGGCAGCGAACACATCTGCCACGGTCTCTGCGAACAATCGTCCGTTGTTACGGCAGTCGTGGCATACCACAACGCTTGGGCGTCCGCCTTTCTCCAGTGTCTCAAAACCGCCTTCGCGGGCTATTTTGTTCAGGTAGTTGGCATATCCTTGTGTGGCTTGGGCTACGATGTATTTGTTCATGCGGTTGGTGCCCGGACCCATGATACCGCGCAGACCGCCTGTACCGAACTCCAGCGTGCGGTAGAACGAGTCTATCAACTCACTCTTATCTTCTGCGTCCAGCATCTGCTGAACAGCCGTACGTGTCTCTTCGTCAAACTCTTTACCTGTCCATACTTTCGCCGTGGCGATAATTTGTTTCAACTCTTCGTTTTCCATAGTGCGTATATGTTTTTATATAGTATTCCAAATTTGCCGCAAAGGTAATACTTTTTTTTGAATTGTGCAAATATTTTTGCAAAAAAAGCATTTATACACCGCTTGACAATAAACAGCGCGAAGCGCGGCTCGCTTACGAGCGACATACGGGACGATAGAGATGTTGTTTTGTAAAACGCGGATTATCACGGGACCATCTACCGATAATATGCCAATAAAATCTGCCCTACAGACCCATGTCTAATAGAACTGTAACGGTATAGAGTGGTAACGGAGTGGTAAGGTAGGCACCTTCAAAGGAGCAGATAAATGATGCCAAAAGTCTAAAAATTGCGTATTCATACCTTTCATTTTTTTAGTCCGTCCGACTGACCGACTGCGCAACGCGCGTAGCACACGCTTAATGACAACTACGTTGTGGTCGGTCGGTCAGACTTTCTTTGTAATTTCTTTTTGGTTCTTTTTCTTTATCTACTTTCTTTCATCCGAGCAGTGCCACTCTTGACGAATGACGCTGCAAAAGTAGTGCTTTTTTCCGATACAGTTACGAACAACTGCCAACAACTACGAACAACTATGAACAACTACGAACAACTGCTATCATTCGTCAAGTTCGATGTCATATTTCTCGCAGATATACCGTACCACACAAGGGGGTAGATATTTGGCTTTGGGAGACAGATTAACGCTGCGTAGGATGTCTTGATCGTTACGCAGCCATGAACTAAACGTAGAAAGGCTGACACCCGCGGCATCAGCCAGCTCAGATTTGAGCATAGATTTATATTTTGCCATTGTATTTGCTTGGTTTTAAATTTGTTTACATTCCGAGATTTCAGTAAGTAACCAAGCAAAACGGCGGTGCCCTGGGTTTAGGCCTAAGGCTATGATTATTTTACTTCTGCGCCTTGGGCGTTGTAGGTTTTGCCGTTGCGGAGGATGAGGAGACGGCCATCTTTGATGACCTTATTTGTCATTGGTGATTGGTCATTGGTGATTTGGTTGAGGGCAGTAGACGCCGATGCGGCACGCACGAGACGAACCGAATAGCCACACCAACGGTCGATGAATTTATTAACTTGTGAATGCCCTTGGGTGACAGCTGTTTATAGCAGAGCGGTGTATTTTTGTAGTATCTTCGGACGCAATATTTGTAGTAACTTAGGCCCTCCCTGCTACTTGCGCAATAAGGAGTTCTATGTGCTCGACGTCGAAGTCTCGCACTCGCGCGCCGCACTTACCCCTCAAAATGTCCACCGGACATTCTTCGGTGCGGCTTAATCGCTTCACCAGCGCCGAAGTTGTTTTGAAATGATTTTTTGTCAGTGCAACGCACTTTGTTTTTAGCCGATACCCCTGTCACTTTATGCAAGCATGAGTGCCAAGAGTACCGACTAAAAACATCAAACTATATTTGATTGGACAAAAAATCATTCCAAAATTTGCGTATGTGCAGTTTTTGTAGTAATTTTGCACCCGGATTGACTGAAGAAAAATATTTACTATGGTATCCTTTAATCTGCATATCTCGCATCGCTACCGCTGCTACATCTTCGATTTAGATGGAACACTGCTTGATACCATTGCCGACTTGGGCGCAGCATGTAATCATGCTCTGGCGGAATGCGGTCACCCGCAACATCCCGTGGAAGTGGTGGAAAAAATGGTCGGTAACGGCATCAATGCGCTTTTGTTCCGTGCAATGCCGGAGCGTTTCAAAGCGGGCATGACGGGCTATGAACCTCTCACACCGCTTGCCAAGGCGGAGATTATGCGTTTGCGCAAAGCTTTTATCCCTTATTATGACCGCCATTGCTATGACCGTACGGCGCCCTATGCGGGCATTCCCGAACTGCTGGCTTCTCTCAAAGCGGAAGGTGCTTTTCTGGCCGTGGCAAGCAATAAGTATCAGGCGGCTACAGAAGCCATTGTCTCGCATTGCTTTCCCGGTATGTTTGATGTCGTATTGGGCGAACGTGACGGTGTTCCGCGCAAGCCGGACCCGCAGATTGTGGATGACATCTTGAACCGTGTAGGGGTGGCGAAAGCGGACACATTATATATAGGTGACAGTCTGGTGGATGTTCGGACGGCCGGTAATGCCGGCGTCGATTTCCGTGCATGTGCTTGGGGATTCACGCCGGAAGCAACGCTTCTTCAGGCAGGTGTCACGCTGATAGACAGGCAATTAGATGCGCAGAACTGAGGAATAAACAACAGGCTGTGATACTTTTTTTGTAAAAATACTTGCATAATTCAAAAAAAAGCACTACCTTTGCAGCGGATTTTTCAAAACATAGAAACGGTATGCTCGAGAGTTTTTACGTAACACATGCTAATCTTGTCGCCAACCTGGAAGTTCCCATTCGTCGGAAACTGATGGACGATGTGGATTGGAATGACCGTCTTATCGCTATTAAAGGCGGACGTGGGGTCGGGAAGACTGACTTCCTCTTGGATTATGCCAGGCACTTGCGGGACACTTTGCCCGAATCCGAACAACGTTCGGTGCTGTATATCAACCTGAACAACTTCTATTTCACCGAACATTCGCTCTATGAGTTTGCCGGTGAGTTTGTGGCTGCCGGTGGACGAACGCTGTTGCTGGACCAGACATTCAAATATGAAAACTGGTCGAAAGAGTTGAGCAATTGTTATTTCCGTTACACCTCTTTGCACATCGTTTTTTCCGCATCTCCGCTGATGAAACTGAAAGAGGGCAACTCGGACATCGGACATATAGTCAAAGTATATAACTTCCGCGGTTATTCGTTCCGTGAATACCTAAACCTGAAGACCAAAGCCAATCTGCCGTTCTATAGTCTGGACGATATCCTGCAAAATCACGAACAGATAGCCAGGTCGGTCTGCACGCATGTCAAGCCGTTGTGGTATTTCCCCGATTATCTGAAGCAGGGCTACTATCCCTATCGCGAAGTGAGTCGCGATTTTTCGGAGACACTCCTCAAAACCATGAATATGATGCTTGAGGTGGATGTGCTGCTCAACAAACCGATGGATGTCAGCTATCTGGGAAAAATGCGCCAGTTGCTCTATCGCCTGATGCTGGAGGTGCCTTGTTCGCTTAATATCACCGAACTGGCAACATCCATCAACACCTCGCGTGCAACCATAATGAACTATATAAAGAATCTCAAGGATGCCCGTCTGCTCAATTTGTTGTACGCGGACGGAAAAGAGTATCCGATGAAACCCTCCAAAGTCTATATGCAGAATCCCAATCTGTGTTATGCGCAGACTACGCGTCCTGTGGACCAACAGGCTATTGCGGAAACATTCTTCTACTCGGCACTGCATGGCTCGGAGAAAATCAACGACTCGGAGAACTCCACCTTCCTTGTCAATCATACCATCCGAATGGATGTCTGTGCCACTTCTCCCAAGACGGAAGTGTTCCGTTACACCGCAGTAGCAGACATTGAGAGAGGAGAGGATAAACTCATACCCCTTTGGCTGTTCGGATTCCTTTACTGATGCTAACTATATAAACCACTCAATACAATTATGCAAAACAAGAAATTTATCACATGTGATGGTAACGCGGCGGCGGCACATATCGCCTATATGTTTACCGAAGTGGCTGCAATCTATCCCATCACGCCGTCTTCGCCTATGGCAGAGAACGTAGACGAATGGGCTGCCGGAGGCAGAAAGAACATGTTCGGTGAAACCGTTCTGGTGCAAGAAATGCAATCGGAGGCCGGTGCTGCCGGTGCCGTACACGGTTCGCTCTCGGCAGGTGCGCTCACCACTACTTTCACAGCCTCACAAGGCCTGTTGCTGATGATTCCGAACATGTATAAGATTGCAGGAGAATTGCTTCCTACCGTCTTTCATGTATCGGCACGTACGCTGGCCAGCCATGTGCTCTGTATCTTCGGTGACCATCAGGATGTGATGGCATGTCGGCAAACCGGATTTGCCATGCTGGCGGAAGGTTCCGTACAGGAAGTAATGGATTTGTCGGGTGTGGCACATCTTTCCACCATCAAGACCCGCGTACCGTTCCTCAATTTCTTTGACGGTTTCCGCACATCGCATGAGTATCAGAAGATAGAGGCTATTGATATGGAAGACCTTCGTCCGTTGGTGGATATGGAGGCTTTGCAAGCGTTCCGCAATCGCGCTATGTCGCCTATGCACCCTGACACACGCGGACTGAACGAGAATCCCGATGTGTTCTTCACACACCGTGAGGCCTCTAACCGTTATTACGATGCTGTGGCAGACGTGGTGGCCGATTATATGGATAAAATCAGTGCTATTACCGGACGCAAATATCGTCCCTTCTCCTATTACGGAGCAGCCGATGCCGAGAATATCATCATCGCTATGGGATCGGTCAGCGAGTGCTTGAAAGAGGTCATTGACCACGAAGCCGCAAAAGGACACAAACTGGGTATGATCAATGTTCATCTCTACCGTCCTTTCAGCCTGAAATATCTGGAAGAGGCACTGCCCAAGACCGTCAAACGCATCTGCGTCCTCGACCGCACCAAAGAACCCGGTGCCAATGGCGAACCGCTCTATCTGGATGTAAAAGCCGCTTTGGACGAGATGGGACGTCAGGACTTGCTCGTTATAGGCGGACGCTATGGCTTGGGTAGTAACGATACGACACCCGCACAGATGTTGGCCGTTTATGAGAACCTCGCCCTGCCTATGCCGAAAAACCATTTCACGGTCGGTATCAATGACGATGTAACCTTCCTGAGCCTGCCCGTAGGAGAAGAAATAGCCATGGGCGGAAAGGGTATGTTCCAGGCCAAATTCTACGGACTGGGTGCTGACGGTACGGTTGGTGCCAATAAGAACTCGGTGAAAATCATCGGTGACACTACCGACAAATATTGTCAGGCTTACTTCTCGTACGACTCGAAGAAATCCGGCGGTTTCACCTGCTCGCACTTGCGTTTTGGTGATGAACCCATTCGTTCCACCTATCTGGTGACAACGCCTAACTTCGTGGCTTGCCACGTACAAGCATACCTCCACATGTATGATGTCACACGCGGACTGCAAGATAATGGCACTTTCCTGCTCAATACCATTTGGAATGGCGAAGAGTTGCGTCGCAATCTGCCGGACGGAATCAAGAAATACTTTGCGGATCACCATATCAATGTCTATTACATCAACGCAACGAAGATTGCGCAGGAGATTGGACTCGGTAACCGTACCAACACCATTCTGCAATCGGCTTTCTTCCGCATCACAGGTGTTATCCCTGTAGAGAAAGCGGTGGAAGAGATGAAACACTTCATCGACAAATCCTACGGCAAGAAGGGTGAAGACGTGGTGAAGAAAAACTATGCAGCCGTTGACCGCGGCGGTGAGTATCAGAAACTGGATATTGACCCCGCATGGAGCAATCTCACCGTTACCGATGCCCCGTTGGGAGTGCAGGCGGGCGACCCCGATTTCATTAAGAACCTGGTACGTCCCATCAACGCGCAGAACGGCGACCTGCTGCCTGTTTCCGCTTTTATGGGTATTGAAGACGGCGTTTGGCAGTCCGGTACCAGTAAGTTCGAGAAACGTGGCGTAAGTGCTTTTGTGCCCGTTTGGGAAGCAGACAACTGTATAGAGTGTAATAAGTGTGCTTATGTATGTCCTCACGCTTGCATCCGACCCTTCGTTATGGATGAGCAAGAGGTGAAAGGCCTCAACGGCAAGACACGCGAGATGAAAGCACCTACTGCCATGAAGGGTATGCATTTCCGTATGCAGGTAGGCGTTATGGATTGCCTTGGCTGCGGCAACTGTGTGGATGTTTGTCCGGGTAACCCGAAAACAGGCAAAGCCCTTAAGATGGTTGATTTGGAAAGCCAACTGGCAGAAGCGGACAACTGGACATGGTGCGTAGAGAATGTGAAATCGAAACAAGACCTTGTGGACATCCGTTCCAATGTGAAGAACTCACAGTTTGCAACGCCGCTCTTTGAGTTCTCCGGTGCTTGCTCCGGTTGTGGCGAAACGCCTTATCTGAAACTTATCAGCCAGTTGTTTGGCGACCGTGAAATAGTGGGTAACGCAACAGGTTGCACCTCCATCTATTCGGCTGCCGTTCCTTCTACGCCTTACACCAAGAATGAGAAGGGCTGTGGACCTACTTGGTCTAATTCGCTCTTCGAGGACTTCTGTGAGTTTGCTCTGGGTATGCAGATTGCGCACAAGAAAATGCAGGCGCGTATCTATGCACTCATGGAGAAAGGCCTCACATGCGACTGTTGCTCCGATGAGCTGAAAGCCATGTTCCGCGAATGGATGGAGCACCATACCGATGCTGACACCACCAAACGTCTCTACGAACCCCTTGTGGCGGCAATGGAGGCGTGCGGATGCGATACCTGCAAAGCCATTCTTGCTTGCAAAGACCACCTCGTTAAACGCTCGCAATGGGCGGTTGGCGGAGACGGCGCAAGTTATGACATCGGTTACGGAGGACTTGACCACGTCATCGCTTCCGGCGAAGATGTCAATATCCTTGTCTTGGATACGGAGGTTTATTCCAACACCGGTGGTCAGGCGTCCAAATCAACTCCGCTTGGCGCTATCGCCAAGTTCGCTGCGGCCGGAAAGCGCGTACGCAAGAAAGACCTTGGCATGATTGCCACCACCTATGGCTATGTTTACGTAGCGCAGGTGGCTATGGGCGCAGACCAAGCGCAGACCTTGAAGGCTATCCGTGAGGCAGAGGCATATCCCGGACCGTCTCTTATCATCGCTTACGCACCGTGTATCAACCACGGACTGAAAGCCGGTATGGGTAAGAGTCAGGAGGAAGAGGCCAAAGCCGTTGAGTGCGGTTACTGGCATCTGTGGCGTTACAACCCGATGCTGGAGGCAGAAGGCAAGAATCCGTTCTCGCTTGACTCCAAAGAGCCTGACTGGTCTAAATTCAACGACTTCCTGAAAGGAGAGGTACGCTTTGCATCGGTAATGAAACAGTATCCGACGGAAGCTGCCGACCTGTTCAAGGCTGCCGAGGATAATGCGCATTGGCGTTATCGTTCCTATCAGCGTATGCTCTCCACCGATTGGAGCAAGGCCGAGGAGTAATCTATGTTTCACTTCAAAAAGAAAAAACGCTCCTACGCAGGGCTTTGGATTATTCTGGTTGCCGCCATTGTGCTGGAACTGACAGCCTGCATCCAATACGTGTTCAGCCGTGCCGGTATACGCGCAGAGGCCGAGCAACGCGCCCGTAGCGAACTATGTAGGGCAGAACTGGAAATAAACGTCGTAACCGCCCAAATGGAAGCCGCTGTGCAGATGCTTGCCATGCTTGCAGAAAAACACGTGGACAGCCCGGATTCCATAGCGGAGGCCACCAGAGCATTGGTCAGCACCCTGAAGAGCGTGCGCAGTGCGGGGATTGCCTATACGGCGGATTATTTCCCGCAGCAGGGACATTGGTTCGAAGTCTGCAGCAGCCGTGAGACCATGGACGGCAAAACCATCGTCTATACGCGCCAAATCGGCAACCAAAATCACGACTATTTGCAGACCGAGTGGTTTGCCAACGGTATGACGATTGACAGTTGCTGGTGGAGTGAACCGTATTACGACGATTCGGGTGCCCGTGCGATGGTGGTGAGTTGCTCTTATCCCATTCGAAACGCGAAAGGGGAGAAAGTGGCAGTCGCTTTGGTGGATTTGTCACTGGAGTACCTGAAGACTGTTTCCGACTATCTGCAGGTGTACAAGGACAGTTACTATTCCATCGTCTCCAGCAAAGGACTGGATATTGTGGCTCATCCGGATACTATTGAGGGCAAGAAATACCATATCTTCGACGAGGAGATAGATGCAACAGGATGGCATATATCGGTCATCATTCCCGATGATGTCATTTTTGCGGACCTGAAACGTATCAGTTTGATTGTCATGCTGCTGATGCTGGCAGGTCTGGCCATTCTGGCTTTCATCGTCTATCGGGCAGGTCGGGATATGCTTCGTCTGGTGGATTCCACGGCAGCGAACGAGCGGATGGAAAACGAACTGAACATAGCCCGTTCCATTCAGATGGCTATGGTGCCCAAAGTCTTTCCTCCGTTCCCGGACCGCTTGGATTTGGATATCTACGGCATGGTCAATCCGGCTAAAGAGGTTGGGGGAGATTTGTATGATTTCTACCTGCGTACCGATAAGTTATTTTTCTGCATAGGTGATGTGAGTGGCAAGGGCGTTCCTGCCGCGTTGGTGATGGCGACTATACGTTCCCTGTTCCGAAGTATTGCCGCGCAAGAGGAAGGACCGGCTGCCATTATGGGCAGAATGAATGACACGCTTTCCGAGCAAAACGGACAGAACATGTTTGTCACCCTTTTCCTTGGCATACTGGATATGCATACGGGCAGGTTGGATTACTGCAACGCCGGCCATAATGCGCCTGTGCTGCAGGGTAGGAAACTGGAGGTGGTGCCCAATTTGCCACTTGGCATCATGCAAGGATATGTGTATCAGGCGCAAACCACACAATTGGAATACAATCAGTTGCTCTTCCTCTACACCGATGGTCTGACCGAAGCGGAGAATGACAGCCAGCACCAATATGGCGAAGAACGGATGTTGAACGTGCTGCAGGGTATTGCCAACAACCGTCCGCGCAATGTGGTGGAAACCTTGCAAGCCGATGTGGAAGCGTTCGTGGGCGATGCGCAACAGAGTGATGACCTGACGATGATGGCCATTCGCTACCAAATTCCGGCCATCGTGTTCCGCAATGACATACAGCAGATTCCCACTTTGTCGGAATGGATTGAAGGGCTGAATTTGCCCAAAGAACTGGATATGCCGGTCAATCTGGCATTGGAAGAAGCCGTGAGCAATGTTATGTTGTACGCTTATCCGGAGAACCGAAACGGACAAGTGCTGGTGGAATTTGCTCGAACGAGCGACCAGGCAGGTGAAAAAATCGTCTTCACCATTTCGGATACCGGCATTCCGTTCGACCCGACCCAAAAAGAAGAAGTGGATATCACGCTATCTTCCGAACAGCGTGCCATTGGCGGACTGGGCATACACTTGGTGCGCAAACTGATGGATGAAATGGAATACAAACGCGAAGGGAATAAAAACGTATTGACACTGATAAAGAATTTATAACCAATCATATAAAAGAGCAGATAAGATGATGATAACGAAAATCGAGGAAAAGGAGAATCGGTTGATTGCTTTTTTCGCAGGTCGTTTGGATACGGCAGCTGCGGTGCAGACAACGGAAGATGTCAAACCGCTTTTGCAGGTTTCCGACAAGGAGATTGTTCTGGATTGTACGGATCTGGCATACATATCTTCATCGGGACTCCGTATCTTCCTTTCCATCCGTAAAGAGGCGGCCACAAAGGGAAACAGGGTCATTGTGCGCAATATCAATGCCGATATCCGGCAAGTGTTTATGATGACAGGTTTCATCAGTTTGTTTGAAATCGAATAATTTTTCCGGCCCTATGGATTTACACTGCCAATTGATATTGGACGAGTATGATGCCCGTCTTGCGGAGTTTCAACGCCTGGAACAAATCGTACAGAAGACGCTGAAAGAGGCACTGGAACGCAATGCGCTGATGGTTACCGCTGTCACCACGCGCATCAAAACAAGGGATAGCTTGACCAACAAGTTGGAACTGAAGGGCGGAAAATATCGCTCTATGAACGATATAACCGACATTCTTGGCGCGCGCATCATTACCTTCTACACTGATGATGTGGACCGCATCGCAGCAATGGCGGAACAGATGTTCGAGATTGATTGGGCGAACTCGGTGGACAAACGTCGTCTCCATGATTTGGATAGTTTTGGTTATAACTCGCTTCACTATATCTGCCGCTTGCCCAAAAATATCATTGATGTGCCCGAATGTCCGCAGTTGAACCAAATACGGTTTGAATTGCAGTTGCGTACCACCTTGCAACATGCTTGGGCGTCCATCAACCACGACACCGGTTACAAATCGGACATAGAGATTCCGCGTGAGTATATGCGCCAGATGAACCGCCTTTCCGGTATTCTTGAGATGGCGGACGATGAGTTCAGCCGTATTCGTATCGAACTGAACGATTATCGGAGACGGGTGCATAATCTGGTCAAGAACGGTGAGTTGGACAGCGTGCAACTGGATGGTGATACTTTCCGAAGTTATCTGCTCGCACGGCCGTTCGATTCTTTGAATAAGCGCATTGCCGCCATCAATCAGGCGGAAATTCAGGAAGTGTCGCTCCTGCCCTATCTGCGTGTTTTCAAGGCGTTTGGCTGCCTCACGTTGGGCGATGTGGACCGTTTGAGAAGAAAGTATGAGGATGAGGCTTATTATCTGTCGCGGCACCAATTGGGCAATACCGATATTGATATCCTTTCATCATCTGTAGGAATACAGAATATCTGCATCGTCTGCATCTTGAAGCAGGGAGGTGGAAGAATAGGACTTGTACGCCTTTTCAATGCGTTGAACGGGCAGAGTCCTCAAAATGAATTGCTGGCGGACATGATGTACAATCAGGCTGCAAGTATGCCTTTTATGAATAACGGAAACAAGTTGTAAGAAATACTATGTCACCTGTTCTGATTGATTTGAATGAATACGAACGTACCGGCGAAGGGGCGAACGGTGCAAGTTATAACCACAAAACTGACAAGGCGGTGATGCTGAAAATGTATCTTCGCAATTTTGAGTCTGCCCAAAAAGAGTTGGAGGTCGCGAAAAAAGTGTATGAGGCCGGTATCCCGACGCCCGAACCAGGAGACCTCGTGACGGATGGCGAACGGATGGGAATCCGTTTCCGGAGGATAGAAGGCAAGAAATCTTATTCGAGGGCTTGTGGTGACAATCCGGAACGGACGGAAGAGTATGCCCGTGAGTTTGCGCAACTCTGCAAACGCCTGCACGCTACTCATGTGGATACAACCAAATTCGAAAATGTCAAGAACCGCCTCTATGCCATGTTGAAGGCCAATCCTTTTTTCTCGGACGAAGAGAAACGCAAAATACATGACTTCATCGCCAATGCTCCGGATGCCGATACGGCTATCCATGGCGATTTGCAGTATAGCAACGGTATCTTTGTGGAGAAAGACGGAAAGCGCACGCCGTATTTCATTGACCTCGGCGATTTCTGCTACGGCTATCCTATGTTCGACATCGGAATGGTTTACCTCTGCTGCTGCTTGAACGAAGAGGCGTGGACGTTGGAACAATACCACATGTCTAATGCTACGGCCGCACGCTTCTGGGATGCTTTTGCTGCCGAGTATTTCGGACCGGATGCGGATATGCAGCAGGTGATGAAAGAGGTGAAAATCTATGCGGGACTCAAAACGCTTATCATTGAGCGGGATACGCATCGGCCGATGCCGCAGTTCCGTGCAATGTTGGAAGGTACTGTTTATTAAAACGGAGTAGGGAAGATGGGAAACAAGTATATGGATAGCACCCTGCTGGACAGGGCAATCGTTTTTGCCGTGGAGGCACATCGTAACACGGAAAGACGCGGAAAGGGATTCCCTTATATCGTGCATCCGATGGAAGCCGTGGAAATTGTGGCAACCATCACCAATGACCAGGAATTGTTGGCGGCGGCCATCTTGCATGATACCATTGAGGATACGGATGTCGCGTATGAGCAATTGAAACGCGAGTTCGGTGACAGGATTGCTGATATCGTGTATGCCGAGAGCGACCGCTTTGTAGAAGGTGTCAGCGAGGAGAATAGTTGGCATGCGCGCAAGCAGGCGGCTATCACTCGTTTGGCGGAAGCACCGCATGATGCCAAAGTCGTGGCTATGGGCGATAAACTCAGCAACATGCGGGCCATCGCAAGGGATTATAAAATGAAAGGGGATGCTTTGTGGCAGATTTTCCATGTCACCGACAAAGAATCTCATGCCTGGCACTATCGCGGATTGGCGGACTCGTTGGCGGAACTGAAGGACACGTTTGCCTATCAGGAGTTCGTCGCCCTGATAGAGCAGGTCTTTGGCAATAGATAGTGGCATATTTTCAATACGTCAAAGATCACAATAAACAGCGGAGCAATTCCTTTCGCGACTATCACGGGATCATCTTACGAGAACACCCTAAAGATAAAATCCATTTAGTAGTGCAAAAAACGGAGGCTACCAAATTTTCGCCTCCGGTTTTGGTATCAGGATTCCATTTTTGATAAATCATATCCTGCGTAGGTGCTCAAATCCATTATTTCAGTGATGTGGAAAAAGTCTCGTTTATGCCGTGCGTGTCGGTTTTTGTGCCCATATCGGCGGTGGCCATGATAAATAAAAATTTTAATTCAAAAGAATGCCTCGCCACGCCACGCCTTTTAGAGCTTTCGTTGTTTTGCCACGGTGCTTATATATAGGCAAGGCATGGCTGCTTTTTTTTTCTTTATTAATTTTCTTTTGGTTCTTTTCTTTTATCAGCTTTCTTTTTTGTGTGCTGTGCGGCACTCTAAACGATCTGCTGCGCTGTATGCTTTTTTCGCTCGCTTTTCTTCATCCTTTTTTGCAGATTCCCTCTAATTTAACAAAAAACTACAAATAAATTTGCGCACTCCAAAATTTTTTACTACCTTTGCAGTCGGAAATGAAACCTATCGTCCTCTCTCACGGACGTTAAACGTGAGGGCGCTGGTGCTGACAGCGTAAAAAAGCGGTGACATACTGAATAAAAAGAAGCGTTTGCTTTACTCTTGAAACTGAAAACTTAGGAACTTTTCAATACAATGGTAAGGGCAATGCAATATGTTTCCACGATAGTGGCGTGGAAATCTATCTGCATACTTACCATTACAAGGTTTCCTAAGACCGTCAGTTTCGGGTGTGTGGCATAGAGTCCCACGCTTTTATTATGCAACCAATCCTTGCCGGGGCTACAAGGAGAAATAAAAAAGATGAAATGAGACGAATTTTCTTTATTGTGATGTGTACATTATGTACCACTTGTATCGATGCACAGATTGAGGTTACTAAATTTTTAGGCATTCCTGTTGATGGATCTAAACAACAAATGATTTCACAACTTAAGGCAAAAGGATACAAATATGACCCCACATTGGATTATTTGACGGGTGAGTTTAATGGAAGAGATGTTAACATACATATTGCGACCAATAACAATAAAGTTTATCGCATAGTGCTTGAAGATGCTTTATACTCTTCAGAAACTGATATAAAAATTAGATTTAATACCCTTTGTCGCCAATTCAAAAACAATGAAAAGTATTTGAAGCCTTCTTTGAATGAGTATGAAATATCAGAAACAGAAGATATATCATTTGAAATGAGTTGTCATAATAAACGCTATGAAGCGTCATATTATCAAGTTACAAATCAATTGGATTCTGTAACAATGACGAATAAACTACAGGAATTTCTTTTCTCCAAGTATGGAAAAGATTTGTCAAATCTGACAGAGGAACAAAAAATGGACGTTTTAGCATCCTCGTTACTTTTTTATTTGAACCTATATGAGGATAACTCTGTGTGGTTTATGATAAATAGACGCTACGGAAAATTTGGAATTCTAATGTATTATGATAATAATCATAATCGTGCTAATGGTGAAGATTTGTAATTTGTAATATCACAATGAAAGACAAAAAATCATTTTGGGGCGGAGTCGCCGTTGGAGTCGTCGGAACAATTCTATTACTTTTTGTGTTGGCCATTGGTCATGAGAAGAATGATGATCTTGTTGGTGCTACTATGTTTGACCAACCAGGAGAAGTAATTAACGAGCAATCGTTTAAAGTGCTACAGGTTGTTAATGAAAACTCGGCATTAGTATATGGAAAAAAGAATGCTCGCGATAAATACTATTCTGGAACATTGTACATGATTCGAAGCAATGAACAAGAATACTATTATGACGAGGAAATAATCCATGTTCCATCAGATAAAATCATCCGTCAAGTAGGAATTTATCAATATACAAATAAGCTCAACACACAAAAAACGGTACCCATTATAAAGATAATGGATCGATAATTTGCAAGAACTACAATCCCTAATTTGGATAAGTCAAAGTTCACATTTCGTGGCCACTTTCAGGCCACTCTCAAGCCACTTTGAAGGATGGGGAATCTGAACTGTAAAACGCGATTATCACGGGACTATCTACCAATAAGAAACCAATAACCCACCAATAGTCCTGTGACGGACCAGAGTGGTAACGGAGTGGTAAGGTAGGCGCCCTCAAAAACCAGATGGTATTTTCGGAAGGATTTGCTCCAAAGCCCGGAGGGTGAGACGAGACAAGGCGTAATCCTGCAAATCGCCCAATCTGACAGCCCGCGTATCCGGCATAAGCGGCAATTCTTTAACAGGCTTCAAAACAAATGTGGCGTGGAGCCGCTGATGACTCAAGGTATGCGTGAGCGTGAAACCGTCCTCGAACGGCGTGTCACTTTCCTCAATGGGAAATTCCCAGAGATGATGCCAGATGTCTTTCTCCGTCCGTTGGTGAATTAACGTGCGGCAAGAGATAAAATCTCCGTTGGATTTTTCGAGATAGACAGTGTATCGGAAATAGCGGTCACGCAGAGCCGGACGGGGTTTGCGGACAGGCAATAAAAGCACTGTGTCGTTTTCAAAGGCTTTGCAGAAAACCTGCAAGGGACATTGGCTGCAATCGGGCGATTGCGGAGTGCAAAAGAGTGCGCCGAATTCCATGATGGCCGTATTGAAAAGGCGCGGTTGCGAACGGTCCAGCAAATCTTCCGCCAACTGACGGAAGGTGTGTTTTCCCTGCGTGGTGTCAAACGGGATGTCGCAATCATACAATCGGCTGAGGACACGGTAAACATTTCCGTCCAGCGCAGGATGGGGCAGGTTGTAAGCAAATGAAGCGATAGCCCCTGCGGTATATTCCCCGACTCCGGGTATGGTGCGCAGTTCGGCAAACGTGGCGGGAAAAGGTTTGCCCGCCAAGAGTTGGGCTCCTTTATATAAATTGCGTGCCCGCGAATAGTATCCCAGCCCTTGCCAATAAAGCAAGACTTCGTCTTCTTCCGCTTCCGCCAATGCTTCGACAGAAGGAAAACGGTTGATGAAACGCAGGTAGTATTCCAATCCTTGTGCGACCCTTGTCTGTTGCAGAATAATTTCCGACACCCAAATCCTATATGGGTCAGTTGTTTCGCGCCAAGGCAGGATGCGATGATGCTGTTCGTACCAAGCGTATAAGTGCCTATATAAGAGAGGATTATTCATTTCTTTTGATGTGTTTCACACGGAAAAACGTTGCAAAAGTACAAAAAAAATCTCACATTTTGCATTTTTTTGGAAAAAAACTTGTATAAATCAAATAATTGTAGTAATTTTGCAGCGATTTTCGTTTCAAGAAATTGGAAATATATAAAATACAAGTATTATGACAAAAGCTGAATTGGTTAACACAATTGCTATCCAGACAGGATACGACCGCAATACGATTATGACAATCGTAGAGGCAATGATGATGAATGTGAAGAAAACCGTATGTGGCGGAGAAGATGTATATCTCCGTGGCTTCGGAAGTTTCATTACGAAAGTACGCGCTCAGAAAGTAGCTCGTAACATTACGAAAGAGATTTCTATTATTGTTCCGGAGCACAAGATTCCGGCCTTCAAGCCCTCGAAAGAGTTTATGGCAGCAATGAAGAAATAAGCGTAAATAATTAATATACAAATAAACTCATTAGATTATGCCAAACGGTAAGAAACACAAGAGACATAAGATGTCGACGCACAAGCGCAAAAAACGCTTGCGTAAGAATCGTCATAAGCATAAGTAAATCGCAGCGATAGTCTGCGCGTGCTTTTGGCGCGTTATTTAACCGGCTTTGTGGCGAAAAACTGTCTTGGGCGCAAGCGGTTGGCTACAAAGCCATTTTTATTGAAGTACTGAATATGAAAAGCGAACTAATAGTGGACGTGCAACCCGATGAGATTGCGATTGCGCTGACCGAAGACGACCGTTTGCAAGAGATGAACCGTGAGAAACGGGACCAGGATAACTTTTCCGTAGGTAACATCTATTACGGTCGCGTTCGAAAAGTGATGCCGGCGCTGAACGCAGCATTCGTGGATGTAGGTCATGAGAAGGAAGCTTTTCTGCACTATCTGGATTTAGGTTCAAGTTTTCTGATGCTTCGCCAATATGTGAACCGCGCGGTATCCGATCGCCGCAAAGTTCCTGCGATGGGCAGACAACGCGAGAAAGAAGTAACGAAGGAAGGCAAGATAGAGGATGTTCTGAAAGTAGGCGACATGATATTGGTGCAGGTGATAAAAGAGCCCATCAATTCGAAAGGTCCCCGTCTGACAGGTGAAATCAACATAGCCGGCCGCAATATGGTGCTGATTCCATACGCCGACAAGGTGATGGTGAGTCAAAAAATCCGTCGCGAAGCCGAACGCAGCCGTTTGAAACAACTTCTCCAGTCCATCAAGCCCGAAGGTTTCGGTATCATCGTTCGAACGGTGGCCGAAGAAAAACGCGTGGCAGAATTGGATAATGAACTTCGTATACTGCTGAAACGTTGGGAAGATACCATTCACAATCTGCAACACCCAAAAGAGAGCCCGCAAACCAATAAGAAAGATGCTGAAGTGCGCCTTGTGAGCGAAGAATTAGGCCGCACAATAGGTATCATTCGGGATGTTTTCTCAACCGACTTCACATCTATTCAGGTAAATGACGAATCCATCTACGAAGAGGTACGCCAATACGTGGAACTGATAGCCCCGGAATATGTGAAGATAGTGAAGCACTACAAGCAAGAACAACCCATCTTTGACAAGTTCGACATCACCCGCCAAATGAAAACAGGTCTTGGACGGACAGTGGGGTTCAAACATGGCGGATACTTGATAATCGACCGCACGGAAGCGCTCTTTGCAATAGATGTGAACTCCGGTTCGAAGAAGTTGTTCGAAGATCAGGAACAAAATGCCTTTCAGTTCAATATGCTCGCTGCCGATGAGATTGTTCATCAATTGCGTCTGCGCGATATAGGCGGCATCATCATTGTTGATTTCATTGACATGGATGACAAGGATAATCAGCAGAAGTTGTATGAGCATGTGCGTGAACTGATGGAACGTGACCGAGCCAAACATAACGTGCTGCCCCTTAGCAAATTCGGACTGATGCAAATCACCCGCCAACGCGTGCGCCCCGCGGTGGAAATGGATGTGAGAGAAGTATGTCCGACCTGTAACGGCACCGGCAAAGTACAACCAACGCTGTTGTTTACAGACCAAGTGGAGGAGCAGATTGAGCAATACGCGCACCGGTATGGTAATTCGTTACGCCTGGAGTTACACCCATTTGTGTATGCGTATGTTTCCAAAGGTTGGCTGACAAGTTTGAAAGCCAAATGGAGACGCCAATACGGCATCAGAGTGAACGAAAATCAAGCGCTTGGAATGCTCGAAATGCGTTTCTTGGACAGAGAAGGTAATCGCTTGTCACTGAAACAGGATAGTGAGAAGAGCAATGAAAAAGAGCGGCCCTGATGAGGTCGCTCTTTCGTTTTACTGAAATCGTGAGGATTATTTCGACACGAGCATATATTCCCACGGGCCAAGCGTGATGGTAGCCGTCTCGTCAAATTCGATTTCCTTACCACAAATGGATTCATATTCATCGGCAAGTTCCCCCATTTGCACATTGAACGTTTGCTCTTCGGCAGACATGTTCATGAGGGCAATAACCACATTCTCTTTTGCTTTGCAGCACTCCTTGTGTTTCGCGCAAGCATGTTTGTCGCAACATGGTTTTTCGGCTTTGCAGGCACCTTCTTTGCAGCAATGACGAAACTCGCGTACACAAGCGAAGATGTTGTCATTGTCGGTCTCTAAGCGGAACATAGGCGCACCTTTTCCGTTGCTATAGAGAGCAGGGTTGGATTTGCGGAAACTATTGAGGTGCTGGTACATTTTATATTCCGGTGCATTATCCACGCGGTCAATAAGGTCTTTCTCGAAGAATTGCAAGCGATGGTGATTGCCACTGAGTTGGCCGGTGTAAATAAGAGGCATACCGGGTACAACATAGGTGAAAGCTGCCATCAGATGTGCTGCATCCCCCATACGTTCGTATTCAGTGCCGTTCCATGAGTTTTCATCGTGATTGCTGGTGAAGTTCATACGGATAGCCTTGCAGCAGATGGTAGTGTCCACTTTCTGGAAATAGTTCCATAAGTCGTTGACAGTGCTCTTTCCCTGTGCTACGCTATTCATCAAATGATGAAGCGTCCATCCATAGTACATATCAAAAGCCTCTTCCGTAAGTTCCTGCGCTTTGTCTTCATCTTCGGCGAGCGTGAACATATCAGGGTGCGATTGACGCAAGTCAGCCATTGCCCAATTCCAAAAATCAGTGGGCACTTCTCCTGCTACATCACAACGGAATCCGTCAATTCCGATGGAATCCATCCAGAAATGCATGGCTTGTAACATGGCTTGCCGCATATCTTGATTGTCATAATTCAGTTTGGCGATGTCTGTCCAGTCGTATTGCACCATGAGGTTTCCAAGACTGTCACGATAGTGCCATCCTTCGTTTTGTGTCCATGCATTGTCGGGTGAAGTGTGATTGGCCACCCAGTCAAGAATGACCTTAAATCCCTGATTGTGCGCTTCGGCAAGGAAATGCTCAAAGTCTTGACGTGTGCCAAATTCAGGATTGATGGCGCAATAATCCATGATTGAGTAGTAACTGCCAAGCGTTCCTTTGCGGGTAATCTTTCCAATCGGTTGACAAGGCATAACCCAGATAATGTCAATACCTGCTTCTTTCAATTCCGGTAACAATGCCTCCGCAGCACGGAACGTGCCTTCGGGAGTAACTTGACGTGTGTTCAGTTCGTAAATAGTGGCATCGTATGCCCATTGAGGATGCGCTGAATGACAGCATTTGTGCTCCTTGCTGCAACCGACTAATGCCAAAGCAGCAGCCAAGAAAAGAAACATCTTTTTCATAACATGTTGATTTTAGTTAATATAATGATTTACTTATTGTGATTGATTTGCAGTAATGCGCCCACCAAATCTTCGCTACGGGCAGAAAGATTGCCGTTCCCGCGAACAACAGCTGTGAGAATACCATCGGTGGGTTTATATTGCATTTTGTTACCGTCCGCTTTAATAATCTCTGAACCGCTGACTACTCCCAACAATTCACCGGCACCGTCCAACTCAACGGATACAACGTTTGTTGCCTTGTTGCAGAGATAGTTGTTAGAAGCCAGAAGACGGATATGGACGTATGTCAAATCGCCCACATATTCAGGAAGCAACTCAAGATGAGAGGGGGCATCGGAGGTGACCAGACAGGCAGCATCTTTCTTCTTCCATTGTTTGAGATATTTGTAATAGGCAAGAGTGGGTTGATAACCGTATTCTAACGGCTCATCAACAAACGTACGCAGCAATGGAGCGGCCGCAGGGTCGGAAGCCGTAATGAGAATAAATCCAAGCTGATCGCAAATATCCGGTAAGGAAGGATTGGACTCTGCCGAGCATCCAATGGCATTACAGCCGATAGGGCGCAACCATTTCAGCCGATAACGAATGGCATCCTTGGGGTTAGTAGGTGCAAATGGTTCTTGCTCTTGCATACGTACCCCGTGAAGATTCAGTTTCTTTCCATTGAGGATACATGTCTGGTCTGCGAATTCCACTGTGCGTACAGGGAAAAAGACCGTGCGATGACCAATTTCTTTCTCTTCCAACCAAAGAGAAAATTCAGCACGATAGAGATTGGGGTATTCGGGCGTCCAAGCATGAACGTTTTTCAAATTCACATTGAAAGCAATAGCTTCACCTTGTTTGTAAGGGCGATTACGGAAATAAAGACGTGTGTTGTCGTAGAAGACTTCCAATTGTAGGCTTATCCCTTTGGCACGCTTACTATGTACCAAACATTCCACGGCTACTTTCGCTTTTCCGTTTTCCAGTTGCACGGTTTCAAATTGAATGCCGTTTTCTGCAATTGTGGCAACGGGTTCTTCTGCTGTTATCCAGCTCATTCCTGCTATTGCAAGCAGAAGGGTTAGAAAAATCTTTTTCATAATTGAAACAGTATTTCGTTATTTCGTGTGATTGTACTAATGTCGGAGGTGGAAATGCGTACACGAATACGGTCTCCCATATAGATACGCTCGAATTCAAGTGTCGTGGCATCGCTGTAGACAGGTATATATTCGCCATATAGCAATGCCATATTGCTACGACGGAGACGAATAAGTTCTTGTACTTTCGTCCTGAATGCCAGTTCGTTATCATTCAAATTGTCAAAGCGCACCATTTTTCGGTTGTCGGGGTCGTTGGCACCGACTTCTGCGTATTCGTCTCCCTGATAAATGCAAGGAACTCCGGGAATTGTGAGATTGAGCATTTCCAAGAGTAATGCCGTATGATATGCTTTTGGGGCATTCCCTATGCCCACTTCTCGTGTCCATCCTGCCTCTTTGGCATCCTCATTGAAATTGAGTGCTCCGCCTGCCACTGACGCAAAACGGGCCTGATCGTGATTGCCGGAAATATTTCCCATCGTATGGTGAGCCCCATACGTGGCAAGCGAAGTAAGAATTGTTTCGTTGATGCTTGCCATAGAACCATCACCCGTCAAGGCATGAATGGCCGTAAAATAGATGTTGAAATCAAATTGAGCATTTAGCATACCGCTCTTGACGTATGTGTTAATCAGTTCGGGTGACCCGTACGTTTCTCCAATCATCCAGATATGTCTTCCGGGAAAACGCGTAACTGCCTTATGCGTTAATGTACGCCAATAGCATTCCGGAATATGCTTGCAGGCATCATGGCGGAAACCGTCTAAATCAAAGTTTTCCAGCCAAAAGAGAGCAGAATCCGTCATCGCCTCATATACTTCTTGGCGCTCCAAATCAAGTGTGGGTAGATGGGTATCAAACCAAGTGGTCAAGCGTTGTTCGTCCCACAATTCAAAGTTGCGCGTTCCATCTGGCAAAATGGAATCTGTATGCCAATCGGGATGCTCTATGTATACCGGCGCATCTTTGTGGAGATGGTTAGCCACATAGTCAAGCACTACATTTATTCCGTGATTGTGCGCTGTCGCCAACAATGTCTTGAGTTCGTCATTTGTGCCAAGTCGCTTGTCTATAACAGTTGTATAGATCGGCCAATAGCCATGGTAACCGGAAAACTTGGTATAGGGCATAGAAGAATTGTATTTGTTTCCGTTGGGGAACGGATAGCATCCCCATGCCGACCATGGATTTTGGGTAATCGGGCTAATCCAAAGAGTTGTGATGCCAAGTGTGTCGAAGAAGCCCTCATTGATTTTATTCGTAATGCCACGGAAATCACCGCCTTGGTAATCAACGATATCAAGCACTTCCGGTGAGTTGAGTTTCCGGTTGTTCGTACTGTCTCCATCTTGGAAGCGGTCAATCAGAATAGAGTAGAGCACTTGCCCTTGGTCATCATGGCGATTAAGTTCCTCTGTGCATAGAACAGGATGACCGTCTTGTAATGGTACTAGGATGTCGTTGTAGAGTCTCTTCTCGCCACGTGCGTAAACACGCAAGTAACTGCGTCCTATAGGGCAAGTGGGAAGCGATATCTTAATAGAACCATCTTCTTGTGTAAACAAGGCTGCCGATGAAAGCAGTTGGTTTTGTATGAAGACCAGCACTTGCTCCAATCGGCTTCCGTCAATAGTGGCAATCGTTACCTCTGCATCGGTGGCTGAAACGGTAACCAATGCTTGTTGAACCGGCAATTTCGGAAGAACAGGAATGGATATCGTATCATCACCTTTATTGAGGAGGAGAACAGACAATGTGTCGCTGTTTGCCAATGTAATCACAGAGTTGGTTTCCCATTGTGGCACATAGTCGGTTAAATAAATGCAAGTAGTGTCGCTCAATAAATGAATAGGCATGATAGGAGTTGCATCTGCCACTTTGAGTTCAACAGACCGATTACTGCACCCGATGAGTGCGAGAGTCGTAATACTGATAAATAGAAAAAGTCGGTTTCGCATGGTATTTCTCTTTATTTTGTTAGATGGTTATTTCTTTTGTTAACAGGTCGTACTCGATAACCGGATTGACGCAAGGCACTGATTAATCCTTTATCCCCTCCGAGGTAGATGGCATTCAGTGTGATAAACGTACGGCCGTCTTTCAGATATGATTGCAAACGCTTTACCCATACATTATTGCGTTGGCAATAGACCTGATAGTCGGAAAAAGACAATGTACTATGATTGTCCGGTGAAAGAATAGTATAAGTCATATCACTGAGTCGCCCCCATCGATACATCTCTGTAAGTATTCGTTCTTGGCGCACTTCATTTTCGGGGCTGTCAATAATCTTTTTTAGTTCCTCGCATTGGAAATGGAAAGGTTCACGGTCGAAAAGCATATACATTGTTTCGCCCAAATTATCCAAACCATATACCGGTTTCCCGCTTTCTTGTGCCACTTGCTCGAAGAATGTTTCCATGGATTGTTTTTCGTCATATTGCAACCATCTCCGCATCAGTTCGGTACGGTACAATTCGGTTAAATACGATGGTTTCATGCGACAAAGTTGGTCCAAACCCATCCCAAGAGATAATTGCAGTGCATCGTTGATGGCACGATATTCTTCAACAGTATAAAAATTACTTAGTTTTACAGAGTCCGGCAGGATGGCTGCTTTGCGAAGCGTGGCGATGGCTTCATGGTCTTGGATAGCAAATTCGGTTATTACTTTATTGCATCGGCCATAGCATTTGAAGACATTGGGTATAGAATCTAAAAAAGTGTAACCAACCAACCGATTGGTAGCCAATAGATATGATTTAGCACGTGTATTGTTGCCGGATATCTCCCACAATACTTGCGCTTGCAATCTTCCGAAGCAAGGTAATAATGCTAAATATAGGATGACTATATACCGGTTCATTTCTCTATTTGTTGTTCATAATAGCGGCACCAAGGCTTTATCCCGCATTTTTCACATTGTGGTTTGCGGGCAAGGCATACATACCGGCCGTGCAACAGAAGCCAATGATGTGCTTTAGGGATGTCGGCTTTATGTATGTATTTTACAAGTGTATCTTCTGTTTGGCGAGGAGTTTTGCTATGGGTTGTTAGTCCCAATCGTTCGGAAACACGGAAGATATGTGTATCTACAGCCATAGTCGGTTGATTCCAAATCACGGCACAAACCACATTGGCTGTTTTTCGTCCTACTCCGGCAAGGGTCTGTAAATCTTCTATATTATCCGGTATAAGTCCGTTGTACACAGCAACCACTCGTTGGGCCATTTGGATGAGATGTTCTGCTTTCGAACGGGGATAACTGACAGACTTTACGAATTCGAACACATCGTCAAAGCCGGCTCTTGCCAGTTTCTCAACGGTCGGAAATGCGGAAAAAAGAGCAGGGGTTACCTGGTTTACCCGCTTGTCAGTACATTGTGCAGAAAGCATCACTGCCACCAACAATTCATACGGATTATTGTAGTGGAGTTCCGATTCTGCAGTCACTGCATTTTCCCGAAACCATTGTAGAATATGTTCGTATCGTTCTGCGGTCCGCATAATTACATGTTTTCTCCCTTGTCTTGATCCATATATGTTTTGCTCAAAAAGCGCAACAATTGAGTGGCATCTTTCACCACCACATTCGTCTCTTCGGATATTTCTTGTTTTTGCAACCGAAGCATCATCACTTGATAGAGTAACACGAGACACGCTTCCACATCCGACATCGTGGGGCGATCCGTTTTGGCTTTTAGGATATTGAGTGATGGCTCGATATGCAATATCGTGGCTTTGTAGGGGGCTTCTGTCGCGAGGAGTTCTTCATGCAAATCTTCCAATTCCGACAGGGCGATTTTTGCCAGTTGCAGATGACCGGATTCCCAAATACCTTCTTGATGCATCATTTCGCTTATTTCCATCAACTCTTTACTTTGATAGGCTTGTTCGGGAAAGGCGCGCAGATAATCCTCCAATTGCCAGAGGTACAAAATATATTCGGCTATATTGTCGTGTTTGTTTTTCATATTTCGTTATTTATTCATCGTCTTCATCATCATCCGCAAAGTCCGGATAATCATCACTGAGGAAAAATTCTATTTCTCGGCGGTCTTTTTTAGTGGGGCGGCCTGTTCCTCTATCGCGACCGCTTTTCCCTGCCAGACGTGCCAATTCAAGCAATTCCAATTGGTCAGGTGTAGTAATGTCGCGCATATATTCCGGCACCAATTTTGCACCAAGTCGGTTCTCGCTTAGGCGCAGAACTTCATAGGTATAGGTGATGGGTCCTTTGCGGACGGAGAAAGTATCGCCGATTTTGAAAGTGCGGGATGGTTTCAGTTCCGCACCTTTCATCGTCACACGTCCTTTCTTGCAGGCATCGGCCGCTACGGAGCGTGTCTTGTAGATGCGCATGGCAAAAAGATATTTATCCACTCGTTCTTCCATCGTTTTATTCTACAGTCAGCCGGTTGTCCATCATTCGTGAAAGGTATTGCTGTACGTATGCCTTTAGATACAATACCATCTTATCTGTTTCTTGCGGATATGTATCAATCTTATGTAACCCTCCGTTTTCATCGGTCGTCCGCAGGTCGTACACGTTCAATATATGCCCGTTTTGATCGACTTGCACCATCAGACTATCGGAAAATACTTGATAAACGGGTTCGTTATACACTACGACATACGGATTTTCTTTGGCTTTTGTCAGTGCATCTTCACCGAAACTGTTGAATGCCTCGTCGTATCCTAAATAGGCGAGAATAGAAGGTTCTATGTCGGCTTGGCACACGGGATAAGTGTCAATCAACCGTCCGTTATTTTCTTTGCTTGGGTCAAAGAAGACGATGGGCACTTCATACACACCTTTGTCGTTCCTGTATTCTTGGTGCGTCAGTTCGTTAGTATGGTCTGCCACCAGAACAAAGAGTGTGTTGGCATACCACGGCTGTTGCTTGGCGGTTTCAAAGAAACGGCGCAAAGCCATATCCACGTATCCGATGCAATGATGGATAGGGGCTGTCCCTTCAGGGAAAACACCTTCATAACGGGCGGGTACATGGAAAGGATGATGACTTGTTGCTGTGAAGACGGAAGTCATAAACGGCTCTTTCATTTCGCTCATCGTTAGGGCATAGTATTGCAGGAACTCTTCGTCCCATATTGCCCAAGTACCATCGTAATCGGCATCATTGCCGTATTCGCTTTTCCCGTAGTATTTTTGGAATCCGCATGAGCGTGAGAAAGCCAGAAAACCCATCGAACCATTAGGCGCACCATGGAAGAAACCTGTCTCATACCCTTTTTGTCCGAGATAAAGGGCGATGGAAGACACTTCATTGGTCGAGTAGGGTGTCAGAATATAGGGCGTGCCGATACGGGGAATACTGGCGAGTACCGATGGCATTGCATCAATGGATTTCCTACCGCTCGAGTATGAATATTGGTAGGTCACGGATTGGGCAATCAGCGAATCAAGAAATGGCGTATAGCCTTGATATGTCCCGCCATCCAGATTCTTGTTATAGAATCCGATATATTCTTTTGACATGCTTTCCAGAATCAGGATTACCACATTCTTGGGCGTAAACACAGCGGTGGTATCGGCAGGATGGTAAGGGGTCATTATTGCGGTCATTTCCTCATCGGACATGAAATTCGGGCGCATATATGCTTTTCCTTCTGTAGACCGCATCAGGCAGAATGGCGTATTGAGTACAATGTTTGTTTCTGCCGGTGTATTAGTGTATTGCAGCGCATTGCTGAGCGTAATGGGACGGGTGTACGAACCAAAACCGCTACGGATGCCGATGACTACAAAATAAATACTTAATGCAAAGAGTAGTGCGCCGTGCAGATAGAACCAAACGGCACTTTTCACATCCTTTCGTTCCGTCATCTTTTCTTGCAATGGGGTGGCAACACAACGATGGCGGGAGAATAGTATCATGGCTGCTAGCATGGCAATGCCGAAAAGGGTGACATACCAATACTGCAATGCGGCTTGTGCGGCAATAGTCCCGAGGTTGTCGTCATTTTGAAACTCGGCGAAAAACGCCATCGTTGTCCGGCGGGCGGAAAAGCGGACATACACCATATCCACGCAGTTGGCGATAATGCCCAGACCATTGGGAATCAAGTAGAACCATTGTGCCACCCTTTGATATACTCTTTCTGTCCGCCACGGAAGGGGCAGGAACATCAGAGCCATATACACCGAATTGAGGTAGAATAGTGCCGTAATGTCAAAACGCAGTCCGCCAATCATCATCTCAAGCAGATGTCCGGTCGTCACATTGGGATATAGGTCCAAACTGATTAGGTAATAGAACAACCGGCAGATGGTATAGATAAGCAGTATGAGCGCGATGTTTTGTACGCCCATTGCCCAAGGAGAGTTGATTATTTTTTTCAGGTTGTTCATTTTCCGTTGTATTGATTCATGGTTCTTTCGATGCCGGCGAGGCAGAAACTGGGTATGATTTCTTTCACGAGATTCAGTTTTTCTGGTATCTGTTGTATTTCTTCATCGGTCCATTCTCCCAGCACGAAATTGATTTGTGCACCACGCGAGTATTCGTTGCCTATACCGAATCGCACGCGCGCGTATAAAGAAGTACCCAGCACCTGTTCGATATGTTTCAATCCGTTGTGTCCGCCGGCACTGCCTTGTTTGCGGATGCGGATAGTGCCAAAGGGTAGATTCAAATCGTCCACCAACACCAACAGGTTTTCTACGGGTATTTTCTCTTCGTTCATCCAGTAGCGCACAGCGTTGCCGCTCAGGTTCATAAAAGTAGAAGGCTTAAGCAGCACCAGTTCGGCATTCTTCACACGGCATCGTCCGACAAATCCGTAGCGTTTGTCTTCAAATGCAACGTTGGACGCTTCGGCAAAAGCGTCCAACATTTTGAATCCTATGTTGTGTCGGGTATTACGGTACTCGTCGCCGATATTGCCGAGCCCGACAATCAGATATCTGTTCATTCGTTTTTATTCAGCGGCTTCGGTAGCGGTAGCGCTTGCACGAGTAGTTTTAACTTGTACAACGCACTGGTCTTTTACGCTTGCCAATGTGCAGTTTTCAACGGTGATGTCGCTCACTGCCATCTTCTTGCCGAGACCGAGGTTGGTTACATCCACTACAACGCGGTCAGGAATTTGGGTATAGATTCCGCGAACTTTCAGTTTGCGCATCTCAAGGCTTAACTTACCACCGGCTTTCACACCTTCTGCGTGACCGGTCAACTGTACGGGAATTTCCACAACAACGGCTTTCTTCTCATCTACTGCCAGAAAATCAATGTGCAGCAGGTTGTCGGTCAGAGGATGGAATTGCAGCTCTTTTACCACTGCCATCATTTTCTTTTCGCCAATCGTCAGGGCTACTGCCATGGTGTCAGGCGTATAAACCAACTTGCGAACTGCTTCTTTCTCAACAGCGAATGTGATGTTCTCACCCAGACCATACAGGTTGCAGGGAATCAACTCTTGTTTACGAAGTCCTTTTGCGGCCTTCTTGCCGTACTCTGAACGGAGAGTACCATTCAATTCAAAAACTTTCATCTTTCTTGTTTGTTTTGTTACTTTATTCAGACCTTGTTGCCGGCGGAGTTATCTCTTTGCCGTTTCGTGATGGGTCCTACTTATCATCACAAAAAAAAGCCTTTCGGCAAACTTGCCTTACGGCCATCTTTTGTTGCCTAACGAGGAGTCGAACCTCGCCCCTCAGAACCAAAATCTGATGTACTACCGATATACGATTAGGCACTGCCTTTTACAAAAGCGGCTGCAAAAGTACTGCTTTTTTTTGATATGACCAAATATTTCTGTATTTTTTTTCAAAAAACATACTATTTTTTCTCTTTTTGGCTTTGTAGGATGCTTTCGGGATAGTAATATCGCAGTATTTCGTCGTATGATTTGCCTTGGTCTGCCATCACGGCTGCACCTATTTGGCACAAACCTACGCCGTGTCCCCATCCATGCCCGCGAAGGACGAACGCACCATCACTCTCTTTCTCTATATCAAACCAACTCGAGTAGAGGCAACTATCGCTTAACTGACGGCGTATGACCAACTCTTTGCCGATAGTCTCGGTGTGAAGACTGCCTTCTATGCGAAGTTGGTAGATTCTGCCTGATGCACCGCGGCGGAGAGGAACCAGCTTCTTTATTTCGCCGTAATCGATGCCCGATTTGCGAAGAAGTATCTCGCGCAGGGTGGAGTTGCTGTAGCGAACCTCCCAGTCATGAAAATCGCTTGTCTCTTGGTCATAGCCGTTCAGTACTTGGCGCAATATATGTTCGTCTTTGGTATTGCAGTATGGGCAGTCCACGGGTTGCAGATAGGGCACTTCCTTATCTTCCCAGCAAGTACTGAACCGTTCTGTTTTGCCTCCGCAGCATTTATGGAAACGGCAGTCGCATATTTCTTCTGTCCCGTTTTCGTTTTTCCACACCAGCACTTGTCCGCGTGTGGCTTGTACGGCTTCGGTGGCTCTTCGGTTGATACGCCGGATACCTTCGTAGCGTTGGCAGTGGTCATCCGCGCAAACATCAAATCCGATATGTCCGTTACTTTCGTATTGTAGCGGTTCTCGAGCGGTTCTCAAGCGGTGTCGGTTTGCTTCAATGGCACGTATCACCCAACTGCGGGAAATCACGGCATGGGCTTTCAGCAGTTCCATCGGACTGTCGGCATTCATCTCGCTGGAGATGACCGAGCAGAGGTAGTCTTCGATGTCAATGGTATTGACTGCTGTTTCTGTGCCATCGGCGTTTTTGCGTATCTCTAATCGCCCTGCAAACTCTTCCTCTTCTTCTCGGTCCCAGTGAAAACCGATGCCTATCCGCACGTTTTTCAGCACAAAGGTTGTTTCGCGCTGTTCATATTCAATGTGCGGTGCAGTCAGTATGCCTACGCGTACGTTCATGCTTGATTCTCTTTGTTCATGCGGATGCGCGCTTGTAGTTCCCACGTGCGTATGCGATCCTTGTATAGGTTGTTGCGGTTCATCGTTTCTATATCGCAGTTGGCATCGGAATTGTCTTCCCAGCGGCGGCAGTGATATAGTACGTTATAGATACGCCCTATCTGATATTCGCGGCTTACGCGCAATCCCACGGCGTAGTCTTCACCGTATTTGGTGGTCGGGAAGTTCAGTTGGCGAAGCAGACCGGTGTAGAATCCGCGTGGCGCACCCAGACCGTTGATACGGAGAGCGTTGTTGCGGCCGTTGTCGGGAGTCCATTCTTTGTGGTCAATCACACCGGGCGGCAGCATGTTTCCGTCAAAGTCGGTCAGACAGTAACTGCCTACCACCATTGCGCATTTCTGTTCGTGGAATGCGTCAATAAACTGTTGCACCGTCGTCTCATCGTGATAGGTATCATCTGAATCCAGTTGGATGGCAAAGCGGCCGCATTTCTCGTGGTGCAGGGCCATGTTCCAGTTGCCGCCGATGGCGTGCCAGGTCTTGTCTTGGGCGATATAGATGAGTTCGGGGGCTGTCTTGTCTTGGGCGCGAAGGGCTGTGTTTTCTGACACTAAACGTTGGATGGTTTCTTGGGTGCCATCGGTGGAGTTGTCGTCCACTACAATCACATTATATATATAGGGTGCATTTACTTTCTGGCTCAATGCGCTACGGATGGCTGTTTCTATTGTCTTCACTCTGTTCTTGCAGGGGATTACCACGCTGGCTTCGGCTGTGAAATTGCCTTCTGTCATGTCCGGCTCTTTGAAACGCGGTGCCAGGTAGCCGCCGATGGCTTTCAGGTGTTCGGTTTCCACAGCTTCCATTTCTATCTGTACCTCGCGGTTTTTCGGGTCCACGTAATCAAAGAGTTTTTCGCCCGATTTGCGGGTATCTTCTTCGATGTCATAGTACAGATATTCGTTGATATGCTCCGGTTTTCCGATGCGGCTCAGGCGCAGACGAAGGTCGTAGAGGCCACCGTAGGTATAGGTTTTGTTCATCTCTTTGGCGGCTTGTTTCAGTGCATCGGTGCGTAACATCCATACGCTGCCAAAATCAAAGTCATCGCGCAATGCACCTTCCTGATAATCAATCACGGGGGCTTGAATCGTTTGGTCGCCTGTTTGTTGGAAGTGGTCGGAGTATGCCATTACGGCACCTGTGTCTTGCATGATTTGCAGCATACGTTCTTGGGCGAATGCCACCCATTGGATATGGGGTTTCAGATAAAGGAGTACGTACGGGTCTTTTGCCGCTTGGGCAATGTCTTGAATGGCTTGGGTGCTGCACAGCCGCCCTGCGAGATGGAATGCCTGCATAGATGTATCTGTTTAAAACGCTGCAAAAGTACTGCTTTTTTTTGATATGTGCAAACATATTTGTGCTTTTTTGTCGGAATCCTTGCCTATATGAGAAAAAAGCACTACCTTTGCACCATGAAAATGACACTTCTTCTGGTGGGAAAAACCACCGACAACGGTTTGGAACGGATGATTCAGGATTATGTGGAGCGCTTGAAACACTATAATCCGTTGGAAATCTGTGTCTTGCCCGAACTGCGTAACGCCAAGAGCTTATCCGAAGCCCAACAGAAACAACTGGAAGGCGACATGATTCTTCAGAAAGTCTCTTCCCAAACCGACCTTGTTCTTCTTGATGAACATGGACTGGAGATGCGGAGCATGGAGTTTGCCGCGTATATGCAGAAAAAAATGTCCGCCGGTCGTGAACTGACGTTCGTAATCGGCGGGCCTTACGGTTTCTCGGAGGCTGTTTATCAGCGGGCGAATGGCAAAATCAGCCTTAGCAGGATGACTTTCAGCCACCAGATGATTCGTCTCTTATTTACAGAACAGCTTTATCGGGCATTCACAATTCTCAGGGGCGAAAAATATCATCACGAGTAAAGCGATGGCTACGGCTGCGGCTATCGAACCCAGCACGATACCCCATATCGCACCTTTGCTCAGTTTCTTCTTGATTTTCAGCAACGGATATTGTGCTTGCTCGGTCAGGGTGGTGCCAAACAGAACGCTAATCAGTGCATCGGCGTTGATGGCCCATCCGTTGGCATTAAGCACGGGCGCAAGGTTGCGGCGGCGCAGTTTGAGCCAGGCCATTATCATGCTCGGACCGCTGATGAGCAGCAGTATGCCGATGAACACCAGAATTTGTTGCCACCATGTGAGGGTGATCCAACCCTTTGCCACGCTCACAAGCATCGTACCTATCATGCCTAATGCCATGCCGATGGCAGCGAATATGCCGGCGAACTTGGCGATGTCGAAGGCTGGCTTCGGGTTTTCTTCTTTGTTCTCTGTTTTGGCGGGAATGTCCATCTTTGTCGTCACGTCGTTCATCACTGCGGCATCTTTCTCTGCGGCGGATTTGTTGATTTTCTCTTCCACCCAGTTCGCCAGTTTGCGATAGGGGGTCCAGAAGGCCTGACGGATAGAGATGGGGTTGTCGATAATCTTTGTCACGGTGGCATCGTAGTCATTGCCGTCGTTGTCATAGAACACAGCGTTTTTGCCCACGTTCAGGTTCTTTATTTCGCCTTGTGTCATGGCGGCGACAATCTGCATTTTCTTGCCCAGTTTCTTGCTTTCGCAATCGCAGTACAGTAGGTAAATCCCGCTGAGCGGTGCCTGCACGTCATGTTTGGGCAGGTCGTTCACGCGGATGCACAGGCGGCACGCGCGCTGGTCTATAATCAGTGTTCCGGCCTGGAACGAAGCGATGGTATTGCGGTCGTTGTCATAGAAATCCTCAAAGCTCACGAAGTTGCGCAGCAGGCGGTAGAAATCGCGGTGGAGCAGCAGCAGCTTGCGCAGTGGCAGATACTCGGCTTGGGCGGCTTTCAGTGCTTCCGCATTGGCATTTTCTGCTGCGGCTTTGGCGGCTTCCCATTCGCTTATTTGAGCGCCCATCTCGATGAATTTCTTCTCGGTCATACCGGGTTTTACAGCATCTTCGGCGATAACGGCCAGACCTAATTTCTGCAGTTTCTCTTGTTCGAAGTATGCGGCGTATTCGGCACTCTTTTCTTTGTAGGCAGCCATGACGTCAGTCTCTATCGGGGCGGCGGGAATGGCTTGTTCTTCGATGGTGATGGCGGCCAGCGCGGCTTCCACATCGGCCAGAGTTACGATGTCTTTGCCTCCTGCCACTTTCTTTGCCACGGCGGCAATGGCTTCGTCGTTGATGTTGGCAATGGCTGTCTCGTCTTTTTGTGCTAACAGCGTGTCGGGGCTTTTCAGTGTGGCACAGAGCCATTCGGCGGTAGCCACCACTTCTTTTATGCGCAACTTGCCATCGCCGTCAAGGTCCATCAATGACAGCGAGTCGGAACTTATTTCCAGTCCTGTTACGGGGCAGGAGAGGACGGTCCACATTTTCTGGTCCAGTTCATTCAGATGGCGGATATCTTCGCCTGACTGGATGCGGACGCGGGTGTTGCCACCTATCGTGGCGAAACTAAACGGATAGTTCATGGTATATAGCATTTATGTGTTTTCAAAATCAGCGTGCAAAATTACTACAAAAATTGCACATACGCAAATATTTTGGCGTTTTTTTTGTTCAATCGGATGTTTCCGAGTTTTTTAGACTGTCTATCGTTGGCTATGCTCGCATAAGCAGGCGATAGGCAGTGTAAAAAAGTGGTGCTTCGCACGGACAAAAAAATCGCCAAAATATTCCTGTGTATGCCCGGCAGGACGCGAACGTATGTTCGGGGGAATTTCATTGCTGCGTGGATTGTTGTTGGGGCTGTAGCAATGAAAGGCGGCGTCCGAAAGTACACTATATTTGGAATACGCAAATCTTTTTCAGATTTTTTGTCCTTTCTCCCTCACTTTACCCTCTTGCACACGAACAATGCGGGTTTGGCGCCTTGCCCTTTGCCTGTGCCTTGCATCGTTGTGGCGCCGAGCAGATAGGTCGTCCCGCCGTCTTTGGCGTGAAGGCGTTTCTTCAGCGCATCGGCGGACATGCCGTAGTTACGGCAGATGATGTTGGCTTGTATGCCTTGCAGTTCGCGCATATTCGCATAAGCTTGTTCCACGCGGAAGATACGTCCGGGGAACGCATTTCCCATCGTTGCCGAATGGTAAATATGGGTGTTGGTCGCCAGTTTGGCTACGCCGTATCGCTTGCACAGCACGCGGAACGCACCGGCTTTCAGCAGGGCGGCATGGGGCTCATATAGATAATCGCCTTCATCAATCGTTGCCATGCAGAGATTTTCTTGGGCTTCGGCCTCTTCTTCGCCTGTAAAAGTGAACAGCAGGTCTTGTGTCGGGTCAGCGGCTGTTATCTGTGCTGCCGTTTGGTTTTTGTCGTGTAGCAGAAGCACCTCTTTCACTTCGCCCGATGCGGCAACGATATGGGTCTGCCATGTCCCGCCAAGAGTACGGATGGCGGCAGTCAGATCCAGCATGGGGGATAGTTTCAGCAGCACGCAGTCGCTCTTGGCCAGCAGGGTAGGCAGCAGGGCGGTCACATCGGGTTGGCAGTCTTCTATCCGAACCACTTTGCCGCCTGTTTCCGAACGGCGTGCCGGGTCAAGGTAAATCAGCCGCTTGCCGTTTGTTGTGGGGGCGAAGGTGAATTGTTGAAGGAACTTCTCCGCATCTTCGCACAATACATCACAATGTGCGTAATTTCCGGTCAGCCGCAGGTTATATCGCACGATGGCTGCCAGATTATTATCACGCTCTGCATATACGGCTTTCTGCAGACCGCGGGACATATAAAGGAAATCAATCCCGAAACCGCCTGTCAGGTCCAGCAGTTGGCATACGCCCAATGCTTGTATGAGGCGGGCTTTGTATTGGGCGGTTACCTCGCTGCTGCACTGTTCCATGTTGATGCGTGGCGGAAAGATGATACCTTGTATGCTTGTCAGTTCCGGCAGTTTGCGTTGCATCCGCCTGCGCCCGTCCACTTGTTGCACCAGCATGTTCCAGGCCTCATCGTCCAGGTCTGGGTAGCGTTTGCGTTGGAATGCCAGTTCGTCTGCCGACATTTCCCGTGCCGCCTCGGCCGCCAATGCACTGATATGTGGATAATTGCTTGCGTCCATGCCTTTTCTCTCGCCTTGCCTTTTATGTTTTAATTTTGGTGCAAAGGTAATACTTTTTTTTGAATTGTGCAAGAAAATTGTCAAATAATCGTTCCGTAGGATAAGAAAAATCAAAGATTTTAGTTGAAAGTTTACTATTTATAAACCGCGCTCTGTGCAATAAACAGCGAAGCGCTCCCTATGACTATTAGGTTATTATTGCGTTATTATTGGGTTATTATTAGGTTATTAAGCCAACGAAAAGCAGACGTCACCATGATTTCTTCTCATGTATGCGCGCGCGGTAGGGTATAAAAAAGGAGAATAAAAGCCCTAAAAAGCAATTGCAGACCATATAAGGCATACTTCGAATATCCACCGACATTCATATTAAATGGAATAAAAATGCAGGAAAAACGAAAAAAATAGCCAAAACGCTTGCACACCTCATTTTTTTTTTGTACTTTTGCAGCGAATTTCGAAACAAACCATAACGAAATAGATAATTAAAGAATATAACAACATGATTGAAGACAGAATTATTCCTGTAAAGATTGACGAGGAAATGCGAACCTCGTACATCGACTACTCGATGAGTGTCATCGTGTCGCGTGCCCTTCCTGATGCTCGCGACGGCTTTAAGCCCGTGCAGCGCCGTGTGCTGTTCGGAATGAACGAACTGGGTAACACCAGCGACAAACCCACCAAGAAAGCGGCACGTATCGTCGGTGAGGTAATGGGTAAGTACCACCCGCATGGTGATAGCAGTATCTACGGAACCTTAGTGCGCCTCGCACAGCCCTGGAACATGCGCTATTGCTTGGTGGACGGACAAGGTAACTTCGGTTCGGTGGACGGCGATGGAGCTGCTGCAATGCGTTACACCGAAGCCCGACTCTCCAAGCTGGCGGAAGAAATGCTCCGCGACATCGAAAAAGACACCGTGGATATGCAGCTTAACTTCGACGACACCTTGCGTGAACCCGTCGTGCTGCCTTGCCGTTTCCCCAACCTCTTGGTCAATGGTGCCACAGGTATCGCCGTCGGTATGGCTACCAACATGGCAACCCACAATCTGGGAGAAGTCATTGACGGATGCGTAGCTTACGTAAAGCGTCAGATTGCCATCGACGAAGCTAAAAAGAATGGTACGGAAGTGCCGGAAGAAATATCCGTGGAGGAACTGATGGAGTATATCAAGGCTCCCGATTTCCCGACAGGTGGTACCATCTATGGCTATCAGGGCGTTCGCGACGCTTTCGAAACAGGGCGTGGTCGTATCGTTATCCGCAGTAATGCCGATATTGAGACAGAAGACAATGGACGCGAACGTATTATTATCACAGAACTGCCGTACGGCGTGGTGAAGAGCGACCTGGTGAAGAATATTGCCGAACTTGTGAGCGACAAGAAGATAGAAGGAATCTCCGACATCAGCGACCAGTCTAAGCGCGATATCCGTATCGTGGTGGATGTTAAGCGTGACGCGAACGCACAGGTTGTGCTCAATAAACTATACAAATACACTGCGTTGCAATCGAGTTTCTCGGTGAACAACATCGCTTTGGTGAAAGGCCGTCCGATGCTCCTGAATTTGAAAGACTTGGTCGGTAACTTCATTGACCATCGCATGGAGGTGGTTACACGCCGCACGCGTTGGGAGCTGAAAAAAGCCCAGGAGCGCGCACATATATTGGAAGGCTTGATTATCGCGGTGGATAATATTGACGAGGTGGTACGCATCATTCGTGCCAGCCGTACCCCGCAGGATGCACAAACCAACTTGGAAAAACGCTTCGACTTGGATAATCTCCAGTCTAAAGCCATCGTGGATATGCGCTTGAGCCAACTCACAGGCTTGCGTATCGACGAGTTGAAGAACGAATATGCTGAATTGGAGAAACTCATTGCCCATCTGAACGAACTCCTCTCCAATGAAATCATGCGTTATGAGGTAATCTCTGACGAACTGGCGGAAATCAAAGAAAAATATGCTGACGAACGCCGCACCAAGATTGTCAAGATGGCCACCGAGTTTAATCCCGAAGATATGTATGCCGATGACGATATGGTTATCACTATCTCGCATTTGGGATACATCAAGCGCACGCCGCTGGCTGAATTCCGTCAGCAGGGACGTGGCGGCATAGGAACAAAGGCAAGTGCAAGCCGCGATCAGGACTTCATTGAGTATGTCCATCAGGCATCCATGCACTCCACAATGATGTTCTTCACCGAAAAGGGACGTCTCTATTGGCAGAAAGTGTACGAACTGCCCGAAGGCAACCGCCAGTCCAAAGGACGAGCTATACAGAACATTATCAATCTGGAGAAGGGAGATAAAGTATGCACCTTTATCAATGTCAAAGGACTGAACGATGCCGAATATGTCAATTCACACTACCTCATCTTTGCCACCAAGAACGGCTTGATGAAGAAAACAACGCTGGAATCCTACAGTCGTCCGCGTGCGAATGGTATCAATGCCGTTGGTTTGCGCGAAGGAGATGCCCTCATTGGCGTTACCCTCACCGACGGACAGAGCCAGATGCTCATTGCCTCGTACAATGGTAAGGTAGTCCGTTTCCCGGAGAACACAGTCCGTGCTATGGGCCGTACCGCTACCGGTGTGAAGGCTATCACGCTCGACGAAGACGGGCAGGATAGAGCTGTTGGCATGATTTGTGTAGAAGATAATAGTGAAAAGACAGTCCTCGTCATTTCGGAGAACGGCTTTGGTAAGCGCACACGCCTGGATGATGAAGAAGGTGAACCGGTTTATCGTATCACTAACCGTGGCGGTAAGGGCGTAAAAACCATGCAGCTGACCGAGAAAACGGGTATGCTTATCGGACTACATGCGGTGGGTGACGATGATGACCTGATGCTTATTACCAAGTCCGGAACAGCCATCCGTATGGCAATGGACTCCATTCGTGTAATGGGACGCGCAACGCAGGGGGTCAAACTCATCGAACTGCAGAAACGCAACGATACACTCATGTTCGGTTGCATCGTACCGAAAGAAGAAGCCGAAGAAACGGCTGAAACAACGGAAGGTGCCGCTGAAGCAACGGAAAACGAAACAAACGAAAACAATAACGAAACCAACTAAATTTGATACAACCATGAAAAGATCCTTATTTTTGGCAGCAGTGGTGTTGGTATGCACCGGATGCTTTGCACAGAAAGCCAACGTAAGACGTGCCGAGACGCTTATTAGTGCAGAGGCACCTGATTTCAAGGGCGCACGTGCCGTTATCGCTGAGGCACTGCAGAATGATGAAACAAAAGGACAGGCAAAAACCTGGTTCGTGGCTGGCTTGATAGGCTACACACAGAACCAAACCGAATATGTCAAACTGCAGGAAGGAAAGGGCGGACAGGATTACGTCCTCCGCGGAGCGGCTGTCTATGAAAGTTATAACTATTGGCTCAAAGCCGATGAGATTGCCATGACACCTGTCTATAACAAGAAAGGAAAAGCGAAAGTGGACACCCGCACCCGCAAACAGATTGCGGATAAAATGGTGGAGTATTTCGAGCACCGCGAACTGATTAACTATGCGTATGACCTCCTCGACAAACAGGAATATGCCAAAGCGTATGATATGTTCAAAGCATATTTGGCGCTTCCTGACCTGGAGATGATGCAGGACAAACGCTATCAGGAGCGTATGCCGAAGGATACCTTGTACGAGTTGTTCCAGTTCCAATCTGCCCTCACGGCGTACAATGCCGCTATGTATCAAGAGGCTGCTAATGTGTTCCGTACGTTGGTGGATAAGAATGTGAAGGCTGTGGCTTCGGCGCAGTTCCTCTATCAGTCTTACATCAATATGCAGGATTCTGCCACAGCCAATAAGGTGCTGGACGAGTGCATTGAACGTTTCCCCACAGAGGCATGGTTCGTGCAGAACCGTATCAACAACCTTGTGAGCGCAGGGCAGATGGAAGATGCTATCATTTATCTGGATCGAGCTATCGCTACCGACCCGCAAATCCAGTACTACCTCCTGAAAGCCTCCATCTTGGACGTACAGCAGCGTTTCGATGAGGCTATCGCAACCTACGAAGAGGCACTGGCACGGGATAATAGCAATGCAGACATCTACTACAATTATGGCGTTGTTTTTGTAGATAAAGCCAACAAAATGAACGATGATGCCGCTTATCTGGATGCCAAAGCCTACAAGGCTGCACGCAAGAACATCGACGAGACCTTGAAGCAGGCGCTGCCGTACTTCAAAAAGGCCTATGAGATGGATAGCGAGAACTTCACCTACAAACGCCAGTTGCGTGCGTTGTACTATCGTCTGGGAATGACCAACGAATATAACGCCCTCTCCGATTGATATGGCTCGCATACTGGCCATTGACTACGGCAAAAAGCGTACCGGATTAGCCATTACGGATACCCTCCGCATAACGGCTAATCCGTTGCTTACCATCGATACGGATGCCTTGCAAAATTGGCTGCTTACCGAACTGGGAAAAGGTGAAATAGATACCGTAGTGATAGGCCGGCCTACACAACTGAACGGGCAGGAAAGCGAATCCATGCAGTATATCCGACCCTTTATGGCATGGTTCAGGAGTACGTTCGCACAAATTCCTCTGGTGGAATACGACGAACGCTTCACCTCTACACTGGCGCATCAAGCCATGTTGGCGGGGGGAATGAAGAAAATGCAAAGGCGGGACAAAACCGTGGTGGATAAATTGGCTGCCTGTATCATCCTGGAGGATTATCTGACATCTCAACAATAAAACAAATAACAAACATGATACTTCCCATTTACTTATATGGTCAGCCCGCACTTCGCAAGGAAACGGAAGAAGTGGAGAAGGGCGAAATGGATATCAAACAACTCATTAGCGATATGCAGGAAACCCTTACGCAGGCGGAAGGCTGCGGATTGGCAGCCCCTCAGATTGGCTTGAGCAAGCGCCTGTTTATCGTGGATGGCAGCGAACTGGGAGAAGATTATCCGGAATGTGCTGATTTCAAACAGGTGTTTATCAACCCTGAGATACTGGAAGAGAGCAGCGAGACGGTCTCTTACAGCGAAGGTTGTTTGTCGCTCCCCGGCATTTCGGAGAATGTAGTGCGACCCAAGACCATCACTATCCGCTATCAGGACGAAGACTTCCAATGGCATGAAGAGACGCTTACGGACTTCAAGGCACGTATTGTGCAACATGAATACGACCACCTCGAAGGGCATGTCTTCACCGACCGTATATCACCCATTCGCAAACAGTTCGTGAAGGGCAAACTGTCCAACATCGCTAAGGGAAAAACAGTTTCGCGTTACAAGTACAAACGCTGATATGGATATCCTCACTCTGATAGTGCTTGGAATAGGATTGGCAATGGATTGCTTTGCCGTATCATTGGGGAAAGGCTTGGCTGTGGATTCGCACCATACCCCTGCCCAATGGCATAAGCCATGCTTAATGGCGGTCTTGTTCGGCTTGTTTCAGGGGGGAATGCCGTTGATAGGGTATTATGCCTGCTCTTTCTTCTCAGCCTTCTTTAACGCCTATGCAGGCTGGACGGCACTGGTGTTGCTCGCTTGTATCGGCGGTAAAATGATTTGGGAAGGGCTGAAAGCACCGAAGGAACAACCCGCCAATCCGGATTTCTCGCTTCCGACGCTTCTGTTGCTTGCTGTAGCAACCTCTATTGATGCTTGGGCGACGGGAGTACTCTTTATCCCCCAACCGGATAAACTCTGGATAGGAATCTGTATTATCGCTCTATGTTCGTTCGCGTTCTCCTGGATAGGTTACTTGATCGGAGTCTTTATCGGAACACGCTTTCGCCTGAATGCCAATCTGATTGGAGGAATAATCCTGATAGGAATAGGGGTAAAGATATGCTTCTTTTCCGCATGAAAACAATATATGTACAAGATACTAAATAACGAAAACAATGATACTGATTGCTGACTCAGGCTCTACCAAAACCGACTGGGCGCTTCTCACCGCCAACGGACAATCTACACGGGTGCAGACCGATGGTATAAATCCCTTTTTTCAGAACGAAGATGCTGTCAGAGAAACGGTATCCAATCAGTTGTTGCCTAAGATAGGGCATCTTCTGTGGGCGGGAACAATCACCCATGTCTTCTTTTACGGAGCCGGTTGTACGCCCGAAAAGAGTCCTATAGTGGCTGCGGCTGTCCGTTCGGTGTTCAAAAAAGCACAGGTGGAAGTGGCATCCGATATGGTAGGCGCTGCCCGTGCTTTGTTGAAACAGGAGAAAGGTATAGCATGCATACTCGGAACGGGAAGCAATAGTTGTTATTACAACGGCTCGTCCATCGAGTGGGGTGTACCTGCACTGGGCTTTATCTTGGGCGATGAAGGAAGCGGTGCGGTACTGGGCAAACGCTTGGTGGCGGATGTCTTGAAGAACCAGTTGCCGGAATCCGTAAAGAACAAGTTCCTTACGCAATACAATGTCACGCAGGCGGATATCATTGAGCATGTCTATCGGCAGCCTTTCCCGAACCGTTATCTGGCGGCCTTTAGCCGTTTCTGTGCGGAAAACATAGAGGAAGAATCCGTTCGTAGATTGGTATACGACCATTTTGAGCAGTTCGTCCAACGCAACCTGGAGCAGTATTTCACCCCTCAAACTAAACAGCAGATGCCTGTGGGCTTTGTAGGCTCAATAGCGTACTACTATCGTGACATCCTTACCGAAGTGTTGCAAGCACATGGTATGCGCCTGCAGCAAATCATGCAGGCACCGATGGAGGGGCTTATGGAATACCACAAAAAAGATATCGTACCGACACAGGTATAACATCATACTGACAATGAAGATAGAAGAACACGCATCCCTGACTGCCCTCAACACCTTTGGCTTGCATCCGAATGCACGTGTGTTGGCTGAGTTTGACAATAAAGACGAACTCCGCGCCCTTTTGCACCGTTATTCGGGTGAGCGTTTCCTGACTGTGGGTGAGGGTAGCAATCTGCTTTTCTTGCGCGATTTCGATGGAGTGGTGCTGCATTCGCGTATGTGCCGCGCACGGGCGCTCAAGGAAACCAAAGACGAGGTATGGATAGAGGCGGAGAGCGGCTTGCGTTTGGATGACCTCATTCAGCAGCTTGCCGATATGGACTTGCGAGGTTTGGAGAACCTGAGCCATATTCCGGGTACTGTTGGGGCAAGTGCAGTGCAGAATGTGGGCGCGTATGGCGTTGAGGCAAAAGATGTGATAGAGACGGTAAGGGCTATAGCGGTGCAAACGGGCGAAGAGGTGACTTTCACGAATGCGGATTGTTGCTTCGCCTATCGGGATAGCCGGTTTAAGAACGACTGGAAAGATCAATATGTCATCACGGCCGTTACGTTCCGTCTTAAGAAAGAGGGCGGTCTCCGATTGGATTACGGCGGGCTCGGGAACGCTTTCGAAGGGCGCGAATTGTCACAACTGACCCCATTGGAGGTGCGTGAGAAAGTCATAGAGATACGTCGCCGGAAGTTGCCGGAGGTGGGCGAATTTGGTTCGGCGGGCTCGTTCTTTAAGAATCCTGTTATTTCACCTACCTGCTTCGAGGCGTTACAAACGCAATACCCTGCTATGCCGCATTTCGATACGTCGGATGGTGTCAAAGTGCCTGCAGCGTGGCTTATTGAGCAATGTGGGCTCAAAGGCTGTCAGCATGGCGGAGCAAGAGTATGGGATAAGCAACCGCTGGTGATTGTCAATGCCGGCAATGCCTCTGCGGAGGATATACGCCTGTTGGCGGAGAAAGTGATGAAAGATGTAAGCGGGCGGTTTGGAATCACCCTGTCGCCCGAAGTGAACTATATAGAATAATTTGAGTTATGGCAAGTTTTATTGTAGAAGGAGGCCATCGCCTGCACGGCAGTATCACACCTGCAGGGGCAAAGAACGAAGCCTTACAGGTCTTGTCGGCAGTGTTGCTGACAAGTGCGGAAGTCGTTATTGACAATCTTCCCGATATCTTGGATGTGAACAACCTGATTGACCTTCTGGCGATGATGGGTGTCCGTGTGCAGCGTGACGGAAAGCGTTGCGCTTTTTGTGCGGAGCATATTGATACGGCTTTCCTGGAGAGTCCTGATTTTCTGCATCGTTGTAACAGGCTGCGTGGCTCGGTGATGCTCATCGGACCGTTGCTTGCCCGCTTGGGAAAGGTGCATTATTCCAAGCCTGGTGGTGACCAGATTGGGCGCCGTCGTTTAGATACCCATTTCCAGGGCTTGCACAATCTTGGCGCAGAGTTTGCTTACAACAAGGACTTGCAGGCTTATACCTTTACGACTCCCGATGGCTTGAAAGGAACGTACATGTTGCTGGACGAAGCCAGTGTCACCGGTACGGCTAACATCATTATGGCGGCTGTATTGGCAGAGGGGAAAACCACTATTTACAATGCGGCCTGTGAGCCTTACTTGCAGCAACTTTGCAAGATGCTTTGCCGTATGGGAGCGAAGATTTCCGGTATCGGAAGCAACCTGCTTACCATCGAAGGCGTGCGCACTTTGCAGGGTACTACCCATACTTTGCTGCCGGATATGATTGAGGTGGGTTCTTTTATCGGAATGGCAGCCATCACGGGCAGTGAACTTACCATTCGGAATGTCTCGTATTGCGACTTGGGTATCATTCCCGAAACTTTCCGTCGTCTGGGCATTCGCTTGGAGCAGCGGGGCGATGATATCTATATCCCGCAGCAGGACCATTATCAGATTGAGTCTTTCCTTGACGGTAGTATTCTGACTATTGCCGATGCCCCTTGGCCTGGGTTGACGCCCGACTTATTGAGCGTTATCCTCGTTGTCGCTACGCAGGCGCGTGGCTCGGTGCTTATTCACCAGAAGATGTTTGAGAGTCGTCTCTTCTTTGTGGACAAACTGATTGATATGGGCGCGCAGATTATCCTTTGCGACCCGCATCGTGCCGTAGTTGTTGGGCATGACCAACAGATGCGCTTGCGCCATAACAACATGACCAGTCCGGATATCCGCGCAGGTATTGCTATGTTGATTGCGGCTATGTCTTCCGAGGGTACGAGCCGGATTGACCATATTGACCAGATTGACCGTGGTTACGAGCGTATTGAAGAGCGCCTCAATGCTATAGGTGCCCATATACGCCGAGAAGAGTAATCCGTTTATTCCCTGATTGCTATGATTACTTCAGCCCAATTTGTTATCTCCTCTCCCGATGTTGCTATGTGTCCGAAGTCGGCATTGCCCGAATATGCTTTCATCGGACGTTCCAATGTGGGCAAGTCCAGCCTCATTAATATGCTGTGCCGCAATCCTAAGTTGGCAAAGACCAGTCAGAAACCCGGCAAGACCCTGCTTATTAACCATTTCCTGATTAACGGTGAAGCGCAGGCATCGCGCCCGTGGCATTTGGTGGACCTGCCCGGATATGGCTTTGCACAGACGTCGTTGACGGAGCGGGAGAAACTGCGGACGATGATTGAGCGTTACTGCCTGCATCGCGAACCCTTGGTTTCTATGTTCGTGCTCATTGATTGCCGGCTCGCACCGCAGAAAGTGGATTTGGAGTTTATGCAATGGTTGGGCGAGAACGAAGTGCCCTTTGCGATTGTCTTTACCAAGATTGACAAGGTCGGGCGTGGGCGTTTGAGTGAGAATATCGGTGCCTACAAACTCAAACTCAGCGAAGTATGGGAAGAGTTACCGCCTATGTTCCTTACCTCGGCGGAGAAAGGGCAGGGCAGGGACGAATTGGTGGAATATATCGAAACAATCAATAGCAATTTATAACCTTGCTGCCATGATTTGGGATGACAACGAAGATATTCGCCTGATTACTTGCCTTAACGAACGCAAGGCGGTGCAGTCGGCATTGGATGACTGCCGCGAAGAGCGACGGCCGTATGTCTTTGTCACCAACACCATGCGCGAAGTGCTGCGCCTTAATCGTATTCTTGTGCCTGTAACAATGTTGGAGGAAGAAGTGTATAAGGCAGAGATTTGTACCTATTTGGCGCGCAAAACGGGCGCGACGATTCTCTTGTTGCCCGCCAATGATTATGGCTCACATGCCCGCAACAACCTCAATCGTATCGTCACGCATATCCGTTCCGTGGCGGAGCGTACGGGCGAGGATATTCATTATGAACTCTTGACGGCAAAGAAAGACAGTTTCTCGCTTGTGAAAGAGTGTATTGAGCGGCAGCGCGATTTCGGTCATCAGTTGTTGTTGCTCACGGCCAGCCGCGAATATGGCTTGGATGATATCCTTTTCGGCCCGCCCGAACGCTTGGCGGTGCGAAGGAGTCAGGTCCCTGTCATGTTGGTGAATCCGCGTGCCGACCTCTTCTCCCTTTGCGACTGATAATCATTCCGTTATACATACTCTTTTTGCCTTATGAAGAAAAATGTAGCACTTGTCCTTGCCAGCGGAGGCGCACGCGGATTGGCGCATATCGGAGCCATTGAAGAACTCCAGAGGCGCGGTTATAGAATCACTTCTATTGCCGGATGTTCCATTGGAAGTCTTATCGGTGGTATCTATGCTGCCGGCAAAATAGCCGAGGCGCACGATTGGTTTACTTCCCTCAACCGGCAGCAGGTTCTCTCGCTTACGGATTTCTCTTTCGGTCTTAGCCATATCGTCAAGGGAGAAAAGGTGTTACATGCTATTCAGCAGTGGGTTCCCGATTGCTTGATTGAGGATTTGCCTATACCTGCCGCTTTTGTCGCTACGGATTTGATTAATTCTGAGGAAGTTGTCTTCCGTTCAGGCAGTCTCTTTCGGGCTATTAGAGCATCGATATCTATTCCGATGTGTTTTAAGCCGGTGGACTATAATGGAACCATTCTTGTTGATGGCGGATTGGTCAATCCTTTCCCGCTTAACCTTGTGCAGCGCCATGAAGGAGATATCCTTGTGGGAATCAATATCTCCGGCCGTAGCCGTATGCCCGAAGCCCGTGTCATAGGTGGGTCGCCTGCGTTCTTCGATAAGTTGGGACGTATTGGGGATAGGGCAGAGGAGATGTGGAATCATGTGCGGCAAGAGATGGAACAGACCAAACATTCTCGCGGATTGGATTATATCTCTTTGGTCAATCGCACGATTGATTTGCAGATTCAGGCTTCGTGTCGTCTTATGACGCAGATGATGAAACCGGATGTCTTGGTGGAGATGGCGCAGGATGCTTATACCACGTTCGATTTTGACAAAGCTTCCGAGATTATTGACCAGGGGCGCTTGCTTATGTCTCAAGCCCTTGACCGTTACGAGCAACAAAGCTAATCTTGTATCCATAGTCCTACTAGTCTAACTAGAACACTAGTCTCATTAGTCCAACAATAAATCCACAAAAAACTGCAGATTTATTTGGTTATTTCACAAAAAAGCATTACCTTTGCAGCGAATTTGAAACACTCTCGTCCTCTCTCACGGACGTTAAACCAGAGGGCACTGGGCTCAACAGTGTAAAAAAGAAAAACTATTCCCCACTGCAAAAAAATCATAAAACATTTGGTCAGTTCAAAAAAAAGCAGTACCTTTGCACCCGCAAACTCACGCTGGGGTGTCTGCATAGATGTCACAGGTGAGGGCGCAGACATATTGAATGGCGTTTGCTAACGCTTGTTTTTGACTTTCTGAAAACTAGGAATCTTCAGATTTGTTGTTCGAAAACAAGTAGTGGTAGATGCTCATGGGTGTATAATTACGCCCGCGTGTATTTTTGTATCTAATATACAACGTAACGATACGCGCGTGTGTTCATATACACGGCGTGGGTTTCTGCATTGCTTATTCGACAACAAGGGTTTTCCTAGTACCTCAGAAAGCGGATAAGCAAGAGAAGAAATCCGCGTTTTATTTGACTGCCGGAAACAAAGTTTTCCCCGTCTTGACAAGGATTTGGCAACCGCCATCTATGTCGAGGCGGGGATTTTTTTGTTGGTGTTGAGAGATAATACACTCATAATAAGTTAAAGAAAATATTGGAATGAATACCATAGGTGTGGTAACATATAAGAAAGAGAGCTTGTTTGATCCGGTTGGAAGAATTTGTGTTATGGGAGATAGAATCTTCCGTGCTATTTCTTGTGGATATGAGGAAAAAGTTCTATCTTTTTTATCATCGGATTTGTTCAAAGAGTTGCGAAATAGAAATTGGATTGTAGACACATGGATAGCAGAGGACGTTAAGATTGATAATTGTAAATTAATCCTTGAACATGAAAAGCTTACATGCATTTGTCCTGATGTCTGGACATTCAGTCAATGGGTGGATGCCGCAAAGTTTTATATTGAACTTCACGATTATTGCATTAATAATGGCGGTACAGTAAATGATGCTCGTCCTAGCAATATCGTGTTCCAGAATGGAAAGCCTATATTTATTGATTTTGGCAGTTTAATTAAGTTGGATGAAGATATAAGATTAAATTGGAGTAGAGATTTCTATATATCATTTCTTCAGACGATTTCTTATTTGTCTGCTAGAGAGTATTTCTATGCATTTGCGTGGGCAAATAATGCTTATTGTTATTACATTGACAACCAGATACTTCCGTCGAAGCGTATAGAGGATTCATTGGACTTCTATAGAACCTATCGGCATGTGATTAAATCTTATGATGTCTGTCGGCGTCAAAAACAAGCTCACATCAGAGTGAGATTATACTCTACGGTAGCGTTTATAAAATTTTGTAATAAAATTGCCCGATGGTTATTTAACAAGAAAATAGATTGGAATTTATTCAAAATTACAGCATTATATAAAGCCCCATCCTTATCGTGCATTGAGAGAATAGGATTGCCTTATTCTCTATCTGATATTCGGTCAATACATGAAATACATAACTTATCTATAGTCCGTGAATTAACTACAATAAAGTCGCGTTTCCATATTAAGCGAATGCTGATGTATGGGAATGTCGGGCTATCTGAAATGAAGAGTGTTGCAGAATCGACTAATATGGAAATTATAGTTGTCAGCCCAGACTTGGTTTACACTGATACTTTGTACCGCAACATAAAAAAGTGTGGTTTAAATATTCATGTGACATGTGCAAACTTGCGTTTGGAATTGCGACAAAATGTACTAAACGATATAGCATCGGATATAGTATATATTCCGGAGAATAATCCATCATTCTTTCGTATGTCTCCTGTAGAATTATGTGCAGCGGTGCAAAAAGTTTCATCACGAGTAATGTTACCCACAAATTTGTATAGTCAAATAGCTTTACAAAATATGGGATTTAGCACTCAGGGGCAGTGTGATAATTATTTAATTTTAGAAAAATGTCAAGCATAATGAAAAATATGAAACAATTGATATTAACTATTTTACGAAGAGGTTGGCATCTTGTTTCCCGGCCAACACGTATCATCGCCAAAATCATCGTAAAATATAATCCCGATAAATGCCCTGATAAGTGGTATTTAAAGTTACAATGGGAAAACTCGCATGATTATAAGCTTAATCTGAAGAACCCCAAAACCTTAAGCGAAAAAATAGTCTGGTTAAAATTATATGATAGAAAACCGCTATATACTGAATTAGTTGACAAATACAAAGCAAAATTCTGGCTATCTTCAAATTTTGGAAATGAGCATATCATACCAACTATTAAGCAATATAAAAGAGTTGATGATATTAATTGGGAAGAATTGCCCAATGAATTTGTGATAAAATGCAATCATGATAGTGGAAGTGTCTATATTTGTCGGGATAAAACAAAAGGTGTCTTGTATGATAAGCACATGAAGTCCTTATCTATTCATGAGGTCGAGATCCAATTGCGAGAAGCTCTGACTAAAAACTATTATCTCCCCTGCCGTGAATGGCCTTATAAAAATGTAGTACCATGCATTATCGTTGAGAAACTTATGCTACAAAAGAGCGGGGAATTACCAAATGACTATAAATTGTTTTTTATCAATGGTGAATTCCAATTCGTTTATTTGTCCTATGCAAGAGAAAGTATAGATGATCGTTGTACGTACGATGGAAATTGGAATCGTCTTCCGTTTGTGTATGTTGAAAAACAAACATATAGAGATGGCATAAACACCGCTGTTGCTGAATGCCCTCAATCATTCCAAGAGATGATAAAGTTCGGAAAAGAAATTGCTAAAAACTTCAAATTTGTCCGTATAGATTTTTATGATATAGACGGCAAAATGTATTTTGGTGAGATTACTCCATTTCATAGCGCAGGATGCGCTGAATTCTTTCCTGAGAAATACGATTTAATCTTTGGAGAAAAATTAAAACTTTCTTAATATGAAGTTCCCAAATAAATATCTACGTAACTTGAGGCCGTATAAGTTGGCTTCTCACAAAGTGTGGGCTGTTGCTCCGGAAAAACGTAAGGAAATCTTAAAATTGGATTGGAATGAGGCAACCATCCCACCAACACCTTTAGTGATGGAGCGGATAGAAGCACTGCTGAAAGAGCCATCATTCTTCAATCTCTATCCGACAACATATAACGACGAGTTACTATCGCTGTTGGCGCAGTACGTGGAGTTACCCAAAGAGAACATTCAGTACTTCGGCAGTTCAGATGTGCTCCATGAGTATATCTGCAAGGCTTTCATTAGCGTGGGAGATCCTGTGATGATATTAGGTCCGAGTTATGATAATTTCCGCTTAACATGCCAAGCCAATGGAGCCGATGTGTATTTCTCGTATTACAATGACGATTTTACGTTTGATACAGAGCGGTTCGAGAATGATATTATCACACGCGAACCGGCTGTAGTTTATATCTGCAATCCGAACAATCCCACCGGCAATGTGCATTCAAAAGAGTATATTGAGCACTTATTGCAGGAATATCCGGATACATTGTTCTTAATAGATGAAGCCTATTACGAGTTTTCGGGTATCACGGTCAAAAATCTGGTTTTGAAATATGACAATATCCTCATCTCTCGTACGATGTCTAAGGCATTTGCATTGGCAAATTTCCGTTTGGGCTATTTGATTGCCGGAAAAGATAATGTGCAATTTATCAACAAGATACGTAATCCGAAGAACTTGAGCACGTTTGCACAAGTTGCTGGATGTGCAGCATTGAGTGATACGCAATATATGTGGAATTATGTGGAAGAAGTGCATCGCGGCAAGGATTATTTTGCGGAAGCTATGCAGAAGTATGCAGATAGATTGAAGGTGCATCCAAGTCATGGTAATTTTACGCTGATTGAATTCAAGACGTATGAAGATAAGATTGAGCTATTGAACCACTTAGCAGATAATAATATTTTTGTGCGTGATACTACACAAGCGTCAATGGTACGCAACTGCTTCCGCATAACAATAGGAACAGTTGAGCAGATGAAAAGAATAATTGATGCAATAGAGATATTCTATGCAAAATAAAAAAGAAAAGATAGCATTATTCGATTTTTGCGACACTTTGGTTAGTTTTCAAACTGCCAATGAGTATGTCCGATTCTATATCAAACATCACGCGTCGTTTGCTGTTAAATTAAGACATATTTGTTATTTACTTATGTCGATAACAGGGCTTGTTTCAAGGATGGAAAATAGAGCACCTGACAAAAACATCAGAAAAAGAATGCTGCTGTGGCAATTAAAAGGTTGTCCTATAAAAAGGATGGAACAAGCGGCTATGGAATATTATCAGCAGCGCATAAAACCTTGTTTAATAATAGAAACGATTCATGAATTAACCCGATTGCAGAAAGAAGGATGGCGCATTTTGATTGTGAGTGGTGGATATGATTTGTATATCAATCATTTTGCTCTCGAGTTCGGAATTTCCGGAAATGATGTTATTTCAAATCATCTTGTGTTTATCAATGGGATTTTCTCAGGGAGATATGATGTAGATTGCATGGGCAGCAAAAAAGTAGAAATATTAAATGACAAATTTAATCGCAAGAACTATGATGTAATTGCGTATAGTGATTCGGAAAGTGATTTGCCTATGCTACTATGGGCAGACACGGCTATCGTTATATCTAAATCATGGGCGAAAAATTACAATTTTCAAGAAATAAGGATACCAACTTTATAGATGAAGAAGTTCGCAATATATACAGCACTTATTGGAGGATACGACAGTATTCAACAACCGAAAGTCATTGACGATCAATTCGACTATTACTTGTTTACGGACGATATACAAGAAAAGGAAATCGGCATTTGGAAAGTACGTAGGGTGGAATACACGAATACAGATAAAACACGTATTGCTCGATACGTAAAAACGCATCCGCACCGTTTGCTTCCGGAATATGATGCTACACTTTGGATGGATGCCAATGTCCAAATTATATCTTCAAAAATATACGACCGTTTTATTTATTTGTCATCAAGTAATATTGATGTGGCAAGTATATATCACCCTTTTCGTGATTGTATATATGATGAAGCCTTTGAGGTTTCGTATAGCAAAAGATATGGAAGATTGGAGCATGATGTTATAGCTATCAATTGGTGTCATTATCTTTTCCAAGAGTGTTATCCTTCTCATAATGGCTTATTTGAAACAAACATCTTGTTTAGAAAAAATACTGAGTCCGTAAATGTGGCTAATGATTTATGGTGGGAATGTATCAATGACTTTTCGAAAAGAGATCAACTGTCATGTAATTATGTATTATGGAAGTATCAATTGAAACTAGATTATTTCCTCCCTCAAGGAGAACATGCACAGCATTCATATGAAGTACGCTACATACCTCATGAACAAGTGTCTCGTCGGAAATTAGTAAATGCAGATGTCCTTGAACAATGGAGGTATAAGACAGTTAATTTATCTAATTGGACTTTGAAAATGTGGCAACGCGTTTGGAGAAAAGCATCTGAATCAAACAAGCCATTTGCCATACTCAACGTATATGGACTTGCTATGGGATTATTATGTTCTCCTCATTTACTTTTTAATGTAATTAAGCATCGAATAACGAAAATAATCAATAACTATGAGCGATAAACAACCTAAAGCAAGAGTGTTGGCATATTATCTGCCACAATTTCATCCGATACCAGAGAATGATGAATGGTGGGGAAAAGGATTTACGGAGTGGACGAATGTCGGAAAAGCGAAATCGCTTTTCCCAGGACATTATCAGCCACATGTTCCAGCTGATTTGGGCTATTATGATCTGCGTGTGCCGGAAACACGTGAAGCACAAGCTCAATTGGCTCGTGAAGCAGGAGTGGAAGGATTTGTGTATTGGCATTATTGGTTCGGCAATGGAAAACGGCTATTAGAGCGTCCATTCAATGAGGTCCTGACTTCCGGAAAACCGGATTTCCCGTTTGCACTCGCATGGGCAAATGAAACATGGAGCGGTAGTTTTCACGGACTGAAAGAAGGCAACGTTTTAATAGAACAAACCTACCCGAGAGATGAGGATTTTATTACACACTTTAATACCGTGTTACCGGCATTCAAAGATAAACGGTATATCACTTGTGATGAAAAACCGATGTTCTTTATATACAAACCGGAATGGATTGACGATATAATGAGACACTTCATAGAGTTATGGCAACAACTGGCTAAAGAAAATGGCTTGAAAGGAATCTATTTCGTTGCTATGTTAGATTCTATGTATGAAGAAGAATTGTCAAAGAAGAGATACAACCAAATGATGAAACTTGGGTTTGATGCAGTTAATTCAATGAACTTATATCACGGTGACCTTGGATTAAAATGGCGTCTGTGGAATAAGTTTTTTAACAAAAAACTCAAATTATTCCCCCGCATGATGCCTTATGATATGAATAGGATGGCAGGGGCATTGGATGCTGTTGAAAACGTATTCCCGATGATAACTTCTAATTGGGATCATACTCCTCGTTCCGGCAAAAGAGGACTTGTGCTAAGTGGCTGTACACCGGGTGCTTTTAAGAAAAACTTGCATACCTTTATTGAGCGAATCTCCAACAAACCTCTAGAGCATCGTATCTTATTACTTAAGTCGTGGAATGAATGGGCGGAAGGTAACTATGTGGAGCCGGATTTGAAATATGGGCATCAGTATTTAGATGCTCTGAAAGAAGAAATCTATTGAGAAGATTAAATATGCCGATACTCTCCATTATAATTCCTGTATATAACGTCGAAAAGTATCTTCGTCGCTGTTTGGATAGCGTCTTGTCACAATCTTTCCGCGACTACGAGCTTCTACTTGTTGATGACGGAAGTAGCGATCAGTCCGGTGCTATATGCGATGAATATGCGGTTCGTGATGAGCGGATACGTGTATTTCACAAATCCAATGGGGGTGTCTCATCTGCTCGCAATGTGGGATTAGAGCACTCTAAAGGAGAATGGATTTATTTCGTGGATGCAGATGATGAAGTGTTAGCGGATGGCATCTCTTCCATGTTAGGGGCAGCAAGTGGATACGAGGCAGTGTTAGCAAGTTTTGAAAGTTGCAATAGGGACGGAGAAAGATTATATCAAACCACGATAGGAACTAATAAGATTATGTCCCGAGAGGATAGTATTCGAACTTTATATGGAGAATCGAAAACGCTCGTAGGTATGTGGGGATGGTTATGGGTACGTTTATTCAGGAATGAGATAATCAAAAAGAATAACTTGAGGTTTGATACAAATGTTAGCTATAATGAAGATGGTTTGTTTATTGCAGAGTATATATGTCATATAAGCACCCCTGTTCGTTATGTGGATTCTTTAGTATATCGATACTATGAAACCGATACAAGCGTCATGGAGTCCACAAAACGCTATTTTAATCCAAAGGTATTAACGAGTTTCGCTTCGTTAGTTCTGATGTATCAGTGCATTGCAAAGGATGCGGAATTGGATACAGAACTACTACGCATTGCTAAAGATGGTATCATCAACCGCTATTTGATGATACGCGGACAGATGGAACAACATAATGCGGTTGATAAAGTTGTCCTCAAAGATTTCCGTCATCAATGCGTCCAAGAATGTGGGATTCTGTTTGTGGTTGGATATATGATACGGCGGGCAAAACGAAGAATAACGAATTTAATAAAACGAAAACTGAAAATATAAGAATATGATACGTACGGCAGTCATAATGGCAGCAGGAATGGGAACGAGATTCGGTAAATACACAGAACTCATTCCGAAAGGTTTTGTGAAAGTGAATGGCATTCCAATGGTAATTCAATCCATTGAAACCCTTATCTCATGTGGTATAGAACGCATTATTATCGGAACTGGCTATCACAAAGAGGCCTATGAAGCTTTATGCGAAGATTATCCGGAAGTAATCTGTTGTCATAGCCCTCGATATGCAGAAACGAATTGTCTATATACGTTATGGAACTGCCGGAATCTAATCGGTGATGAGGATTTCTTAATGTTGGATTCGGACTTGATTTATGAACCCAAGGCTATCACAGAGCTTATTGAATGTAAATATCCCTCTGCGATTTTGACAACTTCGGTTAAAAAGTTCCAAGACTCATATTTTGTGGAGGAAGATAAAAGACATCGGTTTGTCAAATGGTCGAAAAACTATGGTGAGCTGAATGCCTGTGGAGAACTTATTGGTATTCACAAATTGAGCAACAAGTTCTTCCGTGAAGTTTGCTGCGAGTTCGAAAGTGACTTGCTAAAAAATGAGCGCAGTAGTTATGAACCTTTCTTCCAAAAAGTATCGAATACGAAATGCCCCATCTATATCCTCAAAATAGATGATTTGGAGTGGTATGAGATTGATGATGAGGCAGATTTGAAAGTGGCAGAACAGAGCGTACGTATAGAGCACAAACGCCATACGTATCATACCGGAGTCAAAAACATGCTCAAAACGCCATATGTATGCTATCGTAATACGCGCTACTATGGCCATACGGAGAGAATAAATAAGGAAAATGCTGCATACTTATTAAATACGCTCAAAAAAGTATTTGAAGAAAACGGCATTGAACTTATTCTTGCTTATGGTACTTTACTTGGCGCAATCAGAGAACATGATTTCATAGGTCATGACAATGATATGGATACTATGATTTGGGGTAAACACATGCAAAAATGCTTGGACCTGGCTCCTGAATTAGAGAAATATGGTATCAAATTGGAATGCTATGTATTACCATGGATTTTCACGTATAGTTATAAAGGTGTAACTTGTGACATAGATCTCATCAATGAACCAATTTACCCCTTAAATAAACGTTATTGTCTCTTAGAATCGCAATATATTCAGCGTTCGTTTTTTGAACACACGGAGAAATATGAGTTCCAAGGTGAAATGCATAATGTTCCTGCACATCCGGAAGTCCTTTTGGAATACCACTACGGTAAGAACTGGCGTATTCCGGGAGGACCACACGCAAGATTGCAGTCCAAGTTATTCTTCTGGTATTATATTGATAGACAGATTCAACGAGTAAAACGTTTCTTGAAACGTAAACTAGATAAAGAACATATCCAGTTCAAAGAAGTTAATGTGGCGCGCGTATTGGCTCACATGAAGAATATAGATGAGTTTACACTGAATGACATGCTTGCAAAATACAAAGCAGAGATGCCGGATGAATATAATAGATGGATTGTACAATTCCTGCACACCGGCAATGCAGAGGAAATCATTGCAAAACAGATGTTCCAATATATGTATGAGCGTCACGGAAACTTTGGCGCGATTCTGACAAAATTTGACGGAAACATGGAGCATTATAAAGATTTTCCATGGCATTGGGTAAAAGGTTAATAATCTAATAAACAAACGATAACATGTTGAAATACACTAAAAGACTAATCTCCGACATTCGTTTCTGGTGTCAGGAATGCAAGTTTCGCCACAAAGAATACGCCGAATTAGAGCGCATTGAAAGTGAAGCAGAGTATCATCATCCGATGGCTGGTTTCGGTTACTACCAGACCATGAAACGCAATCGTGCCGAACGCAAACGCCTTCACGCTGAGCAACGTGCTGCCATCAAGTAATCTCTGCGTCGGGATAATTGTGCCTTTGGGGCTAAGAATTGATTTTTTGCAGCATTATTATAGAAACGCGCCTTCCTCAAACTTGGCGCGATTTCGGTCTGTTATCGGTTCTACCAACCTCTGCTTAAGGTCGGCGTAACCTCTGCTGGAAAGTATTGCGAAAGTATTGTGAGGGTATTGCGGGAGCAGTTACGGAAAAATGCACTTTTTTGAAAAAAAGTTGCATTTCAGGTGATAGATTTTGCCTCTTTTTTGCCTTATATATGGAGGGGTATATGTAAGAGGATGGGTAGTTTATTGGTAGATGGTCCCGTGATGGTCGCATTTTTACTGGTATTTTGAGGCTGCCTACCTTACTCACAGGAGTATATCTATCGTCCCGTAGGTCGCTCGTAGGGCGCAGGTAAGATTGATAGGACGAAAAAATCGTCAAAATATTTGCATGGTGCAAAAAAATAGCACAAATATTTGCATATCTCAAAAAAAAGCAGTATCTTTGCCGCCGAATCCAAAAAGAGGAATTCCGAAAAAGAAATATACATAAAATTATCCCGAATATGAACAGAATGCTTATTTCCCTCCTCGCGGTAACTTTGTGCATGCCGGCGATGGCAGGTATCCGCCAAAGGAAAGCGGATAAGGACACCAAACAGTTCCGTTATGAAATCGAATGTGGCGGTAATGCCATCCAAGGCACCTATCTGGTGAAAGTATGGACCTATAGCAAGAGCAAGAACGTGGCAGAGAACCAATGCCGCAAGAATGCTGTGCACGGCGTTATCTTCAAAGGCTACGGTGGCGGTCAGGGTTGCGTTTCACAGCGTCCGATGGCCAACACGCCCGGAGTGGAGACGCAGTTTGAAGACTATTTCAAGAGTTTCTTTGCCGATGGTGGTGAGTTTCAGAAATATGCATCCATCATGGCAGGAACCACCGAGACAGTCAAAGTGGGCAAAGAATACAAAGTGGGTGTCGTGGTCAGTGTTCGCAAAGACGATTTGCGCAAAGCGCTGGAAGCCGCAGGTGTCATCCGTGGTTTGAGCAGTGGTTTTTAATAACAATGTAGATAGAAAAGCCTTATGAAAAAGTATTTGTTTCTTGTAGCCCTTGTGGCTATGACGATGCTGACCGGTTGCGGTGCCAAACGTTCGCAGGCCTATTACGACCAACCCAGCCTGGTGCTGAGTGCCAATCTGGACGGCAGTTATGTTATCCGTGTGCAAGTGCGCGCCAAAGATGGCGTGGTGGCGTTTACGGAGGCCCAGCGCAAAGCCGTGCAGGAAGTGATATTCGACGGCGTTAAGGCAGGCAATAGCGGTATCACTGACCTCAAGCCGCTTTGCTTCGACCGGAACGCACGGGAGAAGTACGAAGACTATTGGAACGCTTTCTTCAGCGACAATGGTCCTTGGAAAGAGTATGCCAGTTACAAAGACCGCCGTGCTGTCACCACCCGTTATGAGCGTGACGGCCGTCAGATGATAGAAACCGGTACTGTCACGGTGGACCGTGCAGGACTGAAGAAAAAACTGATAGCCGATGGCATTATTCCTGCCGAAGGACGTTATTGATTACAATATCTGTAGAGTACAAATATACAATGCTATGAAAAAGACAATCTTTACCATGCTGTTCGCATGTGCAGCCATTGTTGCAAGCGCACAGATTAAGAAACCCGAACTGATGGTTATCCCTTCCGATGTATGGTGCATCAGTAACGGATATTACACCGAGGTGGAGAACCTGGGAACAACCGTCAAAGTACCTGATTACAAACAGGCTCTCCAAGAGAATATGGGGCTTAAGTTGGCCATTGCCAAACTCAACGACCTTATGGCAGAGCGGCAGTTCCCGTTGCAGAGCCTGGAACAGACCATCAAATCCGTGGAGCAACGCCGTATGGAGGATAATCTCACTACTAGCAAGGCGGGCAACGAACTGGCGGAATCTATGCTGGACGAGGTGGCACGTACTGCCAAATGCGACATCATTCTTGAACTCAGTTGGGAAATGAAGGACTTCGGACCCAAACATTCTTTGTCCTATATCTTGGAGGCACGCGATGCTTACACCAATAAATCCATCGGCGCAGCCAGTGGAACAGGAGCTCCGTCTTTCACAGCCGATGTGGATGTGTTGCTGGAAGAGGCAATTGTTGCCAATATGGATAACTTCAACAACCGTCTGATGGATCATTTCACCGAGATGCAGACCATCGGCCGCGAAGTGACACTGGATATCAAAGTCTTTGCCAACAATGCCGCCGGAGTGGATTTGGAGACAGAGTTCGATGGCAATGAACTGATTGAGGTAATTACTGACTGGCTGCAGAAGAATACCATACAAGGCCGTTTCTCTATGCCCTATCAGAGCGAGAATGTAGCAAACTTCACGCAGGTGCGTATCCCTGTTTACGATGAGCGTGGGCGTGCCATTGATGCTAATGGATTTGCTAAGCAACTGGCGAAAGTGTTGAAGAAAGAACCGTATAACATTCCCTGCAAAGTCCTCGTCAAAGGTTTGGGACGTGCAGTGATTGTGCTGGGAGAAAAATAAGGTATAACTATGAAACGCGTATTTTTATTCTTCGTTGCTGCGCTGATGAGCGTTGCAATGTTTGCGGCGGAAACGGAGTATCTTCCTATTTCTGTCTATGCCGGAGAAGAATCGGAAGTCTTCCCGCAAGGTGCCAAGGCGATGATTGAGAACAAACTGACGCAGTTGCTGACCCAGAACGGCATCGCAGGAATGAATTATCAGGGGCAGTTCCTTCTGACAGTCACCACTACGCCGCTTGATAAGGATATTATTGCCGGTCCTCCCGCCAAGATATCCGAGACGATGGAGATGAACCTTTATATCGTGGATGTATATGCCAAGACCATTTTCTCTTCCACCAGTATGACCGTGCGTGGGTTGGGCGAAACGGAGAATAAATGCTATCTCAATGCCATCAGCCGTATGCCTCTTCGCTCGCAGGCTATTACCAAGTTTATTACTGAGGGAAAGGAAAAGATTATTGCTTACTACGACCACGAAGCACCTATTCTTATCCAGAAAGCACAAACGCTGGCGCAGCAAAAGCAATATGAGGAGGCACTCTCCCTGGTTGCTCTCATCCCGCAGCAAAGCTCACACTATCAGGCAGCCTTGGCGGCAGGATTGGAAATCTACCAACGCTACGTGGATAACGAATGTGCCATTCATCTGGCTCAGGCGCGTACCGAATGGATGGCAGCGCAGAACAGCCTTGGTGCTGTCGCTGCAGGTGAACATCTGGCGCACATCCTGCCTGATGCCGGCTGCTACGGCGATGCTATGGCACTTTACAAAGAGATTAAAGGCAAAGTGCTTGACGACTGGAAGTTCGAGATGAAGAAGTATCAGGACGGAGTTGACTTGGAAAAAGCGCGTATCAGTGCCATGCGCGATGTAGGCGTGGCGTATGGTACACATCAGCCACATCAGAAGACGACGATTGATTTCATACGTGGTATCCTATGAAACGGGTCGCATTGATTTTGCTTACCTTGTGTGTCGGATGTGGGGCGTTTTCCCAGACATCCGGCGCACTTGCTTATCGCCGTAATGCGTTGGCAATGACACTGGTCTATCACCCAGAAGATGAGTTCGGACCGCAGATATTCAAGGCTTTTGATTCGCTCCCCGTACCGGATAAGTACGACGACCATACCATTCGCAATGCCCGAACCATTGACAATAGTAAGATTTATGGCGTTCAACCCAATGCATCCGGCTACTACAAAGCCACCTATGGCCATCAACTCACATCTTCCGAATTGCGTGCCAATGCTTTGTATACCGAACAACTGCTCAATGATGCCGAAGTGGCGAAATCAATGGTGGCGGCGTGGTTTGGCTTGCAGGGTGAAACTGTGGAAGATGCCACGTTTAATACCACCCTTATTCAGGAGCGCGGGCAATACAATGCTACGGATGTGGATGTCGAATTGGCATTGCAGACCGTTCGCGGTGTGGCTGCCTTGAGCGATGCGGGAGAAGAACTCATCGGTCAGACGTTTATCTTGGTTAACGATATTACCTATGTTACTGCCGAGCAGGAGGCACAGGCTGCCAAAGCGGTGATAAACGGTTTGGGTAGCTTGTTCGATGCCTTTACAGGTGGTGACCTTGGAAAGACGGTATCCAATGTGTCTGGGCAGATCGCCGATAGTTTCACAGGCTTTAAGGTTAAGACACATTCCTACCTCTATCAGTTGGTTTGGAACGATTCGGTGGCGGCTGTATTCTATCAGCAACATTATACTGCCACGCCAGACCCGAAGAAAGTGCAGGCATTCTTGGATGACAAAACCACCTACCGCTTGCGTTATGTGGCGCATGAGTATGAGTTTGACAAGAAATCGGTGCTCAAAGGGCAATACGAGCGTACCGAACTGGTGCGAACCATTTGTGCACGGTCAATGGATAAGAATATCGTTGCATTGGCAAAACAGTACGAAGATTTCAAGGTCAAGACACCTGTTTATCAGGTGTTGAGCGATGAACATGGACGTGTCATGGGTTATGCGGCAAAGATTGGTATGAAGGAAGGCATCTCTGATGGCAGTAAATTTCAGGTGGTGCAGCGTGTCATCAATCCGGAAACCAACAAGACCACTTATCGCTATGTGGCAACGGTCAAAGCGGTAAAAGGGAAGGTTTGGGACAATCGTTATAATGCGGTTCGTGAACATGCAGACGGCGCCACTTTGCCTTACACCACATTCACAAAAGTTAGTGGCGGTGAGATTCTGCCGGGCATGCTGCTCATCGAAGGCCGCTACCGCAAAGTGACAGAGTAACGGTATCTCTATTGTATATTGTCTTTAGAGGAGTGGGCGACCCAATACGTCGAAACGACGGTCTGCTTTGCGGATAACCAATCTGCCATTTTCTAAGGTCTTATTCGGCATGCCAGCATCTGCGGACAATTCCTCCACAGGTGTTGTCATCTCTCCGATACGGCATGTGATGACTCCGTCCTTTTCCTGTATTGATAGTTTGTTACCAAAGAGCGTCAGTTCCGTGTATTGGCCACTTTCCCCTGGGAAAGTCATCTCCTCTCCGGCTCTGTGCGTCTTGACAAAGGGCGATTGTCCGTTGGCGGTAACCAGCGTGTAGCGCGGGGTTGTTTCGTTTGGCGTGTTGTTGTTCCAGTCATCGGCATTGTAAACAACCCTCCAAACGAGCAAGCCATGGCCGGGGAGATAGGTATCCCATCCGGTGTATTGTCGGTTTTCAAGATAGTAAACGGTGTCTGCCGTTAAGGCTTCATTGGCAGGAGGATTGCCGTCGCGCGTTATCATATAATAGGTTTGTCCGTCCGCAGGCAAGGATACCTGTTGTGAGCCGGAAAGCACCTGCGGTGTTGCCCATCCCATGAAATACTTGTCATAAACGCTGTATCCGCATGGCGTATTGCCATTATTGAGGTAGTTGCCAAATCCCATGAGCGACCATGCTCCCGGGGTGAACTCCTTATTAGTAATATTTCCTTCACTGACATAATAATCGGGCAACCCCAAGACATGGCTGAACTCATGGCAGAATGTTCCGATACCTGAGCGATTGCCGAGTATGTTTAACTCTGACGAGCAGGCAAAGTATTCCAACTTTTTACCATCGAAATAGGGAAAGTTGGATTCCCATTTATTTTGTGCATTCTGGCGCCAGTAATAGGTGGTTTGGTTGGTGTAGCCAAAATAGAGCGCGGAACTGATTTCCCAGTTGAATGCCCAAATGGTGGAATCAGGGCCTCCGGCTGCCTGGTCTTTGCCTGCATAGAGGACATAGACGAAATCAATTACATTGTCATTGTTAAAATCATATTGCGTGAAATCCACACCCAATTTATCCGCTTCTGCCGCGGCATCCATGATAAAATCGGCGCAATAGCGATCATAGTCCCCCGGTCCTCTATCCTTTCCATAATATCCGAAAGAGTGCGGTAGTTCGACAGGTCCAACGACCTCAAACTGAGGACTATATGTGCCGTTAGATTGCGCCTCGAAATACTTTTTGCAGGAGCCGTCTGCACCATTGAACGTGTAATTGTCGCTATTTGCGAATTCGTTGAAATCCTCTGCGCGATTACCGTCCTGAAACTTAAGGTCGGTGAAATTGGCGAGGATAAGCAATCCTTTAGGCGCGAGATTTCTCTGTCCGATGGTTTGCGCGGCTTTGCGCGTTTTATTTTGCGGGGCGGGTGCATGTGGTCGCTTGGGACCCGGTGTGCCGTCCAACCCGGCGACACCTCCACTGATATACTGCGCCGAGACAGCAGGAACATTTGTCAATAAGACTCCGATAATAAGGCAGATAACGGAATAAAAAGAGCTTACTTTTGTCATAATCTTTCAAATTTGGGACAAAGGTACGATTTTATTTGCATATATCCAAAAAAAAGTGTACTTTTGCGGCAAATTTATGAAAATGTGACTATAAAAAGTTAAGTTATGCAGGTTATTCAGACTCCGATAGAGGGTTTGCTGGTGATTGAGCCCCGTCTATTCCGCGATTCGCGCGGTTACTTTTTGGAAGCGTACAACGAAGAGAAATATCGCGCGCTCGGCATCGATGCCCGTTTTGTGCAAGACAACCAGTCGTGTTCCAGTTATGGTGTGGTACGCGGCCTTCATTTCCAGCGTCCTCCGTATGCCCAGGCCAAATTGGTATGCTGTACGCAAGGTGTGGTGTTGGATGTAGCAGTGGACCTCCGTCGCAACAGTAAGACCTATGGACAATGGTATTCCGTGGAGTTGACAGGTGAAAATCACCGCCAGTTCTATATTCCACGAGGCTTTGCCCACGGTTTCTCCGTGTTGAGTGATACGGCCACCTTTACTTACAAATGTGACAATTTTTATCATCCTGAGTCGGAAGGCGGTGTACTGCTTTCCGACCCTGATTTGAATATTGATTGGCGTGTGCCGGCAGACTTCCGCATCCTTTCCGAAAAAGATACCCGTCATCCACTATTCAAGGATTTGCCATCAATTTTTTAAGATTTCTTGTAGAATGAATATACTGATTACAGGTTGCCTTGGGCAGTTGGGCACCGAAATGCGTCTGCAAAGTACAGCGCACCCAACGCATACATTTTTCTTTACGGATGTCATTGCCTCCGAAGGCTCGGATGTGCTGGATATTACGAATCGTGAAGAGGTACATGCTTATGTGCGTACACATCGTATCGGCTTGATTGTCAATTGTGCAGCATATACCAATGTTGATAAGGCTGAGGAAGATGAAACGACTGCCCGCAAACTGAATGCTTTTGCAGTGGAAAACCTTGCGACGACCGGTACAAAGATGATACATATTTCAACGGATTATGTGTTCTCCGGCAATGAAAATACGCCTTGCAGGGAGTCCGACTCGGTGGATCCGCGTACTGCCTACGGGCGAACGAAATTGGAAGGTGAACAACTGCTTTTGCAAGCGAATCCTTCTGCTATCATTTTCAGAACAGCATGGCTTTATTCGCCATTCGGGAACAATTTCGTCAAGACGATGCTTCGTTTCGGCCGTGAACGCGAAGAGTTGCGTGTGGTCTATGACCAAATAGGAACACCTACCTATGCCTGTGATTTGGCTACAGCAATTTTTGCGGCAATCGAGGCAGAGGAATGGCATACGGGAGTATATCATTTCACGGATGAGGGTGTTTGCTCGTGGTTTGATTTTACGGTTGAGATTCTTCGTCAAAGCGGATTAAAGTGCCGTGTGGTGCCCATCCTGTCGTCGGAATATGCCTATCGCACTCCTCGTCCGCACTACAGTGTTTTAGACAAAGCCAAAGTGAAATCGACATTCGGCATTGATATTCCGTATTGGACGGACAGCCTTGCCCATTGCCTTAAACGGATGTAAGCGATGCGTGATATTCTGCAATTCTTATCCGAATTGTCTGTCCATAACGACCGTGAATGGTTTATGGCGAACAAAGCGCGTTACGACCATTTGCGTCGTGAGTTTGAGACCTTCTCGGCTTCGTATATAAATGGGCTTGCCAAAATAGAGCCTGCGCTTGCGGGTCTTACCCCCAAGGATTGTATTTGGCGTATCTATCGGGATGTGCGTTTCTCATCGGACAAGCGTCCATATAAGGAGTGGATGGGTGTTTTCCCTGCAGCACCGGCGCCGGGTCGTCCGCATACGGGTGGCAAAAAGTCGCAAAGGGGTGGCTACTATTTCCATTTGCAGCCGGGTCATTGTATGTTTGCCGGCGGCATGTGGTGCCCATCTCCGGAATTGTTGAAGGCTCTTCGGAATGAGATACTGGCCAATGCCGATGAGGTGCAGTCGATTATGTCTGCTCCCTCATGGACCAGATACTTTGGTGATTTTGATACGGATTACATGCTCAAGAAAGTGCCGGCAGGCTTTGACTTATCGTCCGTAGAACAAGAGATGCAGCCTAAGGTGGCAGATTGGCTGAAACGCAAGACCTATACGTTTTGTGCGCCTCTTTCGGATAAAGAAGCAAGTGCTCCCGATTTGTTAGAGCACTTGCTGGATATAGCCTCCTCGGCCAAACCGATGAATGATTTCTTGAACTATACGTTCGAGGAATATGGAGAGTTTCCTGAGCGCGCCTGCAGATAAATAACAGGAGAGATGGAATGGAGTAGCCAAGTGCCCCTTACAGAGTCTTGGCTACTTCTATTTGTTCGAAACTTTCCAATAGGTCGCCTTCCACGAGGTCGTTGTAACTGCGTATGCTTACACCGCACTCCTGATTGACACCCATTTCTTTCACATCGTCTTTACCATGTTTTAGGGAAGCCAGGTCACCGGTGAAGATAACAATACCATCACGGATGACACGTACCTTATTGGAGCGCTTAATCTTTCCTTCACGCACTACGCAACCTGCGATGGTTCCCACTTTTGAGATATGAAACGTTTGCAGCACTTCCAATGTGGCCGTGACTTCTTCCTTGATCTCCGGCGAAAGCATACCTTGCATGGCGGCTTTTACCTCTTCGATGGCATCGTAGATAATGTTGTATACGCGAATATCCACTTCTGCGGTCTCTGCCATCTTCTTCGCAGAACCTGTCGGGCGGACATTGAAACCTACGATAATAGCATCGGAAGCCTCTGCTAACAATACATCCGAGTCGGAAATGGCACCTACAGCCTTGTGGATGACATTCACTTGGATATTTTCCGTAGAGAGTTTGATGAGCGAATCACTCAAAGCTTCCACCGAACCATCCACATCGGCTTTGACGATAAGGTTCAGTTCCTTGAAATCGCCGATAGCCAAACGTCGTCCGATTTCCTCCAAACCGATATGTTTCTTGGTTCGAATGGACATTTCACGCTGCAACTGCTCACGCTTGGCAGCAATTTGGCGAGCTTCTTGTTCTGTACTCATCACATTGAATTCATCGCCCGCAGTGGGAGCCCCGTTCAATCCGAGGATAACAGCGGGTTCGCCGGGAATGGCTTGCTGGATATTTTGTCCGCGTTCGTTGAACATAGCTTTGATGCGTCCGTGTGACGAGCCTGCCAGGACAATGTCCCCCATGTGAAGCGTACCGTCACTTACCAATACCGTGGACACATATCCGCGCCCTTTGTCCAATGTGGATTCGATGATAGAACCCTTGGCACGACGTTTGGGATTGGCTTTCAGTTCCAACATATCGGCTTCCAATAGCACTTTCTCAAGCAGTTCGAAGACACCGGTACCTTTCTTTGCAGAAATCTCTTGCGACTGATATTTTCCTCCCCAGTCTTCCACCAATAGGTTCATATTGGCCAGTTCTTCTTTTATCTTTTCAGGATTGGCATCCGGCTTATCGCATTTATTGATGGCGAATATCATCGGAACGCCGGCAGCTTGTGCGTGAGAAATGGCCTCTCGCGTTTGTGGCATTATTCCGTCATCGGCCGCCACAATGATGATGGCAATATCCGTTACTTTTGCACCACGGGCACGCATGGCGGTGAATGCTTCGTGACCGGGCGTATCAAGGAACGTGATATGTCGTCCATTCTTCAGTTTTACATTATACGCACCGATATGCTGGGTAATACCACCCGCCTCACCGGCGATTACGTTGGCATTACGGATATGGTCAAGAAGGGATGTCTTACCATGGTCTACATGACCCATAACGGTCACAATAGGACATCTCTCCACCATGTCTTCTTCCGAAAAATCTTCCTCATCCGACTGAATGTCATGCACCACTTCAGCAGAGATAAACTCGGTGGTGAAGCCGAACTCTTCAGCCACGATGTTGATGGTCTCCGCATCCAGACGTTGGTTGATGCTGACCATCATTCCAAGCGTCATACATGTTCCGATAATTTTGGTTACGGGTACATTCATCATTACGGCGAGGTCATTCACCGTCACAAATTCGGTCAGTTTCAATACGGATGACTGTGCTTGTTGTTCGGCTTTTTCCTCTGCCATTTTTTCGCGTTCCGACTGACGACGGTCGCGTTTATGTTTGGATGTGGCCGTTTTGCCCCTGAGGTTTTGCAGACGGGCAATGGTCTCCTTCAACTGACGCTGTACTTCCTCATCGTCCACTTCTACTTTGACGGGGCGTTTGGCGTTCTTGTTGGGTTTGCCTTTTTGGTTTTTGGCATCGTTGATGTCAACTTTGTTTTGTTTGATACGTTCGCGTTTGCGTTTCTCAGCAGCTTGTTGGTTTTGTTGGTTCTGCTGTTGTTGGCGTTGTTCGCGTTCCTTCTTTTTTTCCTCTTTGGACTTTTTGCCGGGGTGGGTAGCCTGATTGATAGCACTTAAGTCAATCTTTCCCACCACTTTGGGTTGCGTCACCGGTTGAGGCTTGTGCAGAGTGAATATCTCCGGCTTGTTAGGCTCGGCAGTTATTTTCTGCTTTTCGGTGGCTTTAGGGGTTTCGGCCTCTTTTGCAGCAGTGACTATTGCAGCTTTTTGCCGTTCTTCCTCCTCTTTTTTGAGTCGTGCCTTTTCGGCCTCTTCTGCTGCTTTTCTGCGTGCTTCAGCCTGTTTTGCTGTTTCGGCTTTTTTGCGTGCATCTTCGGCTTCTGCGGCTTCACGAGCTTTACGTTCGGCATCAAGTTCTATTTTCCCCACCACTTTGGGCTGTGGAATCTCCGTCGGGATATGTTCGGGTTCCGGTGCGGGTTCTTCCACTTTCAGGGTTTGCGTCATATCGCGTTCCTGACGTTGTTGTGCCTGGCGTTCCGCCTCCATCTTTACCGCCATATCCTTATTGAATTCCTTGGCAAGAAGCAGATAGAGGTCATCATCGATACGGACGTTCGGATCTGTATCAATTTCCTTACCTTGCTTCGCACAGAATTCTACGGCAGTGGACATGCCGATGTTGAGTTCTTTACAAGCTTTGATAAGTTTAATTGCCATAATACGTTTTGTGTTGGGTTTAAGGGTTAGTCTTCAAACTCTGCGTTAAGTATTCTGTAGATATCATCAACGGTCTCTTCTTCCAAATCGACACGCTGCATCAGTTCTTCTTTCTTGAGGTTCAGCACAGCTTTGGCGGTATCAAAACCTGCAGCCTTCAGTGCATCGATAATCCATTGATCGATTTCATCGTTGAACTCGTCCAAATAGATATCCTCTGCATCGGCATCATCCATTTCGCGATAGACGTCAATCTGATAGCCGGTGAGCATACATGCCAGTTTGATGTTGTAACCGCCCTTACCGATAGCCAGACTCACCTCATCGGGCTTCAGATATACATCGGCTTTCTTTTCTTCCTCATTGATGGTCATCGAACTGATTTTTGCCGGAGCTAATGCACGTTGGATGTAGAGGTTGATGTTAGGTGTGTAGTTAATGACATCGATATTCTCGTTGCGCAGTTCGCGAACGATGCCGTGAATACGGGCACCTTTTATACCTACGCATGCGCCTACGGGGTCAATTCGGTCGTCAAAACTTTCCACTGCCACTTTAGCGCGTTCACCGGGGATACGGGCAATGTTCTTAATGGCAATCAGTCCATCGTGCACTTCGGGCACTTCCTGTTCAAACAGCCGTTGCAGGAAGAGCGGGCTGGTGCGGCTCAGAATGATTTTCGGGTTCTGGTTTTTGTTATCCACTTGCACCACTACGGCGCGTACGGTATCACCTTTGCGGTAGAAATCGGTCGGAATCTGATTTTGTTTGGGCAAGTACAGTTCGTTGCCGTTTTCGTCCAGAAGAAGCATTTCTTTCTTCCATACCTGATACAACTCACCGCTTACCACTTGGCCAAGCATTTCCGAGTAGTGCAGATAGAGGTTCTCTTTCTGTAACTCTAAAATCTTGCTGGCGAGGGTCTGACGTAGGTTGAGAATCATACGGCGGCCAAATGTGGAGAATTCCACTTTGTCGGTAAAGTCTTCACCCACTTCTATTTCCGGATCGATGGCGCGTGCCTGTGTCAGACCGATTTGTGTTTCGGGATTTGCCACGTCATCATCTTCCATCACAAGGCGGTTGCGATAGATTTCCAGGTCACCTTTGTCAGGGTTGATAATCACATCGTAGTTGGCATCGGAGCCGTACATCTTGGTGATTACGTTACGGAACGAGTCCTCCAGCACATTGATAAATGTCTGGCGGTCAATTTTCTTGAATTCGTTGAATTCTTGGAAGATTTCAATCAGGTTGTTGATTGATTGATTTTTTTTTGTTGCCATGTATATTAGACTTTTAATTCGTATTTCGTATATTTTACATCCGCATAATTGTAGGTGCGGGTGACGATTTGTTTCTGTTTGCGTTTTTTTCCTTCTACGGGCACCATTTCTTCTTCATCCACGAGGAAAGTGTTTTCATCTACGCTCACCAATTGTCCGCGGTGTTTTTTGCCGTTGTTGTCCAACACTTCGACATTGTGTCCGATGTTTTTCTCGTATTGCAGTTTTGTCTTGAAAGGGTCGGTTAGGCAAACGCTTCCCACTTCGAGGCTATAGTCTTCGTTTTTTGTTTCGGGCAGGCTGTCTAATTGCTCAACGATGTGTCGGTTTAGTAAACTGCAAAATTCTAAATCCACTCCTTGCAGACGGTCTATTTCCACAACAATTCGGTTGTCGTTAGATATTTGTAGGTCGCACACTTGGTAATCTGTGCCTTCTAACATCCCGTTGATAATTTGTCTGATAGTTTCTTGTCGTATCATGGTTATTTGCGGCTTGTGTGCCGCTTGTTGGTTTGTCTATGTATAAAATACACCCACTAGATGCTATCGCGCATCCAGCGAAACATCGGAACGTCCGTGATTGTACTTCATTTCCATTCCGCCTGCAAAGGTACAACAAAAATTGCATGTATGCAAATATTTTTGACTTTTTTTCGTCAAATAGGCTATTTTCGTGCTTTTTTAAGCGTATTAGCCTTGTGTAACCCCTGTCTTTTTGTCAAAAATCTCGGCAAGAGGGACTTGCACAAAGGGTCGTTCTTCCATGTGCGGGTGGGGGATGGTGAGTTCCGGCGTGGATAGGTGTACCGGTGTCCCTTCGTTGGAATAATACAGCAGAATATCAATATCAATCGTCCTGTCCTGATAGAGGTTTTTCACCGTTCTACCCAGTTCGCGCTCTATTTGTTGTGTCACCTCCAGTAGTTCTTGCGGTGTAAGAGTGGTCTCCACACACAATGCAATATTAAGGTATTCGTTCGAGGAAGTATAGCCCCAGGGTGCCGAATAGAAATCGGAGGAGCGTGCCGTAATATGTCCCACGCGTTCGGACAGCAGGCGGCATGCTTCGTCTATATGATGATGACGGGGCGAAAGATTACTACCGAGTGACAGATACGAAATCATAGGTTATTCGGTCTGAAATGGTGGCAACAAGATAGGCGGGGTCTTCTGCGGGGTCTTCCAGCGCATCAACAACGATATAGGTGCAACCTTGCAAACTGGTGACTTCGCGGCAATGGTCATGGCCGGAAAGGTAGAGTTCAATGTCGTTGGAAGCGAACAAATCCAGCAGTTCGTAGGTCTCTTCCAAAGGATAATTGGAGGTGTGTCCTTGCGAGTAGTCTTGCATAAACAGGTGTGTATGAGTGCAGACGATACGATGGCGGAATGGTTGTCCTTTCGCCCAACGCAGGGTGGAGCGAAGCCATGCAAGCTGTTTCTCGCCCAGAACGCCTTCTGCTGAATCGAACACAAGGTAGAAATCATGTGCTCCGGACGGCGTTTGCACCACAAACCAATAGGAAGAAGTGTGAAAATATTGCTTAAACTCTGTCCATTGGCCGAAATAGATGTCGTGGTTTCCCAATGTCACCATCATCGTATCGCGTTTACCCGCAGGGCGGGGGGCTATCTGCCATGTTTCGACAAAGAACTGCCAGTGTTTTTGTGCGTTAATCAAGTCGCCGAGATGAATCGCCAGCGGCGCATCCTCGTCGGCATGAAAATCAGTGAGAAACGCCAGATAATTGCGACGGCTGGTGTCAACATGGGTATCGGTGCAGACATAGACACGGTAGCATTCTGCTTGGGCGGAAAGGGTGTCAATGCCATGCTGGGTGTTATATGCTTGCGAATCCTCGAAACGTTTGTCCGCACGAGGAGATGAGCCGCTGAACATTCCTGCCACATCCAGATTGGTTGTTTCTGGGTCGCAGGCTGTCAGCAGAAAAAGCAATGGGCTGCAAAAAAGGAGAAATGAAATACTGTGCTTCATGGCTTTAGAATCGGTATTCCACTCCCGCCCGCAGGTCTGCGGCATAGAAAGCGGCGTTTAGGTGAAACATTCCGGTGGGCTTGCACTCTGAAGAGAGATATACGCGCCAATGGCGGTCGGCATCAAAGCGTCCGCCGAGCATGAAGATAGGTTGCCACATGCGTTCCATTTGCCAATTGTCGATGTTGCCAATCGCCATGGCGATATTCCAGCGCGAGGTCTGAGGGCGGACAAACGCCTCCACGCGATAAAGAACGATAAACGGCTCCAGGATAAACCGGTCGGACGAATGGTATTTCATGCCGTATGGCCCGAACACGCGCATTCCGCAACCTATTTGCACGTTGATATATTGCATCCGATAGCCTAATGACAGGCCGCCGGTCGCTTCTTGTATATTGTTTCTCACTATCGCACGGTAGGCGGCGCGTGTTTCTATGTAGAGTTCACCCACTTTCAGCGGAAATTTCGGGCGCAGTTGGGCCGCGGCGGTATAGAAGTTGGCGGATGACAGGCGCACATCAGCCTGCAACTCGAAATGGCGGTTGATAGGCACAAACGCACCGATATCGGCATTGAAATGGTGGCTATACGTCTTGTTGTAACTATAGCCGAGGTCCAGACGAAGCGCATATAGTGAATCGCCCGATTGCACTTGTGCCTGTATTCCTGACGACAGGATGCACAAGGCGGCTATGACCCAAAACACATTGTTCTTCATATCTCCACTATGGTTAGTCCTGCACCGCCGTGATTGATATCTCCGTCATGGAAATCCACGATGCGTCCTTGTCGTTTGAGGCGGGCGAGGTAATCGCGTGTCAGTTGTTTCAATGCCCCTGTACCTGTGCCGTGCAGCAGGGTCACTTCGCCTGCTGCCACCATGATGGCATCATCCATGTAGGCAATCAGTTGTTCCTGTGCCTCGTCCGCACGCATCCCGCGCATATCCAGAGTGCGGACAAACGACACTTTGCGCGTATGGATGGTGTTGGCCACGGCGGATGACACTTTGGGCATCTGTTTGGCCAGATGTTTGAGGTCGCGCAGGTCGCGTAGCACTTTGGCGCTTTCTTTGGGTTTCACTTCTTCTTTCAGGTGTTCCACTTTGGCGCGTGCCTGTTTGGTCTTTTCGCGGTCGGCTTTGGCTTCTTTTATTTCCCGTATGGTGCGCTCAATGGTGGCGTTGGATCGTTGCAGGATATCCGAGGCTTCGGCTTTGGCTTCTTCCACTATTTGTTTGCGCTTTTGCTTCAGCGAGGCTATTTCTTGTTCGTAGTAAGCGACCCGTTCTTCCAGTCGTTTTTCTTTTTGGCGAATGTTCTGCCGTTTGTTTTCCCAGTAGCGTTTGTCGCGGGCGATGTCTTGCAGTTGTTTGTCATAGTCCAGATGTTCTATGCCTACAAGGTCGGTGGCTTCGCGGATAATATCTTCGCCCAGACCTATCTGCCGCGCTATTTCTACGGCAAAACTGCTGCCTGCCTGGCCTATTGACAGTTGGAACAGCGGATGAAGTGCACCGCGGTCGTACAGCATGGCGCCGTTTTGCATACCTTGTTCCGATTCCGCCAGATGTTTCAGATTGGTATAGTGTGTTGTCACAACGCCCATGGCTTGCTGATGGTTCAGACTTTTCAGCACGGCTTCTGCAATGGCACCGCCTATTAGCGGCTCTGTGCCCGAACCGAACTCGTCTATCAAAAACAGCGATTGGGCATCGGCCATCCGCAAGAACTGCTTCATGTTGCGCAAGTGCGATGAGTAGGTGGACAAGTCGTCCAGCAGCGATTGCTCATCGCCTATGTCAATCAGCAGGTTACGGAACACACCGGCACGGCTGTCTTCGCGCATGGGCACTAACATCCCGCATTGGAGCATGTATTGCAGTAGTGCAACGGTTTTCAGGCATACCGATTTGCCGCCTGCGTTTGGACCGGATATCACCAGTATCCGTTGGTCGCGGTTCAGGTCTATCGACATCGGAACAACGCTCTTTCCTTGTGGCAGGAAGGTGAGGTATAGCACCGCGTGCCGTGCCTCTTTCCATGCCGCCATCGGTTCATCGGTCACTTCCGGACGGATGGCTTTCAGTTCGGCGGCAAGCCGTGCTTTGGCGCGCAGAAAATCCACATGCCCAAGGGCTTGATTGGTATGGAAGATGTCGGGCACCAACGGTCGGATGCCGTCTGTCACCTCTGTCAGTATGCGCACGCGCTCACGCGACTCTTCGCTCTCTAATTGACGGATATGGTTATTGGCTTCCACCACTTCCTGAGGCTCCACATACACAGTCTTTCCCGATGCCGATTCGTCATGAACGATACCGCCTATTTTCCGGCGGAAGGCGGGCGATACGGGCAGCACCAGCCGTCCTTCGCGGATAGTGGGAGCCGTGTCTTTTTCCACCAGTCCCAAACCCTGTGCTTCGTGCAGGATGCGTTGCATCGCGCGTTGTACCGAACCTTGTGCGCGCGTCAGTTCGCGGCGGATGCGGGCCAGTTCGGGCGATGCCGAGTCTTTCATCTGTCCGTAGCGGTCAAGAATCCTGTCCACTTCTGCCGGTATGGTTTGCAGCGAACCGCAGGCCATCGTGCAGTGACTCAGCAGCGGAAAACGCAAGGTGTCCAGGCGGCGGAAGAACGCTTCCAGACGGATGGCATAGTCCAGTGTCATCCGTAGTGCGTATAGTTCTTGCTCGTCCAAATACAAACCTTCCACGCGTATGCGCGCAAGCGCTTCCGATATATCGTGTATGCCGCCGTCGGGAAAGCCTAACGACGCATCTTGTTGCACGTGTAGCATTTCCTCCGTCTCGTTCAGGAGATGACAGATGGTTTCGTAATCGGTCTCGAACGCCATTGCCTTGGCCTCTCGAACGCCCAACGGCGATTCGCACAACCCCTCTAAACGCGCACGCAGAATAGGGAAGTCCAGTTTTTGCTCTATGTTTTCCGGATAGGTCATCCTAATAGGCGTATATCGTGTATCACCTTGCCACCCACTGTCTCATTCAGGCGGCGGACAAGGTCAAAGCGGTATTCGAATAGTTGGGCTTTCAGTGCCGCACTGCGCACATACGCATACAGTACCCCGTTCCGTATCTCCAGTTTCGATGTCAGTTTCTCTGCCATCGGACCCACCACTTCCGGCCATACTTTTAGCAGCCGCCGTTCCAAAAGGGGCTGCTCCAGACCCGTCTCACGCAGATAGGCGGTCAGCAAGTCGGTGATAGTCTGTGTCTTGTGTTCCATGGACGACGGGTGTATCAGCGAAGACGCAGTTTCTGGCGTGTGGTCAGTGGGGTGTCTTGAGGAATACCGTTCAACTCGTATAGTGATTTCAAACGGATACCGAATTTCTGCGAGATGGACCACGCCGTGTCGCCCTTACGCACATAGTAGGTCGGGTGTTTGCGGTTGGCACGGCGGTGCTTGAAAAAAAGGTACACACGGTCACCTTTCTGCAATTCTCTTCCTTGCTCGGCATCGTTGTAGCGACGAAGCATTTTCTCACTGATATTCAGGTAGTATGACAGCGATTCGAAGCTCTCACCGCCTTCGGCGATGATGTAGTGCAGGCCGTCCTGATAACCCGAACGGTGGTTGCAGTACAGTTCCACCTCTTCCATCTTTGTTGCATCGAAGAAGTCCTCAGGCTCGTTCAAATCCACGGTGTCAAGCGGATAGATTGTGTCCGTACTGTCGCTTGGAGCGGGCAGGTCGGCAGGTTGGTCGGCAACCATATTCATCAGGTCATATTCCTCGATGATTTTTATCAGTTTCTCCGGATATTTCGGGTCGGTGGCATAGCCGCATTCTTTCAGACCGCGTGCCCAGCCTTTGTAGTCTTGCAGTTTCAATGCAAACAGTTTCTTGTAGCGCGGGCGGAGTAGGAAGTGCGAATGGTCTTCGTATGACTCTTCTGCGTGATGGTATTTGCGGAAGCATTCTTGTGCTGTCTCGTCGTCATGGCGGTAGGTCTCACCTTTCCAGTCGGATGTACATTTAATGCCGAAGTGGTTATTGGCTTGCACGGCCAGTTCACTTTTGCCGGCACCGGATTCCAGCAGACCTTGTGCCATGGTGATAGATGCGGGTATTTTGTGCAGCCGTTGTTGTTCAAGGGCGGCGGATTTGTACTGACGGATATACTCTAAATACAGGGGTTGTTGGTCCGCCAGTATCGGCAGGGCGGTACATAGAACGATAAATAGGGCTCGTATTCGCATAGATAGTTCGTATTTTCAAATTTGCCGCAAAGATATAACTTTTTTTTGATATACGCAAATATTTTTTGCAAAAAAAGCATTTATACACCGCGGAGCAATAAACCGCGCTCTGCGCAATAAACCGGATAAACCGCTCGCATCCGCGAGCAATAAACCATATAAACGGCGCCTTGCGCCTATAAACTGCGCAGCGATATTGGGTTATTATTGGGTGATTATTGGGTTATTATTAGGTTATTAAGCCAACGACAAGCAGAGGAAAGCCTGCCAAAGGCCGGAAACAATTGTCCAACTACTCTAACTAGAACACTAGTCTTGCTAGTCTAACAATAAATCTCCACAAAAAAATCAGATTTTTTCGTAAAACATTTGTATATTCGAAAAAAAGCACTACCTTTGCACTTGCTAATTGAATCTATAATTTTGATTTCCTGTCTGAAAAACTTGCATATATAATTTTTTTGGCATAATTTTGCACTCGCTTTCATTTTGTGTGTATCAAGAGCTGGAGTCCATCCTCTCTTCCTGTCAAACCATCATGTCGCACATGGAGTTTGTCACCGGTTACACATCCTTACAGCTCGCCGGAGATAACGAGCAGTACTGGAAAATTTACGGCTTGAATTGCCTTGTGTTTACGGAGCTTGCAGCTCGCGCACAGGGTAAAACACAGCGCAATCCGAACCCGCTGATGAAGTGAAATTGGAGGGGCAACCCTCCTTTTTCACGACGCACTATTGCACATCTCAAATTTTTGTTGTATCTTTGCAGCGTCTTACGTACGTGCAAGTGTGCACTTGCGGACGTCTGCTTGAAATAGCAAACGATTAAATCATTATGTCGGACTTTTATCTTCCTCATCTTTTTTACGACTGTCTTTATTTGGGCGTTCCCTCCATAGCCCTGCAGATAGTCATCTCCAGAGCTACGTCGGTCGGGCTTTGCAGGGGTTCACATGTTCCGCATTGTTGCACAATACCGTAGCCCTTCCAATCCCTAACGCGAAATTAGCTTATTCCTCGAACTGCTGGCGATGTTTCATAATCGTCGGCAGGTTCTTGGATGCCCACGCTGTCAATTCTTGCACGATGGGTACCAGTTCCTTGCCCATAGGTGTGAGACTGTACTCCACACGAGGAGGAATCTCCGGATAAACTTTGCGGACGATGAGGTCATCCGCTTCGAGCGTGCGCAACGTACTACTTAATACGCGCGTGCTGATATCCGGAATGACGCGATGCAGTTCATTGAAACGGATCGTGCCGTGCTCATTGATATCCAACAGCACAAGGAATCCCCATTTGTTACCAAACCGTGCGATGACATTTCGCACCGGGCACATCTCAAACATTGAGTTCTTGTTGTCTTTCTTTTGCATAATATATTTTCGTTTGCGAGTGCAAAGGTACTATAAAATACTGATATACGCAATAGTATCAAAAAAAAAGTAAGTTTTTTATAAAAATTTATTTTCCTAATGTGCTGTATTTGCAAAAATAGACAAAAAGGTTACTATGTCACCTATTTGTAACCTCTTGCATATGTCGAAAAAATGTAGTACCTTTGCATTCGATTTTGAAACACAAACACAAAAATTATACGATTATGAAACAGATTGAGACGATTAAGAGCGGCAAGAATTTTACAGCCGTAACAGCAGGTACTTTTGCTGAGATTATTGAACACGAACTGCCGATGGGTCCCGATTTCACCCTCAAAGGCAAAGTCTTTTTAGGTCAGGCTTTGTGTGCTACCGGAGCAGAGTTGTCTTACCAGACACTTGTTCCCGGACAAGACAGCGGTTTCCTTCACACGCACAAAACGCACGAGGAGTTGTATTTCATCCTTCGTGGTGAAGGCACGTACCAAGTGGACGGCGAGCAATTCCCTGTTAAGGAAGGAGCTGTGGTACGTGTAGCACCGGATGGCAAACGCGCGCTGAAGAATACAGGCAAAGAGAACCTGACAATGCTTTGTATCCAGTACAAAGCGAATGCGTTCACCGATGCAGACAGCCCCATGACGGATGGCACTATCTTGGACGAGCCGCTGAAATGGTAATTGAACTTGTCGTGATTATCAAAAGAATAATATGAGTGAAATACTTATTTCCGAGAAGCAAGTGCAGAGTGTGATGACCAAGTCGTCACTGCCCGTGGGCGGTTACTCGGTGAACCCGTATGTGGGGTGTACACACGCTTGCAAATATTGCTATGCTTCGTTCATGAAACGCTTTACTGGACATACAGAGCCGTGGGGGACGTTTCTGGATGTAAAGAACTGGGAACCTATAAAAGACCCTCACAAATTCGATGGGCAACGTATTGTAATCGGCTCAGTGACAGACGGCTACAATCCGCAAGAAGAGCACTACCGTCGCACACGCCGGCTATTAGAGGAGTTGCAGGGCGCACAGGCGGAGATTCTTGTCACTACCAAATCTGATCTCGTGCTGCGCGATTTGGATGTACTGAGTACATTCCCAAAAGTAACCGTATCATGGTCAATCAACACGCTCGACGAGCAGTTCAAAAATGATATGGATGAAGCAGTCAGTATTGAGCGTCGGCTAGCTGCTATGAAGCAGGTCTACGACAAAGGAATCCGCACTGTATGTTTTATCTCGCCTATCTTCCCTGGTATAACAGATGTTTGGAGTATCATGGAGAGGGTGCGCGAACAGTGCGACCTCATTTGGCTGGAGAACCTGAATCTGCGCGGACAATTCAAACCCGTAATCATGCGTTACATTGCAGAAAAATATCCGCATCTTATGCCACTGTACGATGAAATTTACAACAAAGGCAAACGCAATTGGTGGCATCGTCTGGAGGAAGACGTGCAACGCTTTGCTACCGAGCATGAAATGCCGTATTTACGCAATGATCTGCCATATGGGCGAGCCGAAAAAGGAAAGCCGATACTGGTCAATTACCTTTATCATGAGGAGATCCGGTTAAATAACAATAAATAGCAAAAAATTGCAACTGTTGCCAAGCTAAAGGCACTTCCTTTACATTGTGCTTGCAACCCAAGTACGGATTGTGTAAGACTGCTGACTCATAACAAGTCGGCAGTCTTCTTTTATACCTACCTACGGTCTCCCATTTTTCTGTCACGTTTGTTCGCCCTGACCAAGCAGCTGCGTCCTTCACTCTACCTGCCGGTGGCTGCATATACCTCCGGTGGGTGACTACAGCCCTTTGCTGTACCGGCTGCACATACACCCTGCGAGCGTCCGGCTTGACAGGGGTTCACAGGTTCCGCATTAGTACCTAATACCGTAGCCCTTCCAATCCCTAACGCGTTCGGAAAAAATTACATTTTTCTTTGAATTTTGCTGCAAAATATAGTTTCTCGAAAGAATACGAGCTAAAAATTTGTATATGTCATATTTTTTGTGTAACTTTGCAAGCGGATTTCATTCATGGCTCCGGGATAGAAATATGCAGATAAAACGTTTTAAGGACATAGTGGTGACAAGTGATTTGAATGACCTGCTGCTGGAAAACGGTTCGGCATTCGGGCGGTCGTATATGTGGCAATGCGTTGCGGGAGAGATTACTTTTGAGTATGCCGGAACAACTTACACCATGTATGCGAATGACCTCTTGTTCAGTCCCGCCAACCGGTTGCCGCGGGTCCTCTCGCAGTCGTCGGGCTACCGGTGTGTGATCTTTGCGCTGGACGGAAAGAAGGTAGAGGATATATTGTACGCATGTCTGCGCGATGAAGACGACTGGATTGAGAAACTGCATTTTATCCTGCGGCATCCTATTATCCACCTCTCGCCACGGCAATTAAAACTCATTACCGCATACCGTGGTCTTGTGCCGCTCTATTCGGAGGAGACAGGACGTTACCGCCGCCGTGTGGCGTTCCTGCAAGGGCAATCCATCATCTACGAACTGCTTTCGTGGGTGGACGAGGTAATGCGTCCTTCCGGGGATTCTCGTACCATCGTCTCGTCCCGGATGAATCAACTGTACGTGGCCTTTCTGAAACTGCTGGATGAAAACGGTGGTACACAGCGGCAAGTGAGCTGGTACGCCGTGCAATTACAGATTTCTTCCGCCTATCTGAACCAAGTCTGCCGCATATGTATTGGCAAGTCGCCACAAGCCATGATACAAGATATCTTGTGCAAAGAAAGCAAACGGCTTTTGCTCTCTACCGACCTGAATGTGAAGCAAATAGCATACCATTTGCGTTTCGCTACGGAGGCTGCTTTTTGCAAGTTCTTCCGCAAGCAGGCAGGTGTTTCTCCGGCTCAGTTCCGCGCAAACAAATAGTTGTCCAAATCGCAATAAACATTTTCTTCGTCTTGGTTTGATTTGGATAAATTAAATAGATTTAGTACCTTTGCATCCGATTTGATTTCGGACAACTAAATCTATTAGTCTATGGCAACACTTAAACACCTATTTTCGTACATCAACCATTCTTTCCGTGAGGGTTGGGACAGCCCTGCACTGACGGACTACGGCACAGACCGCACCTACACCTACGGCGACGTCGCCACGCAGATGGCGCGCCTGCATCTCTATTATGAGCAGCTCGGTCTCCATGCAGGCGACAAGATTGCTGTGTGCGGTGTCAACTCGTCCAACTGGGCGGTCGGTTTCCTAAGTATCCTCTCGTATAATGCCGTGGCGGTGAGCGTGCTGGCGGACTTCACAGGCGCGGACATTGAGAAACTGGTCAATCACTCCGATGCGCAGGTGCTGTTCGTCGGACCGATGGTGGAGAAGAAAATCAATATCAGCCACATGCCCGCACTCAAAGCCGTCATCTCCACGGCGGACTTCCATCTGGTCTATGCTGCGCAGCCCAAGTTCCGCGAGGCGTACGAGATGCTAGACGACACGTTCCAAGCCATCTACCCGCAGGGCTTTAAGCCCGAACATGTACACTACCGCGAAGACAATCTCGATGACCTTGCGCTTATCAACTACACCTCCGGCACAACCAGCAATCCCAAGGGTGTCATGCTCACCTACCGTTCGCTCTCATCCAACGTGCAGTACTCGATGGAGAACATGGAGTGCCATCCGGGTATCAATCTCGTGTCGCTGTTGCCACTGGCGCACATGTTCGGAATGATGATCGAGCTCATCTACCAGATGGCAGGCGGTTCGCATGTCTGGTTCATCACACGCCTCACCACGCCGGTGCTGATGCAGGCGCTGCGCGAGTGCAAGCCGATTATTATCATGGTTGTGCCGATGGTGTTGGAGAAAATCTATCAGAAACAGATAAGCCCTGTTGTACGCAAGCCGCTGGTACGTGTGCTATGGCATATCCCGGGCATCGGAACGCTCATAAAAAAGCGTATCCGCAAAGGACTGATGGACGCATTGGGTGGCAACATACGCGTCCTTATCTCTGGAGGTGCGGCAATTAATCCCGAAGTAGAGAAATGCCTCATGGACATCCATTTTCCCTATCTGTCAGGTTATGGTATGACAGAGTGCGGACCGCTCGTTTCGTATGTACCGTGGCAGCAGTTCAAGGCGCACAGCTGCGGACGACTCGTCGATCGGATGGAGATACGCATAGACTCGTCCGATCCGGCTACTGTTCCCGGAGAGATTTTGCTCCGTGGAGACAATATCATGCTGGGCTACTATAAGAATCCTGAAGCAACGCAAGAGGCTTTTACCGCCGATGGTTGGATGCGGACAGGAGACCTCGGAACTATCGACAAAGAAGGGAATATCTTCCTGCGCGGACGGTGCAAAACGATGATTCTCGGACCTTCCGGTCAGAATATCTATCCCGAGGAGATTGAGTCACTGCTGAATGCCCAACCGGCGATAGACGAAGCGCTGGTGGTGAGCCGCGACAACAAACTCCACGCACTCATCTATCTGGCCGACGAACATGTGGAACAAATGCGAGAGGATGGTATGAATCTGCAAGAAGCGATCTTGCAGGCAGTGGAGGATGTCAATCGGCAATTACCCTCTTATAGCCGCATTGCTAACTTTGAATTTATGTTCAAGGAGTTCGAGAAAACGCCAAAGCGCTCAATCAAGCGCTATCTCTATCAATAAAATAGCAACTCCTCTCATGGGGCGATTCCGAACACTGATATGATTACTCCTAACAACCAATACGTACATCATTATTCGATCACGGCGGCAGATATGGACACGCGCTACCGCATGACGCCGAGTGCCGTGCTCCTTTATTTTCAGGATTGTTCAACGCGGTTCATGGCTTGTTTGCACCTCGCGCCGTTTGATGTGGCTTCTATGAACCGCATCTGGATCATTACCGAGTTTAACGCATGGTTCGAACAGCAGACCGCACTATGGTCCGACGACATCGAAGTGACCATCTGGAATAGCGAACTGACCGCACTAAGGCTGTACACCGAGTTCCGTATCCGCAGGTCGGATGGCGTCGAAGTGGCACACGGCTACGGCTGCTGGTCACATCTGGATATAGACACACACCGGCTTGTGCCGTTTACTCCTTTCGTTGACCGGATTCCTATTGTGCCCGAAAGAACTTCCGAGAGCCATAAGAAACGCCGGTTTGGCACCGATGGCATACTTCTTCAGCAGGTCGAGCACCGTGTCAATCCGATTAATCTTGATTTCAATGGGCATGTCAACAACCGCACATATCTCAGCATTGCCATGCAGTCGGCGGACGAGGCGTTCATGGACGCGCACGCCATCCGGTGTTTGAGTATCCACTGGCTCAAAGAGACTTTCCTTGGAGACACACTTCTTTGTCGCTTGGCTTTGCTGCCCAATGAGAATGAAGAACAGGTTTATCATTACC
>CACZFM010000012.1 GCA_902780495.1 uncultured Bacteroidales bacterium
GATATACACGCTATCTCTCTCAAAAGCGGGTGCAAAGGTACTGCTTTTTTTTGAACTGACCAAATGTTTTTGCACTTTTTTGTAAAAAAAGTCTGTAATCTATTGATAATCAGCGTTCGCGTATTGTTGATATTTTGGCGAGATTTCGGGATAGGTAGTGAAACGGGATGGATTGGCTTATGAGAGAGAGAGGATTGGCCATCGGAAAGATGGGAATTTGAGAATAGACGCTTGTACTTTCATTATAATATACGCGAAGCGTGCGTAATGCGCGCGTGCGATGGCGGTAAGGAACGAGAAATCCGGAGTTTCTCAAAAACAGGGGATGCGGCAGCCCAATAGCCCGATAATGGCCCTGTTATCTATCGTATATCTAACGTATATCTATCGTATATCTATCGTGTATCTATCGTGTATCTATCGTATATCTATCGTGTATCTATCGTATATCTATCGTATATCTATCGTGTTTAACCTGAAAATTGTCCGAAAATTGTCCAAAAAATTTGTATATTTGAAAAAAAAGCAGTACCTTTGCAGCGTAAACCCACAAACCCCATCATCAACCATGTTCATCATCGGCATTGCGGGCGGCACCGGCTCGGGTAAAACAACGGTGGTAAGAAAACTGATTGAACGTCTTCCTAAAGGCGAAGTGACCGTCATTCCTCTGGATTCGTACTACAACGACAGTTCGGATGTTCCTGCCGAAGAGCGTCAGAAAATCAATTTCGACCACCCGAACGCGTTCGAATGGACACTGCTGGAGCAACATCTCCGCGAGTTGAAAGCGGGTAAGGCAGTAGAGCAGCCGATATACGACTATATCACATCCAGCCGTCAGAAAGAGACGGTACATGTGGAACCGAGCGAAATCATCATTGTGGAAGGCATCCTGACACTTCACAACCCGGACCTACGCGAACAGATGGACTTGTGCGTGTTTGTTGACGCAGATGCCGATGATCGTCTGATACGCGTTATCCGCCGTGATATCGTGGAACGCGGCCGTACGGTGGATACCGTGATTGAACGCTATCAGCGTGTGCTGAAACCGATGCATGAACAGTTCATCGAGCCGTGCAAACGCTATGCGCATGTGATTATCCCCCAAGGCGGTCACAACAATGCCGCTATCAACATGATGGCGAAATTCATCAAACAACAACTGAAAGACAACTAACCGCACGTGTTTTTCCAACTGCTTTGGACCTATCTGAAGATAGGCACTTTCACCCTGGGCGGCGGATATGCCATGTTACCACTGATTGAAAAAGAAGTGGTGGACCGTCATCAGTGGCTGGACGGGAAAGAGTTTCTGAACATGATGGCTCTGGCGCAGGCTGCTCCGGGACTGATTGCTATCAACTCGGCTATCTTTTTGGGTCACCGTCTGTATGGTTGGAAAGGCGTGATAGCCTGCGTGTTAGGCGCGGCATTGCCAAGCATTGTGATTATTCTGCTGATAGCCATGTTCTTTACGAATATCCGTGAGAACGCGACGGTAGAGGCAGTTTTCCGCGGCATCCGTCCCGCCGTAGTGGGTCTGATTGTCGCCGCTGTGATACGCCTGGTACGCAAGATATAAACCGAACATCCGATTATGCTATACCTCCAACTCTTTCTCAGTTTTCTCAAAGTCGGGCTTTTAGGGTTCGGCGGCGGTATGGCTATCATATCGCTGATTCAAGAAGAGGTGATTTCGCATGGGTGGATGACACAAAACGAATATATCGACATCATCGCCATTTCGCAGGTGACTCCCGGTCCGATAGGGATAAACTGCGCGACCTATGTGGGTTATACGGCAGGCGGCATAGCGGGCAGCCTGATTGCCAGCACCGCCATCATCCTGCCGAGTCTGGTTATCATGCTGACAATCTGCTATATCTATGACAGGCTGAGCGAACGATGGAGCGAAAACAAAGTGTTTCAAGGCATTATGCGCGTGATACGCATACTGGTGGTGTTGCTAATTGCACATGCCGCATATACGCTGATTACTCCGGCATCGTTCATTGACTACAAGAGCTGGGTCATCTTTTTCACCGTGACCCTTCTGACCACGCTGCCGATGTTCGTCAAAAACAAGATGACCGATATAGCCGGTCATCCTATTCTGCTGATTATTCTCGCCGGCATAGCCGGATATGCCCTTTACGGCTAAATCAGATACGCTCCAGTTTGGCAAAGGTCATGAGCAAGGTTTTCTTGCCGGGTCCGTCGAACTGGATATCGATTTTGTCGTTGTCGTTCTCGCGATAGATACGCAGGATATTCCCTTCTCCGAAGACACGGTGCCTTACGCGGTCGCCAGGGAACAAGCCTCCGGTGCTGTCGGCCGTGAGTTCCGCCGTATCGCTTTTCGTCTTGCTGGAGTTGAGAGATACGAGTTTGCCGGTGCCCCTGAGCGATGCCGTGGCTTTGGCGTTCTGCTTGGCATCCAGCAAGGATGAGGTGGCAGCACGCGGCATGGCAGGTTTTTCCGCCGCACGCCCCTCCTGCAAGGAGATGAACTGGCCATCAATGTCATTCAAGAAGCGTGAGGGAGATGAGAAATTGACTGTACCGTTCTTAAAGCGCTGGCGCGCGTAACTCATGTGGCAATGCTTCATCGCACGGGTGATGGCCACATACAAAAGGCGGCGTTCCTCCTCAATCTCAGTGGGCGAAGTGCAGAACTGAGACGGGAAGAGGTTCTCTTCCATTCCGACAATATAGACTTCGGCAAACTCCAATCCTTTGGCCGCATGAACGGTCATCAAGGTTACCCGCGGCGTGGTGTCGTCCAGTTTTTCGTCCTGATCGGTCAAAAGACTTACTTCCGACAAGAAATCCTGCACCGGCGTAAAGGATATGCCTTCTTCCGTGCGCTGGTCCACAAACTGATGGATACCTGCCAAGAGTTCGTCCAGATTCTCTTTGCGGTCCTGTCCTTCAGGCGTTTTGTCCATCTGCGCCGCCGCCATAACGCCCGACTCGCGCAACATGGTATCAGCCGCCGTGTAAGCGTTCTCCGTCTCTATCAGGTCGCAGAAACGGTGCATCATCTGTGCGAAGTCTTTCAGGCGCTTCATGGTTGTGACCGAGACCGGCAACTCCGCAGCCACGGGATTGCAGATGACATCGAACATCGAGATATTCTGTTTCACCGCACATTCGGCAATCTTGCGCAGCGTGGTGTCACCAATACCGCGTGACGGGTAATTTATCACGCGCAACAAAGCCTCATTGTCCCGCAAGTTAGACGCGAGACGCAGGTAGCAAATGGCGTCTTTTATCTCTTTGCGTTGGTAGAAAGAGGTGCTGCCGTAGATGCGGTACGGGATGCCCAGCCGGCGCAGTTCGTTCTCAAATCCGCGGGACTGCGCATTGGTGCGGTAGAGAATAGCGACTCCGTTGAGTTTGTCACCCTTGATACGCTTGATTTCCTGCGCCACGGACTGCGCTTCGTCACGGTCGGACATATAAGCACGGAGGCTGATTTTATCGCCCTTGTCGTTTTCGGAATAGACATCCTTGAAGATTTGCCGTTCGTTGTGCTTAATAAGGGAATTGGCCGCCTGCACGATGGTTTGAGTAGAGCGATAGTTGCGCTCCAGTTTGAAAAGTTTGGATGTCTTGTAATCCTGCTGGAAGCCCAATATATTGCGTATGTCCGCGCCACGGAAAGAGTAGATAGACTGCGCATCGTCACCCACCACACATACTTTGTTCTGCGGTTCCGCCAGCATTTTAACAAGGAGGTACTGCGCATAGTTCGTGTCCTGATACTCATCCACCAGCACATATTGGAAGATGTCCTGATAGTACTTGAGCGTTTCCTTGTTCTCTTGGAAGAGACGGCAGGCCTGCATGAGCAAGTCGTCGAAATCCATCGCATTTGCTGCCTTCAGCCGCAGCGTATAGAGTTGGTAGAGTTCCGCCATGTCATAGAGCCGGTCAAAGCGGTCGCGCTTGGTGCACTCCTGATTGGCGGCATAGGCTTCGGGCGTCATCAGCATGTTTTTGGCAGCCGATATGCGCCCAAAGACGGTGGAGGGTTTGTATATTTTGTCGTCCAACTGGCGTTCGCGGACAAGCTGCTTGACGACAGACTGGCTATCCGCTGTGTCGTAAATAGAGAAATCCCTGGTGTAGCCGAGCTTTTCAGCTTCCTGACGCAGGATTTTGGCGCAGATGCTGTGGAATGTGCCCATCCAGAGGTAGCGCGCCTGCTCTTCTCCCACCAGATGGCGTATGCGCTCTTTCATTTCCCGTGCGGCTTTGTTGGTAAAGGTCAGCGCCAAGATATTGTTGGAGCGTATGCCATGCTCCAAGAGCCATGCGATTTTGTAGGTGAGTACGCGCGTTTTTCCGGAACCGGCTCCGGCAATAATGAGGGACGGTCCATCGTTGTAAAGGACGGCCTCTTGCTGGGAAGGATTTAAGTCAATACGTATATCCATAGTATTCAAATAATCTCTTTTTTAGAAACTTTTGTGCAAAGATACTGCTTTTTTTTCGAATATGCAAATATTTGGCGATTTTTTCGGAGTTTATCCCCTTACATGCGATTTACGAGCGACATACGGGACAGATAAGCTGACGATGAGCCGACGATAAGCTGACGATAAGTTTATCCTTTTTGCCCCTTTTCCCAATTCGCTGCAAAAGTAGTGGAAATTTTCATTTCCGGCTGCAAAGGTACAACATTTTTTTGAATTGTGCAAATACTCTCGCGTAATTTTACACGTTTTATTTGCATATTCCAAATTTTTGCAGTACCTTTGTGGCCGTTTTTGAAACTATGAAAGCGAACCGGTTTGTACAACACATATCAAAAGACCTTATCCAATGGATGCCGTTGGTGCAGTTTGACGGAGAAGTGAAGGTGGTGGACAAGGATTCTGAGATTGCCCCTGCCGTTGCCTATCTCCGCAAACAGAAAGTGCTGGGCGTGGATACGGAAGCCCGCCCTTCGTTCAAGCGAGGCGTGCATTATCCGACGGCACTGCTGCAGATAGCCACCGCCGACAGGTGCTACCTGTTCCGCCTGACACATATCGGTATGCCCGCAGAACTGACAGAGATATTCGCATCGGCCGATATATGCAAAGTGGGATTGGCATTCAAAGACGACCTGACAGGCTTGAGACGACGTCGGGATTTCACGCCCCGTAACTGCGTGGACCTGCAACATATCGCCCGCCAATACGGCATTATGGACATGGGATTGCAAAAGATGTTCGCTATCTGTTTCGGCAAGAAAATATCCAAATCCCAGCAACTTACCAACTGGGAAAACGCCCAACTCACGCCCGAACAGGCACGTTACGCATCCACTGACGCATGGGCTACACTGCTGATTTACAATGAACTGATGGCCACCGAACCGCTAAGTCCGGAAGAAGCCAACAACCTTTATCGGGCCGAACTGGAACGACAATACGCCCACCAACAAGAAATGATTGCCGCCCGACAACAAACCACCCAAACCGTTAATTCCGTTACGCCATGACCACCATCCAACTCAAGCCCAACAAACAAGATTCCCTGCTCCGCTTTCATCCGTGGGTGTTCTCCGGTGCTATCCAAAAAATCGTTCTGGACAAGGACTATCCATACGCCGAGCCCCAAGAAGGCGAAGTGGTGAAAGTGGTTGATTTCAACGGAAAAATAATGGGTGTCGGGCATTATCAGATAGGGTCTATCGCGGTAAGAATGTTGCTATTCGGGGCAGACAACCTTCCATCCTCCTTCTGGCACGACCGTATTGCACAGGCATACCGTATGCGACGCACATTAGGACTGATTTCATCAAACAACAACACCTATCGTCTGGTTCATGGAGAAGGTGATTTTCTGCCGGGTCTCATTGTGGACATCTACCGCAATACCGCAGTGGTGCAAGCGCATTCCATCGGTATGCACCTCACACGACACCGGATTGCAGAAGCGGTGGCAAGCGTTGTGGAAGAAGTAGAGAACGTATATTACAAATCCGACGATACACTTCCGTTCAAAGCCCAAATAGAGGGCGAAAAGACGGGTTATCTCATTGGAAACGGTTCGGACGAGGAATTCTGGGCGACCGAAAACGGTTTGTCGTTCCGCATTGACTGGTTGCGCGGGCAAAAGACCGGTTTCTTCATTGACCAGCGTGAGAATCGCGCCATGGTGGAACATTATGCATCCGGCAAAGACGTGCTGAACATGTTCTGCTATACAGGCGGTTTCTCTGTGTATGCGCTGCGTGGCGGTGCCCGTTCGGTTCACTCAGTAGATGTGAGCGAAAAAGCCGTTGAACTGGTGCGAAAGAATGTGGAACACAACTTTCCCGACGATACGCGTCATACCGCCTTTGCCTCCGAAGCGTTCCGTTTCATGGAAGATATACGGGATAAATATGACCTTATCATCCTTGACCCGCCCGCCTTTGCCAAACATCGCGATGCCGTTCGTAACGCTTTGCGCGGCTACCAACGCCTCAACGCCAAAGCTATACGCGAAATACGTCCGGGTGGACTGCTGTTCACTTTCTCCTGCTCGCAAGCAGTGGATAAAGAACATTTCCGCCTTGCCGTTTTCTCCGCCGCAGCAGAAGTAGGGCGGAACGTGCGAATCCTGCACCAACTCCATCAACCCCAAGATCACCCTGTGAACATCTACCATCCGGAAGGAGAATACCTAAAAGGACTGGTGCTGCAAGTGGAATAAAGCCAGATGAACGAAAAAGAAACAATAGAGATAACCGGTGCGCGCGTCCATAACTTGAAAAACGTGGATGTGAGTATTCCGCGCAATAAATTGACGGTGATAACCGGCTTGAGCGGTAGTGGCAAGTCATCGTTGGCATTTGACACCCTCTTTGCGGAAGGTCAGCGGCGGTATATGGAGACCTTTTCTTCGTATGCCCGCGGATACATCGGCACGATGCAACGCCCCGAAGTGGACAAGATAACGGGACTAAGTCCGGTGATATCCATTGACCAAAAGACCACCGGTCGCAACCCTCGTTCCACGGTTGGAACCATTACGGAAATATATGATTATCTGCGCCTTCTATACGCCCGCGCATCTACGGCTTATTCGTATCTCACCGGCGAAAAGATGGTGCATTTTACCGATGAACAGATTATCTCGCTCATTCACCAGACCTATGCAAATAAACGCATTCTCCTGATGGCTCCGCTGGTGAACAACCGCAAAGGACATTACAAAGAACTGTTCGAAACCATCCGGCGCAAAGGATTTATGCGTGTCCGTGTGGACGGAGAAGTGCAGGAAATCCGCCAGAACATGAAACTGGACCGCTATCGCAACCACTCAATCGAAGTGGTAATAGACAGGCTGATGGTAACCCAAGATAGTTCTGAAGAAGACACCAAACGTCTCCGTCGCTCCATTGACCAGGCCATGGAACAAGGCAACGGCATCGTGATGATTGCAGAAGCCAATGAAACCCAAGTCCGCTACTACAGCCGTAACCTGATGTGCCCATCCACCGGTCTGAGTTATCAGGATCCTGCCCCTCACTCTTTCTCATTCAACACCCCAAAAGGATGGTGCCCATGCTGCAAAGGATTGGGAAAAATCCATCCGTCCGATGCAAAAAATACCGATGAATTGGACGATATTATCCATAGCGAGGACTGGATGCGCAGGTTGATGGAGTACTCGGCACAACAGGAGGAGGAAGAGCAGGATAATTCCGATGAAATCGTGTGTCCAGAATGCGGTGGACTGCGTTTGAATAAAGAAGCGCTCAGTTTCCGCGTAGCAGGCAAAAACATTGCCGAACTATCCGCCATGGATCTGACAGAACTGCTCCGTTTCATGGAAGGTCTGGACACCACCAACATGTCCGCCAAAGAACTTCGCATAGCCGAGCCTATCCGCAAAGAAATCTGTTCGCGGCTGCGTTTCATGCTTTCCGTTGGACTCGGGTACCTCAGTCTTTCCCGTTCCTCAGACAGCCTGAGTGGCGGAGAAAGCCAACGTATACGCCTTGCCACGCAGATAGGTTCACGGCTGGTGAATGTGTTGTATATTCTGGACGAGCCAAGCATCGGACTTCATCAACGCGACAACCAACGACTGATAGACTCACTGAAAGAACTGCGCGATATGGGCAATTCGGTGATTGTCGTGGAACATGACGAACAAATCATGCGCCAAGCGGATTATATCGTTGACGTCGGCCCTTTGGCAGGGCGACTTGGTGGGCATGTTGTGTTTCAAGGTACACCCGAAGCGTTGCTGCAAAGCGACACCCTCACCGCCCGTTATCTGAACGGCAAAGAACAACCCTTCACACCGCCCGCACCGTTTGATGCAGAACAAGCGGAATGGCTGCAACTCAACGGATGTACAGGCAATAACCTCAAAGATGTGACCGTGCGTATCCCACTGGGGAAAATGGTGTGCGTAACCGGTGTCTCAGGTAGCGGGAAATCATCTTTGGTGACCCAAACCCTGCAACCGATACTGAGCCAACATTTCTACCGTTCGCTCAAAAAGCCGCTACCCTACAAAAGTATCGATGGAATCGAACATATCCAGAAAGTGGTAGCAGTGGACCAGTCTCCCATCGGCCGTACGCCACGAAGCAATCCCGCCACTTATACCAACGTCTTCACGGATATCCGCACCCTGTTTGCCCAATTGCCTGAATCCCGTATGCGGGCATGGGGCGCAGGGCGTTTCTCGTTCAATGCTAAAGGAGGACGATGCGAAGAATGTGCAGGCAATGGGTATAAGACACTCCGGATGAACTTCCTGCCCGATGTGTATGTGCCTTGTGAAGTATGTGGCGGCCAACGATACAACCGGCAAACTCTGGAGGTGCGGTACAAAGGAAAAAACATCTTCGACATTCTGGATATGACCGTCAATCAGGCAGTAGAGTTCTTCGAAAGCCAGCCGCAGATACTACGCAAAATAAAGACGATACAGGATGTCGGGCTCGGTTATATCAAGTTAGGACAAGCCTCCAATACTTTGAGTGGAGGTGAAAGCCAACGCATCAAATTGGCCACAGAGTTATCCCGCCCATCTTCGGGAAAGACTATGTATATCCTGGACGAACCAACCACGGGTTTGCACTTTGATGACATACGCATATTGCTCGGCGTACTGCGCCAACTGGTGGAACGCGGCAACACGGTACTGATTATAGAACACAATCTGGATGTTATCCGTGCAGCTGACTACCTGATTGATATGGGTCCTGAAGGCGGTAGGAACGGCGGGCAAGTGGTGGCCGTAGGAACAGCAGCCGACCTAAAGGCAGCCAAACAAAGTCTCACAGGTCGTTATCTCTGATATTCATCGTTCCATGGCCATATCTCCTATCTTCAGCCGACTCGCCCAATGGATATCTTCCGTCCTTTACCCTCGTCTCTGCCCGATATGCGGCGAACGAGTGGAAGGAGAGACAGACTACCATCGCCCGCGCTATATCTGCAAACATTGCATAGAGATGCTACCACGGACAGAACAAGCTGCAGAACGCGGCAATAGCACGGAAGACATCTTCCATCACCACCCACAGTTTGCCACCGGCGCTGCCTTTCTCTTCTACACAAAAGATGACACAATCAGAACGGTTGTACACACCTTCAAATACCGGCGTCAGCCGGAGATAGCATACCAGTTGGCACACACTGCCGCTACAGACTTTCTGCAATCGGATTTCTTCGATGAAATAGACTGTATCATACCTGTGCCTCTACATAAAAAGCGTTTTCGCTCACGGGGGTACAATCAGTCGGAATATATTGCACAGGCATTAAGTGACGTGACCGGCATCCCCATGGACACATCACACCTTACCCGCGAACGCAACAATCCACAACAGGCCCTCAAATCAGGAACAGAACGGAAACAGAATGTGGAAGGCATTTTTGCCGTCAATCATCCGGAAGAACTATACCGCAAACACATCCTATTGGTGGACGATGTTCTGACTACAGGAAGTACATTACTTTCGGCCATAACCACACTGGAAGTATGCAAAGGTGCCAAATTCAGCGTGTTTGTCTTGGCAAAAGCCCGATAAAAGATGCAAAAAGAAGATAAATTTGGATATTCCAAATATTTGTAGTAATTTTGCGGCGTCTAAACAAAAAGAACGATACAGACCTGTCTAATACAAACATATCATGGTATATCACTTTGATTATCTCATTATAGGCGGCGGTGTGGCCGGTATGAGTTTTGCACTCAAGGTGGCGCGTGCCCAAAAGTACAAAATAGCCATTTGCTGCAAAACGAATTTGGATGAAGCCAACACAACCAAAGCACAGGGCGGCATAGCCAGTGTGACCAATCTGCAGTTGGATGACTTCGACAAACATATTCATGACACTATGGTGGCCGGTGACTGGATCAGTGACCCTGCTGCCGTGGAGCAAGTGGTGAAAAACGCACCAAGCCAGATAGAAGAACTGGTGAACTGGGGTGTCAATTTCGACAAACAGGACAACGGTCATTACGATTTGCACCGTGAAGGCGGTCACTCGGAGTTCCGTATCTTGCACCATGCAGATGATACGGGTGCCGAAATTCAGCGGGGACTGATGGAGGCTGTGCGCCATAATCCGTATATAACGGTACTGGAGAACCATTTTGCCGTGGAAATCATCACCCAGCACCACTTGGGTATGCGTGTGACACATCATACGCCGGATATCGAGTGCTACGGAGCATACATCCTCAATCCGACCACCCAAAAGATTGACACGTTCCTCAGCCGTATTACTCTGATGGCAACCGGCGGTATCGGTGCGGTATATGCCACCACCACCAACCCTGACATCGCAACCGGAGACGGCATAGCGATGGTGCATCGTGCCAGAGGAATCATCAAGGACATGGAATTTGTCCAGTTCCACCCGACGGCTCTCTTCCACTCGGGAGAGACCCATCCCGCATATTTGATTACGGAAGCCATGCGAGGATACGGAGGTATATTGCGGCTTCCTTCCGGCGAGGAGTTCATGCAGAAATATGACGAACGCCAGAGTCTTGCTCCGCGCGATATTGTGGCGCGCGCCATTGATAACGAAATGAAGATACATGGCTTGGACCATGTATGCTTGGATGTGACGCACAAAGATGCGGAAGAAACAAAAAAACACTTCCCCAACATCTACCAAAAGTGCCTTTCCATCGGCATAGATATTACCAAAGAACTCATTCCTGTAGCTCCTTGCGCCCACTATATGTGCGGCGGAATCAAGGTCAATCTGGATGGCGAAAGCACCATCCACCGCTTGTATGCTGTCGGCGAGTGCAGTTGTACGGGGCTGCATGGCGGCAACCGGTTGGCAAGCAATTCTCTCATCGAGGCTGTTGTCTATGCGGATGCAGCGGCAAGGCACTCGTTGAGTGTGATTGAAAACTACGGTTTCAACGAGAAAATACCGTCATGGAACGATGAAGGCACCATGACCAATGAGGAAAAAGTACTTATCTCGCAAGATATGCGTGAAGTAGGACAAATCATGTCCACTTATGTAGGTATCGTCCGCAGTGATTTGCGTCTGCGCCGTGCATGGGAACGCCTGGATTTGCTGTACGAAGAGACGGAAGACCTCTTTAAGCGCGTTCGCCCGACAAGGGATATATGCGAATTGCGGAACATGATTAATGTGGGCTACCTTATCACGCGCCAGGCTATGGAACGCAAGGAAAGCCGGGGGTTGCACTATACCATTGACTATCCGAGAAAAGAATCGATTCGCCCTAAAGAAGTATGGTGATGCGCGGAATAACCTTACATAGCGTAGTGCCTGTCCGGGCAACGGCATCGGAAGCTGCAGAGCAACTGACCCAACTGCTCTTTGCAGAGACCTTTGATATCCTGCAGCAAGTTCCTCGTTGGACGGAGATTTGTTTGCACGCAGACGGACAAACAGGCTGGGTGGATACCAAGATGATTGTTCCGCTGACCGATGAGGAATTTCAATCATTACCGATGGCAGATGAGGAGCATCCGCTTGCCAGAGTGGCTTATCCGATGGCATACGCCGTGAGCACCGTGAATGGCCAAACCTTCCCCCTGACGGCTGGCACAACCCTACCCGACTACAAAGACGGCACCTTTTCCCTACTGGGCGCCACACTGCGCATAGACCCTGCCATGGTGGCGGAAAAGCCGTTCGTGCTCTCGCAGGAACAACTGATGAACGTCGTACGCTATTTCCTGAACATACCCTACCTCTGGGGAGGAAAGAACGCGATGGGCATGGACTGCTCCGGATTTGTGCAAGTCATTTTTTCCCTCTTTGGCGCTTCCTTGCCACGCAATGCCTCGCAACAAGTGGAAAAAGGGCAATTGGTCAAGGCCCTTTCTCAAGCCCAAGCCGGTGACCTTGCGTTCTTCGACCATGCTGACTTGGACCCGACACGCACGAACATATCGCATGTGGGGATTCTGCTGGACAGCGAACGGATTGTGCATTGTTCTGGACGGGTCAAAGTGGAGCGAATTGACCAACAGGGTATTTTCTCCAAAGAAGCCGCAGACAACGAACATCCCGACGGGCAATACACGCACCATCTGGCTTGTATCAAGCGGATACAACTATAACGTGGCACGAAACAGCAAGTGTATGTCCGTGTGAGTGGCTGACGGCAGTTTTTTCTCTTTCACCCAACTATTGGCATAAACGGTCTCACTGACGCGCAGATAGAGCGCCAGTTGCGGAATGATTTTCCAACGGAAGTTCAGGTACATCCGTCCGCCTTTGCCGTATAGACTATTGATCGAATAGGCATACAGTACATCGTTTTCGTACGGATACAAACGATTGTCCCACTGCGGGATATAGAAGCCTTGCACGCGCATTTGCAAGGTAATGGGAACCATAGCAAATGAATATCCCACATCCTGAAACAGCGATAGTCCGTACGTCAGTTGGCGGGCAGCCGTTCGAACAAGACCGGCATCCGCTTCCGTCCGTAATTTCCAGCCTGCCTGACCGTAATCAAACTGATAACGAAGATTCCACTGGTCTTTTTTTGCCTTTTGGCGGGAACGCAGTTTCAGGGTCATAGACCACACATCTTCAGGAAGATACGACACCTCTGCTTGTGCATCATAGCCCCAGGAAGGCGAATAGGGTATACCGTATTTGATACCTGAAAAGCGGAACACATCGCCATAAACGGCCAACCGCCAATGCGGTATAAGTTTGATATCCACACCCAGATACAGACCGTTTTCATCGTTGATACGGGAGGTTTCGGAGTAGGCATAACCGAGCGTATTGTCAAAATGAGGCGAATAGTAACGATACAGCAGTATCAGTCCGAGGTCATGTATAGGATTGATACGCACACCGCCTGTCACCGCATAGCCCCATTTGCGGCGGTTCTGAGCAGTGGCGGCTTCGGCGAATATATCCACAATTCCCTGATTCCATCGGAAATTTACGCCACCTACGAACTGACGGATACCGCGAAAATAGTTCTGATTATAACGGGCATTCTCGTAATAATAGCGGAGCGTATCCGAATAGATATTTTCCACGGCCGTTGCACCTATTTTCATTCGTTTGTAGCGATAGGACAGATTCAGGCCTGCTATATGCCGGCGGAGGCTGTCATTCGTGCGGGTCAGACTGTACCAGGCCGCCACATCCAGACCACGATAGCACCAGGCTGTTCCTATCCCGTGCAGACCGCTGCCGTCCACCGAACTGTATTTTTTCAACCCTTCCTGCACACTGCCCGCCGTAAGAACATAATTGCTTTTGCCCATATGAAACGGAGCTGCCGTCACCAGTCCTTGCCCGAACACTGCCTGAAAATTGCCCAACACAAGCCGTTTCATCGCACCGATATCCGACAGTTGGATATATCCGCCATACAGCAAACTACGCTCATCACCGCCCGTCGGACGGCGCAAAGTGGCACCAAACTGCACCTGATTGCGATAGTTGAAATTATAGCGGAACTGCCTGTAAACAGGGTCCAATTGTCCGTCACGATAAGGGTCTTCGGCATACCGCACATCCGTTCGCAACAACAGCTCTTGTTTGGCATAACGGAACACCTCGGCGGCATATATCTTGTTATCCGGTGCCCGTGGCTTGATGCAGACAAAAGGAAGCATGTTGCGTATCTCGTAGGGTTGCAGGTCGGAAATAAGCCGCAGTTCAGTAAGCGAATCCATCGGATGTTGCTCCACATACAGCAGGATATTATCAATCTGACGTTCGCTGAGAAAACGCAGCCGCCGTAATTCGGCATCCGACGTATGGTTGAGGTCTATCGGATTGGCATGGATTTCCATGAGTTCATCGTACAAATCCTCATAGTTCACCGTCTCTGTCTCGGAGAGAAAATTATAGATATCGTCAATGATTTCTCCGGGCAGAAAAACCATGTTCAGAGAGGTCAATATGGACAAAAGTACATGCATTGGGCTGCAAAAGTACATAAAATATTGCATATATGCAAGAAAAAGTGTATCTTTGCAGCGTGAAACGGAAAGAACGACTGATATGGATCCTCAAATGGCTGCTTTTGGTGGCGGCTTATGCCTATCTTGCCTACCGGCTGGCCGCTTATAGGGATTATCCCGCTTTGTGGCAGCAGCTCCGCGCAACGGATGCTTGGGGCTGGAGATGTCTGGCGGGCTGTTTGTTGCTGATGCCGCTGAACCTGTTGTTGGAAGCCCTCAAATGGCGCACCTTGCTTGCCGGTATATGCCCTTTGTCGGTAGCCGAGGCGCAGCGACAGGTCTATTACGGCTTTGTTGGGGCGTTCGTCACGCCCTACCGCTTGGGCGATTATCCGGCCCGTGCCACACGACTGCCCGACCCCAACCGATGGAAAGAGGCCGTAGCGATGGGAATGTACGGTAGCATTGTTCTAACGCTGACCATCGTTCTGACGGGATGGATACCGGCTTTCTGTTTCTTTGCGGGTGAAGCGTCCGGAAACCTGCATCTGCTGTCTGTCATCGTACTCGCAGTGGGATTGCCGATATGTTTACTACCCCTGCTGAAGCGATGGTTTCCGGCCTTGGGCACATTTTTCAAAGCCAATCTGTGGCTTGTGTTCCTTCAGTCGCTGGCAAGATATGGCGTTTTCTGCCTGCAGTTGTATCTCGTTTTACGCGTGTTCGGAGTGATTATCCCGCTCGAAGAAGTCTGGATGGCGATTCCTGTCTATTATCTCCTGGTCACGCTTACGCCTAACATGCCTGCAGCGGATGCCGGTATCCGGGGCTGTTGGGCGATAATGGTCTTCGGGCGTTACACCGATTGCGCACCTTGTATCGTCTTTGCTGTCTTTGCACTTTGGATTATCAACACCGTCATTCCACTTATTGTCGGCACAACGCAGCGGGGATAACTAATTCAATACAATATGGCAGGGGGATGTAGTTATCTCTTCCATTTTGTGTGCGAGACCGCGTATGGCTGTACCTTCTCCCCAAAATTGAATACCACACTCGTAGATCTCTCCCTGCACTTTTAGTTCCATTGATTCAAGAATCCGTACAATAATATGACCGAACTTTTCTAAGTCGAAGTTAAGAATGTCGGCAATATCCTCGTGAGAGAGAGGTATTCTCATGGGAAGAGCTGTCGTCTTATTGGGGACAATAACATTGCATTTAGGCGGTGGATTATCAAGTTCTGAAACAGCAGATCCTATTGTGTCCATGATGCGTTTGGCCATGGATTCGTCAACACGCGCGTTATGCTTACGCCCCATAAACACAATAATATCCTGAATAAAGGTATCGTAAGCTATGGAAATCGAGTTGTGCGAGAGGATACGTCTCTTTTTAATGACTGTAATATCAGTAGTGTTATACCCGATGTTTACAACCATAAAGGCATTATTGCTCCAAACATTCAGGCTATTCCTGATAGCAGAAGCCATCGGTTGATTTAATTCAAGCAATCCGTGACTAAAAACGGTAAGCGCAGTGCCTATCTGGCTGACAATATGTTTAAGAATTCTTGACATAACGTGCGTGCTAAGAATAATTATTGGGCATGGTAAAGTATTTCACTGGCACGTTCCCTCCATCGTGCGTCCACATATTTTTTGAAATAATTATTAGACCTTTTCCACATCCAACCTGTATCATTGAAAGGAAGCCGAGAAATATATTCAAAATATTCTTTGAAATAAAACTCTTGCTCCTCATATGATGCCGATAAAAAGAGTGTCTTCCAATCAAGATGATCTTTCATTTCATCAACGAACTTCGGAGTCCAAGCAGTGCGATCTGTTTTTGACTCCCAATGCCAGTACGAGGCAAATGGGCGAATAATATCCGGACTAAGAAGCGCGAAGGCATCATTTCTAGATAGTTCCTCCCAGTCCAATTTATCAGCAAACTTCCGAAGAAGGGATTCCGTCCATAGTACATTCTCGTTGGAGGAAATTTCTTCCCAGTCCACTTGGTTGGCATACTTGGTGAGCAGTACCTCTGTCCATCTCAGTTCGGAAGATAATTTCTTCCAAACGGCACGCTCGCGTAAAGCGTTAATTTGTTCTTTTGTCATACACATAAAAAAGTTGTAATTATTAAATACAGCGTGACTCTTTGTTGAATCACGCTGCAAAATTACAGTTTTTTACTGCCAAATTATTGCAGTACGAGAAAGATTTTATCAAATAATCCGAAATTTTATTTATGATAGTTTCTCGCTTTCCATATATCCGGTATTAGCATATTGCTCCGGATCGATGCCGTACTTGCTCTCAAAGAGTTGACGGATCTGCGGAATGTGTTTTGAGGAATTGGTGGATAAAGGATTAGTCACACAGGGGGTTGACAGCTCGACAAACATTCCCTCGTCCAAGCGAAGACCAACCTTGTTGACCTTGCGCTTTACAGTAATTTTCCAAAGTGCCATAATAATTTGGTATTTAGTTAAACAATGCAGCGCGACTCCATTTTGGAATCACGCCGCAAAGTTACTACTTTTCGCTGCCAAATCAGTTCAGCGGTCAGAAGAAAATGATTATTTATTTATCGCAATAGATTGGATGGCATAATTGATGGCTGCTTTCCAGATAGCACTCTTGATGCCTCTACTAGGCATACCACGTGGGTGCATAGTCTTGAAAACGTAAGTACCAGTTTCGGACAAATAATAGCGCAAATAATAGCAAAGAATATACTTCCTGAGTTTATTTTGCTGCTCCTCCTTCAGCTTCGGATGCTGAGCAAAGAACTTAGACCAATCAATTGAAATAACCTCATCGGCTTGCCACTTCCCTTCTTTGCCCGTCAACCACTTGCGTGTCATACCCCAATAGAATACCACCATAATATGAGGCTGAGTATAGGGCAAAAGAAGTTGTGCAGAATCAAAACGTTTACTCGCTTTTGAGATTTTTTCCCAGTCTGATTTCCTTTGAGACAGCTTCTTATTTTTTGACCAAGAAGCACCAAACTTCTCATAAGAATTGACATTGCCCCAAATAAATGATCTAAGCAAATCTGGTCTTTCCCGGATATCTTCTTTCTCATCAACACCATATATGCCGGCTAACGTGCTATACACAAATTTCCAGAAACCAAAAGAGGAACTGTTCTCGTATTTGGTGCCATGATGATTATGGAATCGTTTCTTATAAGTTTCATCATCACCCTCTATACCATCTGTATATGCCTTTACGGCTGTGAGCCCACCCTTGTCATACTTGTCAACGAACCGATACAAATCATGCCAACAAGCAGTCTCCATTCCATATATTGCAACTCTAATAGGGGCGTCATAATAACCACTTCCTATAATTGGCAAGAAAGGTGCCGGTGCTCGATTATGTCCAGGAACCGGTTTTCCTTTATCATCGGTACGGGAAATAGGTTTATATTTTTCGGCAATTGTGCGAACATCTTCGCAAAATTCCTTGACAAGTTGTGCATATGCCTCAGCGTACCGGTTACTGACGGTATCTTTGTCCAATGTGTCCATAAATAAAACTAATTTGGGTTATACATTCTAATAATTTCTTCACTTTCTTTATTTATTTCCTCGGCCAACTTTTGAGGCTCTATGACTTGAACCGCCGCGCCGTGAGAACGGAGTTCTTGCTTGAACTCGTAGTTGGGAACGAGATAGTATTTGAAAATCGAATATTCATCCGTACGTTCTGTTTCCTCCTGCGAGTGATGGAGGGGTAAAGAACGGAAATAGTTAGCTTGCCAACTATTCACACGGATGGTGACAAACTTCGGTTTCTTTCCGGCATCACTAACCCCAACTATTGAGTTGAAGTACGCCTCCGGATCAAAATCGACAGGCAGTTTATAGAGTTTGTCTGTTATTTCCAATTTGACAATACGATCCAACGCATAAACAGTTAGATCCGACTTCTCTGACTGCGCGAGCATGTACCATCGCTGACGATACACTTTTACACAATAAGGCTTCACCATAAAAGTTGATTCATGGTCTTTATGATAGCCGTGGTAGGTCATATTCAGTTGCACTTTATCACGCATAGCTTCGATAATCGGAGTGAGAAATCGATGACCAGAAGGAATTGTCTCAAATAAGATCTGATGTTTAATGCGGTGACTCTCGTTGATGAGGTTGTTGACCGCAAAGGTGTTGATGAGCCATGTGCGCACACCTCCTCGCTCCAGGTCATCTGCAGCCTCAATATAGTAGGAACCTCCTAATTTGCGGCTACACTCGATATTGATTTGAAACAAATCCTCAATAGCATGTCTCCAATTATGGAAAGTCCGTTCAGGAATGGCATTCTCATGCATATCATTTAGAGTGTAGTTCCGTGCCCATTTGTGGTCAATTTCTTCACGGGTGATGTGTCCGGCAGCATAAATGGTGTCCACGAGCCAGATGTAGCAGCGAAATAGTTGAGCAGATGATTGTTTAGCCATAGTTGTAATAAAATGCAAAGTTACTAAATTTGTTTGATGTTACCAAATAAATCTTGAATTTTTCTGCAAAATTACAACCATTTACTGCCAAATTGTTGCAGTAACATTCTTTTTTTTAGAATATGTCACCACTTTTTTACACTTTTGGAGCCAGTTTGGAGCCAGGGATTGGTTTAGCGTCATGGTCGTGAAATGATAGTTACATTGTTAGGTTTTGAGGCAGGGTGAGGTAAGCTTGAGCATCCGATGGGCGAGAGATGACCGAGAAAACGCAGGGGAATAAAATGCAGGGGGTGTCGTTAGGGGAACCGCGAACAAACATTCAACGAATGATTAACTTATATCTAACGGATGTCGTGGAAAAACGAGTAAAATCTGCCTGACGTGTCGGATGAATTATAAAAAATAACATGGCAGCCTTGTTCTCACGCTGACCATCGTTCTGACGGGATGGATACCGGTTTTCTGTTTCTTTGCGGGTAAAGCGTCCGGAAACCTGCATCTGATGTCTGTCATCGTACTCGCAGGGGGATTGCCGATATGTTTACTACCCCTGCTGAAGCAATGGTCTTCGGGCGTTACACCGATTGTGAACCTTGTATCGTCTTTGCTGTCTTTGCCCTTTGGATTATCAACGCGGTCCTTCCTCTTCTGGTCGGAACAACGCAACGATAACCCTGCTCTTTTTTCCCATAATGCTCCCATAATTTTCACGCAATTCTCGAATAACGATTAGGTTATTATTGGGTGATTATTGGGTGATTAATAGGTTATTACACGGTTATTTAGCGGACGAAAAGCAGAGGAAAGGAAGAGAAAAACAATCCGTTTTGTACCGTTCAACCTTAAACTTTCAACTAAAAATCTTAGATTTTTCTTGCACAATTCAAAAAAAAGTAGTACTTTTGCGAGTGGAAATAAAAATTATCAAGATAAGTGGAATTGTAAATGATTTATTAATTAAAAGTTTTACTACTATGGATCAACAAAAAGTAGACATGTTCATCATGAACAACAACAGCAAATTGCCGGAAAATCAAGTCGCCCTTTTACGCGAAAGACTTCTGAAAGTGGGGGAGGACAAATGGTTTACCATCTCATCCATTCAATTTAAGGATCCGACAATAGCACTGATTATCTCGTTGTTCTTAGGTTCTTTAGGTATTGACCGTTTCTACCTCGGTCATGTGGGACTTGGGGTGATAAAACTTCTTACGTGTGGAGGTTGCGGAATTTGGACTCTGATTGACTGGTTTACGGTTATGGGAGCTACCCGCGAGGAAAACGCGAAAAAGTTGCAAAACTATCTCTACTAAAACCTTTTATATTAGTTCCATATGCGCATACATCGGTGTGTGCATATGGCTTCTTTTCTCATATTTATATGAAGGGCAGGTCAATGTGGTGGTGTGCCCTATGAAGTTAATATATCATATCCCATGTCCTGGATGCGGAGTTACACGGGCAACTTTACTCTTTTTTCACGGACAAATCGCAGAGGCTGTATCGTTAAATCCAAATGTTATTTTTTCAATTGGTTTTATTTGTGTATTCCCTATGATATTAGGGTATGATGCTATTACTCAAAGCACACTTTTACACAAATTCTTTTATAAAATTGATTCTTTCTTGAAAAACAAATGGGTGTTTATTCTTTTCATCGGATTTGAATTATTCGTGTGGATACACAATATTGTGTGTCATATTTAGTTATATTTATGGAGAAGAAAACAAGATACAAGTGGAGTATTGGCATCGGATTTGTAGTTGCAGTTGTTTATTTGCTAATTCCGACAGATTTTATTCCTGATATCGCCCCTGCTTTAGGATGGATAGATGATATAGTTGCTATATTACTGGCTGTAGCTAATGCTATTCGATTAGTAATAAAAATCAAACAGAATAAGTAGCCCTTTCCCCATTATTACATCCGGTTGGCCAAACATTTAGCATTAATGCTAAAAATACGCTATCGTCCCGTAGCTGTCCCGTCATCCGCTCGTGTTTGCGCAAATGGGCAAGAGGAACAGCGGGAAGAAGAGGCATTATGACAGTCTGCACCTTTCCGGGGACATGTGCCGCCACAGTCGCACGAACATGTTTTGCGACTTTCCCGATGGATATACCAAACGACACCGACAACAGAAGCCGCAACTATCAAAATAACCGCTATCTCCTCTATATACATCATGGCACTACAGAAAAAGACCACCAATCTGATTAATAAGAAACGCCATGCCCCACGCTAAAAGTAACGAATTGAGCATAGAGAAACAAGCCCACCAAAAACCGGTTTCTTTTCGTAAGGTTTCGATGGTAGCAACACACGGAAAATACAGCAAGGTGAACACCAAAAACGCATACGCATTGACGGCAGTCAAACCGGAATTCTCAATACCTCCTGTGAAGAGTATAGCAAACGTGGCAGCAATCGCTTCCTTTGCCGGAAGCCCCGTAATAAGGCATACCGACAACCGCCAATCAAACCCCAAAGGCTGCATAATAGGTTCGAGCCAATGACCAATGTTCGCCAACCAAGATTGGTCAATATGTTCCAAATCCTGTGCAGGGAAATACTGCAACGCCCAAATGATGACCGACGCAAACAATACGATGGTGGAAATCTTCTTTAAAAAATCACTTATTCTCAACCATATATGCCTACTAACGAAACCGATAGACGGCAAGTGGAAATCCGGCAGTTCGTTGATACAATCGTCTTCAGGCGTTTTGAACGCAGGCAGTCGTTTCATCAATTTAGCAAAGAGGAAACTAAGTATAAGTCCCAACAGATAAAGGCTTCCCAGCACCCAAGCCCGATGGGAAGGAAAGAACGCATTGATGAAAAGGATATAGACCGGTAACCTTGCCGAACAACTCATGAAAGGAATCATAAGCATGGTGAGTGTACGGTCCTTCGGGTTATGGATGTCTTTAGCAGCGATGATGGCCGGCACATTGCAATCAAAGCCCATCAGCATCGGGACAAAAGAACGTCCGTGCAGTCCAACGCGGTGCATAAGGCTATCCATAAGGAATGAGACACGCGCCATATAACCGGTGTCCTCCATCACGCTAAGGAAGAAAAAGAGAATGATAATATTAGGCAATGCGGTCAGCAGACTTCCAACACCAAGAATGATACCTTCCGCCAGAAGCGACTGCATCCATCCCTCGTGCATGGTCTGCAAGCACACATCGTGCAACCATTGTATGCCCATATCCAACCATTCGCCCAATGGGTCCCCGATGGCAAACGTACACCAGAAAACAAACGCCAGAATACCTGCGAGAACGGGAAAACCTGTCCATGGTTTTATAAGCAGATGGTTGATACGTTCTTCCCAAGTATGCGTATCCTTCAAAGGGTGCGAGAGAACGGCTGCCAATACGCCTTCCATCCATGCGTGGTACGCTTCTGCCTCCTGCTGTTCCCATGCATGGAACACAGGATGCCCCTGCGGAGTGTTCTGGACGGCAGTAAGCAACATATCGATAACCTCCTGAATATGGTCGCCCGTAAGCGACGAAAGCGGCACCATCGGTACGCCTACCAATTCCTGCAGTTTGGGTATATCAAGGCGATGTCCCGTTTCAACAAGCAGATCGTAACGATTGATTACCAGTACTAGCGGATGGCTATGGTCAATGAAAGAAGGCGTTATCTCAAGTGATTCGCGCAGGTTGATGGCATCTACGACCTGAAGAACAACATCATGTTCCTCACGATCCATGTCCTCATGGCTGTGATGTTCATCGAAATGGATATCCACATCCCGTAATTTGGCCGCAGCGGCCGTGATGGCCTCAATGAAGGTGGACTTGCCACTTCCATGACTTCCTACAATGGCGACTTCAATATGTTTCTTCTCAGCTGACATTAGAGGGATTTAACGGTTCTTATACATATCATCGTAGTACTTTTCGTACTCACCGCTGGTGATATTGTCCATCCACTCCTGGTTATCCAGATACCAGCGTACGGTTTTTTCGATACCCTCTTCGAACTGCAGACTGGGCTCCCATCCAAGTTCGCGTTGCAGTTTTCGGGAATCGATAGCATATCGCAGGTCGTGTCCGGCACGATCGGTGACATAAGTAATCAGGTCCATATCTTCCCCTTCTTTTCGTCCAAGGATACGGTCAACTGTGTTGATAACAACCTTGATAATATCAATATTCTTCCACTCGTTGAACCCGCCGATATTGTATGTTTCCGCCACTTTTCCTTTGTGGAAAATGAGGTCAATAGCTCGTGCATGATCTTCGACATACAGCCAGTCGCGCACATTCTCGCCTTTGCCATAGACAGGCAGCGGTTTACGGTGACGTATATTATTGATAAAGAGCGGAATGAGTTTTTCGGGGAACTGATAGGGTCCGTAGTTGTTTGAGCAATTGGTAACGATGGTAGGCATCCCATAGGTGTCATGGAAAGCACGCACAAAATGGTCACTGCTTGCTTTTGCAGCAGAGTAGGGACTATGCGGATTGTATTTCAAATCCTCGGTGAAGAAGTTCTCACCATACGCGTGGTGATGGAGTGAAGATGAGGCCTTGGTGGTGAAAGGTGACTCAATGCCTTCAGGGTGAGTCAGTTCAAGGGCTCCATACACTTCATCGGTAGAGATGTGATAGAAGCGTTTGCCTTCATATTTTTCCGGCAACGTTTCCCAATAGAGTTTGGCAGCTTGTAGCATAGACAGCGTTCCTATGACATTGGTTTGAGCGAATGTGAATGGGTCTTTGATAGAGCGGTCGACATGGCTTTCCGCAGCCAAATGGATAACTCCTTCCACCTGTTCCTCCTGCATAAGGCGATAGATGGTCTCAAAATCACAAATATCGGCCTTCACGAAACGATAGTTGGGCTTGTTTTCAATATCTTTTAAATTCGCCAGATTGCCGGCGTATGTGAGTTTATCGACATTGATAATTCGGTAGTCAGGATACTTGTTTACGAAGAGTCTGACTACATGGCTTCCGATAAATCCGGCTCCGCCGGTGATGATGATACTTTTCATAAAGATTATGTATTTAATGTATAATTATTCAATAGTTGATGACATATTTCACTTGTTTGAAATGATAGGTTCTTTCCTGACCGTTTCGCATCCGAAGCATAAGTTCGCCACAATCGGTGACATCGGCTATCTGCGCTTCAAAACTTCGTTCAGTCGGTGCCGATTGGGGCATTGTGGGCGTAAGATTCACTTCGCGTTCTTCCCACAGATGAAAGCCCGTTCTTCGGTACAGGGAAGCCATGTAGGCACTTCGGATTTCCGAGATGGGTTGCTGTATGATTTCCGATAGGTTTTTCAGAAAAGCCTGCATGATTATTTCCGGTTCGTAAGTATGCCCAGTGAGCAAACAGAGTGATGTAGGATTGGGGGCATCCGAGACCCACCTTTGCTGGTTGACATTCAGTCCGATTCCGATGATTGATTGCTCAATATACCCTGCCTGGAGACTATTTTCAATGAGGATACCCGCCAACTTCCGGTCACCGACATAAAGGTCGTTGGGCCATTTGATACAAAGCAGAGAGCCTTGCCCTATAGCATCTGTACCTATCGTATCCAATACGGCTTGACGGAGAGCCACACACACCGCCATCGAAAGAACGAATTGTTTCTCTACGGCTATCTGCGGCCGAATGAGGCGCGTAGAAAAGAGGAGGTTCTTGCCTCGTTCACTCTCCCATCCGTTTCCCTGCTGCCCTCGTCCGGAGGTTTGGAAATCGGTGCGAACTGTGACATATTCAGGGTGTTGCCGCAGCAGGTCGTTGGTACTATTTGTTTCGGCGATATACATCCAGCAGGTATTGTGCGATAATAGGTTGTATGTTTTTTCCTTTGCAGGAAGCTCCGTTCACCATAACAGCAAAAGCCCATTGTTGTCCATTAGGCAGGTCGATATAGCCGGCAAAGTTTTTAGTTCCACCAATCGTTCCACTTTTGGCGTGTACATATCCCGCCAGTTCGGTGCCTGCCAGAAAACTGCGCAAAGTTCCCGATTTGCCGCTGACAGGTAGCGAAGCGAAGAAGATATCTTTATTAGGGCTATGCCACATGTATTCAAGCAGTTGCACTAACGATGCGGCACTGATGGCATCTTGTGGTGCCAATCCGCAGCCGTCTTTGATGGTTGCGGAAGTGAGGTCAACTCCTCTGTTTCGCCAGCAATTGCGAACAACCATCTCTGCATTATGGACGGAGCATGGTATGGCAATGCGGCTGCCAAGCTGACGATAAATACTTTCCGCAAAAAGGTTGATGCTATGCTGATTCGTACGAGCTACAATGTCTCCAAGCGGTTCCGAGAGATGTGTGTGTATGCGTGTGCGAGGCAGAAGATCGCTTTCGCTATGGTATGAGGCCTCCCGCTTAACCGAAATGCCTGCGTTGCGCAGCCGTTCAGTAAGATGTTGCGCTAGCAACAGTCCGGGATTTGGAAGGTCGCCTTTGATGCCGAATGTACCACGCTTACTAGGTACAGAGCCTGTCAGGTAACGTTGAGTGCTATACGGTAGACCATAAACGAATGCGCCATCCTCTTCCGTGTGTGTGCAACGGATATGGTTCTCCCATGTCATGCCTGGAACATCGGGCACCGTGTATGCCACACGAGCAATAGTGCCGGGTTGACCACTTTCCAGTACGATATTCATGGTGTTGTCCATATAGGAGATTGCGAATATGCCGGGTGCGTAGTAATTACCTGCATCTTCCAACAACCATCCGGGGTTGAAAGCATCACCATCGAAATAACTGAGATCGGCAATCACGCGGCCGTCAATTTTCTCAATTCCAGCTTTACGGACAGCCTCCGTCCATTGCCGAAAGAAACCTATTCCGTCTTTCTGGCTGCCCAAGGTCGGGTCGCCTTGCCCAATGATATACAGGTCTCCGTGCAGAGTAACCCCTTCAATATAGCCGCTATATTCCAGATAGGTGGGATATCGGTAATCCGATCCGAGCAGTTCCAATGCGGTGGCCGTAGTCAGAATTTTGATAACCGAAGCAGGAGGAATGACATTATGGCTGCGGTAGTCGGCAATTACCAGACCTGTTTGCACATTTTTGATGAGTATACCTATGTTGGCATACTTCGTCATCGGATTCTTCAAAAAGATATCCATATTCTCCTGTCCTGTGACCGTAAACACTTGACAAGCGATAAGAACCCATATAATCAATGTTTTGCGCATCCTTCTATTACGGCCTGACGAACCGCTTCCATTGCTTCGTTTTCTTCCTGATAATCTTTTAGGTTGATTGGTTTCCCTATGTGCATGTGGACAGGATGCCTGTGTACATACCATGCTCCTTTAGGCATTACTTCGAGCAAGCCGGTCAGTGAAATAGGTACGACGGGCAGATTGAGCTGATGAGCGATATGAAATGCACCGCGTTTGAAGGGACCCACTTCTCCATTTTCGGAGCGTGTTCCCTCCGGAAAGATGACGGTGGATACTCCTCCTTGAAGGGCTTTTTCTGCAGCCAGAATGCTTTTGGCCCCCGAACGTATGTTCTTACGGTCAACAAAGATATGCCCTGCCGCCTTGCAGGCTGTTCCAACAAAGGGAATATAACGAATTTCTTTTTTTATCAGCCATTTGAATATATTGGGTAGCCATCCGTAAACGACAAACACATCGTAAGTGGACAGATGATTGGCGACAAACACATAGGACTGGTCGGGGCTGATATTTTCCAATCCATCCACACTGACAGGAAGAAACACCAAATGGCAGCAACTGCGGCACCAGAACGCTTGTATGGCATGCAACCAGCGTGTGTTCTTGCATGGGAAAAACAACATCGTTGTGACGGCAGTAAAAAGAGTCAGCAAGATGGATAGCGGGAAAGCTATCAGGTATTGATAAAGGATATAAAAGACTTGCATGGCTGTTCGTTGGGGTTGGAGGTTCTACAAGGCGGGATTATATTTCTGCATAAATCCGCGATAGAGGGCGCAGATACGGCGGATTTCATCCCATGTTTCTTCGTTCAATTTCGTGCCGATTATTTCCACCACCCGACCGGCTGCTATCGTACCTATTTCTCCGCACTTTCGGATGTCGAATCCATCGCTCAATGCATGCAAAAAGCCTCCGGCATAAAGGTCACCGGCACCGGTAGAGTCGGTGCAAGAAGTAGTGATGGCACCGATATGGCACATAGAGGTTCCCTGTTGCACATAACTGCCTCGTTTGCCCACTTTGACAACGGCGATATCGCATTGTTGGGCTATTTTCTCTACAGACTCTTGCGGATTAAGGTGTGTGTAAGCAAAACTTTCGTCTTCATTGGCAAACACGATGTCTACGTATTTTTTTATCAGTTCTTTCAGGAAGAGATGATTCTCGTTGACGATATTATAGGAGGCGAGATCGAGCGACACCATACAACCGGACTCTTTTGCCAAACGGATGGCCTTTTCGATAAGTGCATTGTTTTGAACCATATAACCTTCAATATGGAAAATATCGTAACCTATGAAAGCTTCTTTCCGGATATCTTCTTCGGTCATTTCTGCTGCGGCTCCCAAATAGGTTGCAAATGTACGTTCGCCATCAGGCGTGATAAGCACAATACTGCATCCTGACATCTTACTGCTGCTCAATAACATAGCATGAACGCCGTTTTTACGGAGGTCTTCACGGTAGAATTCACCTATTTCATCATTTCCGACCTTGCCGATAAAGGCTGCTTTTCCTCCCAATTGGGCAATGGTGGTAATGGTGTTACTGGCACTTCCTCCTGCCACCATACGTTTGCGCACACTGGCAAAACGGTGCTGGATTTCTTCAGCCTGCTCCATGGTAATGAGGTTCATACTTCCTTTGGGAAACCCCAATTCCCGAAGATCATCTTCGGACACTTGCAGCAAGATGTCTGTCAAGGCATTGCCTAATCCTAATACTTTACGCATATCGTTTTTTACATTATTTAGCAGTCGTTATTCTTTTTTTTGATAGTAAAATGCATTTTTTTTCAAAAATATTTGGTCATATCAAAAAAAAGCAGTACTTTTGCAGCCGCAATTGAGAAACGGACGTTTCGGTGCATGCTTCCTTAGCTCAGTCGGTTAGAGCATCTGACTGTTAATCAGGGGGTCCTAGGTTCAAGTCCTAGAGGGAGCGCGCTTCTTTAAAGAACAAGCATTCAGGTGCTTGTTTTTTGTTTCTCAACCGTTCAATGTTCACTTACGCAATGAGGGCACAAAGGTACAGCATTTTTTTCGAATATACAAATATTTCTTCTTTTTTTTCGGAATGGCAGGAACAGAAGGAGCCGTAACAAAATCATAACTCAAGATTCTGCTTCAGTTCTATAGTAACAGGATGGGCTTCTCCATATAGTTTCCGCGCTATCTCCAGTGCCTCTTGCCAATACCTCTTTGCTTCTTCCTGTTGCTGACGAAAATAGCATACAGTCCCCATCGATTGAAATAGTAACAACCTATCATGCTCTTCCTCCTGTGGAACAATCTTCAACCCTTTTTGTAAGCGTTGGTAGGCCGATTCATAGTTTTCTGTCGCTACATCTATTGCGGCTTGGTTGTTGAGCAATTGGGCATGTAACTTGAAGATTACCTTATCCGCCTCCGACTCACTTTCAATGGACGTATAAACCGTTTCTGCACGATTGAAATACATTTGTGCGGAGTCGGCATTTCCAAGGTAGTAGTGGATAACTCCGGTATTGGTCAGCCGTGCAGCTGTCAGTTGATGATTAGCACCATAAATTTGAGTATATAATGCCGTTGCTATTCTCTGTTCGGGCATTGCTTCATCATACCGCCCCAATCGGGAAAGGGCATACGCAATGTTATTATGTGCCTGTGCCGTACGAAGGGCATTGGTTCCTTCATTGGCTATCGCATAACGCAATGCACGGCGGTAGAGTACCAGAGCTTCCTCAAAACGCAAGGACATTTTGTCATAGAAATTACCCGCCTCCAACTGCCATTGGGCGTTGGTTGTATCCAGTTCTGCCCGTTTCAGCAAGTAGAATAGTGCCGAGTCGTTTTCAAAACGGCTGAGGTAAATGGCATACAAGTGGTAATAATCGTTAGCCAATTCCTCGCGTTGTAAATCCGCCAGATGACGGACACGCTTCATTTTTTTCTCCCGTTCTTCCGGGTCACCTTTTGCCAAGATACGCTGTTGTGCCAGATCAAGATTGCCTTGCTCAATGGCTTGTTGAATAAGTCCATCCTCTTCCGTTAACCCTGTGTAGTCCGTACGTGCATAACGCTCTGCCATCTGCTCTATAAGAGGTTCAAAACGGTCATATTCATTTTCTAACTTGCTCAGTTGGGTCTCATACTCCTGATTGCTCAACGTTGCTTTTGCCAACTGCTCATTAAGGGCATTGAGTTGTTCTTCGTAATACCGTTCAATATTCTCCCGTGCGGCTTGCTCAATGCGCTGTTTGTCCCGTTGTAGCTGTCTCCGACTAACCATGATAATCTCCAATGGAACGGCAGTAGAGAACGGTAATCTGCGTCCCACCAATTCCGGTTCACGCAATTCATATCCTCCTTTGTTAATTCCAGCAAGCGCATACGCCGTACCGTTTTTATATCCCGGCATCAGCACTTGAAAAGCACCTTGTTCATCAGTCATTACAGGGTTATACTCTCCCTGAATGCGTACTACGACGCCGGACAGATGCTGCGAAGGAGCATCGGGACGGGATACCGTGCGTACAACACCTGTCTGCGTTTGGGCAGACAAAGTTGACAGATGAAGGGCAAATGACGAAAAGAGCAGCAGAGCTGATAAGAGATATTGTTTCATAGCAGTATGATGTCATTACGTCCGCAAGGAGCGTGTAAGGTTGTTGACAGAGATGCATCAGCAGGGTCGGTAATGAAGTAACTCTTTTTCTGTTGTTCAAGCGGGATAAAGAGCGTGAAACGTCCTGCCGCATCTGTGGTAATGTCAAAGTTTTCCACCATAATACGTTTACTTGGTGCTATATTGCCATTGACAAGCACAACAGCACTGAGCGAACCATATACTTGCGGATCACGTGCCAAAGGAAGACTGAGTATGTTGTTCAACATTACTATGGTATCCAACGGCAAATAATCAGGTGCTTCCACATGCACTGCCACTTCCTGATTTTTCAGCCGTGCCGGCAAGTAACGGAAGAGTACCTCTTCATCAAACGAACAGATGGTATCCGTGCGTTCCTCATCCGGTAAGGTGAGGGTCACTACCGCATTATACATAGGAGGTAACGCTTCTACGGCCGGTGAGGATTCATACAACATCACCCGACTATCAAACGGCTGGTTCATTATCCATACTGCAATCAGCGAGGCAAGTACAAGCAGGGCGCCTATTACAGAGAATATGGTGCGACGGATGATACGTCTCTTCTGGCGTTGCCAGATGCGGTCGAACGAGACATTCAGCATACGGCTTACCACCTGCATCACAGCCCGTTCCCGCTTCATATATGCACTGCCACTTCCTTCCTCGTGAATATTTACCCCCAGTATCTCACGATCTTGGTTAATATCATCCGAATGCGGGAAATGCTTGAGCAGAGACGGATTGTAACATTCGGTTGCAGGGTCGTCGCTATAAGGGCGGCCTTCCACGATAACAGGAATAATACGATCACGCCGTCCCAATTCCACGAAAGTATCTATTTCCGCACCCACCCATGGCGACTGGGCAGAACGAGGCGAACAGATGACGAGCAGGTACTTGGATTGTTCCAGTTTATTGCGCAACTCCGTCTTCAGTTCATTGGGCTGGATATCCGTGTGATAACGGAAACACGGCCGCAAACGCGACTTGGGCAAGTCGGTGTTCTCGTGCTGTATCGTGGTCGGCAGGCGATAGCCTTCTATCTTTTCTTGCAACCATTTCGCCCATTTTTCATCGGACGAACGATAACTTACGAACGCATAGTAGGTGTATTGTTGCTCCATAGTTGTACCATTACTTCATCTTTTCGAACCGACTCTTCTGTCAGTTCTTCAAACGGTTGGATATTCGGGTGCTCGAAATAAGGTTCGAGCCGTTCCATCTCTTTCCATTTTTCGGCTTCGGGCAAATGTTCTATGCGAATGCGTTCGGCCTTATCCATCGCTTTATATCCTAACAACAGCCTCTCTGTTATCCACCGCTGATGTTCCAAACGGGCACGATACTGCGGGTCAATATGCCGAAGCACCGAATGATAGTAGTTGGCGCTGTAGAGGTTAGAGAACTGCAATGTCAGTTTCAAATCATGCCAATGTTTGCGTTTGCGCTGCGGATTAAGTTGCGCTGCATTATCTTCGTATGCTTCATTCGCCTGTTGCGCCCATGCCAGACGACGGCGGAACGTTTTGTCATAGCAATCTTCACGCATACCAAATGGATAGATGTTTTTGAACCGTGTGAAATCCTTGGTCCATTCCGCCAAAGCAGCATTGGTGGATTGGTAAACAAGTATGGGGATTTGCCGACTCATGATACTATCGGGCAAATAAAGTGCCGTAGCAAGGTTCGAACGCGCATCTTCTGCACAAACAGCGATAGTCAGCATCTGTTCCTCGTCTTGGCTCCATTGTTCCAATAGTTCTCTTACCTCCGATGTCTCCGGACGGGCAGTAATGAACTGCCACTCAATGTCCAGAAAGTCATTATCCGGTTCCGGTGTATATGTATTCCTGATACATTGTCTCTTATTGTCAATCATTTCCCAACGAATATGCGTGCGGTGAGCCAAACGGAAGAGCGAGGCATAGTGGCTACGCAGGAATTCGCTATGAATGTCCATCTGTGGATCTACGATAGTTATTCGTGTACGCAGCCGGCGGGTAATATAATTGGGATAATGCGCCACATGTGCGGCGGTGAATGCCAACGCATATGCCATCTGTGAGGCACCGAGTAAGACAAGATGAACATATTCTTTGTCATCTACCGAAGGTGAGGCGTGACGGTTAATGGGTGGATAGCCTTCACCGTTCACCAATACGCGTTGTGCCCAACTTTCCGGCATGTTCATCACCGTCAAATGCAATTGTGGCGGCAAGGGTTCGGTCTGCAATTGCAGGATACGAAGGGTACTCAGATGATGACAAAGGAAATAGCACTCTATCGTTTGTTTTCCTTCTGCCATCATGTTTTTGATGAGCGACAGACTGAGTATGTTCTTCGAATCGTGATCTTCCTCATCGGGTTCACCGATAATGAACACGCGTTGTGCTTTCTCTGCATAAACCGACAACAGTTGTTCCCGTTGCGTACGATGGCCGTAGAGCACCACCAACCTACGCCGAAGCGATGCGTCCTGCAATTGTGCCAACAGCCGTTTCCGCACTTCTTCCGCATCTTGTTCAGTCAGTACGACAATCGGTTGATGACTATGCGGGTCGCATTGACCGACAATGGTATCCACCAGCATTTCATCTGCGCCGAGGAACAATACATGATGATTAAACCGATAGCGCAGCAAACCACGGCTGAATGCCGTTGCACGGTTCTCCACGATATTGCTTAACAGCGAGATAAGAAGGCTGGAAACCAACACAAGGCCAATGAGGTTGACAATTACCTGATAGGCCAGATGATTCTCTCCGTGGTTGACAAACTCACCCGGTGCCAGAATCAGTTGGATGACCTGACCGATTGTGAACTGCAAACCGAAGGTGGCACTGATTATCCAGAAAAGACCCACCAGTACACTCACCACCAGAGCCATATACAAGATTTGTCGTCCTTGGCCCTGGCTCAACAGGCGGTCTATGCGATAGAGGAAGTGATTCATCGGCGGAGCATGATTGTAGTGCGTGTTTTTCCGTTATCCAGCACATAGATTCCTTCCGGCAGGGATTCAATAGAAGTCCCGACAGGACGGCCGAGGAGGTCATAAATATTCACTTCTCCGATCTGTTGTTCTTCTGCATCTTCCAAGCCTGTTGTTTGTCCCGCAACCAATGTTTCGAACGAACCGCTCTTCACCAATTGCGCATTCACGGAACCATTCTGCGTGATTACTTCACGTGTGAACGAATAGCTTGTAGATGCCTGCAGGTTGCTAACCTGAACTTCCACGTCTTTATTCGGTGCTTTACCGCTACCGGGTTTGATGGAAATGGTCAGTGTCATACCACCGTTGCCGTCATCGCCTTGCGGGGCACGGCGTGGCGCGTAATCAATTATACTCCAGTCCACCAGTCCTCTTGCTACCGTTGCGGGAATATCGATGGAGGCAGTGCACTCCGGACAATTGTTATCGTAAACAGTCAGTCGGTAAGCGGCTGCATTCTCCAGCGGAAGCCATGAGAGCGTGATGGAGTTATCTGTCACTTGCGCTGTATCCACCGTACGATCGGTGATACGATTGAACACACATCCCCAGATGGGGTCATTGCGATAGAGGTCAATCGCCCGTACGATTTGTCCGTTATATTCAAACGTACTATCCGGTACATAAAGCACCGTAGAATCCGAGAACATAGCCGCCCATCTCATAAACGCTTCCGTGAGAGGCATATCTCCAGTGATGATAGCGGGAGGCACTATCGGACCGTCTTGCGGATTGCCCAACGCGAACTTCCAAAGGTGTGCATTGGCGGGAAGTGCCCCTATATGGATCGAATCCAAAGGATGGTTCTGCTGTGTGAATTGGATGCTTGTCAAGTCGGTCAATGCTTCAAACACATCTCTACCGATATAGCTGATATTATCTCCTATCACTATCTCTTTCACAGCATCCTCAAAGGTATCCCATGGGAACATTTCTCCGTCTTTCCGCTCAAGAACAAGAGGTGGTTCTTCTTCATTTGCGCCGGAGATGGTCATTGCGACTTCCTGTGACGATTCGGAAACATGGATATCCCAAGAAAGACCTTCCACCATTGCGTTCGCTACTACAAACACTAGCGGTTGGGGATAGGTCATCGAGGCTTCCAGTCGCTTGTAGGCAAGCAAAGAGTTGCTGTCCGGCACGATGATAATATGTATGTTTCGGGTAGGCTCGTAGGAAACAGGGTCTTCTGCCACATACAGCACGCCGTAGGCAAAGCTTGGCGGGTTCGGACTTTCCATTTCAAGAGTGGTCAGGTTCTCGCAGCCCCAGAAAGCACCTGAACCGATGGAAGTGACGGAAGACGGTATCTTCACGCTCTTCAGGTTGCTCATATCATAAAAAGCCTGCGTGCCTATGTTGCGCAGATTGGTCAAATCAAGCTTGCGTATCATTCCTGACCACGCGTTCCACGGGGAAGGATTAGGAATGCAATAGCCTGCCTCTTCGTATCCGCCATCACCGGTGTTGGTTCCGTTACACTCATCTGCATTCGGATAGTTGAAGTCGGGCATTTTGCACTGATCGCCATCCAACGTGGAAAAAGGCGCACCCGGGTCTACACGGAAAGATAAGGTATAATCGTTGTCAATGCTCCAGAACAGGTAACCGCCGATATCGTCCACCGTTGCACCACACCGACCGGAGGTCAACTCATTCATTGCATCTTTCACCGTAATGGTAAACTGAAAGGTATCCGGCTGCTGATTTCCGCCAATCAATGGAGAGATGACAGAGATGACAGATGTACCTTCTTTGGCACCAAAGTAAGAGGTGTAATAGCCGGAATTCACTTTCACCACATCCGTATCGCTAGAAATCTGATCGGGATTATCCGACAGCAATAACCAGTCCTTTTCAAATTCCCCGTAAACACTCCTCTGCAAATCACTATCCCAATGGCTGTCTATACTGCAATGGTTGAGGTAGTACAAAGCGATATTGCTTTCTACATTGTCATACACCATCATCGTGATATTGCGTATAACATCCGGATTGGGACCGGAATTGTCATTCAATCCCGGCAATACCTGTGTACCGGATACAAAGAAGGTGATATTGTACGTCGTCACTTTCGAAAAGTACACAGCCCCACGCTCATCCATAATGGTATCCACGCTATGAAGTGTGAGCATGGTAGAACCGGTTTGTACACAATAGCCGTTCTCTATTTCCACTTCATTATTCTGCATAGGTTCGTTCCAACCTTTGCTGACTATTTCCAGTTCCACAATAATATCTCCTTCCAGCGAAGGGGGTAGTTCGCGGTATTGGAAACGGGTGGGCAGTTGGGGGAACACTTCATGGAAATTGAATTGGTCGCCCAAACGGAATGTGGCCTCAAGCGGGACGGTAACTTCGGTGAAGTCATCTGTTTTCCAGCTGTCCGGAAGTTCGGGTTTGTCTGCGAACAGAGGAAGAGTTACGATAGCGGTCAGCAAGACTGCCGTAATGCGAGTAAAGAAATACCAGTTTTTCATATAGTTAAATAGTTTTCATCAAACACGCTGCAAAATTACAACAAATATTGCACATACGCAAATATTTGGGCATTTTTTTGCATTTTTGTCTTGTTCTTTTCAGTTCCTAATGGAGTGCGTGATATATGCCCGCTCTGCGACTGTTCGGTCCAATCTCGGTCCAATCTCGGTCCATTTTCGGTCCGTTTTTGGTATCAAATTTTTCTTATTGGGGTATGTTTTACATATACCCCTCCATATATAAGGCAGAAAAAGGGGCAAATCTATCACCTGAAATGCAACTTTTTTTCAAAAAAGTGCATTTTTTCTGTAGCCACTCTCGCAATATTTTCCGGCAGAGGTTGCGCTGACCTTGCGCAGAGGTGGGGCGGCTTTCAGGAAATTCCCGCGACCATCACGGGACCATCTGCCGAGAACTGACCGAAATAGTTAGATTAAGGATATGTTATATTGACGCAGCCAATGAATGAATATCGGGTCGGAGAAATAAATGTTTTTCCCTTCTATTTCTATCAATTCTTTCTTTTGTAGTGCTTTCTTAATAGTTGCAATATTTGCAGAACTTCCCAATTCAAATTCTTCTATTATTTCTTTACGATAGATCTCTATAGTTTTTCCGCTCATAATAGCACGAATGAAACGCAATTGGTAAGAGGAAAGTGAATTGATTTGTTCCATGAATAAGGAATGGCTCTGAAGCAATAAATCTTGCTTTGCTTCTGCCATTATTCCCTCATTGACTTCGTTTTCTGTACGTGCCCAGACAAGCCAACTCAGTTGCTGCACGTAGGAAGAATTTCCATCTACATATGTATAGATATCATCTACAAATCGTGTATCTATATGTTTACCGTTTTGTTCAAAACGACTCTGGATATACTCATACCAATATTCAAGAGGAATTCGTTCTAAAAACAGCATATCGCCAAATTTATAGAACGGGTAACTTCGTTTACCGAACATATTCATCAACAAGTGTCGTTTGCTACCATAAAGACAATAGGAAACGGAATGTTGATGCTGCCATACAGAACGCAGTTTCTTTTGAAAAGTAATGGAATTGCTCAATTCGCCTATTTGTTGAAACTCATCAATACAAATTATTAAATGGATTTCTTTTTCTTTAGCAATCCTTTCCGGTAAAGTCAGTACTTCTTCTCCATAATCTGGCATTACGCTTTTTAGACTGAATGAGACAGGGTTCATTGGATCGGTAGACATTGTAACGACAGGAACAAGCGAACTGAGAAAACGTTTAGTATTTTCGAGCCATTCTTCTGTACGTGTAGCTGTCTGCCTGATAATTTCCGTAGCAAACATGCGATAGAAATCTTCTTGTGTTCTTACAGAAAAGATATCCATTCGCACAATACGAATCTGCTGATTTTCTTTCATCAACTCCGCCACTTTATTGACCAAAGAGGTTTTTCCCCATCTACGTGGTGATACAATAATTGTGTTGAGTCCATTTTCAAAATTAAGCAATAGTCGTTTGGTCTCTTTTTCGCGGTCAGTAAAATACATTTTTTCCGCAGCTATTCCATAAATAAATGGCGTTTTCATAGGCTAAATATTTAAAATTCGCTGCAAAGGTACATAAAAAAAATGAAAGTAACAAATAAATTAGTAATAAATTTGTTACTAATAAGTTTATTACTAACATAAAGTGCTATAATTGTGGGAATTGGTAAATATAACTACAAAGATAAAGAACTACTTTTAGGATGTATGTAAATGAAGTTTTAACGAAGATTAAGGTTTTATATTATATGTTGCTTTGGAGTTCTTAACCATAATAATTGGCTGCCAGATAATTAGTCGGCAGCCAATTAATTATATAAAGACGAATTTAATCTTCCTCTTCTACTTGGTCAACGATTACTTCGTCAACTTTTAGAGAACTTCCTACAGGAACCATAAATCCCATGCAGGGTTCGGTGAGTTCACAATCTCCTTTGAATATTTGAATACCGTTTATCTCAATAATAGCCGTATTACGACTTTTAGTAATAACAAACTCCATGGGATAATCTTTAGGATTTTTAACTTTGCCTGGTAATACATCGTTATAAACCTGCCCATCTTCTCCCTTAACATTCCGACTTGCAGACATGTCAGACCAATTTTTTGTTTTGAAGATATTGAGTATCCAATTTGAGCCATTCATCATCAAAGCGTATGTATCAAATTGTCCAGTACTTTCTTCATCGTCCAAACATTGTTTGCTGGTGTTAAATAAAATCACATACTGATCTTTGTAGAAGTTAGGAACAATGCATTTTATGGTCAGTTTATAGTTGTCTTTTGCTCGCATGGGAATCCGTGCAAAAGTTTTGGCCATATTTTGATAATCAGAGGCATGTTTGTATTCCTTTTTTGCGGTTATGAGCATATAACCGTCCTCAAAAGTTATACTTTGATATTTGTCAGCACTTTCTATCCATTTCCATTTGTTATCATCCATTTTATCCATTTTCAGACTAGCAAATGATGGAAGAACAGCACAGAATGCAAGTGCGAATAATAAACAAATCTTTTTCATATGAATATATCATTAGTTGTTTGATCCAATGGATGTTTGCAGATCATTCAGCACATCGTAGAATTTGCGTAATACGCGAGGGAATTTAACAAAACATTGTTCACCCCCACAATTTGGATCTTCGTTCAGTTCAGATGATACACGGATTTTGTAAGAAAGGTCTCCTTCATCATCGCCTCCTACTACGATGCGGACTTCCAAACGTGTACGTACGGTTTGCCCACTTTCAAAGTGAGTATCTCTCCATGCCGTTTTTATCCATCCGGCTGCTTTGTCACGAACCTCGACATTTTCGAAATTATCCATTGCAACACCCATAAGGCGACGCCATACGATATCTTCTGTCATGCCTTTTTTGCACGTAATAGTCATCCATTTGTTGGCAATATCTACACCATCGCTACTTCCGAGTGATTGTGTAAGCGCCTCATCCTCATACAAACGATAATCGAGAGTTTCTTTAGGATTGTCTTTTAATAATTTTACGACTTTTTGCATGTATCCAGGTGCTGTGAATTTGAGCATGACAAAATCTGTGTGTCTGTCAAATGTAATGGTATAAGAGCCATTTCCAACTTCACTACCATTCACATAGATAGTGGCATTTTCAGGTATTACGTGGATTGTTTTAGTGTTTTTTCGAGCAAACATTACCATACTACTTACAATGGCAAGTGCAATTAAAAGAATCTTTTTCATAAGATATTGAGATAGTTTTCGTTTTGCCTACTCTTGTTTGGGATTTTCGGCATTCTCCCAGTCCGTTTGTAAATTGGAATGCACAAAAAAGTGGACTAAACTTTTAATCCACCTTCTGAGGTATCGCCAAACACCGTTGCAGTTGAATTATAGGCAAAGTCCACACATAGGTATGTGAACGCTAGCTTAAAATTCTCAACTGCAAAATTTTGGCGAATTTTCAGAAGGTGAGAATAAAGCAGACGCTTTATTGTATTGTGCAAGTCGTTACGCTTTTATTTTACCATAGGCAATTGTTTTTTAGTTATTTATAAAGTCCGTAAATTACACATTTGTGTTTGACGGATTAAAATTCGGGTGCAAAGGTAGTGCTTTTTTTTGATATAACCAAATAAATCCGCAGTTTTTTTGCGGATTTATTGTTGAACTAGTGAGACTAGTGTTATAGTTAGATTAGTAGGAATAGGTCAGGATAGGTAAGACTATGATGGACTATGGGATTTCCGGCCTTTGGCAGGCTTTCCTCTGCTTTTCGTCCGCTAAATAACCTACTAATAACCCAATAATCACCCAATAATCACCCAATAATAACCTAATAATAGCCTATTTCTTATACGATTTTTCACACTTTTATTTGCATATATCAAAAACTTGTTGTATCTTTGCCGCCGATTTTGTGAGAGACAATATTATATATAACAAAATATTATGAAAATCAAACACATCTATTTCTTTGCAGCAGCCATGATGCTGACTGCCTGCGGTATAGACATGCCTCAGTCCGTACCTACCTCGTATCAAACGATGACCATCAGTAAAAGTAATGTCACCCTGCCACTGAAATACAGTGCCACCCTGACAGGTACATCGGACGTAACCATCAAACCCCAAGTAAGCGGTCAACTGATGGAAGTGTGCGTGAAAGAAGGTCAGCAAGTGAACAAAGGCGATGTACTATTCCGCATCGACAGCCGTAACGCCGCACTGGAACTGGAAGCCGCAGAAGCCAATCTGCTTGCCGCACAAGCCAGAGAAAGCAGTGCCAAACTGGAGTTCGAAAGCAGTCAGAACCTATACGAAAAGGGCATTGTAAGCCATTATATGCTTGAGAACTCGGAAAACACTTACCGCCAGGCTCAAGCCGCAGCCGCACAAGCCAAAGCATCGGCTGACCGTGCCCGCGTGAACCTCAGTTTCTGCACCATCACCGCCCCTGTGGCCGGAATCATCGGTTCGGTGCCCGTGTTTGCAGGTGACCAGGTATCTCCTGCCACCTACATGACAATGGTCAGCGGCAATGCAAAGATGTATGCCGAATTCTCGGTTAACGAGAGTATATTGGAAGACCGTGACAATTCGAGCGAAGACCAATCCTTAGACGCCTTTCCGGACATCACTTTCCTATTTAAGAGCGGTAAGGAATATTCCCAGAAAGGGCGTTTGACGAGCATCACGGGAACAGTGGACCGCGCCACCGGTACGATAGCCTGCAAAGCCACTTTCCCCAACCCTGACGGCATCCTTTATTCGGGCATCCAAGGTACAGTGGTTATTCCCATCCCTTTGGAAGATATGATGGTTGTGCCGCAGAACGCCGTTGTGCGTCTGCAAGACAAGTCGCTGGTATATAAAGTAGGTGCAGACAGCTGCGCCCACAGTGCGATTGTTACGACATTCAATATCAGCAGCGAACGTGACCTGATTATCACATCGGGTCTGGAAGTAGGCGATGTAATCGTGACAGAAGGAGCAAACAATGTGCAGGAAGGCCAGCAAGTGCTTTTCCCTGAAGCAGCAAACTAATCCGTAGGAACTATGAAAGGTAACATATTCATTTCCAAACATGTAATGGCATGTGCAATCGCCATCGTGATTACACTGGTGGGATTTATCTGCCTGAAGACTCTGTCCGTTGAACAGTATCCGAACATAGCTCCTCCGAGCGTGCGCGTTTCCACCACTTATACGGGTGCAGATGCCAATACTGTCATGAAATCCGTTATCCAGCCTCTGGAAGAGCAGATTAACGGTGTACAAGACATGACCTATATGACATCTACCGCCAGTGCAACGGGTGAAGCGTCCATCATGGTCTATTTCAAACAAGGTACAGACCCCGATATGGCTGCCGTGAACGTCCAGAACCGCGTGACACAGGCTTCGGCTTTGCTGCCGGCAGATGTGACAAAGGTGGGTGTGACCGTAGCCAAAATGCAAAGCAGTATTTTGCAGATTGCAGGTCTGAAATCGACCGATGGCAAATATGACGACAACTTCATTGCCAACTATATCGACATCAACGTTAAACCCCGTTTGATGCGTATCACAGGTGTGGGTGAGGTTCAGAACCTTGGTAACACCTACGCACTGCGCGTATGGCTGAAGCCGGATGTGATGGCGCAATACGGTCTGATGCCGAATGATATCGCCATGGCTATCAGTATGCAGAGTTTCGTATCGCCTGTCGGTACGCTCGGCCAGCAATCCGAAAACGCGTATCAATATCCGATGGAGTATAAAGGTACGCTCAAATCCATTGAGGAATTCAACAACATCGTTCTGCGTACAGGCGAAGGCGGCCGAGTGCTCTATCTGCGCGATGTGGCGGATATAGAAATAGGTGCAGTCAGCTACTCTATGACATCGTCTGTGGACGGTATGCCCGGTGTGTTCTATATCATCAACCAGGCACCCGGAGCGAATGCTACAGAAGTCAATGAGAATATCGACAAACTGTACGAGCAACTCACTCCTACATTGCCTGCAGGATTGGAGTTCGTGGTGCTTGAGACATCCAACGACTTCCTTTATGCCGCTATGTATAATGTTATCGAGACGCTTGTCATAGCTATCTTGCTCGTTATCATTGTGGTGTATTTCTTCCTGCAGAACTTCAAGGCCACCCTCATCCCATCCATCTCTATCATCGTATCGCTGATGGGTACATTCGCAGTGGTTATGGTCGCAGGGTTCTCCCTGAACATATTGACCCTTTTTGCGCTGGTACTCGCCATTGGTACAGTCGTCGATGATGCGATAGTGGTGGTGGAAGCGGTAATGGGTAAGATGGAGAACGGCGTGACCGATGCCGTTCAAGCCACACGCGAAGCCATGAGCGAAGTATCCACCGCCGTTATTTCCTGTACGCTGGTATTTATGGCAGTGTTTATTCCTGTGACCTTCATGCCCGGTACATCCGGTTCGTTCTTTACGCAATTCGGTATAACCATCGCATCGTCAGTGGGTCTGTCGTGTGTTTGCGCTTTGGTGCTTTGTCCGGCTCTGTGCGCCCTGATGATGCGTGCCGATGATTCAAAAGAGACACGCAAAGGTTTGAACTACTATACCAAGAAAGCCTATGAATCAGCCTATAACGCCATCTTGGGCAAGTATAAGAAATCGGTAAACCTATTCATTAAACGTCCGTGGGTATCTGGCGCACTGTTCGTACTGACCGCTGTACTGCTGATATTGCTTATGCGTGCATTGCCTTCCGATCTCGTACCGCAAGAGGACCAAGGTGTTATCCTTTGCGAAGTACGCGCGCCCGAGGGTGCCACCCTGCATGAGACGGGCGAAATCATGAAACAAGTGGAGGAGAAAATCAAAGCCATCCCTGAAATGGAGAGTTATGCCATCACCAGCGGTTACGGTATGATTTCTCAAGCGGGAACGAGTTTCGCTACCGCTATCATCCGTTTGAAGAACTGGGAGGAACGTCCGGGATTCGCCCATTACATCGAGATGATCCGATACCGTTTCTATTTCGATTGCCTGAGCATCAAGAATGCGGTGGTACTGCCTTTCCAGATGCCGCAGATACCGGGTTACGGTTCATCCAACAGCATTGACCTTCAAGTACAAGACATGAGCGATGGTGATATGACCGAGTTCAGCCGGTATGTCGATAACTTCCTCGCCAAACTGCGCGAACGGCCGGAAATAGCCTCTGCTCAATCCACCTATTCAGAGCGCTACCCCAAGTATCGCGTCAGCGTTGATCCCGTACAATGTGACCGCGCAGGCATAACGGCACAAGCAGTTCTCACCACCCTCGGTTCGTACTGCGGAGGTTCGTATGTAGGAAACTTCAACCAGTTCGGTAAAGTCTATCGTATCATGCTCGGCGCATCTCCTGAATACCGCCTTGACCCCTCATCGCTTAACAATATGTATATCAGGGTGTCTAACGGTAAGATGTCACCTCTCTCACAGTTCGTTACCCTTGAGGAGATAGTAGGCTCGGCTTCACTTAATCGTTTCAACCTCTATCAGTCCATTTCCTGCTATGTTGATGCGGCAGCAGGCTACTCGGAAGGACAGGCGCACCAAGTTATCAAAGAGGTGTTCAAAGAAGTTATGCCCAGCCATCTGACATACGAATACGGCTCAATGTCACGAGAGATTGAAGAGACCTCTAATAGTAATATGACTGTACTTATCTACGCCATCTGCGTGATACTGATTTACTTAATCCTCGGTTCTCTCTACAACTCGTGGTTTACCCCATTCGCCGTTCTTCTGTCCGTACCATTCGGTTTGATGGGTTCGTTCCTCTTCTCATGGATAGGAAACCTCTTCCATCTTCCCGGTATGAATAACAATATCTACCTCCAGACCGGTGTTATCATGCTTATCGGTTTGCTTGCCAAGACGGCCATCCTTATCACGGAGTTTGCCTCCGAACGCCGTGCGCAAGGTATGTCCATCCGCGATGCAGCCCTGGAGGCGTGTCACGAACGTCTGCGTCCTATTTTAATGACAGTAGTAACGATGATTGTAGGTATGCTGCCGCTTGTATTCTCAGGCGGCGCCGGTGCGAACGGAAACCGCGCTCTGGCACTCGGTGTGGTAGGCGGTATGACTATCGGTACTATTGCACTGCTTTTTGTGGTGCCGGCATTCTTTATTGTATTCCAGACTTTGCATGAAAAAGTATATGGCAGTCCGGTGGAGAAGAAAAATGAACAGTAAAAGCGAAAGGAGACCATTATGAAATTTCCCATTTTCCGTTTTCAATTGTCAATTGTGCTTGCCTGCCTTGTTCTTTCAAGTTGCGGCGTTTACAAGAAATATAAACCCCAGACCGAAGCACCGGACAATTTGTTCGGTCAAACGGCCAACGACCCGTCATCTTCCATTGCAGAGATTTCCTGGCGCGAGTTCTTCAGCGACCCGCTGTTGCAACAACTGATTGACACGGCTCTGGTTCGTAACACCGATGTACAATCCGCCCGTTTGACGGTGGAAAAAGCCCAAGCGGCACTGAAAGCTGCAAAATTAGCATACCTGCCCTCACTCACACTTGCCCCATCGGGAAGCGTAGCAGGAAGTATGAGTAGCAAGGGCGACGTAAGTTCCGCCACATGGACATACAATATTCCGCTGCAATTGGATTGGAATATAGGTATATCTGGCTCTGTAACCGTCAACAAACGTAAATCGAAAGCCGTACTGGAACAAGCCAAAGCACAACGTGATGCCATGCAGGCAAATATCATCTCCACCGTGGCGCAACAATACTATATGTTACTGCTGCTTGACAGACAGTTGGAGATTTTGTTACTCACAGACAGCCTTTGGGATGTGTCACTGGAAACGCAACGGGCTCTATGGGAGAACGGAAAGTCTTATTCCACGGCAGTTAACCAAATGGAGTCATCCAATCTGAAAGTAAAAACACAGATTATTGACACGCGCCGCAGTATTCAACAAGTGGAGAATGCCCTCTGCAAACTATTGGCAATCACGCCACAACATATTGCACGCAATACATGGGGTGACTATGTACTGCCTGAACGCATCGGTACAGGCATACCGGCGGCACTATTGGAAAACAGGCCGGATATACGTGTGGCAAATCATGTGTTGGAAGAGGCATTCTATAACACAGCTGCAGCGCGTGCCGCATTCTATCCCTCGCTTTCGTTGCAGGGATTACTGGGATGGACAAATAATCTCGGCAATATCATAGTGGATCCGGGTGCACTGATTATGCAGGCAACCGCCTCCCTTGTGCAACCTATATTCGCACGAGGCAAACTGGTGGCCGGACTGAAAATAGCCAAGTTTAACCAAGAAGATATGCTCAACCGATATATCCAAACTGTCATCAATGCCGGAAACCAAGTGAATGAGGCATTGGCAGACTGTCAGGCTGTACGGGAGAAAGATGTTTATTTCAAACGCCAAGTGGAAGTGCTCCAAGATGCTTACACCGGCACACACGAATTGATGGATAATGGTAAGGCCAGTTATCTTGAAGTGCTCACTGCACAAGAGTCGCTTCTCTCTGCACAACTGAACGAAGCATCTAATCTCTACAATGGTTCGCAATCCCTTATTGCACTTTATATTGCATTAGGAGGAGCCACTAAATAATCAAAAAAATGCACTACCTCTTGCATATATCGGAAAAAAATACTACCTTTGCAGCCGATTTCGATTCAATAGTAAAAAACTAATATAAAACATACAAATATGGCACTTCCATTTATGACAGCCGAAGAGGCTGCACGTTTAGTCAAAGACGGAGACGTAGTCGGCATGGGTGGATTCACTCCCGCAGGTGCTCCTAAAGATGTACCCACTGCTATCGCCAACATGGCGGAAGCTCTTCATGCAGAGGGAAAACCCTTCAAAATAGGTATTTATACCGGCGCAAGTACGGGTGACAGTTGCGATGGTGCTTTGGCACGAGCACATGCCATTTCTTTCCGTACTCCCTATCAGTCCAATAAAGACCTCAGAACAGAACTGAACAACCAGCAGGCACATTACTATGATATGCATCTGAGTGAATTGGCACAGAACCTGCGCTATGGTTTCCTGCCTCGTCCGACGGTGGCTATCATCGAAGCATGTCAAGTGACGGAGAACGGAGAGATTGTTCCGACAGCCGGTGTGGGTATTGCACCTACTATCGCCCGCATGGCAGACAGAATTATTGTAGAACTGAATGCCGCCATGCCTGAAACAATGCGCGGTATGCACGATATCTACGAACCCGCTGACCCACCTGTTCGCCGCGAGATTCCTGTCTATACTCCCTCTGACCGTATCGGAACAGACTGTATCAAAGTCAATCCGAAGAAGATTGTGGCTGTGGTTCGCACCAACCGTCCCAACGAAGTGGGTAAGTTTACCCCCATTGACGAAGTGACCGCCAAGATTGGTGCCAATGTAGCCTCTTTCCTGGAGAAAGAATTGCTCGAAGGACGTATCCCGTCTTCTTTCCTCCCCATCCAGTCGGGTGTAGGTAACGTAGCCAATGCCGTACTTGGCGAACTTGGAGAAAACAAACATATCCCTCCGTTCGAAATGTACACCGAAGTGATTCAAGACAGCGTTATCGGACTGATGAAAGAAGGACGTATCAAGTTTGCCAGCGGATGCTCCCTGACCATCGGAGCCGATAAACTGCAAGATATTATTGACCACATGGATTTCTTCCGTGACAAGATTGTACTTCGTCCGCAGGAAATTTCCAACAACCCGGAAGTGGCGCGCCGTATGGGACTAATCACCATCAATACTGCACTGGAAGCAGACATCTACGGTAATATCAACTCTACCCACGTATGTGGTACGAAGATGATGAACGGTATTGGAGGTAGCGGAGACTTCACACGCAATGCATACATTTCCATTTACACCACTCCTTCCACCGCAAAAGGAGGAGCTATTTCGAGCATCGTTCCCATGGTTAGCCACGTAGATCACTCGGAACATAGTGTAAAAGTACTGATTACCGAACATGGTATAGCTGACCTTCGCGGAAAGAGTCCTGTACAGCGTGCACAGGAAATTATCAACAACTGCGTAGATCCCGCTTATCGTCCTATGATGCAAGAATACCTTTCCAAAACAAAACTGGCACATACCCAGCATAATCTCGGATTGGCATTCGCTATGCATGAGGAATTCCTTAAAAGCGGAGATATGCGCAATACAAAATTCTAACCTCTAATACTATCATTATGACACTGAACGAATATAATTTTGCCGGCAAAAAGGCAATCGTCCGCGTAGATTTCAATACTCCGCTGGATGAGAACGGACATATTACCGATGACACCCGTATACGCGGTGCACTTCCTACCCTGAAGAAAATTCTAAACGATGGAGGTGCCATCATTCTTATGAGCCACATGGGTAAACCTAAAGGTAAAGTGACTGCCAAGTACAGCCTCAGCCAGATTGTAGATGCCGTATCAGAAGCATTGGGCGTAAAAGTACAGTTTGTAAATGACTGCATGAAAGCACAGGCAGAGGCCGCAGCATTGAAAGCCGGTGAAGTGCTCATGTTGGAAAATCTCCGATTCTATCCAGAAGAGGAAGGTAAACCTGTAGGCATTGAGAAAGAAGACCCTTCTTATGAAGAAGCTAAAAAAGCGATGAAAGCCAGCCAAAAAGAGTTCGCCAAAACACTTGCTTCTTATGCCGATTGCTATGTGAACGATGCATTTGGTACCGCACACCGCAAACATGCTTCTACAGCGGTTATTGCAGACTATTTCGATGCAGACAACAAGATGCTCGGCCTCTTGATGGAAAAAGAAGTAGAAGCTGTTAACAATGTTCTGAATAATATCCGCCGTCCTTTTACCGCTATCATGGGTGGCAGTAAAGTCAGTACTAAAATAGGCATCATTGAGAACCTGATGAACAAGGTGGATAACCTCATTCTCTGCGGTGGTATGACATATACCTTCATGAAAGCACAAGGAGGAGAAATAGGAAGTTCTATCTGCGAAGACGATAAATTGGAATTGGCACGTGAAATCATAGCAGAAGCCAAGGCAAAAGGCGTTAACCTCGTGCTTGCTTGCGATTCTGTGATAGCCGATAATTTTTCCAATGATGCCAAAACCGATATAGCACCCAGTAACGCTATCCCAACCGGATGGCAAGGTATGGATGCCGGTCCTGAAAGCCGAAAAGCATTTGCAGAGGCTATCCGTGATGCAAAGACGATTCTTTGGAACGGTCCTGCAGGTGTATTCGAATTTGATAACTTCGCAGCAGGATCGAAAGCCGTAGCAGAAGCCATTGCTGAGGCAACAACCAATGGGGCATACAGCCTTATCGGCGGAGGAGATAGTGTAGCGTGTGTCAATAAGTTCGGTATGGCAGATAAGGTAAGCTATATATCTACCGGTGGAGGCGCCCTTTTAGAAGCAATTGAAGGAAAAATCCTGCCGGGTATAGCAGCCATCAAAGGTGAATAATAATACAGAAAAAATATATATTTTATGGACATAGTAGGAAAAATTATTCAAGTGCTTCCTGTACAAGAAGGCATAAGCAAGACCGGTAATCCATGGAAAGTACAGTCTTATGTACTTGAAACGCAGGAACAGTACCCCAGAAAAGTATGCTTTGAGATATTCGGCGAAGACAGAATAAAGAACAATCCCTGCAATATAGACGATGTAGTTACCGTATCGTTTGATATTGAGAGTCGTGAGTTTAATGGTCGCTGGTACACCAGTATTCGAGCTTGGAGAGTACAACAAGGTGCCGTAAATACTGAAAATGCGCCCATGGCACCTACTGCAGAGGTTGTAACACCTATGCCTAATACCACAGGTAATATACAGACTTTTGACTCTGTAGCAGGCACAGCTGATGATAGTTCTGACCTTCCTTTCTAAACCGTGCGTTTTTTAAAGTACATCATACCCATTACTCTTCTTGCGGGTGCCGCCATTTTATGCGGCATCCGTTGGAAGGCTTGGTTTAATAATCCGCCTGAAGCACCTTGGAATCAAGATACTATATCTTATCATTTCTACACGTTTGGTGAAGATTCTATACCGGGTTTTATCAAACAATCCAACGGAATATACAAAGATACCATACAATCAGATACATTCCGTCTGTTATTGCTTGGTGATGTACATAATGGTATAGATAGCCTGCAGTATCGAAATATGTATTTGAGGCATAAGCCACTGGACTGCTACGCGCAGGTAGGAGACTTTATGGAGCGTTGCTATTTTTGTTACTACCAGTTGTTAGTGCGCGAACTGATACATACAGGATTTGATTCTATTCCTATATTGGCAGTACCTGGAAATCACGAATATATGAAAGGTATTGTGCGCCACTTACCGGAAATGTGGACGGAGTGGTTCTCTAATCCATTGAATGGTCCCGACCGTTTCAAAGGAAGCACTTATTATGTTGATTTCCAAAATCTGCGCTTTATTGTTATTGATACAAATGGTCTACAACGCCTTTCTGACTATACAACAGTACTAACATGGCTTAATCGCACACTATGTGAAGCAGGTAGCCGTTATACCGTAGTAATGATGCATCATCCTGTATTATCAGGAGCAGTGGGCAGACAAAATATGGTTATCAAAGTTGCATTCTATGATGCCTTAAATAAAGCGGATATCGTTTTTTCCGGCCATGATCATAACTATACGAGACGTTTACCTTTCATAGGTACTAATAGTGCAAAAAAGTTCTATCTTAGTAAAGTAAATCATAAGGATACCCGAATCTGTTCCGGAAAACAATTATATAATGTGCTTACTCTTTGTAACGACACACTTACGATAGAAACTTTTTTAATGGATTCGGGCGAAAAATATGATGAAATACAAGTGATTCATCATACTAATAATGAACGGCAGTATATTGATAATTGGTCCGGTAAAAAGGAAATTATAGAGTTACCTGAAAAATACGAAAAGCGGCATAATATAAAAGTAAGTAAATTTTACCGTCGCCGCAACCTTCGTATGGCGAAAGATACTATATTGTAATTACTTCTAGTAATTCACTTGTTTTCATATCCGACAATTCTTCTATCGGTTCTCCTCCATATCCCAATAATTCGGAAAGATTACGTAGAAACATATCTGGTATATATTCTATGCTATCTTCCATATCAAGTTGCTTTATCCAATACTGCAATCGTTCATATACAGGTATATCTTGCATCGGATGTTGAAGTGTCTTATATAATGCTTCTGCCATAAAAAGGGCAATACATTGCCTTCTAACATCTGTTTTTAATCGTATAGGAATATATACCAAATCCACTGTTTTTATACTGTCCAAGGGCTTATTATGCCCGTTTGAGGTGGTTATTTCCACTATAGATAGTGGAGAAAAGAAAGAAAACTTTTGTTTTCCATACAACAGACATTGTATTCTGCCTGTTTCACGCGTATAAAGATGAACAATAAACGATGTATCCTTATATTTCTGTATGGAAAGTACAATAGCCTCCGTCTTCATCGGAAAATATATATCAATATATACAATTATTTAATTAAATCTCTATGTTTATATTATTCCGTTGAAAGCGTAGAAAACTTATATAAACAATTGATAATTTCTCCCTTATATAAAATTTATTTTGTAGGTGAAATTTTAGTGTCAGTAGATAAGTATAGATTGTTTACAATTATCAACTATTACCATTATACATGTTGATAACTTTGTTTATAACCACTTCTTAAGCCTGAAAATCAGTAGTACAAACAATGTGAATACCACCATCAGACCTATTGAGAATAGGTATCCGTGTGTCCAATGCAGTTCAGGCATAAAATCAAAGTTCATTCCGTACATACTTGCAATTAGAGTTGGCGGCAGGAATATCACATTTACCACGGTAAATATCTTGATAATCTTGTTTTGCTCGATATTTACAAGACCCAAGAAAGTATCCTGCAGATAATCCAGACGGTCAAAACCAAATCGGGTGTAATCGAACAGAGAGTTTATATCCTTGATAATCATCGTGAGGCGCGGTTGCAGTTCGGCAGGAAATAAATCACACTTAAGGAAGTTGCTTATCACACGTTGTTTATCCATAATATTTTGACGGATAATGGTGATTTTTTCTTGCAAGTCCTTAATCTGTATCAGCACTTCTTCATCAACATGATCAGTGGCATTGATTTCTGTAGAAAGTTTGGTGATAAGGTCTGTCGTATCCTCAATCAAGTCGGCATCTTTTTCCACACGGGTTTCCATAAGAGATACCAAAACATGGTAGCCACTTGGAAAACTACGGGCATTCACGAACATCTTCTTTACCATTTCGTTGAAACTGCCTAAATCAGCATCACGCGTGGTTACGAGTATATTGTTCTTTACAATGAAGTTCACCGGCTCAATGGAAAAATCTTCTTTCAGAAAGTTAGAGTTGGCAACAATGGAGTCATCCGTTTGGATATAACGGCTTGACATCTCAATTTCTTCCATCTCTTCGTCTTCCTGGATATCAATTTTCAGGAAGCCTTCCAATGTATCCTCTGTCTTATCGCTTACGTCCAGCAAGTCAATCCAGATAATATCATGTTTATCCAGTTGTTTGAGGGCGCTTAGTGTTTTAGCGATTTTGATTTTCTCGTTATCTTTATAGAATATTTTCAGTTCTGACATTGTTGCAAAAGTTTAGTAAGTTCTACAAATTCTTCAACTCCAAGCTGTTCGGGGCGCATCTTAAATATATTCTCTTCCAGGATAGGGTTACCTTTTCCTGCCAGCTGTTGAAGAGAATTGCGCATTTGCTTTCGTCGCTGATTAAAGGCTGTCTTCACAATGGTTCGGAACAGGTTTTCGTCACAATCAAGGTGTGTCCGGCTGTTTCTTGTCATGCGAATGACAGCCGATTTGACCTTGGGGGGAGGAGCGAAAACATATTCGTCAACCGTAAAGAGATATTCTATATCGTAATATGCCTGTAGTAATACGCTCAATATTCCGTATGCTTTATGACCGGGTTTGGATGCCAACCGTTCGGCCACTTCTTTCTGAATCATTCCGCTGCATACAGGGATACGGTCACGGTAGTCAAGCACCTTGAAAAATATCTGGCTGGATATGTTGTACGGATAGTTGCCTATTACCGAGAAAGTTCCTTCCGGGTATATTTGATTCAGATTCAGTTTAAGGAAATCACCCTCTATCAGCCTCAGTCTCCTCCAATCGGGCACATCATTCGGATGAAGCACACTTTGTGCCTTCATGTGGTTCAAATATTCTACTGACTCACGGTCTAACTCAACGGCCGTAAGCGAGATTTTAGGATTTTGAAGTAAATATTGGGTAAGAACACCCATACCCGGTCCTATTTCCAAAACAGAACCTTCCGTAAGGGTCTCAGCAATTCTCCGGGCGATACTCAAATCCTTCAAGAAGTGCTGACCCAATGATTTCTTGGCGCGTACTTGTTGCATTTTCAGGGTGATAATCGTCCATAAATGATTTACAAATTAAATTTATTGCCGTTTTACTTGCGTGAATCGGATTTTTTGTGTACCTTTGCACGCTATTTCAGAGAAAGAACAATAGGCTCTACTCCAAAATCGGCTGCAAAGGTACTCCTTTTTTTTGAAATGACCAAATAAATATGCAAAAAATAGCACAATTTATAGCAAAAGGCATAGATTTTCTCTATTATCCTTTCTCTAATCTGTTTCCAAAGCAGTTATTTCGCTATGGCGTTTGCGGTGGAGCGAATATGGTGTTGGACTGGATTTTGTATTTCTTGGTCTATAATTTTGTAGTGGGGCATCAGTTGGTTTACCTTCCGCCTGTTTCATGGGGATGGGAAGGGCCTGGTTTGTGCCTTACGCCGCATATTGCATCGTTTTGTATGGTCTTTCCTGTCACTTTATGGACGGGTTTTTGGCTGAATCGTCATGTCACCTTCCATCAATCGTCTTTGCGTGGAAGAAAGCAATTGGTACGTTATACATTGGTAGTGCTTTTGAATTTGGCGGTCAACTACTTCGGTTTGAAACTCTGTGTTGAGCATTGGGGTTGGTATCCTACTCCGAGCAAGATGACAATTACCATACTTACGGTTATAATCAGTTTCTTTGCCCAGAAGTACTACTCTTTCCGAATGGCAAAAGAAATCCGGTCGTAAAAACTCCTTTGTCTTATACCGAAATAGGTTTCTTAATTTGTTCGGTGGATAATCGGTCTGGTTTTGGCCCGTTTCTGATCAAATCTTCGGTATTATCATTTTTTGTCCGTTGTATTTTCTATTGGAAATACTTTCTTTTCTTGTCTTTTTTTCGAACATTTTTCGGTCTATTCTCATGTTAAACACGATAGATATACGATAGATATACGATAGATACACGATAGATATACGATAGATACACGATAGATATACGATAGATACACGATAGATACACGATAGATATACATTAGATATACGATAGATAACAGGGACATCATCGGTCCACAACGCCGATTCTCCATATATTTTACCTCTCAAACGCATTTTTTTCCTAAAACATTTGTACATCTTAAAAAAAAGCACTACCTTTGCAGTCGGAATTGAGAATTCCCGTCACTCACTGACGTTAAACAGGAGGACAGAGCGCAAGCGTGCGCCAAATGAATATAAATAGCATATCTATTATTTCGCGTTTAGCCAAGAGCCTCGGAAACTTATTGGAAATAGAACACGACTTAGATAGTTAGTTGTCTCGTGGAGATAACTTTACGGATTAAATAATGATGCTACCATAGTGTAGTTTCTTATAATCCGTAGAGGTTTCCATCCGAGGCCGCCTCGCTAAATGCGGTAAGAGGCTACACTTTTCTTATTGCATTGCGATTGATAGTTATGCACAAAACAAACTATCAATCTATGGCAAGAGAAGATTTTAATACTGCCAAAAGAAACAAGAACGATGAGTTCTATACCAAATTGGACGATATTGCCAAAGAACTCAAGTATTACAAGCAATACTTTAAAGACAAAGTAGTGCTTTGTAATTGTGACGATCCCTATGAAAGTAATTTCTTTAAGTACTTTGCGCTTAATTTTAATCAATTAGGGCTGAAGAAACTCATAGCGACTTGTTATGATGGTTCTCCTATTGCTGGAGATGAACTTCCCTTGTTGTTTGAAATCGAAGAAACCGAGCCCCAAAAGATAGCATACAAAGTAGAAATCACCGAAGTTCAGGATTATAATAACGATGGCGCCGTAAATATGGCAGATGTCCAATGGCTCATTCAGAACGATAAGAATGCACTTTCTCTGCTCAAAGGAAACGGCTCTTTTGATAGTCCCGAATGTATTGAACTTCTAAAAGAAGCCGATATTGTAGTTACGAATCCTCCTTTCTCTTTGTTCCGAGAGTATCTTGCTATTCTAAACAAGTATAATAAACAATTTCTAATAATCGGGAATACCAATGCATTGACGTATAAAGAAACGTTTCGTATGTTCCAACAGGACAAAATCCGCACAGGTTATACAAACTTCAACGTAGGTATGTTCTTCCAAGTACCGGATAATTGGGAGAAATATCATCATCTTGAAAATGGGAAAAAGATAGCACGTGTATCTACTTCCTGTTGGTTTACCAGTTTACCAGTAACCAAACATAACGAAGAAATAATATTATACAAAAAATATTCTCCAGAAGAGTATCCTTATTATGATAATTATGATGCAATAAATGTGGATAGAGTAACTGATATTCCCAGTGATTTCAATGGAATAATGGGAGTGCCTATTACATTTATGGATAAATTTAATCCTGAGCAATTTGAGATTCTTGGAGCGACTCAAAGAGAATGCCATGATGCTATTCCTGATACAAGAAAATATGATGAATATTGGGAATGTAAACCTGATGGCACAAGAACTGGGTCTTCTGGCGGAAAAACAAACGAAAATGGTAACCTATTAAAAAACGATGGGCAACACAATTATTTTGAAAATTCAGAAGGACGTCAAATACAATCAACGTATCAACGTGTATTTATTCGTAACAAAAAACCACAAAAGCCATGAAAATAGATTTACATGAAGTACGCGTGCGGGAGTTGTGCGCGGGGTACAACGATTTGAGTATTCAGGAAGAAGGGATCGTCGGCTACGGCGGACGACTCAATATTCGTCCGAAATATCAACGGGAGTTCGTTTATGACGAGAAAAAACGTAACGCGGTCATGGACACCGTTTGGCAGAACTTTCCGCTCAACGTCATGTATTGGGTAAAAACCGACGGCGCGGATGGCATCGACTACGAAGTGCTTGACGGGCAGCAACGTACGATTTCTATCTGCTCGTTCATTGCCGGCGAGTATATGATGAATTTTGACGGCAACCTGTTAGGATTTAATAATATGACCGCCGAACAGCAAAACCGTATCCTTGATTATAAATTACAAGTCTATATCTGTGAGGGAACGGATGACGAGAAACTCAAATGGTTCCAGACCATCAATATCGCAGGCGAGAAACTGACACATCAGGAAATCCGCAATGCCATCTACTCCGGTAGTTGGGTGACCCAGGCCAAACGCCGTTTCTCCAAGACAGGTTGCGTGGCATATAAGATAGCCTCTGACTTTATGTCCGGCACGCCTATCCGGCAGGATTATTTTGAGTCTGCTCTCGAATGGATTGCCGATGCGCAGGGTTTAACGGTCGAACAATACATGGCAAAGCATCAGCATGATACCGATGCCGATGAACTGTGGCAGTATTTTCAGGATGTCATTCATTGGGTGGACAAACTCTTCGGGCGCAAATACAAGAAAGAGATGAAAGGTGTTGAATGGGGTTTGCTGTACAACAAACACAAAGAC